>NZ_RXKV01000022.1:0-1903 GCF_016805595.1 Serratia sp. 4542
CAGGTTGATCATCCCCCAGCCATAGAGCGCATCGATGCCCGGCGCGCCCATGTCGGTGGCGGTGGTTTTCAACACGTCGGCAATCTGCGCCGAGGTCATGTACGGGAAGCGCTGCAGCAACACCGCCACCGCGCCGGTGACGTGCGGCGTCGCCATCGAGGTGCCGTTTTTATTGCCGTAGTCCGACACCAGGTTGGCCGGATCGGAACCATTGGCCACGGTGCTGTAGATTTTGCTGCCCGGCGACGAGACGCAGAAGCTGGCGGTATAGCCGCAGCGGGAAGAGAAGCTGCTGATGGTGTAAGGCACGCTGTTGGTCGATGCCGCATCCTGCGCCACGCTGGCAACCGACAGCCAGTTCGGCGCGATGTCCGGCACGAAGTAGGCCAGCCCGCTGATCACATCCGGTTGGTTGTAGTTGCCGTCGTTGCCGGCGGCGAACAGCACCAGAATATTTTTGCGCGCCGCGTCGATGGCGCCCTGATAGCCTGCGCCGGCCAGGCTGCCGAGCAGCGGTTTGACCTGATCGAATTGTTCCTGCGCATCCTGCAGCTCAAAGTGCAGCGCGTTAGGATCGCGGCCGCCGTCGGACAGAAAGTCGGGAATACTGACGCCCCAGCTGTTGTTGATCACCCGCGCACCGCTGTTGATCATCGCCTGCCAGCCGGCATTGGTGACGGCGCCGTCCAGGCCGAGAAATTCGCCGTAGGCCGGGCCGTCGTTGTCGTTATCGACGCTGATCACCTGCGAATCGAAGGCCACGCCATGCATGCCGACGCCATCGCGGTTGGCGGCGCTGATGCCCGCGACGTGCACCCCGTGATTGCTCAGCATGCCCTGTGAGCCGCTGTAGAAGTGGAAGGTGCCGTCGAAGTAAAAGCGGTCGCCGGCGTTAATGCCCGGCCGGTGCGGATCGGTGTAGGCGCGATAGCCTTCGGTGACCACGTTGATCAGTTTGCCGTCGCCGGCGAACTCGGGATGGCGGTTGACCGGGGTATCGAAAATGCCCACCTTCTGCCCTTTGCCGGTATAACCGGCGGCGTAGGCCTCATCGGCATGGATCGCCCCCAGCCCCCAGTTGGCGTTGAATTCGGCGCTGCGCCAGCTGGCCGGATCGCCGGCTTGGCCGTTCACCTCGTGCGGTGCCGCCTGCGCATACCCCGCCAGCGCCATGCAGCAGACCAGCGCGTTCAGCCGCCACGGCGAGCGACGAACGTTTCCTTTGCTATCAAAACCCATTGTTGTTGTCATTTCCTTACCTTTTGCTTGTTATTGGCCGACGCCCCAGGTGCGCCGGGTTCTCATTAGCAGGATGTGAAAAAGGAACCGCCCGCAGACGGTTCCCTACAAGGATTAAGTCGATGTTGCTTAGAAGCGCCAGGTGAAGCCGGCGTTGACGCTGTTGTCCTGGTGGTGCTGCGACAGCAGCCCGCCGTAGCCCAGCGACAGCGTGGCGTTCTCGTTCACCGCCACTTCCGCCCCCGCCTTCAGCACCATCCCGTCGCGCGAGACCGGCACGCTGTCCACCACGAACGGCGCGTTGCCGCCGTTGAACCGCAGCCCGGTGCCTCGCTCCAGCCCGCCGTACTGGTGTTGCCACCCCAGCTCGCTGCGCAGCGCCACCGTCGTGCCCGCGCTCACCTGCCATTCGGTGTCCGCACGCAGACCCAGCGTCGACACCGTCGCATCCGTGTGCTGTTTATCCCCGCGCAAGGCCGCCGCGCCGCCGCTTTCCGCGATGCCGTTGTTCTCGAAGTTCACGTACGCCAGGTTCACGAACGGCTCCAGGTTCAGCCACTCACCCTGCACGCTGTAGCCCGCTTCCGCGAACAGCTGCTCGGTGCGCGCGCTGTACTTCGCCGTGTCGCGGTCCGACTGCATTCCGTAGTTCACCGACCGCTTG
>NZ_RXKV01000023.1:0-503 GCF_016805595.1 Serratia sp. 4542
CCGGTGTACGAGAGCCTGCTCGGCAGCGGCACGGCGGGCGAAGCGCGGCAGGCGTTCCGTCAGCTGTCGGGGCAAATCCATGCGGATATCGCGTCGGCGCTGGTGAACGACAGCCGCTACCTGCGTGAGGCGCTGAACGGGCGTCTGCGTCAGGCGGAAGGGCTGGCGAGCTCGTCGGCCATCAAGGCGGACGAGGGTGGTGCCTGGGCGCAGCTGCTGGGGGCGTGGGACCACGCGTCGGGCGACGCCAACGCCACGGGTTATCAGGCCTCGACCTACGGGGTGCTGGTGGGGCTGGACTCGGCGGCGGCGGACGACTGGCGGTTGGGGGTAGCGACCGGCTACACCCGCACCTCGCTGCACGGCGGGTACGGGTCGAAGGCGGACAGCGACAACTACCACCTGGCGGCGTACGGCGACAAGCAGTTCGGGGCGCTGGCGCTGCGCGGCGGGGCGGGCTACACCTGGCACCGCATCGATACCAAGCGGTCGGTGAACTACGG
>NZ_RXKV01000001.1:0-242820 GCF_016805595.1 Serratia sp. 4542
CTGAAGTAAGCGGCCTGGCGCAAGCCGATAAAAAAGCCGGTCATCGTGACCGGCTTTTTTTATGGGCGTAACCCGCGCTTACGACGCGACGTTGGCGCTTTCGACGCTGCGCAACCGGTCATAAGCCGCCGCCAGCAACAGCACCAGCAGCGTAGGCTGTAGCCAGACCAGCCCCTGTTCGGCCAGCGGCAGCTTATCGAACCAGGCGGGCAGCAGGCCGCTGAAGCTGGAGGCCTTCAGGCCGTCGGCGAGGCCAAACACCAGGCTGGTGGCGATCACCGGCGCGAAGACGCGCTTGGCGCTGCGCCAGCGGTTCTGGCTGAAGCTGAGCAACACCAGCGCGATGCAGGGCGGATAGATCGCCGTCAGCACCGGTAGCGAGACGCGGATCAGGTTGGCCAGCCCCATGTTGGAGACCAGCATGGCGAAGAGGGCGAGGATAACCACCAGCGTGCGGTAAGAGAGCGGCAGGTAGCGAGAGAAGAAGTCCGCGCAGGCGCAGGTCATGCCGACCGCCGTCACCAGGCAGGCGATGAACATCAGCACTGCCATAAAGACGCTGCCCAGATCGCCGAAGGTGTGTTGCACATAAGCGTGCAGGATTGCCGCGCCATCCTGAGCGCCACTCTCGACCAGGCTGCCGCTGCCGGCGCCGAGTTTGAACATGCAGATATAGACCAGCGTCAGGCCGACGCCGGCGATCAGGCTGGCCCACAGGGTGTAGCGCAGCAGCAGGCCGCTGTCGCTGACGCCGCGCGAGCGGGCGGCGGTGACGATAATCGAGCCAAACATCAGCGCCGACAGCGTGTCCATGGTTTGATAACCCTGCACGAAGCCGGTGGAAAACGCCGATGCCTGATAGCTGCCGACGGCGGAGACCGGTTCACCGGCGGGCCAAACCAGGGCGGCGATGCCGAGCGCGGCCAGCGCCAGGATTTTCAGCGGCGCCAGAATATGGCCGACGTTATCGAGCAACCGGCCGGGATACAGCGAGACGATCATCGCCAGGGTAAAGAACAGCAGGCTGTAGATGAACTGCGGCAGGGTGCCGTCGCCGGTGAAGGGCGCGATGCCGAGGGCGAAAGAGACATTGGCGGTTCGCGGCGTGGCGAACAGCGGGCCGAGCGCCAGATAGCAGACGGTCGCCAACAGCAGGCCGGCGGTGCGGCCGATGGGGCCGGTCAGCAGGCTGATGCTGCCGCCGACGCGCGCCAGCGCGATCACGGCGATCACCGGCAAGGCGACGGCGGTCACCATAAACCCGAGGGCGGCCGGCCACAGATGTTCGCCGGACTGCAGCCCCACCAGCGGGGGGAAAATGATGTTGCCGGCGCCGACAAACAGGGCGAAGGTCATAAAGCCCAGGGCGATAATGTCTTTCGGGGATAAATTCTTGGTCATAACGGTATGGCACTGCCTGTATTCATGAAATAAACGGCCTGCTGCGGAATGGATAACTGCAGAGGGCAGGCGCAGAGGGCAGCGAGCGCCCGCAAAATTTTCGTCCGGCAGGATATAATAATTCGGCGAGAAAAACCTGATTAATCCAGCGCTGTTTATCCTGGCGTGAACCGGCCGCACAGAGGGATCATGGCGGCCGGCCCGGCTGCGCGTTAGCTCGCGCGCGCCACCATGTCTATCGACAGCGGGATTTCGATATGCGGTTTGAAAGAGTCATACGCGAAAGAGACGTGGCCGTCTTCGACCGGTTTGCGGGTGAAAAAGATCAGCATATCGCGGGTCGAATGCCGGCGTTTGTCCTGCGCTTCCACCGGTGAGAGGCTGTGTTTGCGTTCATGATCGACAATCAGCAGGGTATCGAGGAAATGCCGATGCTGTATTTCGCCCAAAATCCATTCTGGCCGGGCCCGATCGAATTTGATCCCGCTGGTTTCGCGCATATCGTGAATAAAGGTCTTGGCGCTGTCGTCGGTCATGTTGTCGCAGCCGAGGAAGGTCGTCATGGTGTGGTCGACGCCGTCGCTGTGCACGCCTTCCAGCGCCGGTTCGCCCAGCATCTGCGGCGTGGTGACGGTGCGCAGGTTGAACACCGTGCAGACGAATTTGTTGATCTCCTGATTAAGCCGGGCGCGCGGCGTCACGCTCACGCCATCGATCACGTAGGCTTTGAATTTCATCAGCGCCTGGAATGCCGTATTCAACTGCAGATCGTCGTTGATGCCGCGGAAGTGGCGCACCTTGCCCGAATCGTAACGGATGAAGTCTTCCTCGACCGAGAGCACGAAAGGCTGGAACTCCAGCCGCTCAATCTGGGCGCGATCGAAGTCGAAACAGAAGCGGCCGTTTCTGGACTTGCGGAAAGGCAGCGTGGGATCGTCCGCCAGATTGCCGCTGACCTGCTGCAGCTTGGCGAAATCTTCCGGCCGCGCGCCCAGCGCCAGCAGGATCGCTTGCATGGTGGCGCCGGGGATAAAGGCTGAACGGTGTTCCTGATACGCCTTCTTAACTTCATCAAGCAGGGATAACTGTCGCATTTCTCGGGGGCCTCACGAATGATGTGGCGATTATAAAATCTTGCTGCCGATCTCCACGTCGAAGTCGGTTTTCAGCAAGACGGTGCCTTGATCCCGGGTGACCGCGGCAAGTACCAGCACTTCGGATTTAAATCCAGCAACCCGCCTGGCGGGGAAATTAACGACGGAGATGACTTTTTTGCCGAGCAGATCATCTTCCTGATAGTTTTCGCATAATTGCGCCGAGCTGTTTTTAATGCCAATTTCTTCGCCGAAATCAATGCGCAGCTTATAGGCGGGCTTTAACGCCTTGTCGTTATATTCCACGGAAATAATTTCGCCAATACGCATATCCAGTTTCATAAAATCAGTGATTTCGGCCATAAGTCAGTCCAGTTAATTAAGTGGCTTCAGGAAGGCTAGCAAAGGGGAATTATTCCGACAACGCCGCCAGGAGGGGAATAGTTATACCGGATGTAGCAATTAATTTACATTGTCGTAACGGGGTGGGATTAATTATAAGCTTGGTGAATTATATAAAATTGAAACGTCATGATTTCCCGCCATTGTGTTCATTACGCAGGCTTGGGGGGGCCGGTGTCGGTGCTGTTAAGCCGGTGTTAAATTGGTTAGTATGTTCCGCATTAACTCATCAGCCGCATTTTTCAGGTAGTGATATGGAAATAACCCAGCGCGAAAAACGCGATCGGCGAAAGGCATTTATCGCGCCGTTTTTCCTGATATTAATTTGGTCGACCGGTTTTATTGCCGCGCGGGCGGTGGCGGATCATGCCGATCCCAACCTTTTCCTGACTTTGCGCTTTTTGATCGCCGCTGCGGTATTCGCCCTGCTGGCGCTGCATTGCGCCTGGCCCAAGGGGCGACAGTTCGTGATGCACCTGCTGACCGGCATGCTGATGAACGGCGTTTATCTCGCCGCAAGCTGGTGGGCGGTGGCGAACGGCCTGGCGGCCGGGGTGATGTCGCTCATTGGCGGATTGCAGCCGCTGTTCACCGCGCTGATTTTCGCGCTGGTGCTGCGCAAATCGATAGGGTTGCGTTCCTGGGCTGGGCTGGCGGTCGGTTTTATCGGTGTTGCGCTGGTGCTCTCCCCTCGGCTGACCGGTATCGACGTCGGCAATATGGCGCTGTTGCCGATTCTGATGGGGTTTGGCAGCATCGTCGCGCTGACGATCGGCATCATGGTGCAGAAGTCTTCGCTGGCGGCGGCCGATCTGCGGGCGACAGGCGCCATTCAGCACCTCGGCGCCGCGATCGTAACCGGCGTGCTGGCGGCCGTGATGGGCTCCGGCGCCTGGGACAATTCGCCGACGCTGTGGTTCTCGCTGCTGTGGTCGGCCGGCGTGTTGTCGCTGGGCGGCACCGCGCTGTTTATCTGGATGGTGCGCCACGGCGATTTGACTCGCATTACCGCGCTGATGCTGCTGGTGCCGCCGGCGGCGGCACTGCAGGCGTACGTGCTGTTTGGCGAGGCGCTGTCGCTGCTGCAGCTGGCAGGATTTGTGCTGACGCTGCTGGGGGTCGCCATCGTACAGCGAATTCGCCTGCTGCGGCGCTCTCGCCTGGCCGAATAGTCTGCAACAGGAAGTGCCGTAAAGCCCGCGCTGCCGGGCTTTTTTATTGGCTGAAAAATGGCCAACCTCACAAAACCGAAAGATAACAAAGCAACGCCGTTGCCTCGTCACACTTATTAACTATATGTTAATTTTTGGTTTATTAAATGTGATCAGGGGATGGATGATGATGAAAAAAATCAGCGCTACCGTAGCTGCAATCACCTTACTGGGCTCCGTTTCCGCCTATGCAGCCTTCCCGGCGGGCTACCCCGCCGACTATCAGAAACGGGTCGACGGCGCGAAGAAAGAAGGCAAGGTGGTGATTTACTCGACCACCGACACCAAGGCGGCGGCGCCGCTGATCCAGGGGTTCGAGGCGTTGTATCCGGGCATTAAGGTGGAATACAACGACATGAACAGTACCGAACTGTATAACCGCTTCATCAGCGAGCAGGCGGCCGGCGGCACCAGCGGCGACGTGGTGTGGAGCTCGTCGATGGACACCATTTTGAAACTGGCGGGCGATTACGCACAGGAATACGCCTCCCCCGAGCAGGCTCAGCTGCCGAAATGGGCGGTATGGCAAGATAAGGTGTATGGCACCACCTATGAGCCGGTGGTGTTTATCTATAACAAACGCCTGATCCCGCAAGGCGATGTGCCGGATTCGCACGCGGCGCTGGCTAAACTGATCGCCGGCCAGACGGACAAATTCAAGAAGAAAGTCACCACGTACGACATCGAAAAATCTGGCGTCGGCTTCATGCTGTCGGTGCAGGACTTCAAGGCCGATCCTAACTACTTCAAAACGCTGGCCGACGTGGCCAAGGGCGGGCTGGCGGTACAATCCTCCACCGGCACCATGATGGAGCGCGTCTCCTCCGGTGAAAACCTGATCGGCTTCAATATCCTCGGTTCGTACGCCGAGGCCCGCGCCAAGAGCGATCCGTCGCTCGGCATCGTCTATCCGAAAGACTATACCCTGGTGCTGTCGCGCGTGAGCTTCATCAGCAAAGAGGCCGGCAACCCTAACGCCGCCAAGCTGTGGTTCGACTACGTGCTGTCGGAAAAAGGGCAAAATATTCTCGCCAATCAGGCGGATATCCCCTCGATCCGCAACGACATCGAAGGCAAGAACGACATTGACGGCATGACCAAGCTGCTGGGCAACGCGCTCAAGCCGATCCCGGTCGACGATAGCCTGCTGGAATACCTGCAGCCGGCCAAACGCCTCGACTACATCAAACAATGGCGCGCCGCTGCGGCGAAATAACAGGGACTGCATTCGGACGCGCGTCTGCCTTAGAGGCGCGCGCCCTTTGGTCGGCGTTTACAACCATAGGGAGCATTTATGCAAGCATGGCGCAGAAAGTGGCAGAGCCTGCCGCGCGGCCTGGTGGTGTTGATAACCGCACTGGTTATCTATGTCCCCCTGTCGTTTATCATCATTCAAAGCTTCCTCTCGGCACCGTTCTTCTCTCCCTCCAAGGTCTTCAGCCTGGAGGCCTTCGAGTTCATCTTTACCGATCCGGATTTCTATAAGGCGCTGAAGAGCGGCTTTATTCTGGCATTCGGGCTGGTGATCATCGCCATCCCGCTCGGCGGGATTTTGGCCTTCCTGATGGTGCGCACCGATCTGCCGGGGCGGCGGATCATCGAGCCGCTGATTCTGGTGCCGATCTTCGTGTCGCCGATGGTGCTGGGCTTCGGCTACGTGGTGGCGGCGGGGCCGGTGGGCTTCTTCTCGCTGTGGGCGGAGGCGCTGCTGGGCTTCGTGCCGTGGAATATCTATTCGATGGCCAGCATCGTGGTGATTGCCGGATTGACGCACGTGCCCCACGCGTATCTGTATATCTCCTCGGCGCTGCGCAGCGTGGGCTCCGACGTTGAAGAAGCGGCGCGCACCGCCGGCGCCACGCCGCTGCAGGTCATGACCGCCGTCAGTCTGCCGATGGTGCGGCCGTCTATCCTGTATGCCGGAGTGCTGCTGTTCTTCCTCGGGCTGGAAGTGTTCGGCCTGATGCTGGTGCTGGGGGACCCAGAGGGCAACCTGGTGCTGGCGACCTACCTGTACCAGTTGACCAACAAGCTGGGCACGCCGTCTTACCACCTGATGGCGGCGGTGGCGGTGGTGCTGATCTGCATCACCATTCCGCTGGTGATGCTGCAGCGCCGGCTGATGCGCACCGCCAACCGTTTCGTCACCGTCAAGGGCAAAGCCTCGCAGGCCCGTGCGCTGCCGCTGGGCAAATGGCGCTGGGTGGCCGGCGCGGTGGTGGTGTTTTGGCTGACCGTCACCATCGGCGTGCCGCTGATCGGCGTGGTGCTGCGCGCCTTTATCTCCAACTGGGGCGTGGGCGTGTCTGTTTGGGACGAGCTGTCGATCAACACCTTCCGCACCATCTGGGCGCAGCCCAACCTGCTGCGCGCCATCGTCAACTCAATGGCGATTGGGGTGATCGGCGGGGCGTTGGCGGTGGCGTGCTACCTGTTTATCGGCATCGCCATGCACCGCAAGCCGGATGGCGCCACGCGCTTCCTCGACTACAGCGTGCTGGTGCCGCGTGCGGTGCCGGGGCTGCTGGCCGGCCTGGCATTCCTGTGGGTGTTTCTGTTCCTGCCGATGTGGCTGGACAAATCGCTCAAGGAGGGCTGGCTGTCGGCGCTGCCGATGGCCGAGTGGCTGCGTGCTAACTGGATTGTCTGGCTGCGTTCGCTGCGCAGCACCATCTTCAGCGTCTGGCTGGCGTACACCGTGGTGTGGATGGCTTACGGCCTGCGGCTGATCTCTTCCACGCTGCTGCAGGTGGGGCCGGAGCTGGAGGAGGCGGCGCGCAGCGCCGGCGCCAGCCGCGGCCAGGTCACCCGTCACGTCACCATTCCGCTGTCGCGCTACGGCCTGATCGGCTCTTGGCTGCTGATGTTCCTGATCTTTGAGCGCGAATATTCTACCGGGGTGTATCTGCTGTCTCCGGGCACGGAAACCATCGGCTCGATGCTGGTTTCCCTGTGGGCCGCGGGCGCTATCGATATCGTCGCCGCGCTGTCGTTCATCAATATCCTGCTGGTGGTGCTGGGGTTGGGGATCGCCTTGCGCTTTGGAGTGAAATTACATGATTGAACTTTCGGTAGAGAATCTGCATTTGACCTATGGCGACAACCCGGTGCTGAAAGGGGTGTCGATGGAGCTGAAACGGGGCGAAGTGGTCTCGCTGCTGGGCCCGTCGGGCAGCGGCAAAACCACGCTGCTGCGGGCGGTGGCCGGGCTGGAGAAACCGAGCCAGGGCCGAATCGTCATCGGCAATAATGCGGTGTACAACGGCAGCGCGCGCAGCGAAATTCCCGCCGAAGAGCGCAATCTGGGGCTGGTGTTTCAGTCCTATGCGCTGTGGCCGCATAAAACGGTGTTTGAGAACGTCGCTTACCCGCTGAAGCTGCGTAAGATCGCCTCGGCGGAAATCACCCAGCGGGTGCAGGCGGTGCTGGATCAGCTCGGGTTGGGGCATCTGGCCAAGCGCCATCCGCACCAGCTTTCCGGCGGCCAGCAGCAGCGCGTGGCGATTGGGCGTGCGCTGGTCTACAACCCGCCGGTGATCCTGCTGGACGAGCCGCTGTCCAACCTTGACGCCAAGCTGCGCGAAGAGGCGCGGGTATTCCTGCGCGAGTTGATCATCAAGCTTGGCCTGTCGGCGCTGATGGTGACCCACGATCAGAACGAGGCGATGGCCATCTCCGATCGCATCCTGCTGCTCAATAACGGCAAAATCGAACAGCAGGGTACGCCGCAGGAGATGTACGGTTCACCCACTACGCTGTTCACCGCTGAGTTCATGGGCAGCAACAACCGCTTGCCGGGCAAGATCGTGGCGCTGGAAGGCGATCGGGCGCGCATCGAAGGCAAGGACTGGGCGCTGTGGGGCAAAGCGGGCGAAGGCGTGCAGGTTGGCCAGGAGGGCTCGGCGGTGATCCGCGTAGAAAGCGTGCGGTTGGGCGAAGATCCGCAGGGCAACCAGCTTGAGCTGCCGCTGTTGACCAGCATGTACCTCGGCGATCGTTGGGAATACCTGTTCCGCACCGTGGCCGAGGATTTCGTGGTGCGCGCCTATGGCCACGAAGCGCGCGATCGGGCGCTGTGCCGGCTCTCCCTGCCGGCCGAGCATCTGTGGATATTCCCGAAAGCCTAATCACGACGCCCGCAGGCGCGGGCGTTCCGTTTACAGATCCAGCACCAGCCGGTTGCCTTTGGCGCGCGAGCAGCAGATCAACAGGGTTTGCTGCGCCGCGCGCTCTTCGTCACTGAGATACTGATCGCGGTGATCGGCTTCCCCCTCGACGATGCGGGTTTCGCAGGTGCCGCAAATGCCTTCGCGGCACAGGCACTCGACCTTGGCCGCCTTGCTGTTTTCCAGCGCCTGCAGGATGGTCATGTCTTCCGCCACTTCAAGCTCAATACCTGAGCGGGCCAGCACCAGCGTAAAGGCGCCGCCCGCCGTGTCTTCGGCGGCAAAGGCTTCGCTGTGCAAGCGACCGGGGGCGATGCCCAGTTCGGCGGCGGTCCGGTACACCGCTTCGTTCAGCACCGCCGGGCCGCAGACGTAGATATGGGCGCCGGGCTCCACGTCGGCCAGCGTGCGTGCCAGATCCAACCGGCCGTTAAGGCTGGAGACATGGCAACTGACGTTGTCGGTGAACGGCGCTTGCGTCAGCTGCTGCTGGAAGGCGTTGTGTTCCTCGCTGTGGAAGCAGTAGTGCAGATGATAGCGTTGCCCGCTGCGCTGCAGCTCGTGCAGATGGGCCATAAACGGCGTGATGCCGATGCCGCCGGCGATCAGCACGTGATGCTGCGCCTCTGGCGCCAGCGCGAACAGGTTATTGGGGGTGCTGATGGTCAGCGTATCGCCGATCGCCAGCCGATCGTGCATGAAGTCGGAACCGCCTTTGGAAGGGGACTCACGGCGCACGGCGATCTGGTAACGGTCGAGCTCGAACGGTGAGCTCAGCAGCGAATAGGCATTGCTGTAACGCTGCTCGCCGTCCTGCATTTGCACGATGATGTGGCTGCCGCCGCTGAAGGCGGGCAGCGGCCGGCCTTGCGGATCCGCCAGGGTAAAGCGCTTGACCTGTGCGGTGACGGGTTCGATGTCGACGACGCGAACATCAAGCATCTGATAGCTGGTCATTCATTGGCTCCAAAGCGCGGGCGTCCCCGCGCATGAAAAAGTTATACCGCCTGGCACAGGTATTTGAGCTCCAGATAGTCTTCGATGCCGTATTCGGAGCCTTCACGCCCCAGACCCGACTGCTTCACCCCGCCGAACGGGGCTACCTCGTTGGAGATAAGGCCGGTATTAATGCCGACCATGCCGTACTCCAGCCGCTCCGAAACGCGCCAGATGCGCGCCGCATCGCGGGTATAGAAGTAGGCGGCCAAGCCGTAAATGGTGTCGTTGGCCTGGCGGATCGCCTCGGCTTCGTCATCGAACACCACCAGCGGCGCGACCGGGCCAAAGATCTCTTCTTCCAGCAGCAGCGAGCCAGGCTGCACGTCGCCCAGCACCGTTGGCGTGAAGAAATTGCCGCCCAGCGCGTGCGGCGTGGCGCCGGTCAGCACCTGAGCGCCTTTGCTCAGCGCGTCATCGAGCAGTTCCAGCACCTTGTCGCGCGCCTTGCGGTTGATCAGCGGGCCGATCTGCACGCCGGGTTCGAAGCCGTTGCCGACCTGCAGCGCCGCCACGCGGGCGACAAACTTCTCGGCGAACTGTGGGTAAACGCCGCGCTGCACATAGAACCGATTGACGCAAACGCAGGTCTGCCCGGCGTTGCGGTATTTGGCGATCAGCGCGCCTTCCACCGCGGCATCGATGTCCGCATCGTCAAACACGATGAACGGCGCATTGCCGCCCAGCTCCAGCGACACTTTCTTGATGGTGTCCGAGCTCTGGCGCATCAGCAGCCTGCCCACCGGCGTGGAGCCGGTAAAGCTCAGCTTGCGCACCTGCGGGTGGCCGGTCAGCTCGGCGCCGATCGCCTGCGAGTTGCCGGTCACCACGTTGAACACCCCGGCGGGAATGCCGGCGCGCTCGGCCAGCTCGGCCATCGCCAGCGCCGAGTAAGGGGTTTCGTTGGCGGGTTTGACCACCAGCGTGCAGCCGGCCGCCAGCGCCGGCGCGGCCTTGCGGGTGATCATCGCCGCCGGGAAGTTCCAGGGCGTGATCGCAGCGCACACGCCGATGCCCTGCTTCAGCACCATCAGGCGTTTATCGCCGCTCGGCGAGGGAATGATGTCGCCATTGGTGCGCTTGGCCTGTTCGGCGAACCATTCGATAAAGGAAGCGGCGTAGCGGATCTCGCCCAGCGACTCCGCCAGCGGCTTGCCTTGCTCCAGCGTCATCAGGCTGGCCAGATCCTGCTGGTGTTCCAGCATCAGTTCGAACCAGCGGCGCAGCAGCTGCGCGCGTTGCTGTGCCGGCAGCGCGCGCCAGCCTTCCAGCGCCTGCTGGGCGGCGTCGATCGCCCGTTGGGTTTCGGCCGTCGCCATGTTGGGCACGCTGCCGATGAGTTGGCCGGTGGCGGGATCGCTCACCGGCAGGGTTTCCTGGTTGTCGGCATCGCGCCATTGCCCGTTGATGTAGGCCTGTTGGCGGAATAGCGCCCGATCGGAAATATTCACAAAGAACCTCACAAGTCAGGGGGAGGGGGCCCGTGGGCCCCGTCGCATCAGGGTTGATAAACCTGCGCCAGCAGGTTGTGGAAGTGGGCGATGCCGTGTTCGCTGACGCCGCTGCCGGCGCCGTCGGCCATGATGCGCCCCTGGCCGCGATAGCCGCGCGATTTGAGGCCTTTTTGCACGCTCTCCACCAGCCGCAAATCTTCCGGGCGGAACACGTCGCGGTACCAGTCGATCAGTTTGAGCTGCTCGTCGCTCAAATCGGCGTTGGTGAAGTAGATGTCGTAGTGCTGCAGGGTGGTTTCTGCATCGACCGGGAATTCATAGATCACCGTCATCATGCCTTCCAGCGGCGGCATGTTGAACATGGTGCACGGCCACAGCCAAATGCCGTGGAAGCTGGCTTCTTTTCCCTCTTCAAACTTGAACGACTGCTCGGAAGGGCGGGCGTAGCCGAACTGCAGCGTCCAGTTGCCGTGCAGGGTGTGCCAGTAGCGGTCGACCTGCACCGAGTCGGCGAAGCCGGGGTGCGCCGGGCCGCAGTGGTAGCACTCGAGATAGTTGTCGACGATGTTCTTCCAGTTGGCCGGGGTACGGGTGACGAAGCGCGCCGCCAGCTTGAGATCGTCGACCTGTGGGCAGGCTTCGCGCACTTTGGCGCCGAGGCCCGGCAGCTGGTCTTCCACCGTGCCGGCCTGCGAGTCCAGATTGACGTAAATAAACCCGGCGTACTCTTCGACCCGCACCGGCATCAGGTGCGAGTTTTCCTTATCGAAGTTCTGCACGTTTTCGCAGTTGCGCGCGTGTGCCAGTTCGCCGTCCAGCTTGAACGCCCAGGCGTGATAAGGGCAGGTGATGACGTTTTTCGCCCGGCCGTCGCCCGCCAGCAGCTGGTGGCCGCGGTGTGGGCAGACGTTGTAAAAGGCGCGCAGCACTTTGTCGCGGCCACGCACCACCAGAATGTTTTCACCGATGATCTCGCGGGTGATGTAGTCGTTCGGTTCGGCGAGCTCGCTGCGGTGCGCCACGCAAATCCAGCTGGTGGCGAACACCTGCTCTTTTTCGTGCTCGAACGCCGCCTGGTGGGTATAGAACCGGGCCGGAATGGTGTAAGCCTCGCGGGCGTCGGCGCAGAAATCTTTCGGTAAGGTAAATTCAGGGATCAGAGTGCTCATAAGTTAACCTTCCTCTTTTCTTATTGTCATTTCGCCATAGGGCGCGGTTGATACGACGATGGAGCGGAGAGTTCGGCGGCCGGCGGCGCCTCGGGCAGCGCCGGCGCGCTGCTTTCGATCAGGTGAGCCGGAATGGCCGCGTAGTCCTGCTTCAGCCAGCGGGCGAAGCCGTAGGTTTTCACCAGCAGCACCAGCAGGAACGGCAGCGCGGTCAGGATCACCGTGGTTTTCATGGTGTCCAGCGAGGCGCCGGTGAACAGGATCGACAGCGGGATCAGGGTGATCACCACGCACCAGAACAGGCGCAGCATCGGGCTGGGATCTTGCCCCTCCTGCAGGTTGCGGGTGCTGGTGGCGGCCATGGTGTAGGCCACCGCGTCCATGTGCGAGGCCAGGAAAATGATCATGATGAACAGATAGGCGGCCAGGAACAGCTTGCCGAGCGGCAGCGCCGTCAGCAGCATCTGCACGGCGGTTTCGCCGCCCTGGGTGCTGAGGATCTCCGGCACGTTGAGCTGCCCGCTGATGAACTGGTGCATGGCGTAGCTTTCCAGCGAGCCGAAGAAGAACCAGCAGCCGAGGGTGCTGCCGAGCAACAGCGCCCAGATCACCTCTTTAATCTTGCGGCCGCGCGAGACGCGGGTGACGAACATCGCCACGCCCGGGGTGTAAGAGATCCACCACAGCCAGTAGAACACCGTCCAGCTGCGGCTGAAGCTGCCGTCGCCCATCGGATCGGTGAACAGGCTCATCTGCAGGAAGTTTTGCGCCGTCAGGCCGATGGCGTTGATGGTGTTGTTGATGGTGAACTCGGTGGGGCCGACCAGCAGCACCAGCCCGGCGAAGGCGAATGCTCCCCAGCCGACCATTTTGCTCAGGCGCTGCATGCCGCCGTCGATGCCGATGTAGGAGCTGAGGCAGAAAATCACCGCCGCCAGCAGGATCACCGTCGCCTGCACCACGAAATTGTCGGGGATGCCGGTCAGCGCCGTCAGCCCGCGAGTAAAGGTGGAGGCGGTCAGCACCAGCGAAATGGTGAGGGCGCCGACGGTGGCGACCAGGAAAATCAGATCCACCATCCGCCCGATCGGGCCGTTGGCGCGCACGCCGGTGATGGCGGAAATGATCCCCGACAGGCTGAGTCCTTTGTTCTTACGCACGTGGAAGTGGTAGGCCATGATCAGCGAGGCGAGGGCGTAGGTTGCCCAGGCGCTCAGGCCCCAGTGGAAGAAGGAGTAGCTGATGCTGTATTCCAGCGCCTTTGGGGTGCGCGGCGCGATGTTCAGCCCTGGCGTCTGGTAGTAATACGCCCACTCCATTACCCCCCAATACAGGGTGGACGAGCCGAGGCCGGCGCAGATGAACATGAACAGCCAGGCCAGCGTGGAGTATTGCGGTTTGCCTTCGCCGAGGCGGATGTTGCCGTATTTGCTCAACGCCAGATACAGCACCACCAGCAGGGCGATCAGCACCAGGATTTGAATGGTTGAACCGAACAGCCGGGTGACGCCGTTGAAAATGGTGTTGGCGATAAGCGCGGATTGAGCCGGAAAGAGCATCAGGCAAATGGCGATCAGCGCAATACTGCACAAGCTGATGGCGATGAGCGTGACATCCTTTTTAGGGGTGCTCTGCATGGGAGTGAACTCCTGTTATCGGTGGTGGGCCGGTGCGCGAAGCGTAGGGTGCGCCCGGGCCTTATTGGTTTGAACCCTTTGTTTTGTTACACCGCGAGGAGCAAACGCCCCGGCAAAACGCCGCCGAGAATATTTACTCTTCATTAACATTTTCGAGTGTGCACAAATTACAGGAGGGCCACAATTGGGGCATCTGTAAAAGGATAAAACACAGTATGTAAACAATTTGTTGTGATCTTGGCCGGGGTATTGGCGTGCTTTCTGCGGTGGTTTTCAGCGGATTTGCGGCGGCGATCGAAGCGGAAAAACGGACGTGGCAAAGCAGGGCGCGAAAGGGCGCCCTGCGCAGGAAAACCGGTGATGCTTAGCGTTGCAGCAGGGCGGCGATCGCCTGGCCAACTTGCTGGGTGGAGGCATCGCCGCGCATGTCCGGCGTGCGCGGCCCGTCGGCGATGATGCGCTCGATCGCCTGCAGGATGCCGTCGTGCGCCTGGCGGTAACGGGCATCGCCGTCGCCGAGGAAATCCAGCATCATCGCGCCGCTCCAGATCATGGCGATCGGGTTGGCGATGTTCTTGCCGAAAATGTCCGGCGCCGAGCCGTGTACCGGTTCGAACAGCGACGGGAAGTTGCGCTCCGGGTTCAGGTTGGCCGACGGCGCAATGCCGATGGTGCCGGTGCAGGCCGGGCCGAGATCCGACAAAATATCGCCGAACAGGTTGGAGGCCACCACCACATCGAAGCGTTCGGGGTTCAGCACGAAGCGCGCGCACAGAATATCGATGTGCTGTTTGTCCCAGCCGATATCAGGGTACTGGCGCGCCATCTCCGCCACGCGCTCATCCCAGTACGGCATGCTGATGGCCATGCCGTTGGACTTGGTGGCGGCGGTCAGGCGTTTGCGCGGGCGCTGCTGCGCCAGCTCGAAGGCGTATTTCAGAATGCGGTCCACGCCCTGACGGGTGAAGACCGATTCCTGGATCACCATCTCGCGTTCGGTGCCTTCGAACATCCGCCCGCCGAGCGAAGAGTATTCCCCTTCGGTATTTTCGCGCACCACGTAGAAATCGATGTCGCCCGGCTGCTTGTTCGCCAGCGGGCAGGGCACGCCGGGAAACAGCCGCACCGGGCGCAGGTTGACGTACTGCTCGAAGTCGCGGCGGAATTTCAGCAGCGAACCCCACAGCGAAATGTGATCGGGCACCGTATCCGGCCAGCCGACGGCGCCGAAATAGATGGCGTCGAAGCCCTTGAGCTGCTCAAACCAATCGTCAGGCATCATCTGGCCGTGGTGCTGGTAGTAGTCGCAGCTGGCCCACTCGAAGGTGTTGAATTCCAGCGACAGATCCCAGCGCGCCGCCGCCGCCTGCAATACCCGTATGCCTTCCGGCAACACTTCCCGCCCGATACCGTCCCCGGGGATAGCGGCAATCTTGTAATTTTTGCTCATACAGAGGTCTCATTTGTAGGTAGGGGAGATTGACAACACTGTTATCCTATAATTGACTAACTGTTAATCAATCTCGAAAACGGTGAAACATAAAACACGAATCATGAACAATATGCCGATCCTGAGTGACCTGCGGGTGTTCGTGCTGGTGGCGCGCCGCGCCGGGTTTGCCGCCGCCGCCGAAGAGCTGGGCGTGTCGCCGGCCTTTATCAGCAAACGCATCGCGTTGCTGGAAAAGGCGCTGGACGTGTCGCTGCTGCACCGCACCACGCGGCGGGTGGCGATCACCGAGGACGGCGAGCGCATCTACGAATGGGCGCAGCGCATTCTCAACGATGTCGATCAGATGATGGACGAACTGTCCGAGGTGCGTCAGGCGCCGCAGGGCATGCTGCGCGTGGTCAGCAGCTTCGGCTTCGGCCGGCGCTTCGTGGCCCCGGCGCTGTCGGCGCTGGCGCGGGAGTATCCGCAGCTGGAGCTGCGGCTTGACGTGTCCGATCGGTTGGTGGATCTGGTCAGCGAAGGGTTCGATCTGGATATCCGCATCGGCGACGATATCGCCCCTAATCTGATCGCGCGCAAGCTGGCGGACAACCAGCGCATCCTGTGCGCTTCGCCGGCGTATCTGCAGCGCCACGGCGTGCCGAAAAGCGTGGCGGAGCTGGCGGGCCGCGCTTGCCTGGTGATCAAGGAGCGCGATCACCCGTTCGGGCTGTGGCGGCTGCAGGGGCCGGGCGGCGAAGAGACGGTGAAGGTGACGGGGGCGCTGGCGTCGAACCACGGCGAAATCGTGCACCAGTGGTGCCTGGACGGGCAGGGCGTTGCGCTGCGTTCCGCCTGGGACGTGAAAGAGAACATCGACAGCGGCAGGTTGGTGCACATTCTGCCGGAGTATTTTCAGCCGGCCAACATCTGGGCGGTGTACGTTTCCCGGCTGGCAACGTCGGCGAAAGTGCGGGTGACGGTCGAATTTTTGCGCGACTATTTCCGTGAGCACTATGGCGAAACGGGGGCGGCGAGTGAAAATTCGCCGCGGCCTTGAGGCCAAAAATGTGCGCCAGATCATCTTATGCTCGTAAAACTCCCCTCCGTTACTTGTGGAACTGTTGCACCTGTTCCTTTTGCCAAAACTTTGGTTTATGCTCAGCTGAAGCGTTTCAGTTGAAGCACTCTTCGACAGAAATGCCGATGTGACGGCGGCGAAAAGCCGCTGAAGCGCGGGAATAATGCAAACGCGGCGATTCACAGCGGGCGGTGCGATCCACTACTCTATGCGGGTTAGTGAGACAACCAGTCAGCGCCGGCCCGGCGCCGGTGAGTCAGCCCGGCGGGGACGGCCCTTTTTCAGGAGCAGCATGACCATCCGCATAGCGATAAACGGCTTTGGCCGCATCGGCCGCAGCGTATTGCGCGCACTGTACGAATCGGGACGACGGGCGGAAATCTCCGTGGTGGCGATCAACGAGCTGGCGAACGCCGAAGGCATGGCCCATCTGTTGAAGTACGATTCCAGCCACGGCCGCTTTGCGTGGGATGTGCGGCAAGAGTGCGACACGCTGAGCGTCGGGGACGACGCGATTCGCCTGTTGCACCAGCCGGCGGTGGAGCAGTTGCCCTGGGGCGAGCTGGGCGTCGACGTGGTGCTGGACTGCAGCGGCGTGTACGGCAGCCGGGCGGATGGCGAAGCCCATCTGGCGGCGGGGGCGAAGAAAGTGCTGTTCGCCCATCCGGGCGGCAACGATCTGGACGCTACCATCGTGTTCGGCGTCAACCATCAGACGCTGTTGGCGGAACATCGCATCGTGTCCAACGCCTCGTGCACCACCAACTGCATTATTCCGGTGATCAAGCTGCTGGACGACGCCTACAGCATCGAATCCGGCACCGTGACCACCATTCACTCGGCGATGAACGATCAGCCGGTGATCGACGCGTATCACGCGGATTTGCGGCGCACCCGTGCGGCGAGCCAGTCGATCATTCCGGTCGATACCAAGCTGGCTGCGGGCATCACCCGTATCTTCCCGCAGTTTTGCGATCGCTTCGAGGCTATCTCGGTGCGCGTGCCGACCATCAACGTGACGGCTATCGATCTTAGCGTCAGCGTGAGCGCCGCGGTGAAGGTGGCGGAGGTCAACCAGCTGTTGCAAAAGGCCGCACGGGAGTCATTTCGTGGTATAGTTGACTACACGGAATTACCATTGGTCTCGATCGATTTTAACCATGACCCGCACAGCGCTATCGTCGACGGTACGCAGACCCGGGTCAGCGGGCAGCACCTGATAAAGACCTTGGTCTGGTGCGACAATGAATGGGGCTTTGCCAATCGGATGTTGGATACCACACGGGCAATGGCCGCCAGCGGTTTCTAGTACGGCGGCGCCGGCGTGACAGGCGCGCTGCTCAGGCAATTTTATAGAGATTCAATAAAGAGGGTTCACCATGTCTGTAATTAAGATGACCGATCTGGATCTGGCGGGTAAACGCGTACTGATCCGCTCCGATCTGAACGTGCCGGTAAAAGACGGTAAAGTGACTTCCGACGCGCGTATCCGCGCTTCCCTGCCGACTATCGAAGCTGCGCTGAAGCAAGGCGCCCGCGTGATGGTGACCTCCCACCTGGGTCGTCCTACCGAAGGCGAGTACAACGAAGAATTCTCCCTGCTGCCTGTGGTCAACTACCTGAAAGATCACCTGAAATCCCCAGTGCGTCTGGCGAAGGATTATCTGGATGGCGTCGACGTCGCCGAAGGCGAACTGGTGGTGCTGGAAAACGTCCGTTTCAACAAGGGCGAGAAGAAAGACGACGAAGCCCTGTCCAAGAAATACGCGGCGCTGTGTGACGTGTACGTGATGGACGCGTTCGGCACCGCGCACCGCGCGCAGGCTTCCACCCACGGCGTGGGCAAGTTTGCGCCTGTCGCCTGTGCCGGCCCGCTGCTGTCCGCCGAGCTGGAAGCGCTGGGCAAGGCCCTGGGCAACCCGGCCCGTCCGATGGTCGCCATCGTGGGCGGTTCTAAAGTGTCCACCAAACTGACCGTGTTGGATTCCCTGTCCAAAATCGCCGATCAGCTGATCGTCGGCGGCGGCATCGCCAACACCTTCGTGGCGGCGCAGGGCAACAACGTGGGCCAGTCCCTGTACGAACCTGACCTGATCCCGAACGCGCAGAAACTGCTGGAAACCTGCGACATCCCGGTTCCGACCGACGTGCGTGTAGCGACCGAGTTCTCCGAAACTGCGACCGCGACCGTGAAGCAGGCCAACGAGATCCAGGACAACGAGCAAATTCTGGATATGGGCGACGTCTCTGCCGAGCGTCTGGCCGTTATCCTGAAGAACGCCAAGACCATTCTGTGGAATGGCCCGGTTGGCGTATTCGAGTTCCCTAACTTCCGTAAGGGCACCGAAATTGTCGCCCGCGCGATCGCCGATAGCGACGCTTTCTCTATCGCTGGCGGCGGCGACACTCTGGCAGCCATCGATCTGTTCGGTATCGCTGACAAAATTTCCTACATCTCCACCGGCGGTGGCGCATTCCTGGAATTCGTTGAAGGGAAACCGCTGCCTGCAGTCGTGATGCTGGAAGAGCGCGCTAAGCAGTAATTCAGACAACGGGAGGCGAAAGCCGCCCGTTTGTTTTATACCGCGCGGCTAATGCTGCGCGGCGTGAAAACATCGATTTACATCCATCTACGGCCGACGAAACAGGACAAAGTAACATGTCTAAAATTTTTGATTTCGTAAAACCGGGTGTCATCACGGGTGATGACGTTCAGAAAGTCTTCGCAGTTGCTAAAGAGAACAACTTTGCGCTGCCAGCGGTAAACTGCGTGGGTACCGACTCCATCAACGCAGTGCTGGAAGCCGCGGCTAAAGTGCGCGCGCCGGTCATCGTTCAGTTCTCCAACGGCGGCGCCGCGTTCATCGCCGGCAAAGGCGTGAAGACCGATGTGCCTCAGGGCGCAGCGATTCTGGGCGCCATCTCTGGCGCACACCATGTTCACCAGATGGCTGAACACTACGGCGTGCCGGTGATCCTGCACACCGACCACTGCGCGAAGAAACTGCTGCCATGGCTGGACGGCCTGCTGGACGCCGGCGAGAAGCACTTCGCCGCTACCGGCAAACCGCTGTTCTCTTCCCACATGATCGATCTGTCTGAAGAATCTCTGGAAGAAAACATCGAGATCTGCAGCGCCTACCTGAAGCGCATGGCCAAAATCGGCATGACGCTGGAAATCGAACTGGGCTGCACCGGCGGTGAAGAAGATGGCGTGGACAACAGCCATATGGACGCATCCGCTCTGTACACCCAGCCGGAAGACGTGGCTTACGCGTACGAAAAACTGAACGCCATCAGCCCGCGCTTCACCATCGCTGCCTCCTTCGGTAACGTGCACGGCGTGTACAAGCCAGGCAACGTCAAGCTGACCCCGACCATCCTGCGTGATTCTCAGGACTATGTGTCCAAGAAATTCAACCTGCCGCACAACAGCCTGAACTTCGTGTTCCACGGCGGTTCCGGTTCTACCGACGCAGAGATCAAAGAGTCTGTGGGTTACGGTGTGATCAAGATGAACATCGACACCGACACCCAATGGGCGACCTGGGACGGCATCCTGCAGTACTACAAAGCGAACGAAGCGTACCTGCAGGGCCAGCTGGGCAACCCGAAAGGCGCCGATCAGCCGAACAAGAAATACTACGATCCACGCGTATGGCTGCGCGCAGCGCAGACCAGCATGGTGACGCGTCTGGAGCAGGCCTTCAAAGATCTGAACGCGGTAGACGTTCTGTAATCTTCGGCACCTGTTGCACGATGCAAAAGGCTCCCTGCGGGGAGCCTTTTTCGTTTTCAGCCCAGCAGGCCGGCGCCGACGTTGATAGACAGGCCCAGGATCAGCATGTTGAACGCGAAGGAGATCACCGACTGCAGCAAGGTGACCTTACGCACCTCCGCTGCTCCGACCGCCACATCGGCGGTTTGCGACGCCACCGCAATGGTGAAGGAGAAGTAGGCGAAATCCAGATAGGTCGGCTCGGTGAGGTTGCCGGGGAACAGCAGCGGCAAAGGATCCTGCTGTGCACCCTGGCGATAAAACTGGTGGGCATAGTGCATGGTGAAGGCGGTCGGCAGCAGCAGCCAGGAGACCACCAGCGTGGCACCGGTCAGCAGCAAATGCAGCGTCTTCAGAGAGCCGGCCACCTGTTTGGCGCTGCTCAGTTCAAACAGGATCGCGAGTAAACTGACCAGGCAACCGAGGCTGACCAGCGTCAGCACCATACTGGCGCTTTCATCCTGCCGCCGGGCGATCTGGCGAATGTGCTGCGGCGTGCTGATCAGCATCAGCCGCCAGAGAAACAGCAGGTAGAGCCATGCCAGCGTATTCCAGCCGATCATCAGGCGCTGCAGCAGCGAGAGTTGGGCGGGCAGCAGCAGAAAGCACAGCAGCCCTGCGCCGACGGAAAACAGCAGCCTGGGCCGCACTTGCCAATAGTGTTTGAGCGAAGAGCGAATGTGCATGATTAACGGATCCCTTGTCGTGAAATGGCCAACGCGCTGTTCTCAGCATAGAAGAAGCGGCGGGCGGTTTCGGCTATTTTTAACGCTGACGGTTGGCATGAGCCTTTAATGTTGGTTACCCTTAGGCGGTGGTTTCCTACTGGCCGCCGAGGCCAGTGTATTTTTGCGAGTTTCTCCCGTTAGGGACTGAGTTAGGACGACACGAATGAAAGATTTGAATGTAGTAGACGGCATCAACGGTGCCGGCGACTGGTTGGTGAAGAACCAGGATCTGTTGATCCAGTACGCGGTGAATATCGTCGCCGCCATCGTTATCCTGATCATCGGTTCGATCGTGGCCCGCGTGGTCGGTAATGCGCTGAACCGCGTGATGAAGCTGCGCGGCATCGACGCCACGGTGGCAGACTTCCTGTCGGCGATCGTGCGCTACGGCGTGCTGGCGTTCACCTTCATCGCGGTGCTGGGGCGCGTTGGCGTGCAGACCACCTCGGTGATCGCCGTGCTGGGTGCCGCCGGTTTGGCCGTCGGTCTGGCGCTGCAAGGGTCGCTGTCCAACTTCGCCGCCGGCGTGCTGCTGGTGATCTTCCGCCCGCTGCGCGTGGGTGAATATGTCGATCTGGGCGGCGTGGCCGGTACCGTCGATCAGGTGCAGATTTTCTCCACCACCCTGCGGACTTCCGACAACAAAACCATCGTGGTGCCGAACGGTAAAATCATCGCCGGCAACATCATCAACTACTCCCGTGAACCGAACCGCCGCGTGGATATCGTGGTAGGCGTGGCCTACAATGCCGATATCGACGTGGTGAAGAAGGTGCTGGGCGACGTGATCGCCGCCGACAAGCGCATCATGCACGCCAAAGGCGTGACCGTGCGCCTGAACGAGATGGCGCCGTCCTCCCTGAACTTCGTCACCCGTTCCTGGACCACCAACGCGGAATACTGGAACGTGTACTTCGATCTGATGGAAAACTTCAAGCGCGCGCTGGATGCCCACAACATCGGCATTCCGTTCCCGCAGATGGACGTGCACCTGTATCGCACCGAAGACGCTTCCGCCAAGGCGGAATAACAGAGAAGGGGGCCTTGGCCCCTTTTTTCATTACAGGCCGAGACGCTATCGAAGGCGTCTCGGCCTTTTCTTTTCCGCGAGCTCAGGCGCCGGCGACCGGCGTGGAGAGCGATGTGCGGCGGTGCAGGCTGAGGCGATAGAGCAGGAAGATAGCGACCGCGCCCAGCAGCGCCGGCAGCGCCAGCCAGAGGAAGAACACTTCCGCCGATCCGGCGGCGGTCATCATCCAGGCGCCGAGCATCGAGCCGACGATCGAACCGAAGCGGCCGTTGGCCATGGCCCAGCTGACGCCGGTCACGCGGGCTGCGGTCGGGTAAAGGGTGGCGGAGACCAGGTTCAGGCCGTTTTGCGCACCGGCCACGCCGAAGCCAATCAGGAACACGACGGCGGCCAGCGTATAGACGTCGCCCATCAGATACCCGGTCGCGCCGATCACCAGCGCGGCGCCCAGGTAGGAGAGGGCCAGCACGCGGTAGGGCCCGACCCGGTCCATCAGCAGCGCCATCAGGATGGCGCCCAGGGTGCCGCCGAGCGGCACCATCGCCCCGATGCGCGAGGCGTGGGCGATATCGTAACCGGCGTCTTTGAGGATCGTCGGCAGCCAGCTGGTGAGCAGGTAGAACACGAACAGCGAACAGAAGAACGCCGCCCACAGCAACAGGGTGCGCACGGCGCGCCCTTCGATAAACAGGTGCGAGATCGGCGACTTGGCCTGTGCCGGGCGTTCGTCATCGACGATGGTGACCCCCGTCCAACGCCGGCCGGTGATACGCTCGACCACCCGGCGCAGCCGATCGGCATGTTTGGCGTTGGCGGCCATAAAGCGTACCGACTCGGGCATCTGCCAGGCCAGCAGCGGCAGCAGCGCCAATGGTGCAAGGCCGCCGACCAGCAGCACGCCGCGCCAGCCGAACGCCGGAATGATCTGCCCGGCCAGCAGGCCGCCCAGGGCCAATCCGGCGGTAAAGCCGCTCCAGCTCAGGGTGACCATCAGCATGCGGCGGCGCGCCGGTGAGTACTCCGAGCTGAGGGTAATGCAGGTCGGTATCGCCCCCCCGAGGCCAATGCCGGTGATGAAGCGCAGCAAGGTCAGGGATTCTATCGATTGCGTATAGGCCGAAGCCAGGGTGCAGCCGCCAAACACCAGCACTGCGACGAGCAGCACGCGTTTGCGGCCGATGGCGTCGGCGATCGGCCCGAACAGCAGGCTGCCGATCAGCAGGCCGAACAGCCCCGCGCCGAAGGCGGGAGAGAGCTGCGAGGGTTGCAGGCCCCACTCTTCACGCAGCGCCGGGGCGATATAGCCGATGATGGCGGTATCGAAGCCGTCCAGCAGGGCGATCAGGAAACACAGGGTAAGGATGAGGATTTGATAAGGCGAGATCCTGGCGCGATCGATGATTTCGCTGATGCGAGCGGTATCTGGGCTCATGAGGGTTCCACTGTTATTAAGCTGGTGTGGGCTGGCTGAGGGGCCGTTCAGGCCGCTGTGGCTGGCATCGCGTAGAAACCCGAGTATACACCAGAGGGGGGGGCGTTGCGGGGAGAGGGAGGCGATGATCATCGCCCACCGCAGGAGGTACCTGCGGTGGGCGTTTGGCAAGGTTATTTGGCCAGCAGTTCCCGGCGCACGATCTCGGCACCCGCACTCAAGGCATTCAGCTTGCCGCTGGCGACCTGGCGAGGCAGGGGAGCCATGCCGCAGTTGGTCGACGGGTAGAGCTTGTCGGCATCGACAAACTGCAGCGCTTTGCGCAGCGTAGCGGCCACTTCCTCCGGCGTCTCAATGGTATGATTCGCCACATCAATGGCGCCAACCATCACTTTCTTACCGCGAATCAGTTCAAGCAGATCCATCGGGACGTGCGAGTTATGGCACTCGAGCGAGATGATATCGATAGTAGACGTTTGCAGCTTGGGGAACGCCTCTTCGTATTGCCGCCACTCAGAGCCCAGCGTCTTTTTCCAGTCGGTGTTGGCCTTAATGCCGTATCCATAGCAGATATGCACCGCCGTTTCACATTTAAGCCCCTCAACGGCCCTTTCCAGGGCGGCGATGCCCCAGTCATTCACTTCGTCAAAGAACACGTTAAATGCGGGCTCATCAAACTGAATAATGTCGACGCCGGCGGCCTCGAGCTCTTTGGCTTCCTGATTGAGGATCTTGGCGAATTCCCAGGCCAATTTTTCGCGGCTTTTATAGTGGTTGTCATAGAGCGTGTCGATCATGGTCATCGGCCCCGGCAGGGCCCATTTAATCGGCTGCTTGGTCAGCTGGCGTAAAAATTTGGCGTCTTCAACGAAAACGGGCTTTTGGCGCGCGACCGCCCCCACGACGGTTGGCACGCTCGCCTCATAGCGATTGCGAATTTTAACCACTTCGCGTTTCTCGAAATCGACGCCGCTGAGGTGCTCGATAAACGTCGTGACGAAGTGCTGGCGCGTTTGCTCGCCATCGCTGACGATATCGATGCCGGCCTGTTGTTGCTCTGCCAGCGACAAACGCAAGGCGTCCTGTTTCCCTTCGATTAATTCTTCATTCTGCAATTTCCAGGGCGACCACAGGGTTTCCGGCTGGGCCAGCCAGGAAGGTTTAGGCAAGCTGCCGGCGGTCGACGTAGGGAGCAATATTTTCATAATAGATGACCTGTATTTGAGTGAATCAAAGCGCGTAGTGAGCAGACCATTGCTCAAGAATGGACTTGTAGGGCTGGATAAATTGCTCTTCCGTAAATTTCCCCTGCTCAATCGCTAACCGGCTACGCTCTTCGCGATCGTAAACAATCTTGGTTAATGAATGATCCTGGTTATTCAGGCTTGGCTGATAGCATTGCCCTGCCGCCGAGTTGGCATTGTAAATTTCAGGCCGATAGATTTTCTGGAAGGTCTCCATCGTGCTGATGGTGCCGATCAGTTCCAGATCGGTGTAATCGCTCAGCAAATCTCCGGGGAAATAAAACGCCAGGGGCGCAACGCTATTTTTCGGCATGAAGTAGCGCACCTGCAGGCCCATTTTTTTAAAATACCGGTCGGTCAGCGAAGCGCCGTCTTGCCGATACTCGTCGCCCAACACCGGATGTTGATTGCCCGTCCGATGATAGGTGTCTTTGCTGGACACGCTGAGGCAGATCACCGGCGGTTTGCTGAAATTCTCATGGTATGCGTTTGAATTGACGAAGTGCTTAAAGATATTGCCGTGCAAATCGCCGAAATCATCCGGAATGTTGAATTCCGCCGTGTTTTTATTGTGCGCCGGCAGCAAGACGCTAAAGTCGTAATCGCGCACGTAAGACGAGAAGTTATTCCCGACGATGCCCTCAAGACGCTTTTGCGTTTTTTTATCAATGATGTTGGTTTTCAGGATTTCAATCACCGGGAAGCTGGCCCCCTGATCTTCAACGCGCATCTCAACCGAAATGATTTCAAGCTCAACCGAATAGCGGTCGGCCTTGGGGTTATCCCAATGCGCCAACGAATTGAAGCGATTGTTAATCATCACCAGCGTGTTGCGCAGGTTCTCCCGGCGGTTTTCCCCTCTGGCCAAATTGGCGAAGTTGGTGGTGATACGCGTACTTTCAGAAGGGTTATAATCTTCATCGAAAGAACTGCTCTTAATCGTAAAGGCAAAGTCTCTATTCATCGTCTTATAGCATCCTGTTATATGATATGAAGGCTGGATTTATCCATTTCTTTCAATGGGTTGTTTTTCTCTTTTTTTATTCAGCCGATTTCATATTGTCTGTCGTTAATGAGGTCTATTTTTGCCAGAGTCCCGATGGGAGTGAAAGAGACTTAATTTCATTACTACATGAGCGGTATTCATGATCTGGCGTTCGGGCCGGTTTGCCGCCGTTGCCCTGCGGCGCAAACCGCCAACGTACGGGCCGGCAACCTGGTGCAGCCTGAAAAATTACGGGTATAATCCCCCCATGACCCCACGGCTTCAGACACGAACATGACAAAACTCACCTTACAAGAGCAGATGCTCAAAGCGGGCTTGGTTACCAGCAAGAAAATGGCCAAAGTCCAAAGAACGGCTAAAAAATCACGCGTTCAGGCCCGTGAGGCCAGAGAGGCGGTGGAAGAGAACAAAAAAGCACAGCTTGAGCGCGATAAGCAGCTGAGCGAACAGCAAAAGCAGGCCGCGCTGTCCAAAGAATACAAGGCGCAGGTGAAGCAGCTGATCGAGATGAACCGCATCGTCCTGGCGAAAGGCGATATCGGTTTCAACTTCACCGACGGTAACCTGATCAAGAAAATCCTGGTGGATAAGGCGACGCAGACCCAGCTGATCAATGGCCGTCTCGCCATTGCCCGCTTGGTGGTCGAGAACCGCGAAGAGTGTGAATACGCGATTATCCCCGCGAGCGTCGCCGATAAAATCGCGCAGCGCGATGCGGCCAGCATTGTGCTGCACAGCGCGCTGAGTCAGGAAGAGCAGGATGAAGACGATCCGTACGCCGACTTCAAAGTGCCTGACGATTTGATGTGGTAAGCCGCGTTCAGAACGGCGCGGCGTGACGAGCGGCGATCCGCTCTCCACTGATGGGGTGCACAAAGTCCAGTTCGCTGGCGTGCAACATCAGCCGCGGCGTCTGTTCGGTACCCGGCAGCAGACGCCCGCCATACAGATCGCAGCCTAAAATAGGGTGGCCCAACTGCCGGCTGTGAATACGCAGCTGGTGGGTGCGCCCAGTCTCTGGGGTGAGCTGCACCCGCGTCAGCGGCAGCGAGATCCCGCCCTCCGCTTCACGATAAAAACGCTCGACGACCCGATAGTGGGAGCGGGCGGGTTTGCCGTGGAGGGCGCAAATTGACATCAGCGGGAACAGCGCCGGATCTTTGGCGATTGCCGCGTCTATGATCCCTTCGTTATCCGCCAGATGGCCGCAGAGCAGCGCGCTGTACACTTTGCTGACGGTGCGCTCGCTGAACTGCCGGCAGAGCGCGGCGTTGGCGGCCTTGTTGCGGGCCACCACCATCAACCCGGACGTGCCGAAATCCAGGCGGTGCACCAGGGCGCAGCCGGGGAAGATCTGTACCAGCCGATGGTGTACCGAATCGAGATTCTGCGGATTCTTGCCCGACAGGCTGAGCAGCCCGGCCGGCTTATTGATCAGCGCCAGATGATCGTCCTGATAGAGGATCTCTATTTGGTCATGGCATGACGGGGCGATAAAGGTATCGGTGATCGTAGACATCGGGCGGCCGGCTGGAGGGTGGGTGCGGATGATAGCGAATTTCGCGTCGATGAGCGAATGCGGTTTTCGCTACACTGCGCCTCATGCCCGTTGCACCCGATGCGGCAAAGCATCGGGTGCAACGGCTGGGGCCCCGGCGGCCCTACTGCCCGTAGTAGGCGTTTTGGCCGTGTTTGCGCAGATAGTGTTTGTCCAACAGCTCGCGCTGCATGCTGTGAATGCCCGGCGTCAGCTGGCGCGAGAAAATGCCCATGTAGGCAATTTCTTCCAGCACCACCGCATTATGCACCGCGTTGTGGGCGTCTTTGCCCCAGGCGAAGGGGCCGTGGGCATTGACCAGTACCGCTGGGATAGCGTTGGGATTGATATCGCGCCGGCGGAAGGTTTCGATAATCACGTTGCCGGTTTCCAGTTCGTAATCGTGCTCAATTTCATCCTGGGTCATCAGGCGAGTGCAGGGGATCGCGCCATAAAAATAGTCGGCGTGGGTGGTTCCCCAGGCGGGGATGTCCAGCCCGGCCTGCGCCCAGATGGTGGCGTGGCGCGAATGGGTGTGGACGATGCCGCCGATATCGGCAAATTCGCGGTACAGCGCCAGATGGGTGGCGGTGTCCGACGACGGTTTTTTTGCCCCCTCGACGGTGCGGCCGCTGGCCAGATCGACCACCACCATATCCTCCGCCGTCATATGCTCGTATTCAACGCCGGAAGGCTTGATCACCACCAGACCGCGTTCGCGATCCACCGCGCTGACGTTGCCCCAGGTAAAGGTCACCAGCTTATGGCGCGGCAGATCGAGATTGGCCTCCAGCACCTGTTGTTTTAACTGAGTCAGCATGTCATGCCCCCTTGTTGCATTTTCTGTTCGATCCAGCGGCGGGCCTGAACGATCTCGGCCACCGGCTCCTCGGCTTTTTCTGTCCACATCTCAATCAGGAATGCGCCGCGGTAATTGAGGCGCTGCAGCGTGCGAAACACCTCGACGAAGTCGACGCAGCCTTCGCCAAACGGCACGTCACGGAATTGCCCCGGCGAAGTGGCGGTGACCGGGTAGGTGTCTTTCAGGTGAATGGCGGCGATGCGATCGATGCCCAGCTCCAGCTCGCGCGGCACGTCGTTGCCCCAGGCGCTGAGGTTGCCGACGTCCGGATACACCGTGAACCACGGCGAGGCCAACAGGGTGTCCCAGGCTTTCCATTTCCCGATCGAGTTCATAAAGGCGGTATCCATAATTTCCACCGCCAGCATCACCTGGGCGGCGGCGGCACGGTCTACCGCCCACTGCATGCCTTCGCTAAAGCGCGCCAGCGTCCCCTCGTCCTGCTCTTCGTAATACACGTCGTAGCCGGCCAGCTGGATCGTCCGGATACCGACATCTTTGGCCAGCTGAATGGCCTGTTCCATCACGTCGAAGGCGCGCTGTCGCAGCGCCGGATCGTGGCTGCCAAACGGGAAGCGCCGGTGGCCGGAGAGGCACATAGACGGAATGCGGATGCCGGTTTCCAGCATGGCGTCCACCAGTGCCAGGCGCTGAGCTTTGCTCCAGCTCAGGCGCGCCAGACGTTCATCGCTTTCGTCCACCGACATTTCGACGAAGTCGAAGCCGCAAGCCTTGGCCAGCGCCAGGCGTTCGGGCCAGCTCAGGTGTTTCGGCAGCGCTTTCTCGTAAATTCCCAACGGGTGCTGACGCATATCATGATCTCCAGATGTCATCGATGGCGGTGCGGAACTGCCTGGCGGCCGCCGGCGGATCGCCGGCCTCGGCCAGCGCGCGGCCGGCGATAAAGGCGGTGACGGCGATCTCTTTAAACAGCGGCAGGTCGGCGGGCGTGATGCCGCCGGTCACCGACAGCTCGATGCCCAGATCGGACAGCGCCTTCATCCGATCCAAATCCTGCCGGCCCCAGGTTTGCCCGCTGGCCTGCGCGTCGCGGCCGCGGTGATAGATCGCCTGGCGGATGCCGAGGCCGCGCCATTGCCGCGCATCCTCCAATGTCCAGCGGCCGAACAGTTCGATCTGGATTTCACCGCCGTGACGCTCGGCGACCTCCCGCGCGCTGGCCATGGTGGCCAACGGCGCGGCGCAGATCACCGTCATCCAGTTCGCGCCCTGGCCGAAGGCCTGCTCGGCCAGCGTCGCACCGGCGTCGGCCACCTTGAGGTCGGCCACCAGCGTGTGCTGCGGGCAGCGCTCGCGCAGCGCGCTAACCGCCTGAATGCCGGCGCTGATGCACAAAATGGTACCGGCCTCGATGATGTCCACATGGGGGCTGAGGGTCTCGGCGGTGCGCAGCGCCGTATCCAAACGGGTTTGATCGAGCGCCAGCTGCAGGCGCGGTTTCGTGCTCATGGGGCCTCCTTGTTGGCGGACTGCAGATGTTGCAATGCAGCAATCAGCGCCTGATAACGTTGGTGTTTGTTGTCGTAAGCTTCGGCAGCGGCCGCATCAGGCAGCAGCCGCTCGATACGCGGCGCCAGCCGGTGCTGGGCGGCGGTGAAATCGTTGAAGACGTCGCTGCCGACCATGGCCGCCATCGCCGCGCCCAGACAGCCGGTTTCTTCCACCTGCGGCAGCTCAACCGGCAGGCCGCTGACGTCGGCGAACATTTGCATCCAGGGGAGGGATTTGGCGGGGCCGCCGGTCACGCGCAGCGCCTGTGCCTCAGGGAAACGCCGGCGCATGCGGTTAAGGTGCGTCATGTGGCAGAACACCACGCCTTCGTAGATCGCCTGCACCAGGTGCTCGCGCTGGTGGAAGGCCTGCAGACCGTAGAAGCTGGCGCTCAGCCCCAGGCCGGCGTTGGAGCCATACAGGAAAGGGGCGAACAGCAGATCGCCGGCGGCTTTCGGCAGGGCGGCGACCCAGCGGTTAAGCTGGTCGTAGTCCTGCAGCCCCCATTGGTGACAGAACCACTCCAGGTTGGCGGCGGAAGTGGGGCTGGCTTCGTGCACGATGTATTGGCCGTTTTCGGCGTGGCGGCCATAGACAAAGGGATGATCGAAACCCTCGACGATGGCGTCGGTGATGCCGCTGGTGACCGACCAGGTCCCCATCACCGCATTGAGTCGGGTTTCGTCCTGCAGTCCGGCGCACAGCGCGGTGGACACCACGTCGAACAACCCGCCGACCACCGGGGTGCCGGTTTGCAGGCCGGTGATGGCCGCGGCGTTTGCCGCGACGCGCCCGGCGATCTCGGCCGAACCGACAATCGTCGGCAGGGCGGGCATGATGTCGCCGATACCCAGCAGCTGCGCCAGCGCCGGGTCATAGCGTCCGCTGCGCATCTGATACAGGTTGGATTCGGAGATATTGGTTTCTTCGCAGGCCAGCTCGCCGGTCAGGCAATAGCGCAGGTAGTCGTGCGCCATCAGCACGCTGCCGATGCGGGCGTAACGTTCCGGCTGATGCCGCTTCAGCCAGCGCAGCAGCGAGACCGGGTGCCCGGTCCACAGCGTTTGGCGCGTTTGCGGATACAGCGCCTGCGGCACGCCCTGCCGTTGCCATTCCTGCACCAGCGCCAGCGCGCGCTGATCGGAAGAGAGCATGGCGTTGCCCAGCGGCTGCCCCTGCTTATCCAGCAGAAACGCCCCCTTACCCTGCGCCGAGATGCCGATGGCCTGGATGGCGCCGGCGGCGACGCCGCTGGCGGACAGCACTTCACGGATCACGTCGGCGGCGGTGCGCCACAGCGACGCCATATCGCGCTCGGCCCAGCCGGGCTGCGGCGCGACGATCGCCAGATTGCGCCGCGCAACGCCGTGTTCATGGCCCCTGCGGTCGTATAAACCCGCCTTGATGAAGGTACCGCCGCAGTCGAGCCCCAGCCAATATTCCATCATTCGCTCCTCGCGCTGTGGTCGCATTTATTGGGCAGCATCAACGCCAGCACGGAGGCGATCGCCAACGAGGCCGCCAGGCTGTAGACGCCGACATCCTTGCTGAACAGGCTGATCAGGACGCCGACCATATACGGGCCGCAAAAGCCGCCGAGGTTGCCCAGCGCATTGATCACGCCGCGCGCGCCGCCGGCCACTTCGGCGTTGAACAATTTGGGCGGGATGGTCCAGAACACCCCGGCCGCCGCCTGAATAAACACGCCGCAGCCGACCAGCGCAGCGTAAGACCACCAGACGTGATCCTTCAGCAGCACCGACAGCGCCATGCAGGCGGCAAAGCAGGCCAGCGGCAGGGCGACGAAGACTTTGCGCTTGCCGGTGCGATCGGAGAGGGTGGAGATGATCAGCATGCCGAAGATGGCGCCGATATAGGGCAAGATAGCCAGCAGGCCCACTTGCTCCATATCGCCGTGGGTCAGCCCTTTCAAAATGGTCGGCAGCCACAGGGTGTAGCCGTAGATACCGGTCTGGTAGAAGAAATTCACCAGGATCAGCTGCCACATGATCCGGTCGCCCAGCACCCGGCGCAGCGAGGCGTTGCGCACCGTTTTTCCTTTGATCAGCAGCTGTTCGTCGTGCAGGGTCTTCACCAGATACTCTTTTTCCGCCTGCGAGATCCATTTGGCCTCTTGGGGCCGGTTGCTGATGGTGAAATACCACAGCGCCATCACCGCCAGCGAGAGAGCGCCCTCCACCAGGAACAGCATGCGCCAGTCCCAGGCGGTGATGATCCAACCCGACAGCGGGGCGGTGAGAATGCCGGCGATCGGTACGAACATGATGACGATGGCGTTGGCGCGGCCGCGCTCCTTATCCGGGAACCAGTTGCTGATCATGGTCAGCACCACCGGCAGCATGCCGCCTTCGGAAACGCCGAGGGCGAAGCGCAGGAACAGCAGCTGGTACTGGTTGGTGACCAGGCCGGTCAGTACCGAGATCACCGCCCAGGCCAACAGTGACCAGCCGATGAATTTCTTGCCGTTGCCGTATACCGCCAGCTTGCCGCCGGGCACCTGCAGAAACAGGTAACCGATGAAGAAGATGCCGCCGGCCAGCCCGGCCATCGAGGCGGTGATGCCGAGTTCGTCATCCATGCCACCGGGCATGGCGAAGGCGATGTTGACCCGGTCCATGTAAGAAATGATGCAGGTAATGAGGATAGGCGGCACGATCCTCAGCCAGCGGAGCTTGGGTATCGCCTGGCTTTGGCTGACGGAAACGGAGGCTGTATTCATAAGGACCTCTTTCGATGTTCGCTTTTTGTAGGGTCGGGCGTTATTGTTTTGCTTGATTTGGGCGCAAGGGCGCCCGCACAGGCCTCATGGACCGGTGTTGTTATCGTTACGGGTGTTGCGTCTATCAGGCGCTAAACGACGCCAGCGGTATCTTCACCACCACCTTGCGTATCGCGCAGGGGCGTTGGTTAATGCAGGCCGGGCGATGCACGTCCTGCGGAAAAAATACCGCGAAGTTGCCGGGCCGCATCGTGAGCCAGGATTCGTCGGTGACGTTCTGATAAAACAGGATGTCGCGCTGCGCCAGCAGTTCCTGATGAATGACGTTGTCGCCGTTGTCCGCCGCTACGCCGATAAGCTCGGTACCGCTGACCAGAAACTGCACGTCGACGTTTTGCCGGTGTACTTCCGGGCGCAGCGCATCCGGCGGTTGGGTATGCAGATCCAGCACTTGCACCACGTAGCCGGTGGCGGGATCTTCATAGCGCCCTGCGGGCAAGACGCTGAAATCGGTGCGCTGCAGATAGGCGACGGCGTTGGCGACCGGCGCTGGGTACTGCTCGGGCGCGGTGTTGGCGATGTGGCCGAATATCATGATGATCCTCCCGTTACAGCGCCTGAATGCGCGCCCAAACCCGTTCGTCGACCGGAATACCGTCGCGCAGGTTTTCTTCCAGAATGCGCGGGAACTTGTGGCCCGGCAGGCGAATGGCGACGTCGGGGTTGTCCCGTTCGGCGCTGGTGACGTAATCCATGATGCGCTGCAGTTTTTGATCGCGGCTGTCGCCGTCGATCAACCGGTCTATCTCAATCGCGATGAACACCTGCGAGACGCCGTATTCGTCGCGGTGATCTTCCGTCACTTCCGCCACCGAGGCGCCGCCGGACAGCAGGGTGGCGATCATGTCCAGCACGATCGACAGCGCCGATCCTTTCCAATACCCCATTGGCAAAATGCGCCGATTCTCTTCGATGGTGGCCGGATCGCGGGTCAGGTGGCCGTCGTTGTCGAAGCCGCCGTCCACTGGCAGGGTTTTGCCCGCCAGCCGGTTCAGCTCCAGCGCGCCGTAGGAAAACATCGACATCGACATGTCCACCATGGTGATCGGGTTGCCGGGCACGGCGACGATCAGCGGGTTGGTGCCGATACGGCACGTTTTGGCGCCCCACGGCGGCATCACGGCGATCGAGTTGGTCCAGCAAATGCCGATATAGCCTTTCTCCGCCGCCTGCCAGCCGTAGCCGCCGCCGCGCATCCAGTGGTTGGCGTTGCGCAGCGCCACCAGGCCGATGCCATGATCGTCGGCTAACTGCATGGCGCGATCCATCATGCGGCGGGCGGTAAGGTTGCCGATGCCCTGGTGCGCATCCCATTGCTCGATCGCCCCCAGAGACAACAGTTTGCTGGGTTCGGCGTCCGGCACGATATCACCGGCGTCCAGCTGCTGAATAAAGCGCGGAAAGCGGTTAACGCCGTGGGAATAAACGCCGCTGGCGGTGGTGTCGGCGAACATGCCGGCGCAGTCATCGGCGGTGTGCTCCGCCACGCCGCGCGCCAGCAGCACGCGTTTGAATTGGTGTTTTAACTCGCTGTAACTCACTCTCATGCCGGATCTCCACCTGTGCGAATCGCCTGTTTTTGGTTCGCTAAATTTCAATATACGAAATTGCATTTCAAATAAATGCTATCCCGGCGATTCAGGGAAGTCAAAGCAAGGGGGAGTAAAATTATTCATGAAAAACATGACGTTAAAATTGAGTGGTGATTTTGTGATCGTCGCCACATTTTGGTGGAGATGGCGTGCTTCAGACGTGACAAAGCAGGGCGGATCGAAACCCACCCTGCGTCTTGCGAGATCCCGGCTAACCGCGGGTGTTCAGCACCATGCGGTAGAGCGAGGTGGTGGCGGTGATATAGAGTTCATCGCCGTTCGGGCCGCCGAAGGTACAATTGGAGACGCGTTCCGGCACGCTGATTTTGTCGATCTGTCGCCCCTGTGGATCAAAGACCAGCACGCCGTCGGCACAGCTGCAAAACAGATTGCCGGCTCGATCGACGCAGAAGCCGTCCGGAAAACCGGGCCCCACCGTTGCAAAACGGCGGCCGGCTTCCAGCTCGCGGCCGTTGACCGCATAGACGCGCAGCTCGCGGCGGCCCAGCGTCGGAAAATCCACGATCGACATGTCCGCGACGTACAGCCATTTTTCATCCGGTGAAAACGCCAGGCCGTTTGGGCGCTGCAGGTCGCAGGCGGCGATAGTCAGCGAACCGTCGCGTGGATCGAAGCTGTAGAGATAGCAGCCGATTACCTGGCTTTCTGATTTGTAGCCCTCTTCGTCGCCGATGATGCCGTAGGGCGGATCGGTGAACCACAGGGTGCCGTCGGAACGCACCGCCACGTCGTTCGGCGAGTTAAAGCGCTTGCCGTCGACGCGATCGATCAACAGGCGCACCTCGCCATCGCTTTCGGTGCGGCTGATGCCGCGCCGCCCGTGTTCACAGCTGACCACGCGCCCTTCGCCGTCGCACGCATTGCCGTTGGCGTAGTGCGACGGCGAGCGGTATAGGGTCAGCTCACCCCGGCGCGACCAGCGGAACATGCGATTGCCTTTCACGTCGCTGAACACCACCGCATCCTCCTGCGGCAGCCAGACCGGCCCCTCGGCCCAGATCGCCGGCGAACACAGGCGCTCGAGCCGGGCGTGTGCGTGCAATGAATCGCCGTTCACTTCACGCCCCAGATCGCTTTGTAGTGGCCCTGGTAATCGTTTTGCGGGTCATACAGGTTATTGGCGCCGCCGTCGGCGGCGATATTGTCGCGGGTCACCAGATGCGCTGGGGTGACGTAGCCGGAAGGCGGCTGCTTGGCGAAGGCGCGGTTGAATTCGTCCAGCAGTTGCCAACCGTGCAGCTTCAAGGGTTCCGGCACCGTCGCCGACTGGCTGTCGCCCGAGCGGATACGCTGATAAGCGGAGATCGAACCGTCGCCGGCCGATACGTTGTAAGGTGCGTTCTTGCCGCCTTTGCCAGCGGTCTTCAGCGCCGGCGCCATAAAGTCGAAGTACAGATCGTTGATCGCCAGCGCATATTGGAATTTGTCGCCGTACTTCTGCAGCAGGCTGAAGGTCATCGCCGGCATGCGGTTGGCGGTATCGGCCAGCGGCGTGTCGATGAATTCCAGCAGCGTACAGCCGCTGCATTTGGCGATCTCTTCTTTCATGACGTTGGCCTTGTCCAAGGCGATTTGGTACAGCGAGTCGGTGAAGATCAACACGCTCGCCTTGCCGCCGGATTGCACCACCGCGTATTGCGCGGCGATGCGCGCCACTTCGTTGGAATCCGATGTGACGTTATAGAACACGTTGTATTTGGCGATGGGGCCCGGTTCCGGCACCGCGTGCCAGGCGGTCAGCACGATGCCCTGCTGCACGGCCTTTTTCAGCGGGATCTTGGCGACGTTAGGGTTCCAGCCGCCGATCACGATGCCGTCCGGTTTTTGGGCGATGGCCTGATTGAGCGATGCCAGCTGATCTTTCACCGAGCCGCCGCCGTCGAGCGTTTCCAGCTTCCAGCCGGCGGCTTTCGCCGCTTCGCTCAACCCCTGTTGCACCCCTTGCACGCCGCCGTTCTTCATGTCGGAGGCGATAAAAATGATCTTCTTGTTGGCCTGCAGCTGCGGGCCGCTGGTGGGGCCGTCCCACTGGGTGGCGCTGGCGGTAGCCTTCGCGACGGCGGCGGTGGCCTGATCGAGATAGGCGTCGGCCCAGGCCGGCGATGCGGCGAGCAAGAATGTGGTGAACCCCGGTAACAGCCAAATGCGTTTCATGGTGTGCTCCTGGTTTAAGGGTGGGTCGCTGTCTGATTGTTGTTGTCAGCCGGCGTCGCCTGGCTGCGTTGTACCGCTTTCTGATTGAGCAGCCGACGGCGTTGGGCATAGCCGGCCAGGGTGATCGACAGCAACAGCGTCGCGCCGTTGAACAGCGGCTCGACCCAGAATTCGCCGCCGAACTGCTGAATGCCGGCGATGCCGATAGCCAGAATGGCGATGCCGACCACGGTACCCCAGACGTTGACGCGCCCTGGGCGAATGGTGGTGCTGCCGAGGAAGGCGCCGACCAGCGCCGGCAGCAGATAGTCCATGCCGACGCTGGCCTGGCCGACGCCCTGTTCGGCGGCGATCAACACGCCGCTGAAACCGGTGAGCACGCTGGAGGCGATGAAGGCGCCGATGGTAAAGCGGTTGACCGAGATGCCGTTCAGGCGCGCCGCCGCCGGGTTGCCGCCCACCGCATACATGCAGCGGCCGAGCGGGGTGTGTTCGGTGATGAGCCACAGCACCACCGCGACGATCAGCACGTAAAACGCCACGATTGGAATGCCGGCGATCTCGGTGTGGTGCAGTGCGATAAAGGCATCCGGCAAGTCGCCGACGATCTGCCGCCCACCGGAGTGCCACAGGGCAATGGCGTACAGTACGGTGCCGGAGCCGAGAGTGGCGACGAAGCTGTCGATATCGGCCAGCGCCACCAGAATGCCGTTCAGCAACCCGTACAGCGCCGAGATCGCCAGCACCGTCAGCACCGCCATCTGCCAGGAGAAGCCGTATTCCACCTGCAGCGTGATCGCCAGAATGTGCCACAGCACAATGCCGAAACCGACGTTAAGATCGATCTTGCCTACGATCATCGGGATGGTCGCCGCCAGCGCCAACAGGGCGATTTTGGCCTTGCTCGACAAGATAGCCTGCAGCGTCAGCATTGATGCGAAGGAGGGGGTGAGCAGTGAGAACAGCACGACCAGCGCGATGCACAGCAGCAGCAGGCCATAGCGGGTGAGGACCTGCATCAGCCACGGGCCGGCGCCGTCCTGCGCCAGACTGACGCGCTGCTCCAACGCGGTTGATTTAACGGATGTTTTAGACATGGCCTACCTCGGATTCTGACGTGATTGCGACGCTTTCCCCGGTGCTGGCAGAGGCCAGCTCCAATAAATTGGCGAATGACACCTGCTGATTTTTCAGCTCGCCGACCACTTTCCCGCGGTTGAATACCAGTGCGCGGTTGCAAATATGGGCGATCTCCTCGAAATCGTTGGAGATCACCAGCACCGCCACGCCTTCCGCCAGGGATTTATTCAGCAGGTGGTAGATTTCCGCTCGCGCGCCGACGTCCACGCCGGCGGTGGGATCTTCGAGGATCAGCAGCGGCGCCCCCAGATGCATCCAGCGCGCCATCACCACCTTTTGCTGGTTGCCGCCGGACAGCGCGCTGATATCGATATTGACGTCCTTGGGGCGTACGTCGAACAGCTGCACCTTCCACCAACTGGCGCCGATCTCCGCTCGCCGCCCGTAGCGGGAGAGCAGCCGGTGGCCGCTGGCGCAGGGGTTGATAAACAGGTTTTCACGCACGCTCATCGACATCACCAGGCTTTCGCCGGTGCGATCGCCCGCGACCAGCGAAACGCCGCAGGCCATCGCCTGCTGTGGGGAGCTCGCCTGATAGGGCCGATCGCGAAACCGAATCGCGCCGCCGTCGGCCTGGCGCAACCCGAACAGCAGCCGGCCAATCTCTTCTTGCCCGGCCCCGCGCAGGCCGGCCAGCGCCAGCATCTCGCCCGGCTGCAAATCGAAGCTCACCGGGCCGATGTCGCCCACCGTGACGCTATCGAGCTGCAGCACCGGCGGACGATGTTCCGGCAGCGGTTCGCGCTGATCGTCCGCCATCGCTTCGCCGACGATGGTTTGCACCAGATCGCGCAGCGAGTAGTCGGCGGTGCGGCCGCCGGCGACATAGCGCCCGTCGCGCATTACGCAGACCCGATCGGCGATTTCGATCACTTCGTCCAGGCGGTGGGTGACGTAAATCATGCCGACCTTTTTGGCGCGCAGCCGGTTGATCACGGCGAACAGATGACGCACGTCGTTGGCGGGCAGGGAGGCGGTCGGTTCATCCAGCACCAGCAGCTCGGCATTGACCGCCACCGCGCGGGCGATCGCCAGCAGCGATTTTTCGGTGCGCGAGAGTTCGAAGACGCGCGCATCGGGATCGAGCGCGATGCCGACGTCTTGCAGCGCCTGCGCCGCCCGGCGGCGAATGGCGCGCCAGTCGATCAACCCAAAGCGGCGGGGAAACCCCATCACCAGCGCCATGTTCTCCGCCACCGTCATCCATTCAATCAGGCCGAGATCCTGATGAATAAAGGCGATCGGCTGGCGGCTGGCGCTTTTTATCGCGGCGGCGGAGGTGATGCTTGCGCCCTGAAAACGAATATCGCCGCCGTCGCGCGGGTAGACGCCCGCCAGCACTTTGATCAGCGTCGATTTGCCGGCGCCGTTTTCGCCCAGCAGCGCCAGAACCTCGCCCGGCATCACCTGCAGGCTGACGTCGTTGACCGCCACGTTGCCGCCAAATCGTTTGACGATGTGGCTGAGGGTAAGGATGGGCTGTGCCGCATTATCGATAGTCATGTGATGCGCCCCTGGTGTTGCGCCCGTGCGAAGATGCCGGGCAAATCAGCTAAACCGCTGGTGAGTATCTGGCCTTTAAATTTCAACATGCGAAATTCAATTTCAAAAATAATATGACGTTCGTTGCGCTAAATCAAAGGCGATGAGGTTTTAATTATTGATATTAAACAATGAGTTATTTTTTACTTTGCGGAAGTGTGACCGATGGCTCACTTCAATAAGGGGGAAATATTGCGGATTTTTGGCCCGCTGCGGACAATGAAACGGCGTTCCGTCTTCACCTGATGCAGGCCTTGGGGTAACATGCCCGGCAAAGAGCCTGCTGACTTCGCCGCAGCGCCGGTTGGCGGTTCGACACTGGAGAGATTTTCGCTATGAGCCTGAAAGCCGTCGACGAGAAAGATGACAAGAAAGACAAACCGCTGGGCAGCCAAAGCCTGTTCCGCGGTTTGCAGTTGATTGAGATCCTGAGCAATTTCCCCAACGGATGTCCGCTGGCGCATCTGTCCGAGCTGGCCGGTATGAACAAGAGCACGGTGCACCGCTTGCTGCAGGGGTTGCACACCAGCGGCTATGTGACCCAGGCGCCGTCGCCGGGCAGCTACCGCCTGACCACCAAGTTCATTTCCATCGGCCAGAAGGCGCTGTCGTCACTCAATATCATTCACGTGGCTGCGCCGCATTTGGAACAGCTGAACCTGGAAGTGGGCGAGACGGTCAACTTCTCCAGCCGCGAAGACGACCACGTCATCCTGATCTACAAGCTGGAGCCGACCACCGGCATGATGCGCACCCGCGCCTATATCGGTCAGCATATGCCGCTGTACTGTTCGGCGATGGGGAAAATCTTCATGGCCTACGGCAACGATGATTACCCGGCCCACTACTGGCAGACTCACCAGCAGGAGATTCAGACGCTGACGCGCAATACCATCACCGAGCTGCCGAAGATGCATGAGGAGTTGGCCGATATTCGCCAGCGCGGCATGGCGATGGATCGCGAGGAAAACGAGCTGGGGGTCTCCTGCGTGGCAGCGCCGGTGTTCGATATTCAACAGCGCGTGCCTTATGCGGTGTCGGTTTCTCTGCCGACCGCCAAGCTGCAGCAAATCGGCGTCAAAAGCCTGATTAAACCGGTGCTGGCCACCGCGCAACGCATCTCGCAGGAGCTGGGTTTCGTCACGCCGATTTGAGTATTAGCGTCGCTGATACTGGATTAGAAACATCAATTTCACCTAATGATCGCTTCCTCGTATGATGCGCGTGTTGACCGACACGCGCCCTCGTCCGGCGCCTTTTATCATTCGAGGAATCCCCATGCTAGCCGTCTTCCTGCAGGGCTTTGCCCTGAGCGCCGCCATGATCCTGCCGCTGGGCCCGCAGAACGTATTCGTGATGAATCAGGGCATTCGCCGCCAGTATCATTTGATGATTGCTTCGCTGTGCGCATTGAGCGATATCGTGCTGATCTGCGCCGGTATTTTCGGCGGCAGCGCCTTGCTGACCCGCTCGCCGCTGCTGCTGGCGCTGGTCACCTGGGGCGGGGTGGCGTTTCTGCTGTGGTACGGGTGGGGCGCGTTCCGTTCCGCCTTCAGCCCGCAACCGGCGCAGGCCGCGGCGCAGGAGCTGGCGCAGAGCCGCTGGCGCATCGTGGTCACCATGCTGGCGGTCACCTGGCTGAACCCGCACGTTTATCTGGATACCTTTGTGGTGCTCGGCAGTTTGGGCGGGCAGCTGACGGCGGACGTGCGCTCCTGGTTCGCGCTCGGGGCGGTCAGCGCGTCGGCGGTGTGGTTCTTCGGGCTGGCGCTGCTGGCCTCCTGGTTGGCGCCGTGGCTGAACACGCAGCGGGCGCAGCGCATCATCAACGCGCTGGTCGGGCTGGTGATGTGGGGCATCGCGCTGCAGCTGGCCTGGCAGGGGGCAAATTTATAAGAATTTGTCACTAATCCGAATTCAAAACGCCGCGCGATATGCTACGTTTGATGCCAGGAATCCGGCGGTTCTCACAGGGAAAAGCCGGCGATCAGAGACAGCCTGTCATTAAGGAGACACTGTGAAGCTAAAAGCATTGGCTATGGCCGCAATGGTCGGATTAGGGACGTTACCGATGGCGCTGCAGGCGGCTGAAGTGCCTGAAGGGCCGCACGTCGTCACCTCCGGCACCGCCAGCGTGGACGCCACGCCGGATATCGCCACCCTGGCGATCGAAGTGAGCGTTTCCTCCAAAGACGCCGCCCAGGCGAAGAAGCAGGTGGACGAGCGTGTGGCGCAGTACTTTGATTTCCTGCAGAAAAATAACATCGAGAAGAAAGACATCAGCGCCGCCAACCTGCGCACCCAGCCGGAATATGACTACCTGAAAACCGGCGAGTCGGTGCTGAAGGGCTACCGGGCGGTGCGCCAGGTGCAGGTGACCCTGCGTCAGTTGGACAAGTTGAACGAGCTGCTGGACGGCGCGCTGAAATCCGGCCTGAACGAGATCCGCGCAGTGGAGCTGGGTGTGGCCAAACCGGACGTGTATCGTGAGCAGGCGCGGCAAAAAGCGATCGAGAACGCGACTCAGCAGGCCGAATCCCTGGCCAAAGGCTTCCACGCCAAGCTGGGGCCGGTGTACAGCATTCGCTACCGGGTCGCCAACTACCAGCCGATGCCGGTAGCGCGGATGTATAAGGCGGCCGGTGCGGCGGCGGAAAGCGACGCGGCGCAAACCTATGAACAGCAAAGCATTCACTTCGACGATCAGGTGGATGTGGTGTTCGAGCTGCAGCGCAACGCCGCGCAGTAAGGTGTTCGTATTGAAGAAAAGGTTCGCTGCGGCGAACCTTTTTTCGTTTTAATCCTGGCGCAGCACCTGGTGGCCGTGTTCCAGCAGCGCGTCGGTCACTTTGCGCATCATGCGGCTTTCCGGCGCGAAGCGGTGCCAGTACAGCATGCGGCGCTGGTACAGCCCCGGCGTCAGATCGATCAGTTCACCGGATGCCAGCTCCTTTTCGATCTGCAGGTGAGGGATCATACAGCAGGTGGTGCCCTGGCGTGCCAGCTGCACGAAGGCTTCCGACGAGTTCACGATGTGGCAGGGCACGCTGCCCGGCGACAGATCGAAGTTCTGCTGCAGGAATGCCTGGTGCATGTCGTCGAGATGGTCGAAGGCCACCGCCGGCGCTTTCAGCAGCGCGGAGCGGGTGACGCCGTTCGGGAAGTAGCGCTCGGCGAAGCCGCGGGAGGCCACGAACAGGTAATCCAGCGCCCCCAGCCGATCCACCAGGCAGCTCGGCAGCGGCTGCGGCTGAATACTCACCGCGCCCACCACCTCACCGCGGCGCAGCCGCTCCTGGGTGCGGGTTTCATCTTCCACCTGCAGATTCAGGCGAATGGGGGAGTCCGCCAGCACCGGCTTCAGCGCTGGCAGCAGCCAGGTTGCCAGACTGTCGGCGTTGACCGCCAGCGACAGCAGCAGCGGCGTGTCGACGCCGGTGTCGTTGCCCAGCCACTCTTCTTCCAGCAATTCCACCTGATGCAGCAGCGCCAACAGCTTTTGCCCTTGTTCGGTCGGGCGCGGCGGCACGGTACGAACCAGCAGCGGTTGGCCGAACAGGTTTTCCAGCTGTTTGATGCGTTGGGATACCGCCGATTGCGTGATACAGAGTTTTTGAGCGGCGCGCTCGAAGCCGCGCTCACGGATCACCGCGTCCAGCGCTTGCAGCGTACGATAGTCTGGGCGTTTCATCGGAAAGATATCCCTTAAATTAGAATGATACCGGCACTATGCCACATTTTGCGCACGGCGCAGGTGGAAAATCACGCCCCCACCTCGCCGCCAAGCGGGTAAAAATGCGGGCTGCGGTAAATAAGTGTGATCCTGCCGGCGTGAAAAACAGCGTTTTACCCTATAATACGCACACGTTTTCGTACAGAGGCAAGGGACATATTATGACGCAGGATGAACTGAAAAAAGCGGTGGGTTGGGCGGCGCTGGAATACGTGACGCCGGGCACCATCGTCGGGGTCGGCACCGGCTCTACCGCCGCCCACTTTATTGACGCGCTGGGCTCCATCAAGCACCAGATCGAAGGCGCGGTATCCAGCTCCGACGCCTCCACCGCCAAGCTGAAAAGCCTCGGCATCCACGTGTTCGACAGCAACGAAGTGGACTCGCTCGATATCTACGTGGACGGCGCGGACGAAATCAACGGCCATATGCAGATGATCAAGGGAGGCGGCGCTGCGCTGACGCGCGAGAAGATCATCGCCGCCATCGCCAAGAAATTCATCTGCATCGTCGACGCCAGCAAACAAGTGGACGTGCTGGGCAAGTTCCCGCTGCCGGTGGAAGTGATCCCGATGGCCCGCTCTTACGTGGCGCGTGAGCTGGTGAAACTCGGTGGCCTGCCGGAGTATCGTCAGAACGTGGTGACCGACAACGGCAACGTGATCCTCGATGTGCATAACCTGAGCATCACCGACGCCATCGCGCTGGAGAACAAGATCAACGGCATCGCCGGCGTGGTGACCGTGGGGCTGTTCGCCAACCGCGGCGCGGACGTGGCGCTGGTCGGCACCCCGGAAGGCGTGAAAGTGGTCAAATAAGCCTCCGCCGTCTGTGGCCCGGTAGCGCCGGGCCGCATAATTCTTCGGTTAAAATATCTTTTCTGAAAAACGGCAAATTTGGTGACTTATATCACATTGTGAAACCTGACTCCCCAAAGCTTCTGCCGAAAACTTTCCCTATGGCATTTTCTGCCGTAAACCGCCATCAACGCTGCGCCTTGTCCTGCCGGGCAGGCAATCGTTTGTATTGCCGCCCGCGTTATTTTTGTTATGTTGGATGGGAGCTGTGTCGTCACAGCCGCTTCTGAAGTCTGAACATAGGGTCGGGTAAATGGCAAAAGTATCATTGGAGAAAGACAGGATTAAATTCCTGTTGGTGGAAGGGGTTCATCAGAGCACGGTCGATAATTTACGTGCCGCCGGTTATACCAACATCGAATACCACAAGGGTGCGTTAGACACCGAATCGCTGAAGGCATCCATCCGCGATGCACACTTCGTCGGCATCCGATCGCGTACGCATCTGACCGAAGAGGTGTTTGCCGCCGCAGAAAAACTGGTGGCGGTGGGCTGCTTCTGCATCGGCACCAACCAGGTTGATCTGAAAGCGGCGACCAAACGCGGTATTCCGGTCTTCAACGCCCCCTTCTCCAATACCCGATCCGTGGCCGAAATGGTGCTGGGCGAGCTGCTGTTGATGCTGCGCGGCATTCCGGCCGCCAACGCCAAGGCGCACCGCGGCGTGTGGCACAAACTGGCCGTGGGCTCCTATGAGGCGCGCGGTAAAAAGCTGGGTATCATCGGCTACGGCCATATCGGCACCCAGCTTGGCATTCTGGCCGAAGGGCTGGGCATGAAGGTGTTCTTCTACGATATCGAGAACAAGCTGCCGTTAGGTAATGCGCAGCAGGTGCGCCATCTGTCCGATCTGCTCAATATGAGCGACGTGGTGACGCTGCACGTGCCGGAAACGCTGGCCACCAAGAACATGATGGGAGCGGAAGAGCTGGCGCTGATGAAACCAGGCGCCATTCTGATCAACGCCTCGCGCGGCACCGTGGTGGATATTCCCGCGCTGTGCGATGCGCTGGCCAGCAATCACCTGGCGGGCGCGGCGATCGACGTCTTCCCGGAAGAGCCGGCAACCAACAGCGATCCGTTCAACTCGCCGCTGTGTGAGTTCGACAACGTGCTGTTGACGCCGCACATCGGCGGCTCCACTCAGGAAGCGCAGGAGAACATCGGCGACGAAGTGGCCGGCAAGCTGGCGAAATACTCCGACAACGGATCGACCCTGTCCGCCGTCAACTTCCCGGAAGTGTCGCTCCCGGCGCATGGCCCGAACGCCAGCCGCCTGCTGCACATCCACGAAAACCGTCCGGGCGTGCTGACGCAGATTAACCAGATCTTCGCCGAAGAGGGGGTTAACATCGCCGCGCAGTATCTGCAAACCGGCCCGGAAATCGGCTACGTGGTGATCGACATCGAAGCGGAAACCGCGCGCGCCGACGCCGCGCTGCAGCGCATGAAGGCCATCGACGGCACTATTCGCGCCCGTCTGCTGTTCTGATTAGGCGGCATGCCGCAACGAAAAAGGCCGGAGCGATCCGGCCTTTTGCTATTTAGGTTCGTGCCACGCCCAGCTGCAGAGCGGGGTGAGGATTTCCGGCAGCGGGATATCCCAGTGCTCGGTCGGCAGGTGCTCCACCTGCTGGCAATCATGGGCCAGCCCGATGGGATAAGGGCCGTCGCTCTGCCAGTTTTGCAGGGTGCGATCGTAAAAGCCGCCACCCATACCCAGACGTTGCCCGGTATGATCGAATGCTACCAGCGGCGTCAGCACGACGTCCAGCTCGCCCAGCGGCAACACCTGGCGCACATCGAGGCGCGGTTCAAGAATATTGAAGCGATTGCGCACCAGCGGCGTTTCCGGCGCATAGCGCAGGAACAGCAGGTGGCCCGGGCTGAACGGATGCAGCACCGGCAGGTAAACCCGTTTTCCGAGCGTCCACAGCTGCTCGATCAGCGGCCCGGTATCGAGTTCACCGTCAAACGACAGGAATACCGCGATGCTGTGCGCCGCCTTAATGTGCGCATGCGCGACGAGGCGCTCGGCTATTTTCTCTGCGGCAAAGCGTTGCTGGCCCGGCGTAAGCTCGCGCCGACGTTGGCGAATCAGTTGACGAATGGCTTGGCGCTGCTGCGCGAATTGGGGTTGAAAAGGCATCGTATCAGGCTTGCTCAGTGTGGCGTTCGGCACACATAAACCGCTGAGAAGGGGAATCTCCGAGATGCCGTCGCAGGCTGTAACCCTTGAACCCATGGTTCAAGGTGAACGTGCCGTCGCAATCTTAAGGCTTCTCGGCGCACCGAGCGTGCTCACCGATCGCGGAGCAACACATTCTGTTTGTACTAAATATCGGCTCAGGGGACTGGCCCGCTGGCGAACATCTCAGAGAAATTTTGTACTCGTTGCCGAAACTGTGATTTCAACAACTTAAGTTATTCGAATTGTGCATCCTGACGTTCAGAGATGCGACCTTGTTCAAGCAGCGCTTGTTCAATGGTCTGCTGCAGCATCCGTATGCGTTGTTCCATATTGGACGCATAGTCACGGGTTTTCAACCGTTCTTGAGCAAGTTCGTGACAGACGTTCAATGCCGCGATGAAAACCAGTTGCTCAGTATTGGAGACTCTAGTGCGAACTTTAAGATCTTGCAACCGTTGGTTAAGATCGTCCGCCGCCATATTCAACGCATCTTGTTGTTCTGGCGGGCAATTGACTCTTAACGAGCGGCCAAAAATTTGAATATCTACCGGTTGTGCAGACATGCCACCTTCCTGCCTAAATTTCGCGCCAGCCTTGTCCGCCCTGGCCGGGCCGTCAAAGCGGGCGCCACTATATATACCTCGGTACCAAGATACAACCCCTTTTTCAGTACCTGGTTGTAATCTACTGTGGCGCACATTGCCAGTCAAAAAAGGGTTTCAAAATGCGTATTTACCGCACTTTCGCCACCCGACGGCGCAGTGTGAAACCTGCCACATCGCGATTATAACTAGCCACTGAGGTGTCGCGCTTATCTGGTATAGCGACGGACCTTGGTGGTAGCATAACACGAACTTATCCTGCCAACGATGACGAATGCGCATGTCTATACAGAATACATTTCCAAGTTACCAATCTTTGACCGTGGCCCTCAACCAGCAGTCGGTGGCGCTGACCGCGGCAGAAATGCATGGCCTGATCAGCGGCCTGTTGTGCGGCGGCAGCCGTGATGCCGGCTGGCAGGCGCTGGTGCACGATCTGACCAACGAAGGCGTCGCCTTCCCGCAGGCGCTCAGCCAACCGCTGCAACAGCTGTATGAAGTGACGCGCGAAACGCTCGAAGACGACGAATTCCTGTTCCAACTGATGCTGCCGGAAGGGGAGATCGTCAGCGTGTTCGATCGCGCCGACGCGCTGGCCGGTTGGGTCAACCACTTCCTGCTCGGCCTGGGGATGATGCAGCCGAAGCTGGCCCAGGTGAAAGACGAAGTTGGGGAAGCGATCGACGATCTGCGCAACATCGCGCAGCTGGGCTACGACGAAGACGAAGATCAGGAAGAATTGGAACAGTCGCTGGAAGAAGTGGCGGAGTATGTGCGGGTTGCCGCCATCATGTGCCACGGCGAATTCACCCGTCACAAATCAACGGCGCCGGAAAACATCAAACCGACGTTGCACTAAGCGTCTTATCGCCCCTCCGCCGGCGGTGCGGATGGCATGATTTCAGGAGAAGGTAATGACTCAGCAGGAATTCAACAACCGCCGTCAGGCGCTGTTGGCGAAAATGGCGCCGGCCAGTGCGGCGGTTATTTTCTCTGCGCCGGAAACGACGCGCAGTGCAGATTCAGACTATCCCTATCGGCAGAACAGCGACTTTTGGTACCTGACCGGCTTCAATGAGCCGGAGGCGGTGCTGGTGCTGATCAAAAGCGACGAAACGCACAACCACAGCGTGTTGTTCAACCGGGTGCGCGATCTGACGGCGGAAATCTGGTTTGGCCGCCGCCTGGGGCAAGACGCTGCGCCGGCGAAGCTGGGCGTGGATCGCGCGCTGCCGTTCGATGAAATCAATGACCAGCTGCACCTGCTGCTCAACGGCCTGGACGTGGTCTACCATGCGCAGGGCGAATATGCCTACGCCGATCAGATCCTGTTCGGCGCGCTGGACAAGCTGCGCAAGGGGTTCCGCCAGAACCTGCAGGCGCCGGCCACCGTGACCGACTGGCGGCCGTGGCTGCACGACATGCGCCTGTTCAAATCGCCGGAAGAGCTGGCGGTGATGCGCCGCGCCGGTGAGATCAGCGCGCTGGCGCATACCCGCGCGATGGAAAAATGCCGCCCTGGCATGTTCGAATACCAGCTGGAAGCGGAGATTCACCATGAATTCACCCGCCTCGGCGCCCGCTACCCGTCTTACAACACCATCGTCGGCAGCGGCGAAAACGGCTGCATCTTGCACTACACCGAGAACGAGAGCCAGATGCGCGACGGCGATTTGGTGCTGATCGACGCCGGCTGCGAGTATCAGGGGTATGCCGGCGACATTACCCGCACCTTCCCGGTCAACGGCAAGTTCAGCAAGCCGCAGCGCGCGGTGTACGACATTGTGCTGGCGTCGCTGCTGCGCGCTTTGGCATTGTTCAAACCCGGCACCAGCATCCGTGAAGTCAACGACGAAGTGGTGCGCATCATGGTGGTCGGGCTGGTGGAACTGGGCGTCTTGAAAGGTGAAGTCGACCAGCTGCTCGCCGAACAAGCGCACCGGCAGTTCTTCATGCACGGGCTGAGCCACTGGCTGGGCCTCGACGTGCACGACGTCGGCCACTACGGCACGCCGAGCCGCGATCGGCTGCTGGAGCCGGGCATGGTGCTGACCGTGGAACCGGGGCTGTACATTGCGCCGGATGCGGACGTGCCGGCGGAATACCGCGGCATCGGCATCCGCATCGAGGACGACATCGTGATCACCGCCGACGGCAACGAAAACCTGACCGCCACCGTGGTGAAAGACGCCGATGCCATCGAGGCTTTGATGGCGGCGGCAAGGTAACGGAATGAGCGTAATTATCGTTGGTGGCGGTATGGCGGGCGCGACGCTGGCGCTGGCTATCTCGTCGCTTACTCAGGGAAGAATGGCCGTGGATCTGGTCGAGGCGACTCGGCCGGATGACCGCAGCCATCCGGGCTTTGACGCCCGCGCCATCGCATTGGCGCAGGGCACCTGCCAACAGCTGGCGCGCATCGGCGTTTGGCCGGCGCTGCGCGACTGCGCCACGCCGATCACTCAGGTGCACGTCAGCGATCGCGGCCATGCCGGTTTCGTGAATCTGCAGGCGCAGGATTATCAGGTCGATGCGCTTGGCCAGGTGATCGAACTGCACGACGCCGGGCAGCGGCTGTTCGCGCTGCTGGCGAAGGCGCCGGGCGTTACGCTGCATTGCCCCGCGCGGGTGGTGGACGTGATTCGCACCGCAGAGCGGGCGGAAGTGCAACTGGATACCGGTCTGCGCCTGTGCGGGCAGCTGCTGGTGGCGGCCGACGGTTCGCGTTCGGCGCTGGCGCAGGCCTGCAACGTGCAGTGGCGGCAGGAGGAGTATCCGCAGTTCGCCACCATCGCCAACGTCACCACGGCGGAAGATCCGCAGGGGCGCGCCTTCGAGCGTTTTACCCGCTACGGGCCGCTGGCGCTGCTGCCGATGTCGCAGGGGCGCAGTTCGCTGGTGTGGTGCCACGCGCGCGAAGATCGCGCCCGGGTGGATGTCTGGGACGACGAGCGTTTTATCGCCGAGCTGCAACAGGCCTTCGGCTGGCGGCTGGGGCGTATCCTCAAGGCCGGTAAACGGCACAGTTATCCGCTCAGCCTGCTGACCGCCGATCGTCATGTCAGCCATCGTCTGGCGCTGGTGGGCAACGCGGCGCAGACGCTGCACCCGATCGCCGGGCAGGGGTTCAACCTCGGCCTGCGCGACGTGATGTCGCTGGCGGAAACGCTGGCGGAAGCGGTAGACAGCGGCGAAGACGCCGGCGGTTATGCGCTGCTGAGTCGCTATCAGCAGCGGCGGCAAAACGATCAGCAGGCGACGATCGGCGTGACCGACGGATTGATCCGCCTGTTCGCCAACCGTTATGTCCCGCTGGTGGTCGGCCGTAATCTGGGGCTGATGGCGATGGCGCGTTTGCCGGCGGTGCGCGACGCCTTCGCCAAGCGCACGCTGGGCTGGGTGGAACGTTAGACACAGAATCGGGCGCCCTGTGGCGCGCCCAAAACGCGGCGCGGCAAGGCGTCGCGCGTTATTTAAGGAAATCGAGCAGCATGCAATCATTTGACGTGATTATCGCCGGTGGCGGTATGGTGGGGCTGGCGTTGGCCTGCGGCCTGCAGGGCAGCGGGCTGCGCGTGGCGGTGCTGGAACAACGCCAGCCGGACATGGCGCCGCCGTCGGAGCAGCCTGCGCTGCGCGTCTCCGCCATCAATGCCGCCAGCGAGCGTTTGCTGCAGCACATCGGCGTGTGGGACGACATTCTCCAGCAGCGCGCCAGCGCTTACAACGCGATGGAAGTGTGGGAGCGCGACAGCTTCGGCAAAATCGCCTTCCGCGGCGACGAGTGCGGCTTCAGCCATCTCGGCCACATCATCGAAAACTCGGTGATCCAGCAGGCGCTGTGGAAACGCGCCGAAAGCCTGTCGGACATCACGCTGATTACCCCGGCCGCGCTCAAGCAGGTGGCGTGGGGCGAGAACGATGCCTTCGTTACGCTGGAGGACGGGCGTATGCTGACCGCCCGCCTGGTGATCGGCGCCGACGGCGCCCAGTCGTGGCTGCGCCAGCATGCCGACATCCCGCTCACCTTCTGGGATTACCGCCACCATGCGCTGGTGGCCACCATTCGCACCGAAGAGCCGCATCAGGCGACGGCGCGGCAAATTTTCCACGGCGACGGCATTCTGGCGTTCCTGCCGTTCAGCGATCCGCATTTGAGTTCCATCGTCTGGTCGGTGACGCCGGAAGACGCCGAGCGGCTTAAACAGCTTGAGCCGGAGCAGTTCAACCGCGAACTGGCGATGGCCTTCGATATGCGCTTGGGCGCCTGCAGCCTGGAAAGCGAACGGTTGGCGTTCCCGCTGACCGGCCGCTATGCGCGCAGCTTCGCCTCGCACCGCCTGGCGCTGGTGGGCGATGCGGCGCATACCGTGCATCCGCTGGCCGGGCAGGGCGTGAACCTGGGCTTTATGGACGCCGCCGAGCTGATTGCCGAACTGCGCCGCCTGCAGCGGCAGGGCAAGGATATCGGCCAGCACCTCTATCTGCGCCGCTATGAGCGCCGCCGCAAACATGGCGCGGCGGTGATGCTGGCCAGCATGCAGGGTTTCCGCGAACTGTTCGACGGCAACCACCCGGCCAAAAAGCTGCTGCGCGACGTGGGGCTACGGCTGGCGGACAGCCTGCCGGGCGTCAAGCCAAAGCTGGTGCGTCAGGCAATGGGCCTGAACGATCTGCCCGAGTGGCTTGCCTGATACCTGCCTTCTGCGAGCCCCCAGCGGGCTCGCGCTTCTCGCCTTATGCCATCGTCTTTCCTTATATAACCCTTCATTTGAAATAATCTAATTTCAGCCGCTTTTTATCATTACTTTTTCTAATTCCATGTTCGGTTATCAAAAGTCGGAATCTCATGCGCGGCCGTCGGTTTGTTATATAACTTCGGAGTTTTGCCGCTTTAATTGTTAATTTTGTGCCTTAAAGCGCATTTTTCCAGTGAAAAACTCTGCACACTAGCCCGGCATTTTACCGCCCTGGAACGGCGATGAGCCTATTTTAACTTATGGTTAATGTGGTCGTTCGGTGATAAGTTCGAGGGAAAGGTATCGTTTGCGTCACGGCGGTTGCACGCAGTTTCCGCCCGTCCCGGCGCAGCATTTGTGTTGAGCAGTCAGTGCGCCATGGCGATCGGGCCGCGAGCCAGGCTCCGCCGCATTGCGTGGCAGCACCCTAACTTCTAGCGACGAGTGGAAAGAGGGAAAAGATGGCAAAGCAAACCCCACTGTACGACCAGCACGTGGCGTGCGGTGCGCGCATGGTAGACTTTCACGGCTGGATGATGCCGCTGCACTACGGCTCGCAGCTCGATGAGCACCACGCGGTGCGTCAGGATGCCGGCATGTTCGACGTGTCTCACATGACCATCGTGGATCTGCACGGTGCCCGCACCCGCGAGTTCCTGCGCTACCTGCTGGCGAACGACGTCGCCAAACTGACCCAACCCGGCAAGGCGCTGTACACCGGCATGCTGAATGCCTCCGGCGGCGTGATCGACGACCTGATCGTTTATTTCCTCACTGAAGACTATTTCCGCCTGGTGGTGAACTCCGCCACGCGTGACAAAGACCTGGCCTGGATCGAAGAGCACGCCGCGCCGTATGGCGTTGCGCTGACGGTGCGCGACGATCTGGCGCTGATCGCGGTACAGGGCCCGCAGGCCAAAGAGCGTGCCGGCACGCTGTTCACCCCGGAACAAAAAAGTGCGGTCGAAGGCATGAAGCCGTTCTTCGGCGTGCAGGCCGGCGAGCTGTTCATCGCCACCACCGGTTACACCGGCGAGGCCGGCTATGAGATCGCGCTACCGAAAGAGCAGGCGGCGGATTTCTGGCAAAAATTGCTGGCCGCGGGCGTCAAGCCGGCCGGTCTGGGCGCGCGCGACACGCTGCGTCTGGAAGCGGGCATGAACCTCTACGGGCAAGAGATGGACGAAGGCGTTTCACCGCTGGCCGCCAACATGGGCTGGACCATCGCCTGGCAGCCGGACGATCGCCGTTTCATCGGCCGCGAAGCGCTGGAACAACAGCGCGAGCAGGGCACCGAGCAACTGGTCGGCTTGATCATGACGGAAAAAGGCGTATTACGTAATGAGCTGCCGGTGCGTTTCACCGACGCGGCGGGGCAAACTCACGAAGGCGTGATCACCAGCGGTTCGTTCTCTCCGACGCTGGGCTTCAGCATCGCGCTGGCGCGCGTGCCGGCAGGTATCGGCGAGCAGGCCATCGTGCAGATCCGCAACCGTGAAATGCCGGTCAAAGTGACCAAGCCCGGTTTCGTTCGCGCCGGCAAGCCGCTGACAAATTGATTTTTTATTGATTGATTCTTTTATTTCTTCGAAGGAGTAACCGGCGATGAGCAATGTGCCAACAGAATTGAAATACGCATCCTCCCACGAGTGGGTTCGTTCAGAAGGTAACGGCGTTTACACCGTAGGCATCACCGAACACGCGCAGGAACTGCTGGGCGATATGGTGTTTGTCGATCTGCCGGAAGTGGGCCGCAAAGTCGCCGCCGGTGAAGATTGCGCCGTGGCGGAGTCCGTCAAGGCGGCGTCGGACATTTACGCGCCGATCAGCGGCGAAATCGTGGCGGTGAACGGCGAGCTGGAAAGCTCCCCGGAGCTGGTGAACAGCGAGCCTTACGGTGACGGCTTCCTGTTCCAGATTAAAGCCGCCGACGAAGGCGAGCTGGCGAACCTGCTGGACGCCGCGGCTTATCAGGCCTCGATCGACGAGTAATCGTGACCACGCCCCAGGCCTTTTGGCCGGGGCGTTTTAGTTACCGCTCAAGCTATATCCCGTATCACGCAAGCATTCAGGAATTTGTAGCAATGACTCAGACACTCAGCCAACTCGAACACAGCGAAGCGTTCATTGAACGCCACATCGGCTCTTCTGCGGAACAACGCCAGGAGTTGCTGGCAGCGGTGGGCGCTCGCTCGCTCAGCGCGCTGATCCAACAGATCGTGCCGGCGGACATTCAGCTGCCGGGGCCGCCGCCGGTCGGCGACGCGGCGACCGAACACCAGGCGCTGGCTGAGCTGAAGGCGATCGCCTCGCAAAATCAGCGCTACAAATCCTATATCGGCATGGGCTACAGCGCCGTGCTGACGCCGCCGGTGATCCTGCGCAACATGCTGGAAAATCCGGGTTGGTACACCGCTTATACCCCTTATCAGCCGGAAGTGTCGCAGGGCCGCCTGGAAGCGCTACTGAACTTCCAGACCGTGACCCTCGATCTGACCGGCCTGGATCTGGCTTCCGCTTCGCTGCTGGATGAAGCCACCGCCGCCGCCGAAGCGATGGCCTTGGCCAAACGCGCCAGTAAGCTGAAAGACGCCAACCGCTTCTTCGTGGCTGACGACGTGCATCCACAGACGCTGGACGTGGTGCGCACCCGCGCCGAAACCTTCGGCTTCGACGTCATCGTCGATAAAGCGGAAAAAGTGCTGGAGCTGGACGGCGTGTTCGGCGTGCTGCTGCAACAGGTGGGCACCACCGGCGAGCTGCACGACTACAGCGCGCTGCTGGCCGAATTGAAATCGCGCAAAATCATCACCAGCGTGGCCGCCGACATCATGGCCCTGGTGCTGCTGACCGCGCCGGGCAAGCAGGGCGCCGACGTGGTGTTCGGCTCCGCGCAGCGCTTCGGCGTGCCGATGGGCTACGGCGGCCCGCACGCCGCCTTCTTCGCCTGCCGCGACGAGTTCAAGCGCTCGATGCCGGGCCGTATCATCGGCGTTTCCCGAGATGCCGCCGGCAACACCGCGCTGCGCATGGCGATGCAGACCCGCGAGCAGCATATCCGCCGCGAGAAGGCCAACTCGAATATCTGTACCTCGCAGGTGCTGCTGGCCAACATCGCCAGCCTGTACGCGGTGTACCACGGCCCACAGGGGCTGCAGCGCATCGCCGGGCGTATCCATCGCCTGACCGACATTCTGGCCGCCGGGCTGCAGAAGGCCGGCCTGACGCTGCGTCACAACACCTGGTTCGACACCCTGACCGTTGAAGTGAAAGACAAAGCGGCGGTGCTGGAACGCGCGCTGAGCTTCGGCATCAACCTGCGTACCGATATCCACGGCGCCGTGGGCATCACGCTGGACGAAGCCACCTCGCGGGAAGACGTGCAGACGCTGTTCGCACTGCTGGCCGGCGACAACCACGGCCTGGACATCGACACGCTGGACGCGGCGGTGAGCAAGAGCAGCCAATCGATCCCGGCCGCCATGCTGCGTCAGGATCCGATCCTGACCCATCCGGTATTCAATCGCTATCACAGCGAAACCGAGATGATGCGTTACATGCACCGTCTGGAACGTAAGGATCTGGCGCTGAACCAGGCGATGATCCCGCTGGGTTCTTGCACCATGAAATTGAACGCTGCGGCGGAGATGATCCCGATCACCTGGCCTGAATTCTCCGAGCTGCATCCGTTCTGCCCGCCGGAGCAGGCTGCCGGCTACCAGCAGATGATCGGCCAACTGTCTCAGTGGCTGGTACAGCTGACCGGCTATGACGCGGTGTGCATGCAGCCGAACTCCGGCGCGCAGGGCGAATACGCCGGCCTGCTGGCGATCCGTCGCTACCACGAAAGCCGTAACGAAGCGGGCCGCCACGTCTGCCTGATCCCGAGCTCGGCACACGGCACCAACCCGGCCTCTGCCCAAATGGCGGGCATGAGCGTGGTGGTGGTCGCCTGCGACAAGAACGGCAACATCGATCTGCACGATCTGCGCGTCAAGGCAGAGCAGGCGGGCGAAGAACTCTCTTGCATCATGGTGACCTACCCGTCGACCCACGGCGTGTATGAAGAAACCATCCGCGAAGTGTGCCAGATCGTGCATCAGTTCGGCGGTCAGGTGTATCTGGACGGCGCCAACATGAACGCCCAGGTGGGTATCACCACGCCAGGCTACATCGGCGCGGACGTTTCGCACCTCAACCTGCATAAAACCTTCTGCATCCCACACGGCGGCGGCGGTCCGGGCATGGGCCCGATCGGTGTGAAAGCGCACCTGGCGCCGTTCGTGCCGGGCCACAGCGTTGTGCAGATCGACGGCGTAACCACCCAGCAGGGTGCGGTTTCCGCAGCGCCGTTCGGCAGCGCCTCCATCCTGCCTATCAGCTGGATGTACATCCGCATGATGGGCGCGGAAGGCCTGAAGCAGGCCAGCCAGATGGCTATCCTGAACGCCAACTACATCGCTACCCGCCTGAAAGGCGCATACCCGATTCTGTATACCGGCCGCGATCACCGCGTGGCGCACGAATGTATCCTCGATATTCGCCCGCTGAAGGAAGAGACCGGCATCAGCGAAATGGACATCGCCAAGCGCCTGATCGACTTCGGCTTCCACGCGCCGACCATGTCGTTCCCGGTGGCGGGCACGCTGATGGTCGAGCCGACCGAGTCGGAAAGCAAGGTGGAACTGGATCGCTTTATCGATGCGATGCTGGCGATCCGCAGCGAGATCGATCGCGTCGCCAAAGGCGAATGGCCGCTGGAAGATAACCCGCTGGTGAATGCGCCGCACGTGCAGGCGGAGCTGGTCAGCGACTGGCAGCACCCGTACAGCCGCGAGCTGGCGGTGTTCCCGGTGGCCGGCGTGCGCGAGAACAAGTACTGGCCGAGCGTTAAGCGTTTGGACGACGTCTACGGCGACCGTAACCTGTTCTGTTCTTGCGTGCCGATGAGCGATTACGAATAACACGTTCGGCAAAGTTTGTGTTCGGGGGACACCGCATCATGCGGTGTCCCTTTTTATTTTATTGCGGCCTATTCTTTTCTGTACGTTCCCACGATTTGAGGAGTCACCATGCAAGCGGCAATCGTAACAGCGCTGGGGCAAGCCCCGGTTTTCGGCACCTTTGAGGAGCCCCAGGCGCAGGCGAATGAAGTGCCGATCGAGGTTCTGGCGGCCGGCATCAAACAGCTGGATCGCGCTACCGTCGCCGGCACCCATTACTCCAGCCCCAAGCAGCTGCCGATCGTGCCCGGCACCGACGGCGTGGGCCGGACGGCCGACGGGCAACGGGTCTATTTCGCCTCCTTCCGCCGTCCTTACGGCGCGATGGCTGAGCGCAGCGTCGCGTCATGGACGGTGCCGGTGCCGGAGGCGGTAGACGACGCCACGGCGGCGGCGCTGATCAATCCGGCCTTCGCCGCCTGGCTGCCGCTGCGCTGGCGAGCGGATCTGCAGCCCGGTGAAACGGTGCTGATCATCGGCGCTACCGGCACCTCGGGCAAACTGGCGGTTGCGGCGGCGCGTCAGGCGGGAGCCGGGCGCATCGTTGCCGCCGGCCGTCGGCTGAGCGTGTTGGAGGCGTTGGGCGTGGATGCCACGGTGGATCTGAGCCTGCAGGGCGAGGCGCTGACGCAGGCCTTCGCGGCGGCGGCGGGGCCGGGCGGTTATCAGGTGATCGTCGATTATATCTGGGGCCCGGCGACCGAAGCGCTGCTCGCGACGCTCAATAATCACGATCTCTCGTCTTACGCCGGCGGGCGCGGTATTCGCCTGGTCAACGTCGGCTCGATGGCCGCGCCGGACATCCGGCTGCCGGCGGCGGTATTGCGCAGCAATCAGCTGCAGATCCTCGGCAGCGGCACCGGCAACTTCCCGCCGATTCCGGAGATGCAGCGCTACGCGACCGAAATTCTGGCGCTGGCGGCGACGGGCGCGCTCACTATCGAGACGCAGGAGCACGCGTTGGCGGAGATCGCCGAGGTGTGGGATCTGAACAAGAAAAGCGACGTGCGTTCGGTGATACGCATCGCCCGTTAGGCCCTTGCCGTTAACGGCAAGGGCAGACCAGGTGAATATCCTCCGGCTCGCGGGCGAACAGCTCGGCATCCGGGCGCTCGATGAGCCGGCAGCCCTGCGCCAGATAGAAGTCTACGGTGCTTTTGTTAGGGATGGAGGAGACGTATAGCCCGGCGGCGCCTTCCTGTGCCGCCTGACGCAGGCAGAGTTGAAACAGCTGCTTGCCCAGCCCCAGGCCGCGTTGGTGCGCGCTGACGTAAAAGAACAACAGCTGGCGCAGATCCCGCTGCGGGCCGCGCGGCTCGGTGTCCAGCGCCGCCGCCGCGACGATCTCCTCGCCTTCGAACCGCGCGAAGAACGCGCCGCCGCGATCGAAGCAGGCTTCGTGGATTGGCGTATAGGTTTCCCGGTCGTGCGGATCCCAGCCGCGCACGTCGTAGTAGTCCGGGTAGGCTTGCAGCTTGCCGTCCTGCAGGCGATACAGGGTGTCGATGATTTCACTGCGGTCGATATCCCATAGGCGGTCGAGTTGCTGCCGTTGCAGCAGAACAGGGGCGCTCATGATCGTTATTCACTCTCAGTCTGTGGCCGGTAACTTTCCGGCAAATCGATAATAAAACCGATGCCGCGATCGTCGAGGCCTTCGGTGACGCGCAGCTGCGCGCCGATTTTGTCGGCCAGGTTCCGGGCGATGGCCAATCCCAGCCCGCTGCCGGTTTGCTGCGTGCCGGGCACGCGGTAAAAGCGTTCAAACAGGCGCGGAAGGTGCTCTTCGCTCACTCCGGGGCCGTTGTCGCGCAACGTAATATAGCAGCCGAGCGGTGCCAGCGAACGGATATTGGCTTCGATGCGGCTACCGGGCGGCGCGTACTTGAGCGCGTTGTCCAGCAGATTGGTGAAGATGGCGATCAGCGCATGGCGATCGGTGTTTATCACCACGTCCTCGCTGCCGTCGAGCGAGAGTTCCACATCCTTTTCCAGCGCATAGGGGACGTGCTGCGCGATGCATTTGCCAATGTCGGCGTAGATGTCCACCACCTCGATTTTCAGCGGAAAATCCTCCGCCTCCAGCTTGGCCAGGTTGATCAGCTGGCGCGACAGCGACGCCGCGCGATCCAGCCCCTGCTGCATGTCGCCGATGATCTCCCGGCGCTCCTGTTGCTCCGAGACCTGGGTCAGCAGATGCAGCTGCGCCAGCACGGCGGCGATCGGCGTGCGCAGTTCGTGTGCCGCATCGGCCATAAAGCGTTTTTCGCGCTGGTTGGCGGCGTCGATGCGCGCCATCAGCTTGTTGACCTCCACCACCACCGGCCGGATTTCCTGATACTGCTCGCTGACGTTGATCGGCGACAGGTTACCCGGCTGGCGATCGGAGATGGTGCGGGCGATCTGGCGCAGCGGTCGCAGGCTGAAGTAGGCGGTAAACAGCAGGGTGATGATGATCGCCGCCAGAATGCCCAGCAGCGGCATGGCGGTGCTTTCCGCCGGGTTACCGAACAGCGTGGTGCGATCGTTGAACGACTCGCCGACGATCACCCGGTATTGACGCTTTTCGCTCCAGCTGCCGGCAAGATGCCAGTTGGCGCCGGCGTACTTAACGGAGCCGGACAGCACCGAAGGCGGCAGGCGCAGCGGTTCTCCCTGCGTTTGCGAACTGTAAAGCACCCGGTTGTCCCGATCGTAAACCACGAACAGCGGGTGGTAATCGATTTGATCCTGCATGCCGTTATTGATGGAATCAATGTACATGCCTTCAATGGTCTTGATGATGCCGCGGTAATCGATATTGTCGGTGCCGGTTTCATCGAGAATATTGGCGATACCCACGGCGACAATGCGTTGCTGGTTATCGAAATATTTTTCCATGTCGGGGTAATACCAATATTTCACCCAGGCGACGAGGATCCCCCACAATAATAAAATGGCCAGGACCTGGAAAATAATGGTGCGCATAAAGAAGGATTTGAAACCGATCATCCTGCTACTCTTTCTTCAGCAAATAACCAATGCCGCGTACGGTAATAATTCTTTCTTTACCGATCTTGCGCCGTAAATTATGCATGTGCACTTCCAGCGAGTTGCTTTCCACGCTGTCGCCGTGGCCGAACAGCCGCTGTTCCAACACCGCTTTGCGCACCACGGTGCCGGCACAGCGCATCAGCTCGTGCAGCAGGTGATACTCTTTTTTCGACAGCATCAGCAGTGCGTTATCCAGCGTCACCTGATGGTTGACCGGGTCGAGATACAGCGTGCCGAGGCTCCAGGTTTGCGAAGCGAAGCCCGCCATGCGTCGGTTGACCGCCTTGACGCGTGAGATGAGCTCGGGCAGCGCAAAGGGTTTGGCCAGAAAGTCGTCCGCGCCGGAATCCAGGCTGTTCACCAGGCTTTCGATGCGGTCGCGGGCGGTCAGGATGATGATGGGGATATTTTGCCCGGCGGCGCGCCAGGCGATTAGCTTTTGCAAACCGTCGCCGTCCGGCAGCGTAAGATCCAACAGCATCAGGTCGAACCCGCCGGGTGAAAGTTTATTTTCCGCGTCCGCGAGCAGGCGCACCCAGCACAAATTAAAGCCGGTGAGCTCCAATGCGCGGCACAGCGCCTTGCCTAATTGCAGGTCGTCTTCCACCAACAGTATGTTCACGTTTGTTCCGCTGAGATCTTCAAGTCGCGATTATCTAACTATAACCCTGCCGGGAAGACAACGGGGAAACTCGCTTTGCCTGCGCGTTCTTAAGCAAACCTTAATCTGGCTTTAATCTCGCGTTAAGGGAACGCGGTGGAATTTCAGTTATTTTGCTGCCATTCGATACCACAACAGAAGGAGCGAAACATGCAGACTGACGGTTCCCCGCTCGCGGGCACCTCGCGGCGGCTGATATATGCAGGCGTGGCGGCCGTGCTCGTTCTGTTGATGCTGTCTTTTCGCGGCGACGCCCAGAGCCATGGCCATAGCGGCCTGCATGCTGCCGGCTTACAACGGGGGCATCAGGTGACGACGCCGGACGCCTACGGCTGCGTCAAAGCGCGCATTAAAAAGCAGCTGCGCCGCCTGGCTCAGCTTTAAAGCGTTTTTTAGCGCGCGGCTCTATACTCTGACGGGCAAACGGGGCGCCTGTGCACAGGCCGCTGTGTTGATATCGCCAACCAGAGAAAAACAATATGACGAAAGTGGCATTGGTCACAGGCGCGAGCCGGGGAATTGGTCGTGCGACCGCTTTGCTGCTGGCCCGGCAGAGCTATGCGGTGGGGGTGAATTACCTGCGCGACGAAAGCGCGGCGCGGCAGGTGGTGGCGCAGATTGAGGCGCAGGGCGGCAAGGCGCTGGCGCTGCAGGCCGACGTGGCCGATGAAGCACAGGTGATGGCGATGTTCGCTGCGCTGGACGCCGGGCTGGGCACGCTCAGCGCGCTGGTCAACAATGCCGGGATTCTGTTCCAGCAGGCGAACATTGAAAAATTGACCGCCGAGCGCATCAATCAGGTGCTCGGCACCAACGTGACCGGTTACTTCCTGTGTTGCCGCGAGGCGGTGAAGCGCATGGCGCTGCGCCATGGCGGGCAGGGAGGCGCTATCGTCAACGTTTCCTCCGCGGCGTCCCGGTTGGGGGCGGCCGGGGAATACGTCGATTACGCCGCCTCGAAAGGCGCCGTCGATACCCTGACCATCGGGTTATCACGCGAGGTGGCGGCGCAGGGCATCCGCGTCAACGGCGTGCGGCCCGGATTCATCTATACCGAGATGCACGCCAGCGGCGGCGAGCCCGGCCGGGTGGATCGCGTGAAGGACAGTTTGCCGATGCAGCGCGGTGGGCAGCCACAGGAAGTGGCGGAGGCGATCGCCTGGCTGCTGTCTGACGCCGCGTCTTACGTGACCGGCACCTTTATCGAGGCCGCCGGCGGGCGTTGAACGCATGAGGGGGTTTTGACATCCCGTCGTGCGGAGTGTATTGCCTACCAGCATTAGCTGCCGCTCGGCAGCGTTCGGTCAAAACCACAAAAACGGTCATTAACGGTCATGTTGCGGAACGTGGAATTGTGACCGTTTACCGTTTCTCTCCTGTCTGTCTCAGACGCACACGCATCATAACTGCCTGTTACTCCACACTTTCGTAATTATTCATTTCATTTCCTTCCCGATTTTTTTGACAACTATCACACCGCCATCGTTGACCGATCGCGGGGCGATGCGCTTTGCGTCTGCGCGCAAAACGCGGCGCGGCAAATCGATATCGTAATCATCGTCCTGGAGGAGAAAAGAAACATGCTGCCTGTAGAACGTCATCGCTTTATCACCGAAGTCTTGAGCCAGCGCGGCCGCGTGATGGTGCAGGAGGTGGCGCAGCTGTGCCATATCTCTATCGAGACGGCGCGGCGTGATTTGGCCTTGCTGGAACGGCGCGGCCTGCTGCTGCGCAGCCACGGCGGCGCGGTGTTCGTCGAGCCGCCGGCGGTGGAGAAAACCTATGTGCCCGCCGAGATAGACCAGGGGGAATCTTTCCGTCAGCGCAGCAACGAGGCGCCGGAGCAGAAAACGCGCATCGCCAAACGCGCGCTGGAATTTATCGCGCCAGGGGATTGTCTGCTGCTGGACAGCAGCTCCACCAGCTGGTTTTTGGCGCGCCAACTGCCGGATATCTCGCTGGTGGTATTGACCAACTCGCTGCACATCATCCAGACGCTGGCCTGCAAGGCCAACGTGCGCACCATCGGACTGGGGGGCGAGTATTCCGCCAAGTACGAGGATTTTATCGGCGTGCTGGCGGAACAGATGTTGAAGGAGTTTGTGATCAACAAGCTGTTCTTCTCCTGCCACGGCATCTGTCAGGACGGCGGCATCCGCGAGAGCAACGAGCACCATGCGCGGTTGAAGCAGCAGATGCTGCTGGCGTCGGAGCGCAAGTTCCTGCTGGTGGACAGCAACAAGTTCGGCCGCCGCTCGTTCGCGCGCATCTGCCACTACCGGGAGATAGATACCTTAATCACCGATCGGCTCAGCGACGACGAATTTCGTCAGGAACTGGCCTGGAACAACGTCGACGTGATTGAAGTTTCACCCGCCGCGAAAAGGGCGGCGCGATAACAACAACGAAAACCCTTTATTACAGCCAACACTTGTGGAGAGAGAACAATGAAAAAATCCGTACTGGTCGGTCTGTTTGCCTCGCTGCTGCTTTCGGTCTCCGCGCAGGCGGCGGACAAGCTGAAAATGGGCGTGGTGGTGAAGATCGGCGGCATTCCCTGGTTCAACGCCATGGAGGCCGGCATCAAAAGCGAGGGCGCCAAACGCGGCATCGATGCCTGGATGGTCGGGCCGACGGCGGCGGATCCGGCGCTGCAGGTGCGCGCCATCGAAGATCTGATCGCGCAGAAGGTGGACATCATCGGCGTGGTGCCGAACGACGCCCGGGTGCTGGAGCCGGTGCTCAAGCGCGCGCAGGAAGCGGGCATCAAGGTGATCGTGCACGAATCCCCCGGCCAAAAGTACGCCGACTGGGACTTTGAACTGGTGGACGCCTCGCAGCACGGCGTCAACCACATGAAAGCGCTGGCCGCCTGCATGAAAGAGCAGGGCAAGTACGCGGTGTACGTCGGCAGCCTGACGGTGCCGCTGCACATCACCTGGTCAGACTCGGCGATCAACTACCAGAAGCAGCACTACCCGAACATGCAGCTGGTGGGCGACAAGTTCGGCGTGGGCGAATCGCTGGATGACAGCGTGCGCACCACCAACGATCTGATGGCCAAATATCCCGATCTGAAAGGCGTGCTGGCCTTTGGTTCACAGGGGCCGATCGGCGCCGGGCGCGCGGTGCTCAACCGCGGCAAAAGCAACGATATCTGCGTCATCGGGCCGTTCAGCCCGGGCCAGGGCGCTTCGCTGGTCAACCGTGGCGCCATCAAGGGTGGCTATATCTGGAATCCGCTGGTGGCGGGCGAAGTGTTCGTGCGCATCGCCGACATGATGCATAAGGGAGAAAAAATCACCGACGGCATGACCATCGAAGGCATGGGCAAGGTGCAGGTGGATGCGCAGCAGCACACCATTCTCGGCAACGCCACCGAAAGCCTGGATAAGCAAAACCTGCCGAAGCTGGTGAAGATGGGGCTGTAATCATGGCGATTTCCGGTAATACGGCAACGCAGGGCGCGCCGCTGATCGCGCTGCAGCAGCTGTCGATGACCTTTGGCGGCCAGCGTGCGCTGAACGCTATCTCGCTGGCGCTGATGCCGGGGGAAGTGCACTGCCTGGCGGGTACCAACGGCTGCGGCAAGAGTACGTTGATCAAGGCGATCGCCGGCGTGTATCAACCGGACGACGGCAGCCGCATCACCATCGACGGGCAAACCTTCGGTCGGCTGTCGCCGGATCAGGCGCGCGCCTTCGGCATTCAGGTGATCTACCAGGATCTGTCGCTGTTTCCCAACCTGACGGTGGCGGAAAACATCGCCTTCGAGCACAACCTGCATGGGCTGCTGGGATGGTTCCGCCCGGCCCGGCTGCGGCGCACCGCCGAGCGGCTGTTGCAGGAGCTGAGTTTCCATCTGGATCTCGACAAACGGGTGGCGGAGCTGCCGATCGCCCAGCGCCAGCAGGTGGCGATCTGCCGCGCGCTGGTGGCGGAGGCGCGGCTGGTGATCATGGATGAACCGACCGCCTCGCTGACCCGCACCGAGGTCAATCAGCTGCTGCGCACGGTGGATTACCTGAAAGCGAAAGGCATCTGCGTGGTGTTCGTCAGCCACCGGCTGGACGAGGTGCTGGAAATTTCGGATCGCGTCACGGTGATCCGCGACGGCAACAAGATCGGCACCTGGCCGGCGGCGGAGATCACCGGCGATCGTCTGACCGAGTTGATGACCGGTCTGAAGCTGGACTATCGCCTGAAGTCACCGAGCATGAATAAGGATCGGGTGATGTTGGAGGCGGATCGCCTCAGCCGCACCGGGCAGTATAAGGACGTGAGCTTCCGGCTGCATCAGGGCGAGGTGCTCGGTCTATGCGGCCTGCTCGGCTCCGGGCGCACCGAGCTGGCGCTGAGCCTGTTCGGCATGACCCGGCCGGACAGCGGCAAGCTCTACCTCGACAGCAAACCGGTGCGCTTTCGCGGCCATGAGGACGCGATCAAGGCCGGTATCGGCTACGTCTCGGAGGATCGCCTGACGCTCGGCCTGGTGCAGCAACAGTCGGTGGCGGACAACGCGGTGCTGACCATTCTCGATAAGCTGCGTGGGCGTTTTCGCCTGATTGACGACTACCGCAAGAATCGCATCGTCGCGGAGTGGATCGCCAAACTTGGCGTGCGGGTGGCGGATCCGGAGCAGGCGGTTTCGACGCTGTCCGGCGGCAATCAGCAAAAGATCGTGTTGGCCAAGTGGGTGCTGACCCAGCCGCGGATCTTGATCCTCGACTCGCCGACCGTCGGCGTCGACGTTGGCGCCAAGGCCAGCATCTATCAACTGATCCATCTGCTGGCGCAGGAGGGGATCGCCATTTTACTGATCTCCGACGAGGTGCCGGAGGTGTATTACAACTGCGATCGGGTGCTGCACTTCAGCGGCGGCAGCGTGATCGGCGAATACCTGCCGGGGCAGGTGAGCCAGCAACAGCTGGCGGAGGCGGTCAATGCGTAGATTCAGCCTGAAACCGCGCGGCAACGAAGGCTACCTGGCCTGGGTACTGTTGCTGACGGTCATCGTTTTTTCGCTGCTCAGCGATCGGTTTTTGACGGTGCAAAACCTGCTCGATCTCAGCGAAAGCTATGCGGTGAGCGGCATTTTCGCCCTCGGCCTGTTCGTGGTGCTGGTGACCGGCGGTATCGATATCTCCTTCGCGGCGGTGGCCTCGGTGGTGCAGTACCTGATCGCCACGCTGGCGACCCACTACGGGCTGGCCAGCCCGGTGGGCAGCATTCTGCTGGCGTTGGCGATCGGCGCCGCGCTGGGCATGGTCAACGCGCTGTTGATCTACTGCCTGCGCATCGTCTCGATCATCGTCACCATCAGTATGCAGGCGTTGTTGTTCGGCATGCTGATGTGGCTGACCAACGGCCGCAGCCTGTACGCGCTGCCGGACTGGTGGACGCTGCCGCGCAGCGTGCTGCCGTTTCAGCTGGGTGAACAGAGCTATCAGCTCGGTTTGCCGACGCTGGTGATGCTAGCGGTGGCGCTGCTGACCTGGCTGCTGCTGAACAAGACGCACCTCGGGCGCCAGCTGTTTGCCGTCGGCGGCGATGCGGAGTCGGCGCGGCGCATCGGCATCCGCGTCGGCCTGCTGCACCTGTTCGCCTATGGCTATCTGGGCGTGATGGCGGCGATCGGCGGCCTGGTGCAGGTGTACCGCATGGGGGAGGTGGTGCCCAATGCGCTGGTGGGCGGTGAGCTCGATGTACTGGCGGCGGCGGTGCTGGGCGGCGCCAGCCTGAACGGCGGCAAGGGCAGCGTGATCGGCACGCTGATGGGCGTATTCCTGATCGGTGTGCTGAAAAACGGTCTCAACCTGATCGGCGTGTCCAGCTACTTCATGAACGTGGTGATCGGCCTGGTGATCGTCGCGGCGATTACCGTCACCCACTACAAGAAACGCAAAGAAACCGACGTCGGTTTCGCCTGAGGAGCGCCTGATGGGCAACTACCTGAAATTTCGTCCGGACGGCACCGCCGTCGGCCTGTTGGCGCTGCTGGTGGCGGTGGTGCTGGCCTTCAGCCTGCTGATGCCGGGGCGCTTCTTCAGCGGCGCCACCTTCACCAGCGTGGCGTTCCAGCTGCCGGAGCTGGGCCTGCTGACCCTGGCGATGTTCATCCCGATCCTCAGCGGCGGCCTGAACCTGTGCATTATCGCCAGCGCCAACTTGACTAGCCTGATGATGGCCTGGCTGTTCATCAGCTATCTGCCGCCGGACGCCGGGCTGGGGCTGCAGGCGCTGTGGCTGGTGTTGGCGCTGGCGGCGGCGATGCTGCTGGCCGTGATGATCGGCGCGGCGACCGGCGCGTTGGTGGCCTACGTCGGCGCGCATCCGATTCTGGTGACGCTGGCCACCATGACCACGGTCAACGGCATCGGTATCTATCTGACGCGCGGTGCGGCCCTGAGCGGCATGCCGGAGATCGTGCGGTTTATCGGCGCCGAGCGCGTGCTGGGCGTACCGGTACCGCTGTGGATCTTCCTGGCGGTTGCCGTGCTGCTGGCGCTGTTCTTGCAGAAAACCCGGCTCGGCAAATGCATCTACATGAGTGGCAGCAACATCAACGCCACCCACTTCAGCGGCGTGAATACCCATCGGGTGTTGATCGCCATTTACACCCTCTCCAGCCTGCTGTGCGTGATCGCCGGGCTGGTGATGATGGCGCGCTTCAACTCGGCGCGCATGGGCTACGGCGACTCTTATCTGCTGCTGACGGTGCTGGCGATCATTTTGGGCGGCACCGATCCGTTCGGCGGTTTTGGCCGGGTCAGCGGCGTGGTCCTGGCGCTGGTAGTGCTGCAGGTGATCGCCACCGGTTTGAACCTGATGAACGTCAGCCCGCATTTCAGCCTGGCGATGTGGGGCGCGGTGCTGATCGCAGTGCTGGCGCTGAAGTTTTTCCGCCATCGCTATCGGCAGTGGCGGGCGATGCGCCGCAGCGCGGCCCAGGCCAGAGCCGCAGCGGGCCACTGATCCTTTTCCCTTTTGCGCAGGATAACGCTAATGAAATACCAGATTTCACCTTCACTGATGTGCATGAGCCTGATGGATATCCGCCAGCAATTGGCGGTGCTGAACCGCCGCGCCGATATGCTGCATATCGACATCATGGACGGGCACTACGTGAAAAACATCACGCTGTCGCCGTTCTTTATCGAACAGATCCGCCCGCACACCTCGTTGCTGCTGGACGTGCATCTGATGGTGGAGAACCCGACCGATTTTATCGACCCGATCGCCCGTGCCGGCGCGGACTTTATCTGCCCGCACGCCGAAACCATCAACCGCGATGCGTTCCGGGTGATCAACCAGATCCGCGCGCTGGGTAAAAAAGTGGGGGTGGTGCTGAACCCGGCTACGCCGGTGGAGTTTATCCGCCACTACCTTCATCTGCTGGACAAGATCACCGTGATGACCGTCGATCCGGGCTATGCCGGGCAGCCGTTCATTCCCGAAATGCTGGAAAAGATCCGCCAGTTGCGCGATCTGAAACGCCAACAAAACCTGAGCTATCTGATCGAGATCGACGGATCCTGCAATCAGCGCACCTACCGCGATCTGATGGGCGCCGGCGCGGAAGTCTTGATCGTCGGCAGCTCCGGGCTGTTCAACCTCGATCCGGATCTGGAGACGGCATGGGAAAAAATGCTGGATCAGATGCGGCAGGCGGCCTGAGGCGGGGGACATGATGCGGCATTTTCTTGGCGTAGACGTCGGCGGCACCAATACCCGCCTGCTGTTGATGGATGATGACGGCGAGTTCAGCGGGTACCGCAAGATAGCGACCGCCGATTGGGCACGGCAGGCCGATCCGCTGGTGGCGTTGGGCCGCCTGATCGCCGGGCATTGCAAAGATCGTCAGGTGGCGCAGGTGATGCTCGGGCTGCCGGGGATCCTCAGCCGGGATCGCTCGCGGGTGCTGTCGCTGCCGTTCATTCCGGCGCTGGACGCCCAGCCGGTGGCGGCGCTGTTGGCCGATGCGCTGGCGCTGCCGGTGCGGATGGATAAAGACGTCAATCACCTGCTGTGGTGGGACTTGCAGCAGCTGCCGGCGCTGCCGCAGGTGGCGGTGGGGCTGTATCTGGGCACCGGCATGGGCAACAGCCTGTGGCTGAACGGCGACTTTTATCACGGGGCGCACGGCGCCGCCGGTGAGCTGGGGCACATTCCCTGGCCGGGCCATCAGGGTGAGTGCCCGTGCGGTAAACGGGGCTGCGTCGAGAGCCTGACCTCGGGCCACTGGCTGACCGGCTGGGCGCGCGCCAACACGGCGCAAACGCCGTTCGAACGGCTGTTCGAACGCCACGGCGAACATCCGGATCTGCGGCGCTTCGTCGAACGATTGGCGCAGACCATCGCCATCGAAATGAACGTGCTCGATCCCCAGCAGTTGATCCTGGGCGGCGGCGTGATCGCCATGAGCGGTTTCCCGTTGGCGCGCCTTGAGCAGGAGATCCGCCGCCATTTGCGCGGGCCGCAGCCGGCGCAGGGGCTGGCGATCTCCATCAGCCGCCTGACCGATGAAACCGGCAGCAAAGGCGCCTGCCTGGCCGCCCGGCGCCACCTCCAATTGAGCAGGGAGTACCCGCAATGAAAGGCAAAGTCTGCGTGTTCGGTTCGTTCAACCTGGATATCGTCGCCGGCATGGCGCGCTTTCCGCAGCCCGGCGAATCGCTGATCGCCCGCAACAGCATGATGGGCGCGGGCGGTAAGGGGGCCAACCAGGCCACCGCTGCGCTGCGCGCTGGGGCAAGGGTGCATTATATCGGCAAGGTGGGGCGCGATGACTTCGGCACCTTCGCCCGGCGCCACCTCGCCGCCGCTGGTTTCGATGCGGTGACGCTGTTCTCGACCGGCGATTGCCCGACCGGCAATGCGCTTATCTACGTTGCCGGTGAGGAGGCGGAGAACATGATCGCCGTCGATCCCGGCGCCAACCTGACGGTCAGCGAAGACGAGGTGCGCCAGTGTCGGCCGGCGATCGCCGCGGCGGACATTCTGTTGACCCAGCTGGAGAACAATCTGCCGGCGATTGAGCAGGTGATCGCCATCGCCCGTGAGGCGCAGACGTTCATCATTCTCAACCCGGCGCCGTTTCAGCCGGTGCCGGACAGCCTGCTGGCACAGGTCGATATGCTGACGCCCAACGCCACCGAGTGTACGTTGCTGACCGGCGTGCCGGTGCGGGATGTGGCTTCGGCGCGCCAGGCGGCGCAGGTGCTGCATGCCAAAGGCATTCGCTTACTGATCGTGACCTTGGGCACGCAGGGGGCGTTGTTCTCGGACGGGGAAAACAGCGAGCTGATCCCGGCGTTTCCAGCGCAGCCGAAAGACACCACCGGCGCGGGCGATGCGTTTAACGGCGCCCTGGCGGCGCAGCTGGCGAATCAGGTGCCGTTAGCCGATGCGGTGCGCTTTGCCGCCGCCTACGCGGCGGTCTGCGTGGAGCGCGCCGGGGCGGCGGGGTCGATGCCGAGCTATGAGGAGGCATTGGAACGCCAACGGGCGTTCGCTTGACGTTGAAGGGCTGCGGCGGCAGCCCGGTTCACTTACTTCAACCAGCCTTTACGCTGCGCATCCCGCAGGTGTTGCTCCATGTGGTGCCACAGCTCGGGGTGCACGTCGGCGATCGATGCATTGCGCGCCAGCACCTGCTCCAGGCTGATGCCGTTCTCTACCCAGCTCTGGCCTTCATTGTGCAGGTTCATCAGCATCGGCATGGTGCGATCCAGCAGCAAAGCGAAGCGTGCATCGGCGCTTTCGCCATCTTCATATTCCTGCCATAAAGCGGTGAAATACTCGCGCTGAGCCTCCGGCAACATGCCGAACAGACGGCGCGCCGCCGCCACTTCCTGATCGTGGATCGCCGCGCGGGCCGCCAGATCGTAGACCAGCACGTCGCCGGCGTCGATTTCCACGATGTCATGCAGCAGCGCCATCTGGATCACGCGCTGAATGTCTACGTCATCACCGGCGTAGGGCGCCAGGCTCATGGCGGCGATGGCGAAATGCCAACTGTGTTCGGCGGAGTTTTCCTGGCGCTGGGTGCCCAGCACTTTGGTGCGGCGTTGCACGCCTTTCAACTTATCGATTTCCATCAGGAACTGGATGACCTGGGTCATTGAGCCGAAATCTAACGCGGGTACAGCGGATGACATGGTGTAAACCTCAAGGTGGGTGGGTTGAAGCCTGACGATTGTAGACCACCGGACGGGCGATTTCGATGGTTACACGCGTTCACATTTTTATTTTAGCGTACACGTGTACACTGGAATTATTCTCAGTTAAGCTGCTTTGCGTTAATTTCGCACAAAGTAGGGCATTTTGAGGGGTTGCGCGTTATGGGGAAAACGGACGTAGTGAAAGCCGGAAACAATAAGATTGTCGCCGCGGCTTATCCGTGGGCGGAAGAGATCGCCAACAGCATCAGCCACGGCATCGGGCTGGTGTTCGGTATCGTCGGCCTGGTGTTGCTGTTGGTGCAGGCGGTGAATACCGGCGCGGATGCGACGGCCATCACCAGTTACAGTCTGTACGGCGGCAGCATGATCCTGCTGTTTCTCGCTTCCACGCTGTACCATGCGATCCCGCATCAGAAGGCCAAGCATTGGCTGAAAAAATTTGACCACTGCGCCATTTATCTCCTGATTGCCGGGACTTACACCCCGTTTTTGCTGGTGGGGCTGGATTCGCCGCTGGCGAAGGGCCTGATGGCGGTAATCTGGGGGTTGGCGCTGCTCGGCGTGCTGTTCAAGCTGGCCTTCGCCCACCGTTTTGAAGCCCTGTCGCTGGTGACCTACCTGACGATGGGCTGGCTGTCGCTGATCGTGATTTATCAGCTGGTTACGCGGCTGGAGGCCGGCGGTGTCACGCTGCTGGCGATAGGCGGGGTGGTCTATACCCTCGGCGTGATTTTCTACGCCTCCAAGCGCATCCGCTTTGGCCACGCCATCTGGCACGCCTTCGTGCTCGGCGGCAGCGCCTGCCATTTCATGGCGATCTATCTCTACGTCTAAACGTTATCGCTACGTCTGAATGCGTATTGAACAGGCGCCTCTTTTGTTTTAAAAAAGAGGCGCTTGCTTCTTTCGGGTATCCAGCAAGCCCGTTCTTTCATTTCTGAGCCCGCATACTCTTTCTCTTAACTTTGTTCAGGACTCATCACGATGATCGTTCGCTTATCCAAAGCGCTGCTGGTCTGCGCTATCGCTTTGTTCGCTTCGCTGGTGGCCTTCGGCAATATCACCGATTACGGCTCCAACTTCGCCTTTGTGCGCCACGTCTTTATGATGGACACCATTTTTCCCGACGCCACCATTGGCTACCGTTCGATACAGACGCCGTGGCTGCATCACGCCGGCTATATCTTCATCATCGCGCTGGAGAGCCTGACCGCGCTGCTGTGCTGGATCGGCGGCCTGCGCCTGCTGTGCGGCCTGAAACTGCCCGCTAAAACCTTCAACGGCCGGAAAAAACTGGCGGTAGTGGGGCTGACGCTGGGCTTCCTCACCTGGCAGGTCGGCTTTATGTCGATTGGGGGAGAGTGGTTTGGCATGTGGATGTCGAAACAATGGAACGGCGTGCCCGATGCGTTTCGCTTCTTCGTCACCATCATCCTGGTGCTGATCTATCTGGTGCAGCGCGACGGGGAATTGGACGAGTAACGAAGACGGCCGCAGGCAGGGCGCCTGCGGCCGATGGATTATTTCTCTTCGGCCAGCGAGTACGGCAAAGGTTTGATCGCCAGCTGGCTGGCGGCATCGTCGCGCACCCGCAGCTTGCTGTCGGCGTCCAAATCGTTGTTCATCACCACCTGTACCCACAGCGTGCCGTCGGCCAGTTGGCTCGACGCCAGTACGGTGCCGGTGCGGCGCCAGTTTTCACCCAGCTGCAGCTCCAGATCTTCCGCCGCCTGCGGGGCGCGGGCCGCCTTACCTTCCAGCCAGTAGAGCGCACGCTTGTTGGCACCGCGGAATTTGGCGCGCGCCACCATCTCCTGACCGGTATAGCAGCCCTTGCTGAAGCTGATGCCTTCCAGCGCCTGCAGGTTGGTGGCCTGCGGGATCAGCTGCGCACTGTTGGCGGCGTCGATAACCGGATAGCCGGCTTCGATCTCCAGCGCCAGCCATTGGCCGCTGTCATTCAGCTCCGCCTGATCATGCAGTTTGCCAATCAGCTGTTCGGCCACGGCGGGGCGGGTCACCAGCAGAAAACGTTCCGCCGGTGCACTGAAGTGCAGAATCGTGGTCTCGCCGTCCTGCACCACCGGGTGTTCGGCGTCCGGCAGCGTGGCGAACAGGCCCGCCAGCGCGGCGCGCGCCTGGAAACCGGCGACGCCCAGCAACACCGCATCGTTATCGGCGGCGATGGTGACTTTGGAGAACACCGCGTATTTTTTGATTTCAGCCAGCTGGCTGTCCAGCACGCTGCGGCGTTCCAGATAGGCGAAGCCTTCGCCACGGTGGAACAGACGCAGGTTGCTCCACATTTTGCCCTTGGCGTCGCAGTGGGCGCACAGCACGTGCCGATCGGCCGCCAGCGCGTCGATGTCCGCCGTCACCTGGCCCTGGAGATACTTCACCGTGTCCGGCCCGTTCAGCGTCACCAGCGCCCAATCTTCCAGCGAGATCAGCGTCAGGGGCAGATGGGTGGAAGCGGAGGGCTGACGGGGTGGGAATGGAATGTTATGCGCCATAGTAAGTTCCTGCTCAACGTTTAGCTTACCTGAAGGGTATTGAACCCATGGTAAAAGAGGCGGCGGGCTTTGCAAACTGTTATTCGCGCCGTGGGGCCGGGGTGCGCTTTTTTTGGCATTTTGCGCTTTATTACGTTTTCCGCAGCAAAGCGCCTTCCCGGCGTGTATGTCAAATTGTTACTCTATAGGCTTGCGGCCTGGGCACCCTTGCAGACAGATCCCCGGCTGATGGAATTATATTGCGACGGCGTTGCCATACAGTGTGTCATTTGAACCCTGCGCTGGCGCTGCCGCGCTGAAAAGAGGTGAGTCATAACAACATGGATATTAACAACAAAGCACGTATTCACTGGGCTTGCCGCCGTGGCATGCGCGAGCTGGACATCTCCATCATGCCGTTCTTCGAATACGAATACGACAGCCTGAATGACGCGGACAAGGCGTTGTTCATCCGCCTGCTGGAGTGCGACGATCCCGATTTGTTCAACTGGCTGATGAATCATGGCGCGCCGCAGGACAGCGAGCTGCAGAGAATGGTGACCCTGATCCAAACGCGAAATAAAGACCGTGGCCCAGTGGCGATGTGATATCCGCATTTCCTGGCGCACTCAGCTGTTTTCCCTGTTGACCCACGGCGTTCTGATCCTGCTGATCCTGATTTCGCCCTGGCCGGAAGGCTTGGGCCCGCTCTGGCTGGTGTTGCTGACGCTGGTGGTGTTTCAGTGCATTCGCAGCCAGAAGCGCATCGCCGCGGTGCAGGGCGAGCTGCGGCTGCTGGCGGACCGGCGCTTCAGCTGGCACGGCCGCGAGTGGCGGCTGGCGAAAAAACCGTGGATGCCGGGTTACGGCATGCTGCTGACGCTGCAGCCGACGGAGGGCAAAAAGCGCCGCCGGCTGTGGCTGGCTTCCGACTGCATGAGCAAAGAGGAGTGGCGCCACCTGCGGCAGCTGTTGCTGTATCCGCCGGCGGGTGACGGCGAGGAGGCCTGATGAAACCCGTACTCTGGTTGGTGGAGGATGAACCCAGCATTGCCGATACGCTGGTTTACACGCTGGAGAGCGAAGGCTTCGAGGTGCGCTGGTTCGAACGCGCGGAACCGGCGTTGCAGGCGCTGGCGCAAGGCGCGCCCGCGCTCGCTATCCTCGATGTCGGTTTGCCGGATATCAACGGCTTTGAATTGTGTCGCCGCCTGCTGGCTCAGGCGGCCGATCTGCCGATTCTGTTTCTTACCGCCCGCAGTGATGAAGTAGATCGCCTGATCGGGCTGGAGATCGGCGCCGACGACTATGTCGCCAAGCCGTTCTCCCCTCGCGAGGTTAGCGCACGGGTGCGCACCATTTTGCGCCGCCTGTATAAGCAGCAGCGCTTGCAACAGAGCGCGCTCTACCGTTTCGGCGCTTTCACGCTCGACGAAGACGCGGCCACCATCTCCTACCATCAGCGGCCGCTGCCGCTGACCCGTTACGAATACCTGCTGCTGAAGACTCTGCTGTTGGCGCCCGGACGGGTGTTCTCGCGGCAGCAACTGATGGAAAGCGTTTGGGCGCAGGCGGAAGAAAGCCTGGATCGCACCGTCGACACCCACATCAAAACGCTGCGCGCCAAGCTGCGTGCGGTGGAACCCGGTGAGCCGCCCATCCACACCCACCGCGGATTGGGCTACAGCGTGAGCCGCCAGCCATGAAAATTGGGCTGCGCCTGCTGCTGGGATATTTTCTGATCGTGGCGGTGGCCGGGTACTTCGTGTTGAGCATTTTCGTCCAGGAAGTGAAGCCCGGCGTGCGGCGCGCTACCGAAGGCACGCTGGTGGACACCGCTAACCTGCTGGCGCAGATCGCCCGTCAGGACATGCAGCGCGGCGATGCGGCGCATGGTCAACTGGCGCAGGCGTTTACGCAGCTGAACCAGCGCCCGATCGGCGCCAATATCTCCGGCATCCGCAAGGATCGCAGCGAATACCACGTCTATCTTACCGATGCCCAGGGGCGAGTTATCTTCGATTCTGCCGGCCGCGCGCAGGGGCAGGACTATTCGCGCTGGAATGACGTTTATCGGACGCTGCGCGGCCAGTACGGCGCCCGCAGTACCCGCAGCGACCCGCAGGATGAAAACAGTTCGGTGATGTATGTGGCCGCGCCGGTGATAGAACAAGGGCGTATTATCGGCGTACTCACCGTGGGCAAACCCAACAGCACCATGGCGCCGGTGATCAAACGCAGCGAACGGCGCATTCTGTGGGCCGGCGCATTGCTGCTGGGGATCGCGTTGCTGATCGGGGCGGTATTCGTCTGGTGGATCACCCGTTCGATAGGCCGGCTGGTGCGCTATGCCGACGGGGTGGCGCAGGGAGAAAACGCGCCGCTGCCCAAAGTGGGCGGCCGGGAACTGACGCAGCTGGCGCAGGCGCTGGAGAGCATGCGACTGAAGCTGGAAGGCAAAGCATATATCGAACAGTATGCACATACCCTGACGCATGAGCTGAAAAGCCCGCTGGCGGCGATCAGGGGCGCGGCAGAGCTGTTGCAAGAGTTGCCGCCGCCGGAGACCGCCCGGCGTTTTCTCACCAATATCGAGCAGCAAAGCGCACGCATCCAGCAACTGGTGGACAAACTGCTGGTGCAGGCGCGGCTGGAGAGTCGGCCAGACATGGAGACCGCGCCCATCGCGATCGCGACGCTGGTCAGCCAGACGGTGGCGGGCAAAGAGGCGCAGGCGACGCAGCGCGGCGTCAGGTTACAATTGGAGGCGCTGGCAGAGGTGACGCTGAACGGCGATGCGTTGCTGATCAGCCAGGCGCTGACCAACCTGCTGGACAACGCGATCGACTTTACCCCGCCGGGCGGTTGCGTCAGCGTACGAGGCGAACGGCGGGAACAGCACTACTGCATCAGCGTTTGCGATGACGGCAGCGGCATTCCGGACTATGCGCTCGATAAGGTGTTCGAACGTTTTTATTCGCTGCCGCGCGCCGAACGGCCAAAAAGCAGCGGGCTGGGGCTGAACTTCGTGCAGGAGGTCGCCCGCCTGCATCATGGCGGCATTCACCTGCGCAACCGCCGGCCGCACGGGGTGGAAGCGACTTTCAGGTTATCGCTGTGACTTCACCTTCCCTTCACATAACCACATTCTGATTTCACCTGCGGGTTTTATCGTGGCCTCATTACCTATGAGGAGCGAGCATGATGAAATCGGTACTTTTCTGGAAAATAACCACGCTGCTGGGATTGATGGTGGTGATGTTGATCCCCATCGCCCAACTGATGAGCGTGATCGACGAACGCAGCGGCTATCGGCAAAGCGTGGTCGGGCAGGTAAGCGAAAGCACCAGCGGGGCACAGCGCGTGCTCGGCCCGTTGATTGTCATTCCCTACGTCGAACGAGAAGAGAAGAAAGACGAGAAAGGACAAACGGTAGTGCAGCGGGTGCAGCATTACCGCTATTTGCTGCCGGAGTCGTTTCAGGTGCTGGGGGCGCCGAAAGTAGAGGTGCGTAAACTGGGCATTTATCAGACGCAGGTTTACCAGGGGCCGCTGAACTTCAAGGTGCGTTTCGGCCAGCCGGAACTGGCGGATTTGCAACGTGCCAACGTGACCCTCGGCCAGCCGTTCCTGCTGGTGGCGCTGAGCGACTCTCGCGGCATCAAGAGCATTTCTCCTCTGGAAATACCGCAGCCGGTGGCGTTTGAACCGGGCACCGGCGTGGGATCGTTGCGCCAGGGGATCCACGCACCGCTGACGCTGGCGGCGCTGCAACAAAAAGAGGGGCTGAACGCCGACTTCACCCTGACGCTGGCGGGCACCAGCAGCCTGTCGCTGGTGCCGCTGGGGCGCAGCAGCGAATTGCAGCTGCAAAGCAACTGGCCGCACCCGAATTTCCTCGGCAACTTCCTGCCTGATGAACGCAAGGTGACGGAGCAAGGGTTTAGCGCTCGCTGGCGCAGCACCTGGTTCGCCAACAATATCAACAGTGCGTTCCATTACGACGATAGCATTATCGATGAGGACAAGCTGCCGGCCTTCAGCGCCAGCCTGGTCGAACCGGTCGATCACTATCAGCTGGCCGAGCGCGCGGTCAAATACGCGCTGCTGTTTATCGGGCTGACGTTTATGGCGTTTTTCCTGTTCGAAACCCTGACCGGGCTGCGGGTGCACCCAATTCAGTACCTGTTGGTGGGCGCGGCGCTGGTGTTGTTCTACCTGATTCTGCTGGCCTTCTCCGAACACCTGGGATTCGCTCTCGCTTACCTGGCGGCCAGCATCGCCTGCAGCGGTCTGATCGGCTTCTATCTGAGCGCCGTACTGCGCGGCAAGCTGCGCGGTGCGCTGTTCGCCGCGAGCCTATTGCTGTTGTACGGCGTGCTCTATTTGCTGTTGCAGTCGGAGGACAATGCGTTGGTGTTGGGGGCGGGGCTGCTGTTCGCCATTCTGGCGGGCATTATGCTGTTGACGCGCAAGCTGGACTGGTATCAGGTGGCGGATCCGGCGCGGTTGACCAAGGAAACGCCGGCCGGGGAAGAGGAGCCACGCTTCCGTCTGTGGAAATAAGTGGGGAAATCGGGCGCGCTCAGCGCCCGACAGCGGCTACAGCAGCGGCTCCATCTCCAACAGGATCTGCTCGCACCATTGCTGCAGGCGCTCTTCGCTCAGATCGTATTGGTTGACCTCATCGAGCGCCAGGCCAACGAAGTGTTTGCCGTCGGCGCTCAGCGGTTTGGGGCTGGTGAACTCGAAGCCGTCGGTCGGCCAGAAGCCGACGAACTGCACGCCCAGCGGCGCGATCTGATCGTGCAGCATACCCAGCGCGTCGAGGAACCACTCACCGTAACCGAGCTGATCGCCCATGCCGTACATGGCGACGATCTTGCCTTTCAGATCCAGCGCAGGCAGCTGCGGCCAGATCGCTTCCCAGTCTTCCTGCAGTTCGCCGAAATCCCAGGTCGGGATACCGAGGATCAGAATGGAATAGTCCTCCATCAGCTTGGGAGAGACGTCTTTCAGGTTGTGCAGGTCGACCAGGTCTTCACCCAGAATCTCACGGATTTTTTCTGCCGCCATCTCGGTGTAGCAGGTGCTGGAGCCGTAAAACAGACCAATCTTCATGTGTAAACCGTTACGTTGCTGTTTAGAGAATTGCAGCGAGTATACCTGATTTGCGTCGGCTTAAGGCATAATGGCGCGGGTGGAAATGCAACAAAGAGAGGACCGCGTGCAACAGCAAGACAATGCGCTGATTGAACAATTCCTGGATGCGCTGTGGCTTGAGCGCAATCTGGCGGAAAATACGCTGGCCTCCTACCGGCTGGATTTGCAGGCCCTGGGCACCTGGCTTGGCCATCAAAACACCGCCTTGCTGCAGGCGCAGGCGTTGGATCTGCAGGCCTTTCTCGCCGAGCGGGTGGACGGCGGCTACAAGGCCACCAGCTCCGCGCGTTTGCTGAGCGCCATGCGCCGCCTGTTTCAGTACCTGTATCGCGAAAAACTGCGCGCCGACGATCCCACCGCGCAGCTGGCGTCTCCCAAACTGCCGCAGCGTTTGCCGAAGGATCTGAGCGAGGCGCAGGTCGATGCGCTGCTGCAGGCGCCCTGCGTCGATCAACCACTGGAGCTGCGCGACAAGGCGATGCTCGAAGTGTTGTACGCCACCGGGCTGCGGGTTTCCGAACTGGTGGGGCTGAGCATCAGCGACGTCAGCCTGCGCCAGGGCGTGGTGCGGGTGATCGGCAAGGGCAACAAGGAGCGGCTGGTGCCGCTGGGTGAAGAGGCAGTCTACTGGATCGAAAATTATCTGGAACATGGCCGCCCTTGGCTGGTCAACGGCCAGACGCTGGATGTGTTGTTCCCCAGCACCCGTTGCCAGCAAATGACCCGACAGACGTTCTGGCATCGCATCAAACACTATGCCATCCTTGCGGGCATCGACAGCGAACGTCTGTCGCCGCACGTGTTGCGGCACGCGTTCGCCACCCATTTGCTGAACCATGGGGCCGATCTCCGTGTCGTACAGATGTTGTTAGGGCACAGCGATCTCTCGACCACGCAAATTTATACTCATGTAGCGACCGAACGACTGAAACAGCTACATCAACAGCATCACCCGCGCGCCTGAGCGGCGGGTTCGAAAGGATTGGAACAATGAAAAAAGGTTTAATGCTGCTCTCTCTGCTGGTGGCTTCGGTGACCGGTGCCGCCCATGCCGATGACGCGGCGATCAAAAAAGCGCTCGCCAGCCTGGGTATCCAGCAGGCGGACGTGCAGCCTTCGCCGGTTAACGGCCTGAAAACCGTGCTGACCGACAGCGGCGTGCTGTACGCCTCCGAAGACGGCAAGCACATCCTGCAGGGCCCGCTGTTCGACGTCAGTGGCAAAGAGCCGGTCAACGTGACCAACCAACTGCTGAGCAGCAAGATGGACGCGCTGAAAGATCAGATGATCGTCTACAAAGCGCCGAAAGAGAAACACGTGATCACCGTGTTCACCGATATCACCTGCGGTTACTGCCATAAGCTGCACCAGCAGATGAAAGAGTACAACGATCTGGGCATCACCGTGCGTTATCTGGCGTTCCCGCGTCAGGGGCTGGCTTCCCAGGCTGAGAAAGACATGCAGTCTATCTGGTGTACCGCCGACAAGGCCAAGGCGTTCGACGCCGCCATGAAGGGCGACGCCATCTCTCCGGCCACCTGCAAAACTGACATCAGCAAGCATTACGAGCTGGGCGTGCAGTTCGGCATTCAGGGCACGCCGGCGATCATTCTGGAAAACGGCATGATGATCCCGGGCTATCAGGGGCCAAAAGAAATGGCCGCCATGCTGGATGCGCACCAGGCCGCCACCAAAGCCGGTGGTTAATCGCCGGTGAGTATTAAAACGCAACTACGCCGCCGTCCGGCGGCGGACGACACGCATCTGCCCGCCAGTTTGCCGCCGCTGCTGCGCCGGCTTTACGCCCTGCGCGGCGTGCAGGGTGAGCAGGAGCTGGAGCGCGGCGTCAAGGGCATGCTGCCCTGGCAACAGCTGGACGGCATCGACGACGCCGTCAGCCTGCTGCAACAGGCGCTGGCCGACGGTCGCCGCATCATGGTGGTGGGCGATTTCGACGCCGACGGCGCCACCAGCACCGCGCTGACGGTGCTGGCGCTGCGCAGCATGGGCGGCGCAGCCGTCGACTACCTGGTGCCGAACCGCTTTGAAGACGGCTACGGCCTGAGCCCAGAAGTGGTGGAGCAGGCGGCGGCGCGCGGCGCGGAGCTGATCGTCACCGTCGATAACGGCATCTCCTCGCACGCCGGCGTCGACGTGGCGCACGCCAAGGGTATGCAGGTGCTGGTGACCGATCACCACCTGCCGGGCGAGACCCTGCCGGCGGCCGAAGCGATCGTCAATCCCAACCTGCGCGGCTGCGCCTTCCCGTCCAAATCGCTGGCCGGAGTGGGCGTCGCGTTCTACCTGATGCTGGCGCTGCGCGCCCGGCTGCGGGACAGCGGCTGGTTCGAGCAGCGCGCGCTGGCGATGCCCAATCTGGCGGAACTGCTGGATCTGGTGGCGCTCGGCACCGTGGCCGACGTGGTGCCGCTGGACGCCAACAACCGCATTCTGGTGTATCAGGGGTTAAACCGCATCCGCGCCGGCAAATGCCGTCCGGGCATCCGCGCGCTGCTTGAGGTGGCCAACCGCGACGCCCGCCAGCTGGCGGCCAACGATCTCGGTTTCGCCCTCGGCCCGCGTCTCAATGCCGCCGGCAGGCTGGACGACATGTCGATCGGCGTGGCGCTGCTGCTGAGCGACGACATCGCGCAGGCGCGAATGCTGGCCAACGATCTCGACGCGCTGAACCAGACGCGGCGCGAGATAGAGCAGGGCATGCAGGTGGAAGCCCTGCAGCTGTGCGACCAGTTGGAGCGCACCAGCACCGAGCTGCCTTACGGGCTGGCGATGTATCACCCTGAATGGCACCAGGGCGTGGTGGGTATCCTCGCTTCACGTATCAAAGAGCGTTTCCACCGCCCGGTAATCGCGTTCGCACCGGCGGGTGACGGCATCCTGAAAGGCTCCGGCCGTTCGGTGCCCGGCCTGCACATGCGCGACGCGCTGGAGCGGCTGGATATGCTGAACCCCGGCCTGATGATGAAGTTCGGCGGCCACGCGATGGCGGCCGGGTTGTCGCTGGAAGAGGCCAGGTTCGACGAGTTCCGCCAGCGCTTCGGCGAGCTGGTGGGGGAATGGCTCGATCCGGCGATGCTGGAAGGGGTGATCTGGTCCGACGGCGAACTGGCGATGCAGGAGCTGTCGCTGACCACGGCGGAGCTGCTGCGCGAGGGCGGCCCGTGGGGCCAGGCGTTCCCGGAACCGACCTTCGACGGCAAATTCCGCATCCTGCAGCAGCGGCTGGTGGGCGAGAAACACCTGAAGCTGATGGTGGAACCGCTCGGCGGCGGCCCGCTGCTCGACGGCATCGCGTTCAACGTGGACACCACGCTGTGGCCAGACAGCAGCGTGCGCGAGGTCGAACTGGCCTACAAGCTCGACGTCAACGAGTTTCGCGGCAACCGCAACGTGCAGCTGCTGATCCAGCATCTTTGGCCGCGCTGAAGTGAAATTGACGTTCGTGCAGCGGTAAGTGAACGGTGCACGAACGCCCATCAGTTTCGTGGCGAGATGATCAGGCTGGCGACCCCTTTCTGTTCGATAATCTCCAGCATTCTGAGCGCGGCTCCCTGGGGTTTTACCGCGTTACGTTCCCATTTTTGTACGCTGGTGGTCGACATGTTGACCACGGCCGCCAAATCGGCCTGGCTCAGGCCGAGCCGTCTGCGCAGCATTTTGATGCGTGCGCCGTCCATTTGCTCATGCTGTTCACGCCGGGCATGTTGTTCCTGCGCCTGAACTCGCGCAGTGATGTTGCGCATTGTGTCGTCTGACACGGCACCGACCTCATTAAAACGCTGTGCCATTTTTTGCAGTCTGAGCAGGCGATTATCAGTCATCGCATTTCACCTCTCGCAAGTAGCCGCTATCGATGGCTCGTTTGATAATTTCCGGCGGCATGGCAAGAAAATCTCTGGCGAGCTCGCGATAGGTTGCCAATTCATCATCGTTGATTTCTTTTGCACCGCTCTGTTTTACGGCGTTTTTCAGCCACCCATCAACAAAATACTGATGATGTCCGCGTTTAAACGCCACGATGGATCGGGCTCCACCCCGTTTACCCCGATTGAGCGAAATGCGCTTCTTGTAGACGCCACCGCCCAGATCGCCGTCATGGTTACCGTGCGCGAGTTCGTGAGCCGCCGTGCAAATCTTTTGATCGACGATGCGATTTTTCTTCATAAATTTGTCGAAATCATCCGTGACGAAAATGTCCATTTTGGCACCACCTGTCCCTGTGAGTCATCATAGCGACTATAGTCTCAATGACCACCTTGCTCAATACTTGAACAGCTTAGCGGCGTGGGGGGCACCGGTAATAAAACGCTGGCGAAATTCCTGCTCTCCTTGCCACCCGCTTTGTCGCCCGATCGCCACAAAAACTGACCAACTCGCTATAAACTGCCGCCCGGATCCGTTAGAATTAGCGGTTCCAATGGCATTCCGCCATCGACGACATCAACGTAAAAGAACGAAACCATGTTTGAAATTAACCCGGTAAAAAACCGAATTCAGGACCTGTCCGAGCGGACTGCGGTTCTTAGGGGGTATCTTTGACTATGATGCCAAGAAGGAACGCCTAGAAGAGGTCAACGCCGAGCTGGAGCAGCCGGACGTTTGGAACGAGCCGGAGCGCGCACAGGCGCTCGGCAAAGAGCGCGCCGCGCTGGAAGCCATCGTTGAAACCATCGATCAGCTGGAGCAGGGCGGCGAAGACGTCGGCGGGCTGCTGGAACTGGCGGTGGAAGCCGACGATGAAGAGACCTTCAACGAAGCGGTCGCCGAGCTGGATCAACTGATGAGCAAGCTGGATCAGTTGGAATTCCGCCGCATGTTCTCCGGCGAATACGACAGCGCCGACTGCTACCTGGATATCCAGGCCGGCTCCGGCGGCACCGAAGCGCAGGACTGGGCCAGCATGCTGCTGCGCATGTACCTGCGCTGGGCTGAAGCCAAGGGCTTCAAGACCGAAGTGATCGAAGAGTCCGACGGCGACGTCGCGGGCCTGAAGTCTGCCACCATCAAGATCATCGGCGACTACGCGTTCGGCTGGTTGCGCACTGAAACCGGCGTTCACCGCCTGGTGCGCAAGAGCCCGTTCGACTCCGGCGGCCGTCGCCACACCTCGTTCAGCTCGGTGTTCATCTACCCGGAAGTCGACGACGATATCGATATCGAAATCAACCCGGCGGATCTGCGTATCGACGTGTACCGCGCCTCCGGTGCGGGCGGTCAGCACGTCAACAAAACCGAATCCGCCGTACGTATTACTCACCTGCCAACCAACATCGTGGTGCAGTGCCAGAACGATCGTTCTCAGCATAAGAACAAGGATCAAGCGTTTAAACAGCTGCGAGCCAAGCTGTACGAGTTTGAGATGCAAAAGAAAAATGCTGATAAGCAGACGATGGAAGACAACAAGTCCGACATCGGCTGGGGCAGCCAAATCCGTTCTTACGTGCTGGATGACTCCCGCATCAAGGATTTGCGCACCAACGTCGAAACGCGTAACACGCAGGCCGTACTGGATGGCGACCTGGATAAATTCATTGAGGCAAGTTTGAAAGCCGGGTTATGAGGAATAGAAATGTCTGAACAACAAGTACAGGGCGCCGATCAGGCGCTGGATCTCAATAACGAACTGCAGTCCCGCCGCGAGAAACTGGCCGGCCTGCGCGAGAACGGCATTGCGTTCCCGAACGACTTCCGTCGTGACTCCACCTCCGACAAACTGCACGCCGCGTACGGCGATAAAGACAACGAAGAGCTGGAAGCGCTGGGCGTAGAAGTGACCGTCGCCGGCCGCATGATGACCCGCCGTATTATGGGCAAGGCATCCTTCGTCACGCTGCAGGACGTGGGCGGCCGCATTCAGCTGTACGTCGCGCGCGACGATCTGGCTGAAGGCGTGTACAACGACCAGTTCAAGAAGTGGGACCTGGGCGATATCCTCGGCGCACGCGGCAAGCTGTTCAAAACCAAGACCGGCGAACTGTCGATCCACTGCACCGAGCTGCGTCTGCTGACCAAAGCGCTGCGCCCGCTGCCGGACAAATTCCACGGCCTGGCGGATCAGGAAACCCGTTACCGCCAGCGTTACCTGGACCTGATCGCCAACGAAGAATCGCGCAACACCTTCAAGGTGCGTTCTCAGGTGATGTCTGCTATCCGCAACTTCATGGTGGAACGCGGCTTCATGGAAGTCGAAACCCCGATGATGCAGGTGATCCCGGGCGGCGCGTCCGCGCGTCCGTTCATCACGCACCACAATGCGCTGGATATCGACATGTACCTGCGCATCGCGCCGGAACTGTATCTGAAGCGTCTGGTGGTCGGCGGCTTTGAGCGCGTGTTCGAAATCAACCGCAACTTCCGTAACGAAGGCGTTTCTCCGCGTCACAACCCAGAGTTCACCATGATGGAACTCTACATGGCTTACGCGGATTACAAAGACCTGATCGAGCTGACCGAGACGCTGTTCCGCACCCTGACCGAGAAAGTGCTGGGCACCTCTCAGGTACAGTACGGCGACGAAGTGTTCGACTTCGGCAAGCCGTTCGAGAAGCTGACCATGACCGAGGCGATCAAGAAATACCGCCCGGAAACCGATCTGGCTGACCTGGCCGACATGGGCAAAGCGGTGGCCATCGCCGAATCCATCGGCATCAAGGTTGAGAAAAGCTGGGGCCTGGGCCGCGTCGTGACCGAGATCTTCGAAGAAGTGGCGGAAAGCCATCTGATTCAGCCGACCTTCATCACCGAGTACCCGGCTGAAGTGTCGCCGCTGGCGCGCCGTAACGACGTTAACCCGGAAATCACCGACCGCTTCGAGTTCTTCATCGGCGGCCGTGAAATCGGCAACGGCTTCTCCGAGCTGAACGACGCCGAAGACCAGGCTCAGCGCTTTGCCGATCAGGTGAACGCCAAAGACGCCGGCGACGACGAAGCGATGTTCTACGACGAAGACTACGTCACCGCGCTGGAGCACGGCCTGCCGCCGACCGCCGGTCTGGGCATCGGTATCGACCGTATGGTGATGCTGTTCACTAACAGCCATACCATCCGCGACGTGATTCTGTTCCCGGCGATGCGCCCACAGAAATAATTCCGTTTAGCGTGAAACCACCGGTGCAGGCAACTGCGCCGGTTTTTTTTCGCCCACCGGACTTAACCGCTTAAAACATCGACAGTTACGTGCCATCTCCGCTTGCCCGCCGCCGATAACCGGTTATAATGCCTGTCGCACACCGATGCGGGTGTAGTTCAATGGTAGAACGGCAGCTTCCCAAGCTGCATACGAGGGTTCGATTCCCTTCACCCGCTCCAGTACTCCCTCCTGAAAATATCCTGATTCTCCGAAAGATTACCCCAACCCAATCCTTTGCCCCTGTAAGCGTTATCACTGGTTGTCCGCCATCCCACCAGCATCATCAGCGCCGTGGTGAGGAAAGCAGGGCAAAAAAATGCCGCCCCGGGGGACGGCATGTTGGCCTTCAGCGCACCAGATGCAAGAAATGCAGGTGTTTTTCGTACTGGTCGAGAATATCGTTGATCAACTGCTCCTGATTCCAGCCCATGACATCGTAGTTTTGGCCGCCTTCTTTCAGGTAGATCTCCGCGCGATAATACTTGTGCTGCTCGGCTTGCTGTTCATCGTTATCCAGCCCGGCCAGAGCGAACGTCGGCGAACTGTAGCCGCGCAGTCTGACTTCATAGATAAAGTTAAGCTCATCGCCCAAATCGACCTCGAAACGAATGCGGTCTTCCGCAGTGGCGTTGATACTGCTGAGCGTGTTTTGTTTACTCAGCTCTTCCTGCACCAGCGTCATGGCCGGTTGGATAACCTCATCCATAAAGCGCTTAACCAGCGAGCGTTTTGGCAGATAGGCGATATTGCGCAGCCTGCGCTGCCAGGGAATGGGATTGCGGGCGGCGGTGGGGGCGATGGTGGCCATATTTTGGCTGTCGCGCTTGGTCAGGTCGCGGCGCAGCGCTTTAAGCAAACCGTAAATGGATATCAGCAAGATGGCCGAGAACGGCAATGCGCTGGCGATGGTGACGGTTTGCAGCGCGCTGAGCCCCCCGGCGATCAGCAAGGCGATGGCGACGATGCCCATCAGCGACGCCCAGAAAATGCGTTGCCAAACCGGCGTGTTGCTGGAGCCGCCCGAAGCCAGCGTATCTACGACCATGGCGCCGGAATCGGCGGACGTGACAAAAAAGACGATCACCATCGCCATGGCGATAAACGAAAGCACGCTGGAGAACGGGAAATGCTCCAGGAAGTTAAACAACGCCAACGCCACGTCTTGCTGTACCGTAGTGGCGAGGTCTGTCGCGCCCTGTTCCATGATGAGGTAAATGGCGCTGTTGCCGAACACCGTCATCCACATGAGGGTGAAGCCTGCCGGGACGAACAGCACGCCCGTGACAAATTCGCGGATGGTTCGGCCGCGGGAAACCCGAGCGATGAACATACCGACGAAAGGCGACCAGGAGAGCCACCACCCCCAGTAGAGCAGCGTCCATCCGCCTAACCAGTTGCTGGATTTTGGCTCGTAGGCATACAGATTGAACGTCTTGCTGACCAGCTCGGACAGATAGCCGCCGGTATTTTCCACAAAGGATTTCAACAGCAGGACGGTTGGCCCCAACAGCAAGACCAGGGCCAGGAGCAACAGCGCCAGGCCAAGGTTCAGCTCTGACAGAAAGCGTATGCCTTTCTCCAGCCCTGAAACCACGGAAATGGTGGCCAGCCCGGTAATCACCACGATCAAGATCACCTGAACGGTTTCGTTGATCGGCACGCCAAACAGGTGGTTAAGCCCGGCGTTGACCTGCAACACGCCATAACCCAGCGAGGTTGCGACCCCGAATACGGTGCCGATGACGGCGAAGATATCGACGGCATGGCCGATAGGGCCATAAATACGTTCGCCGATGATCGGATAAAGCGCAGAGCGCAGAGTCAACGGCAGGCCATGCCGATAGCTGAAGAAGGCCAGAATCAACGCCACGATGGCGTAGATCGCCCAGGCGTGCAGCCCCCAGTGGAAAAAGGTCAGGCGCATGGCCTGTTTGGCCGCCTCGACGCTCTCGGGCGTGCCGACCGGTGGCGAGAGATAGTGCATAACCGGTTCTGCCACGCCGAAGAACATCAGGCCGATGCCCATCCCCGCTGAAAACAGCATGGCAAACCATGAGTGGTAGCGAAAATCGGGTTGCGCATGATCGGGGCCAAGTTTGATGTCGCCGTAGCGGGAAAGCCCCAGAAACGTCACGCTGAGCAAAATCAGCGCCACGGCCAAAATATAAAACCAGCTGGCGTTGGTGAAAATTTGTTGCTGCAGAAGCTTGAAGTTCTTGTCAGCGACGTCGGGGAAAAAGGCGGCGAACGCGACCAGAAGAAAAATGAGGACTGCAGAGGTGAAGAATACCGCTTTGTTGATATGGCTCTGCGGCTTTTTTAGGGGGGTGTCTTTCTCACTCATAAATTGATTTATTCCATTTGTTTGATTATCGCCCTGAATGGAGGAGAGGTGTAACCTGTTATATCGTAGCAAAATAGTCAGGCTGTCGGTGCCGGTTAATAAGGCGGAATTACCGCTGCCTGAGCGCGGTAATTCCGAGTTATTCTGTGTTGCCGTTAGTTAAATAAAAATGCCAATAATCCCGTCACCTTATTTTTATTTTCCCATCCTTCCAATTTCATGCAGGCATTAACGAATTCTTTTCTGCGCATTTCATTGCTGTCCGAGGGGAAAGCGCCGCTACCGGCGTTGGGGATCTCCGTGCCGTTGATCGTCATGGAGGAGAAGGTCGGCGAGCTGGTGTGCAAAGACAGGTTCACGGGATAGCGCTGTTCGGCTTCTTGCCGGCAGTGGGTTCTGGCCGCTTCAAGGGGCGTAGGGGTTGCCGTTTGCGCTTCCCATTTCTCCGGCGTGGCACAGGAAGACATCATCAATGCGGCGGCGATAACTGCATATTTTCGCAAAGTAAAAATCCATTTCTAAAATAAAATCCCCTTGATTCTACCCCCAGCGTGCCGCGATGGCCCGCTCAATAAGGTGAGCGGGCCGATGTGGCGAGTTAACTGAGGATATCTTCGGCGATCACCTTAAACAGCGTGTCTATTTCGCCTTGGGTGTTGTAGTGCATCATGCCGATGCGCAGCACGCCGCCATCCTGCAACCCCAGCTGCTGGATCAGGCCCAGCGCATAGAAATGCCCGCTGCCGGCGCAGATGTTGTGCTGCCCCAGGCGGCGGGCGATCGCGTCAGGCGTCTGGCCGCTGAAGGTCAGGGCGAAGGTTGGCGTGCGGCGCGTGCTGTCCGCCTGTGAATGGCCGTAGAGCCGCACGCCGTCGAGTTGCTGCAGCCGTTGCAAAAAGTGGCGGCACAGCGCCTCTTCATGCCGGTGGTAGGCGGCGAAACTCTCCTGCAAACGCTGCCTTAACGGCGCGCCCGGCGTCCCCCACTGTGCCAGATAGTCGATCGCCGCCGCGACGCCGGCCAGCGCCTCGAAGCTTTGCGTGCCGGTCTCGAAACGGCCGGGGCCGACATCGGTGGCCGGCTCGACTTTGTACGGCCGCAGGCGTTGCAGCCACTGCGGCGCGATATAGGCCATGCCGACGTGCGGGCCAAAGAACTTGTAGGCGGAGCACACCAGGAAATCACAGCCCAGCGCCTGCACGTCAATCAGGTTATGCGGCGCATAGTGCACGGCGTCGACATACACCTGCGCGCCGACCCGATGCGCAGCTTCGACGATGGTTTTGATATCGACGATGCTGCCGGTGACGTTGGAGGCGTAGCTGACTGCCACCAGGCGGGTATTGGCGTTGATGCGCTCACACACCTTTGCGGCGTCCAATGCGCAGTCGGCGCTCTCCAGCGGTATCTGATGCACCACGGCCCCTTGGTCTGCGGCGGCCTGCTGCCAGCTGGAGACGTTGGCGTAGTGATCGAGCGCGGTGACGATGACTTCATCGCCGGCTTGCCAGTCGCGGCTGATGATGCGGCTGAGATGGAAAGTCAGCGTGGTCATATTCATGCCGAAAACGATGTTGTCGGGCGAAGGCGCATTTAATAAGGCGCGCACCGATTCTCGCGCCTGGCCCATCACTTCGCCGGTGACTCGGCTGGAGAAGTAGTGGCCGCCCAGGTTGGCGTTGTATTTCCCCAGGTAGTCCGTCATTTTTTCCAGCACGCCCCGTGAAACCTGTGCGCCGCCGGGGCCGTCGAAAAAGATCGCCGGCTTGCCGTCGATGTGCTGGGACAGGGCGCTGAACTGGGCGCGGGCGAGCTCGGGCGTAAAGGTCATGCTTTCTCTCCCCGCGCGGTGAGGACGAAGAGATCCAGATAGCCTTCTTCTTTCGGGCTTACGGCGTTGATCGGCGTGGCGTTGTGCCACAGTTTGCTGTCTGCCAGCAGCACGGCCTCACCGTCTGCCAGCGCTTTTTTAAAGAAGGGATCGTGGTGGCTGTCGTCGTACAGCATGATTTCACCGCCGACGATGTTGTGCCGGTGAATGGCGATCATGGCGATATGGTCGAAACCGTCCTGGTGAATGCCTTCCGGCGCCACCAGCGTATCTTTCTGGATGGCGACCACGCGCATTTGGTGGATCTCTATCTCGGCACCCTCCGGCAGTTCGTTATTTTCGGCAAACAGGTTGCACATCTCCGCCATGCCGGCGCTCTGCAGCACGGCACTGTCGATAGGCTCGAAGCGGCGCACCACGTTGCCTTGGAAGTGGTTGATCTGATCGGACTGCATGAAGGTGCGCGGCCCCACTTCGGCGACGTTGGGGTTGAGGTATTTGACGACCGAATAACGGCGCAGGCGATATTTGCCGTCGGCGTGTTGCGTGTGGGGCAAGGAGGAAAACGAAGGCATCAGTTGTTGGGTGGCTTGCGGGCTTAGCACAGTCATACTTATTACGTTTTCGTGTTTCTGTAACATAATCACCTCTAATAATAATAATTTCTGATGTTGTAGGGGGTAATTCGATTGAATTGTAGACGACTCTATAACCAACGCAATTTGGCGGTGGTGAGGTGTGACGGCGGTCGTAAAGTGGGGTGAACAGTGGGAGCGTTGTATGCCGGCGGCGATGCGTTAAAGTAGCGAGCTGACTGCAGAGCAATGGTTAGCGCCAGGGTGAATGCTGGAGTTCGCCGCTTACTTCTACTGGGATACCGTTATGATTGAAATACGCGAGATTAACCGCGATAACCTGTTTGACGTGTGCGAACTGACGTCGAATCAAGACGGCGTTGGCACCGTGTTCGAGGCGTTTATTTGCTGTAACGCCATCTCTATTTCCGAGGCGGCGTTTTTTCCGGAATGCCAGCCCCGCGCGCTTTACCGCGACGGCGAGCTCATCGGTTTTTTCATGTACAAGTGCTGGCCGCATAACCCACATGAGGCCGAGCTGTGTCGCTATATGCTTGACCATAAGTTTATGGGGCAGGGATTGGGGCGTGAGAGCTTCGCCGCGATACTCGCGGATTTTAGGTTGCACGGCATAGAGCAGGTGACGCTAATGATTGATGAACATAATCTCGTCGCCAAAAGCCTGTATCTCACCTTCGGCTTTCGCTTTACCGGCAAGATTGAAAAGGAAGAACATTACTACAGTCTGGCGCTTTAGCTGCCCCGACAAAGGCGGGGTCAGAACGTCTCGAAATACAGCTCGCGCAACAGCCAGGATATTTCGTTGTTGGTGCGATTAAGCGTCTCGATTCGGCGAACCCCTTTCGCTTCGGCGCGCAGATCGAGCAGCAAGTTGCGAATCTGCTGGAATAACGGGGTTTGCGGGCTGGGTTTGGCTAACTGTTGCCCGCATAGTTTGATACCGGCGTCGCAGCCGGTGGCAATGTCCGTCAGGCAGCATGGGCAGGTGGTTTTTTGGCGCGCCATATTGCGGCATTGTTGCCCGATTACCTGATTGAAGTGGCGTAATTGCAGGCAGACTTCCCGCGAGTTCAACGGGTTGGAATGGGTTGTCATCGGTTTCAGCTCCCTTGTCTGCGCCTATATTGGCACTTACCGATGAAGATAACCACGGACAAGCAGAGGGGGTATCGCCTTGTTTTGTCTGGAAACAACGAAAGCGATGAGGCCCGCGGCGGCGGGCCGGTAGCGTCAGGCGCGTTTAAACAGATTCGCCGCCTGGAACAGCGCAAAGGAGCTGACCAGCATCTCGATGCCGACGATGGCCGTCACCAGCGTGACCGATGCCGCCGGGCCTGAGCCGATCAGCATCCAGGCGATGATCAAGTCGAGCACGCCGATAACGAACTGCAGCCAGTTGCCCGGCAGCCCGCGGCGCATGTAGCCCGCTGCCAGGCGAGCGATGCCGCCAAGCGCGAACAGCACGGCGAGGTATACCGCCAGCGCCAGAATGCCCGCCAGCGGACTGGTGATGAACACATAGCCGATAATCAGGTAGGCCACGCCCAGCAAAATGCCGCCGATCATCGGCCAGGTATTCTGTGCCCGGTTAGCGATCATGGCGATAATCAGCCCGGCGCCGCTCAACAGCAGCAGGATGCCGACCACGATGCTCAGCGCTGCGCCGGAGGCGAAAGGATTGACCAGGCACAGTATCCCGCCCGCCAGCAGCAGGAAGGCGATGATCAGCAGGGTGGTGCGTTGCTTTTTGAGCAGTTCTTCGCTCAGGAGGGGCAGATTATTGCGGTCGAGGTTCAACATGACAGTACTCCATTTCGTCGTTGGGTAATTAATCAGTCATCCTTACCTGTTTAGCATAGACCGTCTGGGGGTTTTTGACTGACCCGGCGCAAATGTTACACTGTGCGGCTGACGCGTATCAGAACCGAAACGACGACTGAGGACTGGATTTGAGCACAGGAAGCAAATGGGCTGGGTGGCGCCGCATCGCGGTGTGTCTGACATTGGGGCTGTTGTTGGCCGGGTGTTCGGGTAAAAACACCTACAACCGCGATTACGACAAACTGCCGAAGGGCAGCTACACCGGCAAGTCCTACACCGTCAAACGGGGCGATACGCTGTACTACATTGCCTGGATCACCGACAGCGAAGTCAGCGATCTCGCCAGAATCAACAAGATACGCCCGCCCTATAGCCTGGAAGTGGGGCAGAAACTGCGGCTGAGCGGCAGCGCACCGACCAAAACCGCCGCCACGCGCCGTAAAACCTCTTCTTCTTCCGCCGCGATCGCCAAGCAAACGCCGCCGCCGGGCGCTGCCCGCTGTTGGCGTTGGCCGACCAGCGGCCGGATCGTGCAGGCCTACTCCAATTCAGATGGCGGCAACAAGGGCATCGACATCGCCGGCAAACGCGGCCAGCCGATCTACGCTTCCGCCAAGGGCAAAGTGGTGTACGTCGGCAACCAGCTGCGCGGCTACGGCAACCTGATCATGATTAAGCACGGCGAAGACTTTATTACCGCCTATGCGCACAACGACACCACGCTGGTGCGCAACGGCCAGGATGTGAAGGCGGGGCAGAAGATCGGCACCATGGGCAGCACCGGCACCGATTCGGTGTTCCTGCACTTCCAGATCCGCTACCGCGCGACCGCGCTCGATCCGCAGCGCTATCTGCCGCCGCAAGGTTCGTCGCCGTCCTGTTAACGTCAATCTGGCTCCTTGCGGAGCCAGATGTCAGTTACTTCAGCGGCAGGTAAAGATCGGTCACCAGTTCATATTCCGCCACTTCGTGCACGAAGTTGTGGTAGTGGAAATAGAGCGGAAAATCGCGCAGTTCCTCGCCGCTGGCCGGCAACCACTCGCGGTACAGATAATGGGCACTTTCCGAGAGCCCATCCAGCGAGCCGTGATGGCGCAGCAGCGCGCAGCGCCCGGCCGGCAGCGTGCTGTTCACCACGCCGAAGGCGTTGTCCTCGGGGATCGGCGCAGTAACCTCGCCGCAAATGAAGAAGCGGAAGTCCTGCGCTTCGGTGGTGGCCGGATCGTGCGGTGCGATGCCGAAAGTACGGCTGCTTCTGACCGGCGACAGGCCGCTGGTTTTGCGCCACTCGATAAAGCGCGCGGCGGTTTCGTTGACCAGCGCGGACGGGCCGCGATGTTCGATCATCGCCACCGGCGTGGCCGGGAAGTCGACAATGTCTACCTTCATGGGTTGTTTCCTTTTGTGTTTCGGCTCGGGAAAGCGCTGCTGCCAATCGATCCAGGCCGGCCGTTTGCGAAACTGGCTTGGCGTTTGGCTGAACGCCTGTTTGAAGGCGCGGCTGAAGGACTCCGGGTTTTGAAAACCGGCGTCCAGCGCGATGTCAATCACCGGCTCCAGCGGGTTATACGCCAGGCGGTACGAGGCGCGTTTGAGCCTCATCCACTGGATATAACGCCACACCGAGATGCCGCAATACGCGCTAAACTGGCGTTGAAAGTGAAAGCGCGAAAAGTGGGCCACTTCGCTCAGTTTTTCGACGGTGAGCGCCTCGTCCAGGTGGCGATCGATATAGTCAAAGACCTGCGCAAAGCGCTTTGCGTACGTCTGGGTCATGTGATTGTCTCCTCCATGCCTGAACTTTGCCCGAGCCGCCGCCGCTTCTCCTGACGGATGATGCTGAGTTGCCGCCGCAGGACAACGGGATGGCTGCGGCGTTTGCCGCCGGCCAGGCCAAACTCATAACCCCCGCGCGGCCGTGTGCCGCGATCCCGACCGAGAAGATGAATATTACATGATGGATCGTTCCCGTTTGCTGAAATTCCTGCTGCCCTACCTGTGGCCGAAAGACAACCCGCGCCTGCGGGGGTATCTGGTGGTGGCCTTCGTGTTCATGGTGGCGGCCAAGGTCAGCACCACGCTGGTGCCGCTGGCCTACAAAGCGATGGTCGATGCGCTGAGCGGCGAGACGGCGAAAATGCTGGCGGTGCCGCTGGGGCTGATCGTCGCCTACGGCGTGGCGCGGGTGGGCGGCGCGCTGTTTGAGGAACTGCGCAACGTGATGTTCATCCACGTCAGCCAGAACGCCACGCGCCTGCTGGGCGTGCGGGTGTTTCGCCAGCTGCATGCGCTGAGTCTGCGCTTCCATCTGGAGCGCCAGACCGGCGGGCTGTCGTTGTCCATCGAGCGCGGCACCCAGGCGGTGTCCACGGTGCTGTCGCGGCTGCTGTTCTCCATCGTGCCGATCCTGTTCGAGCTCTCGCTGGTCACGGCGATCATGTGGCATATGCTGAACGGCTGGTTCGCGCTGGCTATCCTGACGACGGTCGGCTGCTACATCCTGTTTACCGTGCTGGCGGTCAGCTGGCGCACCCGCTTTCGCCGCGAGCTCAACAAGGCCAACGCCGACGCCAACAGCAAATCCATCGACAGCCTGCTGAACTATGAGACCGTAAAGTACTTCGGCAATGAAGAGTTCGAGGCCGAGCGTTTCGACCTGTCGCGCCGGCTGTACGAATACGCGGCCATCAAGAACCAATTCAGTTTTACGGCGATCAACCTGGGGCAAACCGCCATTATTTCGATCGGACTGATCGTGATGATGGCCATGGCGGCGCAGGGCATTACGCAGGGGACGATGACGGTCGGCGACTTCGTGCTGGTCAACGCCTACCTGCTGCAGCTGTATCAGCCGCTGAACTTCTTCGGCTTTATTTATTCCGAGGTGCGCCAGGCGCTGATCGACATGGAGAACATGTTCGATCTGCTGCAGGAAAAGCGTGAAATCGTCGATAGCCCGGATGCGCAGCCGCTGCGCCTCGATCGCGGCGAAGTGCGGTTCGATGCGGTCAGCTTCGGTTACGACACGCGCCGGCCGATCCTCAAGCAGGTGAGTTTTACCATTCCGGCGGGCCACACGGTGGCGGTGGTCGGCGCCTCCGGCGCGGGCAAGTCCACGCTGTCGCGCCTGCTGTTTCGCTTCTACGACGTGCAGAGCGGCGCCATTACCCTCGACGGCCAGGACATTCGCCAGCTGACCCAGGCCAGCCTGCGGCAGGCGATCGGCATCGTGCCGCAGGATACGGTGCTGTTCAACGATACGCTGCGCTACAACATCGGCTACGGCAAAACCGGCTCCAGCGATGAAGAAATCGAGCGGGCGGCGCGGTTGGCGCATATCCATGATTTTATCGTCGGTCTGCCCGACGGTTACGACACCCGGGTGGGTGAGCGCGGGCTGAAGCTGTCGGGCGGTGAAAAGCAGCGGGTGGCGATCGCACGCACCATTTTGAAAAATCCGGCCATCCTGGTGTTCGACGAGGCGACCAGCGCGCTGGATACCCAGACCGAACGTGAAATCCAGGGGCACCTGCGCGAGGTGAGCCGCAACCACACCACGCTGGTGATCGCCCACCGGCTATCCACCGTGGTGGACGCCGATGAGATCATCGTGCTGGAAGCGGGGGCGATCGTCGAGCGCGGGGGGCACGAGGCGCTGCTGGCCGCGAACGGCCGCTACGCCGCGATGTGGCAAACCCAGTACAGCGAAGAGCAGGAATCGCGCTGACGAGGGCGTTCACCCCAGCGGCTGCGCGGCATTGAGCCGCTGTGCCACGTAGTCGCAGGCGATGCGGCAGTCCTGCTTCAGGTCTGTCTCGTCGCCGGCCAGGCTGCCGCGCAGCCAGAGCCCATCGATCATGGCCGCCAGCCCGCGCGCGGCATCACGCGCCTGCCGCAGCGGCAGCTCGCGGCGGAACTGGCAGCAAATGTTGGAATAGAGTCGCCGATCGTTGGCGCGCTGCAGGCGGCGCAGCACCGGCTGGTGCATGCTGGCGGCCCAGAAGTCGAGCCAGGCGCGCATGGACACGGCGTTGGTTTGGCTGGGATGGAAGTTGCCCTGGATAATGGCGAACAGCTGTGACTGGCTGTCGCTCGCCGCCTGCGCGCGGCATTCGGCCACTGCGTCGCGCAGATCGCGCAGGATTTTGCGCATGGTGGCGCTCAGCAACCCCTCTTTATCGCCAAAATAGTGGCTGACGATGCCGGTCGACAGCCCGGCTTCTTTCGCCACCTGAGACAGGGTGACGCCGGCCAGCCCGACGACGTTAATGGTCTCGAAGGCGGCGTTAATCAGCTGCTCCTTACGCTGCTCCGGAATATCTCTGCGGTACATATTTTCCCCAACTGATAGGCCAATCACACTTTGGATTTGATTGATTGAACGGTCAATCAATACTCTATATGCTGCAAAAATGTCAAATAAATGACGATAAAATGTTAACTGAAGGTTGCATTGAAATCGTCTGTCTTTCGCACCATGGAAGCCTGCCAATGACAACAAAAACTCCTCCATCGCTTGACGAAGAACCTGTCAGATTGAATGCTCCGGTATTTTTCGGCTCGGCGGCGGTGAGCCTGCTGCTGGGATCGCTGGTCGTGCTGTTTCCCTCCGCCAGCAAACTGTGGCTGAACGCCGCGCAAAGCTGGGTCGCCGACGTGTTCGGTTGGTACTACATGCTGTTGATGGTCGCCTGTATGGCATTCGTCTTCTGGCTGGCGCTGTCGCGCTTCGGCCATATTCGCCTCAGCCAGGATGACGAGCCGCCGCAGTTCAGCTATCCCTCGTGGGTGGCGATGCTGTTCTCGTCGGGCATCGGCATTGCGCTGGTGTACTACGGCGCTTATGAACCGCTGGATCATTTCCTGTCGCCACCGGAAGGCAGCGGCGGTACCGTGCAGGCGGCGCGACAGGCGATGGCGCTGACCTTTTTGCACTGGGGGCTGCACGGCTGGGCGCTGTATGCGCTGATCGCCACCGCGCTGGCCTATTTCGCCTATTGCCGCGGCCTGCCGCTAGCGCTGCGCTCTGCGTTATACCCGATCTTCGGCGAGCGCACCCACGGCGGCGTCGGCCATCTGGTGGACAGTTTCGGCATTCTGGTGACGGTGATCTCGATGGTAACTAACCTGGGGATCGGCGCGCTGCTGGTGAACTCTGGACTGTTTTATCTGTTCGATATTCCGCAAAGCACCGGCGTGCTGCTGGCCCTGATCGTGGTGATGATGGTGGTGGCCACGCTGGCGGCGGTCACCGGCGTCGAGAAGGGCATCGCCATGTTGTCGAACATCAACGTCGGCTTCCTGTGCCTGCTGCTGCTGTTCGTGTTTCTGGCCGGGCCGACGCTGAATCTGCTGAACGGCATGTTGCAGAACCTCGGCGATTATCTGACCTCGCTGGTCAGCCGCAGCTTCGATATGTATCTGTACGGCAAGGCGCGCCAGTGGCAGGGCGCCTGGACGCTGTTCTACTGGGCCTGGTGGGTGGCGTGGGCGCCGTTCGTCGGGCTGTTCATCGCGCGCATTTCCAAAGGACGCACCATTCGCGAACTGATTTTCGGCGTGCTGCTGATCCCGCTGGGCTTCACGCTGGCGTGGCTGTCCATCTTCGGCAATACCGCCATCAGCCTGGTGCTGGAAGGCGGACAGGCGATCCTGGGGCAGGTGGCGCAAAGCGATCCGCCGATGGCGGTGTTCAAGCTGTTCGAATACTTGCCCTATACCCAGCTGACCGCCGGCTTTGTGGTGGTGATAAGCTTCGTGCTGTTCCTGACGCCGGTCGATTCCGGCACGCTGATGATAGCGAACCTCTCCTGCCAGGGCGGTTCCGCCCATGATGACGCGCCGGCCTGGCTGCGGGTATTCTGGGCGGCGGTGACTACGCTGGTATGCGCCGGCCTGCTGTATGCCGGCAGTTTCAGCGCGATGCAGACGGCGGTGGTGCTGTGCGGCCTGCCGTTCTCGGCGGTGATCGTGCTGTACATGGTCAGCCTGCGCAAGGATCTGTGTCGTTACGCCATGAAGCCGGTGCTGCCCTGAGGCGGTTTATTCGTCTGCACGCGGCCGGTGATGCACGTACTCGACAGTCGTGCCGTCCGGCAGGCGCGCATTGAAACAGGCGCCGGTGGGCACCTCCACCGGGCCGAAGAAAATCTCTGCTCCGGCGGCCAGCAGCCGCTGGTGGTAGGGATAAATGTCATCGACCAGCAGCGTGCCGACGGTGCTGCGGAAAGGGCGCAACTGCTCTTCCGCCCCCTCCAGGATCAGAAACGGCCCCACCGCCGCCAATACCAGCCGATGCTCGGGAAAATCGAAGCGCATGTCCGCCGTTACGCTGTGCAGCTGCTCGTAAAACGCGATGGTGCGATCGATTTCGCCTTCGCCAACATAGACCCGAATCAGCACGCGTGGCTCACGCAGCGATGAAGAGTCGGCGGTTTTGCGCCAGAAACCGGCTTTTGTCAGTGCTGTCGTCATGTTCATCTCCTTGCTGGTTACCTGCTGCTTATCATGCCGCCGTTTTTTCATCCGTGGTTGGATCGAGTTGGCATAAGCTAGCCGAGCCGGTAATAACCCATTCACAGGGCGTTAAAGGGCGTTCTGTTTGTGATTCCTGTCACGGCCTACGCTTTTATTATTATTCAGCATTGATAATGTCATAACGTGATTATTGATTAACACAATGGAGTTAATCGTTCGCGCCATAACCGCGATAAAGCAAACGGATTCAAATAATAAAGCGGGTGGGGCAATGCGGCCGATGAAAAGGGAAATAGCGTCAATTTATAAGGGAAGGTTAAGTTTTATTTATTAACCTGTTTATAAATCACGGCATTTTGGCTTTTTCAATAAAAGTAAAAAGTGCCGGGTAATTTTATTTAAATCAGTAAAAACATAATGTTGATTTATTTTCATGTCATTCGCGCTCTGTGAAAAATACCTGATTTGCCACCCGGTCGTCGTTTTCAACGGCCGTTTGACATGCCCGTTACTTGAGATAAGTTTATATCGTTAATATGTTAATGAGTTGTTATCGTGACCGATGGCCAATGTTTCTCTTGGCTGCGCGCTTAATCGACTTATGCCATGGCCGCTCGCCATTCATAAGTTAACTTATGGACCAATGACGCTATGAATAACTCGCCAGGGCAGCGCTCGCGATTGAGCGAAGAGAACCGATTGCTGATTATTTTATTCTTCGTGTTCGGCTGCGTGTTCGTCGATCGCCTGACTATCTCTTTCCTGTTTCCGATGATCGCCGCCGATTTGAAGCTGAGCAACGTGCATCTTGGTACGCTGTCGGCGGTGCTGGCATTGACCTGGGCGCTGTCCGGGGCGGGGCTGGGGGCGATTGCCGATCGCTTCAATATCCGTAAACCGATGCTGATCCTGTCGATCCTGGTGTTTTCGCTGTTCTCCGCGCTGTCGGGGCTGGTCAGCGGCTTTGCCATGCTATTGATCTTCCGCGCGCTGATGGGGATCGCCGAAGGGCCGGTGCTGCCGATCGCGCAATCGCTGATGGTGGAAAAATCGCAGCCGCAGCGCCGTGGCTTCAACATGGGGCTGATCCAGGGGGCGGCGCCGGGGCTGCTGGGCGGCATTATCGCGCCGCCGCTGATCATCTATCTGGCACAGAAATGGGGCTGGAGCATGGCGTTTCATCTGACCGCCGTGCCGGGCATCATTCTGGCGTGGCTGATCTATCGCTATGTGAACGGCAAGAAGGATCCCGCTTTCAGCGCCGCGCCGGCGGCCGGCAAGGCGGCGAACAAAGCCGCTTACGGCGAGCTGTTTAAAATCAAGAATGTGGCGCTGTGCATTCTGATCTCCTGCGTGTTCGTCACCTGGTTCATGATCATCATTACCTTCACCCCCAACTTTTTGGTGACCGACCGCGGCTTCGGCGAAGGCACGATGGGCGGCATCATGAGCGCCATCGGCGCCGCCTGGGTGTTCTGGGGCGTGGCGGTGCCGGCGATTTCCGATCGCCTCGGCCGCAAGCCGACGCTGATCTTCTTTTCGCTGCTGGCGGTGTGCTGCCCGCTGTTCCTGAGCTACGTCGATAACCCGTGGCTGCTGGGCGTGCTGGTGTTCCTGTCTTATACCGGCCTTGGCTGCTTCACGCTGTTTATGGCCACCATCCCGTCGGAAACGGTATCGCCGGCCCGTATCGCCACCGCGTTGGGGCTGGTGATGGGGATTGGCGAGGTGATTGGCGGCTGTCTGGCGCCGTTTATCGCCGGGCTGATCGCCGATCGCTACGGGCTGGTCAGCGTGATGTGGCTGGCGGCCGCGGGCGCCGTGTGCGCCGGCGTACTGAGTTGTTTTCTCGATGAAACCGCCCCCGCGGTGGTGAGCCGCAGAGCGGTGAAACCGGCGAGCGTCGCCGACGTTTGAGGCGGTTTTCATCCCATTCAATCAAGGAGAGCGAAGATGTCAGCAGAACAATCCGTACTGAATCAAAATGCCGAGCCGGACTGGAAGAATTACGACGATTTCGCGCGCGGTATCGACACTAACCGCCTGCCGGGCACCCAGGACTGGCGGGGCAAAACGCTGCAGATCGCCTTTGACAACGACGGGGAAATCACGCTGCGCTTCAGTGCCGATCGGCAACGGGTGCTGTGGGCCTGGGGAGGGGAGAGCGGTGAGGATGCTTACGAAGAGGTGCAAACCTCCGCCGCGCGCTATTTCTTCAATATTCCGCTGCAGTCACCGGGCAACGAGTGCCTGACGCTGGTACTCAATCGTGACAGCGGCCGGGCGCTGCTGGTGCGCAGCACGCTGTTGCCGGAACAGACGGTGGAAAAGGGCTCGCGCCTCAAGCAAAGCTTCCACGTCGGCCGGATTGTCGGCGTCACGCCGAGTGGCGTCGCGCCGCATCTGACCCGCGAGCTGATCGGCTATCGTACGCTGAATGTCTACAGCCCCAACCACTATTACGAACACTTCTACGTCAATACCGAGCGCTATGCCTGGCAAAACCTGCGCGGCGAGCAATTCGGCCACGGCGATATGGACTACGCCACCTACTACAAGTTTGAGGACGAGATGTTCCTGTTCACCTTCCGGGAAAAGATTATCCCGGTGTGCTCGGTGTTCTTCTTCGACTTTATTTCCGGGCGCTGCACCGGTACCTTCCTCGGGCTGGACGCCGCCGGCCGGGTGTTGGTGTCACCGGCCGGGGCCTTCATCAGCAAGATGAGCTACAACGCCTACCCAGAAGGCGTGCAGCCGCTTTGATTCAGGCGTTTCTGACCAGCGATCCGGCGTTGATCTCCGCGATGGTTTTCGCGCCGGTGAGCGTCATGGCGACGCGCATTTCCTTGTCGATCAGATCCAGCAAGTTAGCCACCCCGGCTTCGCCGGCCGCCGCCAGCGCATAGACGAAGGCGCGCCCCAGCAGCACGCTGTCGGCCCCCAGGGCGATCATGCGCACCACGTCCAGACCGCTGCGGATGCCGGAGTCGGCCAACAGGGTGATGTCGCCTTTCACCGCGTCGGCGATCGCCGGCATGGCGCGCGCGGTCGACAGCACGCCGTCCAGCTGGCGGCCGCCGTGGTTGGAGACGATGATGCCGTCGGCGCCGAAGCGCACCGCGTCTTTGGCGTCCTCCGGATCCAGAATGCCTTTGATGATCATCGGGCCGTCCCAGAATTCGCGGATCCACTCCAGATCTTTCCAGGAAATCGACGGATCGAAGTTGGCGCCCAGCCAGCCGATGTAGTCTTCCAGGCTGGTGGGTTTGCCGCGGTAGGCCGAGACGTTGCCCAGATCGTGCGGCTTGCCGAGCAGGCCGACATCCCAGGCCCACTGCGGATGGGCAAACGCCTGCAGCACGCGGCGCAGCGCGGCGTTAGGGCCGCTCATCCCTGAGTGGGCGTCGCGGTAACGGGCGCCCGGCACCGGCATGTCGACGGTAAACACCAGCGTTTTCACGCCGGCGGCCTTGGCGCGCTCCAGCGCATTGCGCATAAAGCCGCGATCTTTCAGCACGTAAAGCTGGAACCACATCGGCCGATCGATCGCCGGCGCCACCTCTTCGATCGGGCAGACCGACACGGTGGACAGCGTGAACGGAATGCCTTTTTTAGCCGCGGCGCGCGCGGCCTGCACTTCGCCGCGGCGGGCGTACATGCCGGTCAACCCCACCGGCCCCAGCGCCACCGGCATCGCCAGCTGTTCGCCGAACAGCGTGGTCTCCAGGCTGAGTTCGGACATATTGCGCAGCACGCGCTGGCGCAAGGCAATATCGGCCAGATCTGCGGTATTGCGCTTCAGCGTATGCTCCGCGTAGGCCCCGCCGTCGATGTAGTGAAACAGAAACGGTGGCAGTTTGGCCTGGGCGGCGGCCCGGTAGTCGGTTGACGCGGAGATGATCATAGTGTTTACCTTCTTGTCTTGCTTGCGATAACGAGTGTTCAGTCAGAGCGTGAGGATCGCTGCCATACCGGCCGCAATCCCGCCGTACGCCAGCATCGGCAGCACGGTCTTTCTGATGATTTTGCCTTCGGCGTTGCCGATCCCGAGGATCGAACAGACGGCGATAATGTTGTTCAGGCACACCATGTTGCCCATGGCGCCGCCGACGGACTGCAAGGCCAGCGTCAGATTGACGTCAAGGCCGCTGCTCTGGGCGATCGACTGCTGAATGCCGCCGAAGGTCAGGTTCGAGACGGTATTGGAACCGGAGAAGAACGAGCCCAGCGCGCCGAGGAACGACGAGAACAGCAGCCAGCTCTCGCCGGTCAGCGCCGCCAACGCTTTGCCGATCAGGATCACCGGCGCGTTGTCGCCGCCCTGCATCATCAGGTTGACCATCACCAGCGCGCCGAACAGGGCGATAAAGGGCCGTGCGACGCGCCCGCCGGTTTCGCTGAACATTTGCCGCACCTGGTCGCCATTCAGGCGGAACAGAGGAATACACAGCAGCACCACCAGCAGGAACGGGATCAGCGCCGGGACATACAGCGTTTTGTAGCCGGCAGCGGCGGAGGTACCCAGCACCTGCTGCAGTTCGACGATCAGCGCCCGGCTGATGCGCAGTTCCCCGAGCCAGCCGAGGTTTTCCTGCCACAGCAGCGCGGTGTTGTTGAGCAGCGCTTTAAGGCCCAGCTGGTGGACGCGTGTCACTATCAGAATAGCAATCAGCAGCAGGGTCGGGGTCATGGCCTTGACCACCTGTAATAACGGCACCGCCTGCCCGGCGCTCTGCGATTTGTCGCTGCGGGTGAGGCCGATGCCGCAGCGTGCCAACAGTACCGAGAGCGCCAGGCCGATCGCGCCGCCGACCAGCGCCGGGAATTCATAGTTCACCTGAGCCAGCAGCAGATAGGGCACGGTGCAACTCAGCACGCTGAGCAGGATAAACGGTAGGTTGCGGCGGATATCCTGCCAGGAAACGATAAAGCGCAGCGCCAGCAGAGGAATGACGAAGCCGGCGACAAAGTGGATCAGCGCGGTCTGCCGGCCGATCTCCAGCAGGCTGGCGTCCGACAGACCGAGGTTGGCAAAGCCGAACCAGGTGGGGGTGCCCACGGCGCCGAAGGAGACCGGTACCGAGTTCATCACCAGCGTCAGCAGGGCGACGCGCAGCGGGTTGAAGCCCAGCCCGACCAGAATCGGCGCGGCGATGGCGGCCGGTGTGCCAAAGCCGCTGGCGCCCTCAATCATAAAGGCGAAGGCCCAGCCGATAATCATCAGCTGGGCCACGGGATTGGGGCTGATGGTTTCCAGCCAGCGCCGCACCACGTTTTCCGCGCCGCTTATCTGCATCAGTTTGTTGAGCAGGATGGCGCCGGCGATGATGGTGATCGGCGTTAGCGTCGACACCAGCGCGGTGATGATATTGGCATGCAACAGCCGCAGCGAGGCATCGAACCACAGGAGCTGTACGGCATACACCACGGCGGCCGTCAGCGGCAGGGCGAGGTAAGAGGGCACGCCATTCCTTTTGGTCATCATCCAAATCAGCAGGACGATGGGCGCAATACTGAAAAGCAGGGGCATAAGATCCTCAGGGTTATTATTTTTATGGGCAGAGATATGTAGCTGAAAGGTTAATTACCGCAACATTTTCATTCTAATCACAACGTTGGTGACGATGCCATGCGGTATTTTTTTAACATCGGCGAACGGCGGCGGCGGTGGGAAACTGGCCGGCAGAAGGGGTTAAATTAACTGCTTTAAAATCAGTTTGATAGGAAGCGATTTTGTGTGATAAATGCGTGGGTTCACATTAATTAAGCGGTAATGTTCAATAGATTATGTCCAAAAATGCGGTAATCCCCGCGGCTTTTTGCGGCCGCGGGGAAATAATCAGAGCAGGGAACTCAAAAATAATGGCTGATATTTTGGTAGGAACCGATGATATGTTCGATCAGCAGACGGGTTTTTAACGGCAGATTGCGGGTGTAAGGATAGACGGCGTAAATGCCCAATACTTTGCCGCAGTGGCCGACCAGGATCTCGGTCAGCTTGCCGTCCTGCAAATCTTCATACACCATGCAGCGCGGCACCATGGCGATACCGTGGCCGCCGATCACCGCTTTGCGGATCGCTCGCGCATTGTTGGCCGACAGGTTGCCGTTAACCTGCAGCTCGTAGATTTCGTTGCGTCCCGGTCGTTTCATCAGCCAGTTGGCGGTGCCGCTCTCCTGGTAGGTGTAGGTCAGGCAGTTGTGGCCAAGCAGGTCTTCGGCGCTACGCGGTTCCGGGTGGCTTTCCAGGTACCCCGGCGAGCAGACGATCACCCAGCGGGAATCGAAGATCGGCCGGGCAATCAGGCTCGAATCCGGCATGGTGCCGGTGCGGATCGCCAGATCGATACCTTCTTCCACCAGATCGACAAAGCGGTTTTCCAGCCGCATCTCGACCTTCAGGCTGGGGTGCAGAGCGCAAAATTCCGCCACGCTCTCGCTCAGCAGCAGCTCGCCGGAAATGGTCGGCACCGACATGCGAATGGTGCCGGTCAACTCTTCGCTCTTTTCGCTGACGGCGTACAGCGCCTCCTGCACTTTGGCGCCGATCTCTTTGGCCTGCTGGTAGAGCGCCTGGCCGCTTTCGGTCAGCGTCAGGCTGCGGGTGGTGCGGTATAACAGCCGGGCACCCAGCGATTTTTCCAGCCGCCCGATGCGTTTACTGATCACCGAGCTGGTGATGCCGGCGCTCTCTGCGGCCTTGCTGAACGAGCCGCAGTCGACAATCAGGGCGAACAGAATCAGGTCGTTGGCGTATTCGTGAGTGGCGAGCATGGGCATCCTGTAGAGTGAGAGTCCTGCTGCCCAGTGTAAATCCGGCGCGGCAGGAAGCAATCTTTTCAGCGTGTTGCACGTCGTCGCCAACTGGTCAGATCTGAATTTTTCTTATTTGTTTTTTCATTTTATTGAGAATTATCCTTTTATGTTTTTCTTGCTTTAATAGGCTTTGATCTACTTTTCTTGTTTTTAGACTAATTTAAATTGGAATAGTCCCGCATTCACGGCTTACTTATTCGATTAACTTTCTCTTGCAGTGTAAATAATTGTATTGATCTGCTCGTTTGGGATGGCTATGCTTTTTCCCGAAGCGCTCTCATTGTTATTAATTAGATGGTTTTAAAATGTATTGAAGAATTGCTCTGTCTGCCGACAGAGTAATGGGTAGTGTGTTTATATTTTAATATATATAAGGATATTGTAATGAAGAAAATCAATCTGTCAGAAGCGGGAAACATCGTCGGCGGTACTTTTGTTTGTACCAAGGAGTTTGCTTGGGTGGGCAGCGGCAATAACCGCACCTGCCAGCTGGTCACCACCTGTGCCGATAAGTTTGGCGGTGTGAGAAAGACTTATCACCCGGCGCCGGTAGCAAGCTGCCCGTCTAACCCAACCACGCCAAGCTGAGGCGGGTTAATCCCCTGCATTTAGATTAGCGGTGGGCAGGCGGGCAGCGTTCGCGCTGGCCCGCCTGATACCGGGCGAAAAGTCATCTTTACGTTCTCATTATTTACGGTATTAACTCTTTTTCATGTATTCACCCTGCCGGGTGAGTATTAATATATGCGCAGGATGCGTCCGTTATGTATAAACGTCCCTTGCTTTTCATTAGCTACACGCTTGTCATTATTTTTGCCTCTTCTTTTCTGACCGCCTTTTATTTTAAACATTACGTCATGCAACCGCCGGAGGCAGAAAGCCTGAGCTTTATCGCCCCGGAAAAAATCGAGCAAAGCCCGTTGCAAGACGATAATACCATTGTCGAAGTCTTCTCCTATGCCTGCCACTATTGTGAAGTCAACGAAAGCGGCGTGGCCGAGCTGGAAAAAAGTTTACCGGCGGGGGCCAAATTGGTGCGCTTGCACCTTAGCGACGACAGTCAAGCCGGCATGGCGGCCTTTGCGCCCCTGTTCGCCACGCTGACGATCATGGGGATCGAAGCGCAGCATCGCCCCGCCGCTTACCGCGCCATTATCAAAGAAAACCTCAACCTGGCGGACGACAAACAGCTCAGCGCCTGGCTGACGGCCAACGGTATCGATGAGGCTGCCTATCAGCAGGCCAGAGGGTCAGAGCGGGTCAAAGAGCTGTTGGCGTATATGACGGCAGTGAGCCGCTATTACCAGATCAACGCGACCCCCAGTTTTATCGTCAATCGCAAATGGCTGGCGCTGCAAGATCGTGAGTTTTCTGCTTTCAGCCGGCAGCTGCTGTCGCTGCTGCAGCACGATAAGCCGCTGGCCCCGTGATGCGCCTGCTCGCGGTTCGTGGGTATTTGGCCTGGCGCAACGGTCTGGACGCGATGGCCCGCTTATCGGCAACGGGTGCCGGGATGGGCAACCGCATGACGTGTGCTGTGCTGCGACGCGTGGATTATCGCCTGTGGCTGGAAGTGCGCCGGCGGTTGAGGGGAAGCAGACCGCAGCGTCGCTTTCGCCACCGGCATGCGGTAGCGCTGGCGAACCGCCAGAGCCTGTTGGGGGAGAGCAAGCTGGACTTCGCCTGGCTGATGCAGCGGCGGCAGTGGCTGGATCTCGCGGCGGTCTATGCTCGCAATGCGGCGCTGATGAAGCATTTGGCGCACTGTTCCGCGCAGCTCGATCGGGTCGTGGAACCGCTGCATCGCGCGGGCGTGCCGGTGCTGCTGGCGCCGATGCATACGGTCTCCGACGTGTTGGCGACGCTGGTCGGTGCGAATGTTTATCCCAGACGAGCCACGGTGATCGTTTCCGGCGATGTGCAGGCGTTTGCGCGGCGAGCACCGGAAGACGAATGGCGGCAGCGGCTCGACTATTGCTCGATTCACGACGATCCGCGGCACATCGCCGGTACCTTATCGCAGGCGATGCTGGAAGCGGCGGAACATCGGCGCAACATCATCCTCTTCCCGGACATCACGCCGGATTACACCCTGCACAGCAGTCAGGATGTTGCGGCCAAACTGGCCTGTCATCTGTTCGGCCGGCCGGCGCATTTGCACAGCGGCCTCGTTCGGCTGTCCCGGGCGCTACGGGCTCAGGTGGTGTTCTATTCGCTTTATTTCGATCGCGGCATCCGCATTCACATCGAAGAGCCGGTCGCTGCAGACCGGGTCGACCGCGCCATGCCGGCGATCGTCGAGCGAACCCTCCGGCGGCATGCGGATGATTGGCTGTTATGGCATTCGCACTCTTTATTTTTCATCAACGAATAAGTCAGGGATATCACTACGTATGGAAAACATCCTTCCTACGCCGGTCTTGCAGAGCGAAATCAATGAGTGCGGGCTGGCCTGTATCGCCATGCTGGCGGAAACTCAGGGCATTCGCGCACCGTTGACGGAACTGCGGGAGCGTTATCCCGCTTCGCAGCACGGCACTTCGCTGGCGACGCTGTGCGCCATTTTGGGAGAGCTGGCGCTACCGGCTTATCCGGTGGCGTTTGAGCATCAGGATCTGGCGGCGCTGCCTTTACCGGCCATTTTGCATTACGGCGCAGGCCACTATGTGTTGCTGGCGTATCGCCAGGGGGGGTACGTATGCGTAATGAATCCGGCATTGGGGCAGCAACTGCTGCCGTACGCTGCCCTGAAAGCGGAAATCAGCGGTTATGCGTTGGTGCTGGATCGCGATGAGATACCGGCTGGTGCACCGGCCCCGCGCAGCGGCCGCCGGCGCGCTTTCGCCAGCTTAAGCCTGAAGGATACCGCCGGCATCGCCGGCATTTATCGCTTGGCGGCGATGACGTTTTTTATCTCGCTGACGCTGTTCATCATGCCGATGATGGTCGCCAGCGCGATCAATCAGGTGTTCGCCATGGCCGGCGAGGTCGCGTTCCCCTATGCCTACTATCTATTGGCGTTCGTGGCGTCCACGGCGTTGGCGCTGGTTGCTCGCATCTTTACCGAACGCTTCATCAAAAATTTCGTGTTGTTGCACGGCGCCGCCGGTTTTTCTCGCCTGCTGGAAAACTCGCTCAATTTCTTCAGCAAACGCGCCCCCGGCGAGATCTTCAGCCGTTTCACCAGTTGGCAGATGGCCGCCGGCCAGAAAATCGAACTGGATAACGGCCTGCGCACCGACTGGATCATTGGGGCCATCGCGCTGGCGGTGATGGGGTATCTGAGCCCGATGCTGGCACTGGTGCCGGTTGTCGGCGTGCTGCTGATGGGGGCGGTCAGCGTGTGGGCCATCTACCGCGATCGGCATTACACCCAGCAGCTGCAGGTACGAGGCGCGGTGCAAAATGACTTCATCCTGGAAACCATCCAGGGGTTTTCGACCATCAAGTCCGCCGGCCTGGCCGGCCAGCGGCAGGAAGGGTTCGCCGAACATGCCCGCTCGCTGTTCAACTGCCTGCAGCAGCAAAAGATCTATGAGCAGATAAAGGGCAGCATTTACCAGCTGATCGGCAGTCTGGAGATGGTGTTGTTCATGCTGCTGGCGTTGCCGCTGCTCAAGGAGGGCGAGCTCAGCCTGGGGGCATTCTTCGCCTACAGCTTTCTGCGCGAAATCTTTACCTCGTACAGCAGCAAGATCTTTTTCGCCGTTTTGCAGAAAAACCAGCTGCACGTCATCGATGAACGCGCGCGGGACCTGTTTCCTGCGGTATCCGTTCGGGCACCGTCTGAGGACGAAAGCGTGAGCCATTTTGACGCGCGGCTGGCGTATCGGGGGGTGACCTTCGCTTACGATGCCGGCCAACCGGTGTTGCGCGATTTGTCTCTGACGCTGGAACGGGGAGAGTGTATTGCCATTTGCGGCGGTTCCGGCGCGGGTAAAAGCACGTTGCTGAAGGTGCTCGCCTGTCTGCTGACGCCGCAGCAGGGGGCGCTGGCGCTGGATGGGCGCGTACTGGCAAGCGCCGCCGCGCAGCGGCTGTTTTTCCTGCAAAGCCAGGAGGACATTCTGTTCAATGCCTCGGTGTTGCAGAACATCACGCTGTTCGCGCCGTCGGCGCCGGGCCAGCAACGGCAGGTGGAGCAGGCGCTGCGCAGCCTGGGGTTGGCGGACGCGGTGGCGCAGCTGCCGGGGGGCGTGAATGCCCTGGTGCGGGAGAGCCATGCCGGGCTGTCGCTGGGGCAACGCCAGCGTCTGTTGCTGGCGCGCGCCATGTACAGCCGTTGCCCGGTGTTGGTGCTGGACGAGCCGACGGCGAATCTGGATGAAAAGACCGCGGCGACGGTGATGTCGGCTCTGGTGGCGCATTGCCGTGAAAATCGTAAAACCCTGGTGACGGTCACCCATAATCCGCGGCTGTTGCCGTTGTTCGATCGGGTCTTGCGCATGTCCCAGGGGCGGTTGGTGCCTGAATTCCCCCATGACGTCAGGATGAATGATTGTGCTGCGGTGGAGTGACGAGTCCGGGAAGAGACGCTGGCGGCGAGTGGCGCTGGCGCTGGGCGTTTTGGTGGCGGTGGTTGGCGGGCTGTCGTTGATGAATCGGTCTCCTGACATGCAACCACCGCAAACGGCGCGCGTCGAGCGCGGTGACATCGAAAAAAGCGTGTTGGCGACCGGTATTCTAAAACCGATCCGGCAGGTGAACGTTGGCGCACAGGTCAACGGGCAGTTGAAAAAACTGTATGTCAAACAGGGGGACAGGGTGACCCAGGGGCAGCTGTTGGCCGAGATAGATCCGACGCTGCAGCTTAACGAGCTGCGCAAGTCACAGGCCGAATTACGCAGCGCACAGGCACAGAAACTGGCGAGCCAGGCGCAGCTGAAGCAGTACCAGCTGGAACTGACGCGGCAAAGGGCGCTGGCGCGTGACCGCGCCGGCGTGGCCAGCGATTTGGAAAAAGCGCAGGCGCAGCGCGACGCGCAACTGGCGCAGCTGAAAGTGAACGAGTCGCAGATCGTCCAGGCCGAAGTGGCGCAGGAAACCGCCAGGGCCAATCTGGCTTTTACCCGTATTACCGCCCCTATCGACGGCGAGGTACTGGGCATTGTCACCCAGGAAGGGCAGACCATCGTCTCGTCGCAAAGCGCGCCGACCATTTTGGTGATGGCAGACGTGGATACCATGATGGTGCACACCCGCATATCGGAAAATGACATCTTGCAGGTGAAGACGGGGCAGCCGCTGTGGTTTTACGTCGCCGCCGATCCCAGCCGCCGATATGAGGGGGCCATGGGTGCGATACAGCAGGCGCCGGCGGAGGCGCTGGAAACCGACCCGCTGGGCAGGAATTCAAGCCAGCAAACGGCGGCGGTGTATTACAACGGCGTGTTTGCCGTCGCCAACGACGAACGCCGATTGCGCACCTCGATGACGGCGCAGGTATTTATCATTACCGAACGCGCGCAGGGCGTGGTGCGGGTGCCGATGGCTGCGCTGGGCGAGGCATTGGATGAAGGGGATTACCAGGTCAAGGTGTTGGATGGCGAGCAGACCGTGGTACGCCGAGTGCGTATCGGTACCCGCGATCGTCGCTATGCCGAAGTGCTGGAAGGGCTGAGCGCAGGGGAACGGGTGCTGCTGGATCAGCAGCCTGATGCGGAGGAAGGCCATGTCAGCTAACGCCGAGCCCATTATTGCGTTGGAAAACGTCTCGCGCGAGTTTCAGGCCGGGGAGCAGAAAATTGCGGTCCTCAAGCGCGTATCCCTGAGCATTCAGCGGGGGGAAATGGTCGCTATCGTTGGCGCTTCCGGTTCTGGAAAATCGACGCTGATGAACATCATCGGCTGTCTGGACAAGCCTTCTCAGGGCGATGTGTACATCAACGGGGTGGCTATTGGGCAAGCCGACGGCGATCGCCTGGCGCAGCTTCGCAGCCGGCATATCGGCTTTATCTTCCAGCGCTATCATCTGATGCCCTATCTGACCGCCGGCGAGAATGTGGCGATCCCGGCGTTGTATACCGCCATGCCGGCCGCAGAGCGCCGCCAGCGGGCAGCGTATTTGTTGGCTCGGCTCGGGTTGGCGCAGCGCGGCGGTCATCGCCCGGCGCAGCTTTCCGGTGGGCAACAGCAGCGGGTCAGTATTGCCCGTGCCCTGATGAACGGTGCGGAAATCATTTTGGCCGATGAACCGACCGGCGCGCTGGATAGCACCAGCGGTCAGGCGTTGATGGCCATTTTGCACGAGCTGAACGCGTTCGGGCACACCGTCGTTATCGTGACGCACGATCGGCGGATCGCCGAGCAGGCACGGCGGATCATTGAGATCGGCGACGGCGAGATCGTGGCGGATCGTCGCCATGAGGCCTCCCGACAGCCTGCTACGTTCGAACGGCCGCTATCGCCGGTGGCCCCCCTGAAGCGCATGGCACCGGGTGTGGCGCTGAAAGAGGCTGTCGGCATGGCCTGGCGGGCATTGCTGGGGCATCGGGTCCGGGCCGTGTTGTCGATGCTCGGCATCATTATCGGCATTGCGGCGGTGGTCTCCGCCATCGCCATCGGAGAAGGCACACGGCGTAATATTCTCAAGGAAATCAGCCAGCTTGGCACCAGCACGTTGGAGATTCGCCCTGGCCTCGGGTGGGAAAAATCGCGCCCTGATTTCGCGCGTTCGCTGAGCGCGCGCGATGCTGCATTTTTGGCGGCGCTGCCTTACGTCGACAGCGTCTCGCCGGTGATCGGCACCCAACTGCTGGCCGTTCGCGAAAGCAAACAGGTGCCACTCGCCGTGATGGGCGTCGGCGATGGGTATTTCCGCACGCAGGGCATTCGCCTGCTTTCCGGCGGCCTGTTAACCGCGCAGGATCTGAGTGAGCGTGCACCGGTAGCGGTGATTGATCCCTTGCTAAAGCAGGCGCTGTTTTCTTCCCGGCAAGACCCGGTAGGCGCGGTATTGCTGATAGCGGGCGTGCCTTATCGGGTGATTGGCGTCGCGCAGCGTCGCGGCGCCCAATACGCCGGCTCTCAACCGCTTGCCTGGCTGCCCTATACCTCCCTCACCGGCCGCATCGCCGGCGATATGCCGCTGGAATCCATTGTGATGCGAGTGAATGAAAAACTGACGCTGGAAGAGGCGGGGCGGGATGCGACCCGGCGTTTGATCGTAGAACACGGGCGGCGGGATTTCTTCACCCTGACCGACGATCAGCTGACGCAATCCATTCAGCGCGCCTCAGACTCCATGCAGCTGCTGATTACCGCGATTGCCGCCATCTCGCTGCTGGTGGGTGGTGTGGGAGTAATGAACATCATGCTGGTTTCGGTGACGGAACGGACCCATGAGATCGGCATTCGATTGGCGGTGGGCGCCGCTGAGAGGGACATTATGCGGCAGTTTCTGATCGAGGCGGTGGTGATCTGCAGCCTGGGGGGCGTGTTGGGGATCGCCTGCGCCGCGTTGGTTAAAGGGGCTCTGAGCGGATTGGCGCCGCAGGTGACGATGATCTTTACCTGGCCGCCGCTGTTGCTGGCCTGCGGATTCTCGGCGTTGATCGGTGTCGGGTTCGGGTTCTTTCCCGCCCGCACCGCCGCGCGCCTGCAGCCGGTGGAGGCGCTGGCGCGAGAATGAGCCGACTTTGGGTTTGTGGGCTGGTGATGCTGTCGCTGAGCGCCTGCGGATGGCGGCCGATCGACGCCACGGCGCCACCGTCGTTGCCGCCGCAGTGGCGCGTGGTCGATGAGCGCTCCGGTTCACTGCGCGCGGGCATCGCCTGGTGGGAAAACTTCAACGATCCGCAACTGTCGGCGCTGATCGACGGCGTGCTGATCGCGAATCAGGATCTGGCGCTGGCCGGATTGCAGTGGCGTGAGGCCATGTTGGAGGCCGGGTTAGCGCAGGGCAATTTGACGCCGGATCTGGCCGCCAGCCTGAGTGGCCGCAATACCCGAGCGCTGCGGGGCACGACTACGCCGCAGGAAAGCTACCGTGCAGGGCTTTCTCTGAGCTATGAACTGGATTTATGGGGCAAGCTGGCGCGCATTCGCGAACAGGCAGAATGGCAGGCCGTCGCCTCGGCGTTGGACCGGCGCAATACCGCGTTGACCTTGATAGGGGCTACCGCGCGCGGGTATTGGCAGATTGCCGATTTGAATCAGCAAGTTATCCATCAGCAACGGATGGTGACGATCGCGCGTGAAACTTTGCGGCTGGTGGCTGCACGTCACACCGCGGGCGACGTTGGCCGATTCGAGCTGTTGCAGGCGGAACAGAACCTGTTGGCGAGAGAGAATCAGCTGCATGAGCTGGAGCGGCAGCGGGAAGACGCGCGTAACTCGCTGGCGTTATTGTTTGGGCGATCGCCGCTGCTGCGCTATAGCGAACGACGTTCGTTGCCGCTTGAAGAGGTGGCTATCGCGCAGCGCCTGCCGGCGGCGGTGATTGCACGCAGGCCGGATGTTCAGGCGGCAGAGCGCCGCCTGAGAGCGGCGCTGGCCGGTGCCGAGGCTGCCAGGTTGAGTTTTTATCCGACGCTGAGCCTGGAAGCCGGGTTGGATGCCGGCAGTGGGCTTTTCCGCCGGTGGTTCAGTGAACCTTCGCGTTCGCTGGGGGCCACGTTGACGCTGCCGTTTATCGAATGGCGCAAGATGCGCTTGTCCAGTGACAAAGCGGCGTTGCAGGCGCAGCGGGCGGAGATTCAATTTCGCGATGCGGTCTACCGCGCGCTGGCCGATGTGGACAACGCCATGCGACAACGCCTGGAAGCACAGCGGCAAATCGGCAACCAGCGGCGGCATCTGGCGATGAGCCGGCAAGCCGTGGCGTTGGCGCGGCATCAATATCAGGCTGGTTCCGTCGCGCTGCAAACGCTGCTGGATGCGCAAGAGGCGGTGTTGACCAGCGAAAACTCGCTGTCGGCGCTGCAATACCGCTACCTGAACGCCACGATGCAGCTCTGGCTGGCGCTGGGCGGCAACGAGGCTTTCGCATCGGGGCAAGGAGAATAAGCATGGAGAAAATAAGACGAGTGGTGGTCACCGGTTACGGTGCCGTCACCGCGCTGGGCGGCAATGCGCAGCAAAACTGGCAGGCTATCATGGCCAGCCGCCTGGCCTATCGCTATCACGATAAATCGGCGGCAGGGATCCACGCGCGCTTTTTTGCTTTGCTGGAGTCTGAACCGCCGCTGGAGGGCGTTGCTGCGCGGGTAAGTCGCCGGCTACCCAGATTCGCCAGGTTGGCGCTTGCCGCCGCCGCAGAGGCGATCGAAATGGCGTTTTCATCCTCTTACAGGGGGCCTGCGCACTTTTATTCGTCGTTGGAGTGCGGGGCGATTATCGGCAGCGGCTGGGGAGGGCAGGATGAGATCATGCAAAACAATGCGGACTATCTGCAATCCGGATTGGGGCAGTTGTTTGGCTGTTTTCACGCGATGCCCAATATCGCGACCGCCATATGCGGCCAGCATTGGCTGCTACGGGGTTATCAAGGCTCGCCGGCGGCGGCCTGTGCGACTGGCGGCATCGCGATTGGCGATGCGTTTGAAGTGATTCGCAGCGGCCGCGCCGCAATGATGCTGGCCGGCGCGTCGGAATCGCTGAGCGGCAACGGTGCGATCTGGAATATGGATGCGTTGCGTTTGTTGAGCCGGGAGCAGAAAGATATCACCAAAGCCAGCTGCCCGTTCAGCCGGGATCGCAACGGTTTCGTCCTGGCGGAGGGGGCCGCCGTGTTATGCCTTGAGGAACGGGAAGCGGCTTTAGCGCGTGGTGCGACGATCCTGGGGGAGATCAAAGGGTACGGCAATTTTTCAGACGCTTTCGATCTTACCGCCCCGGCGGAGGATCAGCAGGCGAAAGTGAAAACCATACGACGGGCTTTAGAGCAGGCGCAGCTCGACAGTCATAAAATCGACTATATCAATGCGCATGGCACCTCTACGCTGCAAAACGATGTGAGCGAAACCGAGGCGATCAAGGCGGCTCTGGGGCGCGATGCTTACCGCACGCCGATTTCCAGCACGAAATCCTATACCGGGCACCTGCTTGGCGCATCCGGCAGTTTTGAGGCCATCGTCTGCCTGCAAGCGTTACAGCAACAAATGATGCCGGCAACCTGCCATTTGCACGAGACCGATCCCGAATGCGATCTTGATTATATTCGCGAGGGGCATCGGCATGGCCGTCTGCGTAATGTCATGAGCCTCAGCTTCGGTTTCGGCGGCGCCAATGCGGCGCTGGTATTTGGTTATCACAATGAATAGCGATAGGGCCTATGGAAAAGTATCATCGGTTATATGAGACGATTTGCGGCATGTTGTACGAAGCCAGAGGGCTGGAGAGAACGCAGCTGTCGGCAGATATGCCGCTACAACAGCTTGGGCTGGACAGCCTGGATTATATGGAGCTGATGCTGGTGGTTCGGCGAGAATTCGGCATTACGCTCACTGCGGAAATGCTTATCGAACACCCTGAGTTGACGCTCGGTGAATTGTGCCACGTGATAATCCGTCAATAATTTCATCCCCCCAGGCGATCGCTTGTTGAGGTCAGGCCTGGGTTTTTTTCGTCTGTTGTGACTGCCATTTCATCTCTTACCCTTCCAGTTTCACTCTGTTATCGATATCCATAATTATTAATGCTTATCCGTCAGGTTAATATGAACCCGTGATGGCGGTTTTTCATTCTCATTTTGGCGGTGTTATTAATGGCGAGTGTTAATGACATGGCAATATTTTTTAGGAATATTCTTTGTTTTTCCGGTTAATTTATCAATCTTACGCCACATCGTGCCAGGCTGTGATAACGCAAGCTAAAGCAAACAGGAAGCCGTGTGGTGATAATGCCGGGAATCTGCGGAACCCATTCGCAAGAGCGACTCACAAGGGTGGTTGATGCCCGTGATAATAACGCCTGTCGCGCTGTTCGCATTCGGCAAATCCGCTATACTCCGCGCTGGATGCAGGAACCTATCCATAAGCCAGGGGCTACCCTGAGTGTCCATTGTGGTGACGTAAAAGGAAAATGACAGCCACATTTTTCCGAGCAAAGTAATGAGGTTGTATGTCTAATCGTAAACATCTGACGCCTTCCGAAGTGGAGAGACTGCTTGAGGTCACGCTGCAGGGAAAGAATCCAGAACGCGATTATTGTTTGATTTATATGTGTTTTATTCATGGGTGTCGCGCCAGCGAAATAGGGGGGTGGCGCTTATCGGATATCGATCTGGAAGGCGGTAATATCTATGTACATCGGTTGAAAAATGGCTTTTCCACCGTCCATCCGCTCTATCTGCGCGAAAGGCAATGTCTGCGGCGCTGGTTGGATAAGCGTCAACGGCACCGCTGGGCCGATCAAGAGTGGCTGTTCCTGTCCAACCGCGGTGGCCGTCTGTCGCGCCAACGTATTTACGGGTTGATTCGCCATTACAGCAAGGTGGCCAAATTGGAGGTCAACGCTCATCCACATATGCTGCGGCATGGCTGCGGATTTGCATTGGCGGACCGCGGTATCGACACCCGTTTAATTCAGGATTACCTCGGGCACCGAAATATCCAGAATACGGTGATTTATACCGCCAGCAATGCACAGCGCTTTAAGGAAATTTGGTAAGTGTGATTTAAGTTAATAACGATAAGGAGTCACTTTGAACTAAACTGAAACATACTGTAAGGACGCGTAAAAACAATGTCAATATTCCCATGCCCTCTTTCCTGCTTAAAGCTTAATTCTTTTTGAAAACAGTGTGTTGTGATTTTTTCTCGTATCCTCTACCTCCTCTTAATCTAAGCAAAATCCTAATCAAAAATCCGTGGATTTAAATCATTGAGTTTACGCCTTGGTTTTTTAGTCTGATTTAATATCACTTTGTCACTCAGCTAGTTTTAAATCCTGTTAAATGTGTTTTTATTGGTTTGAAAAACCAAAGGAGTCACTTTAGTTCAAAATGAATCGTTTGGGTGAATAAGCCCGAAGCCATTAATCAGTCTGGCTACGGCCCTTCACATTCATGGAACTAAATAAAAGGAATGACATTAAGGATATGTCGGAAATAAACCCCATGCATATTTTGCATAATTTTAAGGAAAGTAGGATGAAAAAGAATCTGTTGGCTGTAGCTGTATTGACCGCGTCCGCATTTATCCCCTCTGCATTTGCTGCTGACGGCGCGCTGAATATCACTGGCACCATTACCGATCAGTCTTGCACCGTCGATCCGGACTCCCAGAACAAGCAGGTCGCTCTGGGTAAGATTGCCAAAGACGCATTCACCCTGTCTAAAACCGCTGGCGCCAAAGCCTTCAACCTGGTGCTGAAAAACTGCCCGCAAACTGTGACCGGCGCCACCGTGCGTTTTGACGGCACTCAGGTGCAGGGGCAGTCCGGGCTGTTGCAACTGACCGGCGCTGGCACCTCTGGGGTCGCGGGCGGTATTGGCGTACAGCTGCTGGATGACGGCAGCAACGTGCTCAATATCGGCAACGATTCCCGCGTGTATGCGCTGGAAGAGAACAAAGACAACACCCTGGGCTTTGTCGCGCGCTATTTCGCTTATGACGACGTTTCCGTCGGTAGCGCCAACGCTACGGCCAACTTCACCATCGTTTATCAGTAAGGCTATGCCGTCACGGCGGCGAAACAGTTAGAAAAATGAGCCAGAGGGCGTGTTCTCTGGCTCTTGTTCATCGGTGATGGGAACGGGAAGAAAGAGATGAAAGCTGGATACTTTGCGCTGACGGCGGCGTTGTTGATGACGCTTTGGGCTCCGGTACAGGCCGGCGTGGTAGTGGGTGGGACGCGCCTCATCTATGACGGCGGTAAAAAAGAGTCTGCTCTGAATATCAACAATCCGGATGCGGTGCCTTATCTGATCCAATCCTGGGTCGATGCGCAAGAGGGCGATAGCGCGAAAGCACCTTTTATTATCACGCCGCCGCTATTTCGTTTAGACGGGGGCCAAAATAACCTGCTGCGCGTGGTACGTGCGGGCGGCAATTTACCGACGGACAGAGAGTCGCTGTATTGGCTGAATGTGAAGGCTATTCCTTCGGTGGAAAAGAAAGAGAACACGCTGCAAATTGCGATCAAGACCCGCATCAAGCTGATTTATCGCCCGCAGGGGCTCGTCGGCAATCTGGAAGAGGCGGCCGGTAAAGTGACGTGGCGGCGCAGCGGCGATCGCTTGCAGGTGACCAACCCTTCTCCCTACTACCTCACCTTTTTCAATTTGAAGCTGAATGGCCGCGCCATTACCGGCAACACCATGGTGGCGCCGCAGGCGAGCGCCAGTTTCCCGTTGCCGGCGGCAAGTGGCGCAGGTGGCAGCCTGAGCTGGCAAATCATCAACGACTATGGCGGCACCGGCCAGACCTTCACCAGCACGTTATAACCGGGCCGCGGTGCGTGTTTTTTTGCTCTGGGATAACGCTGGAGCAGGCGTTCGGCTTACCTGATTCTTCGTCGGGCCGAGCCAATCGGGACAGGGAGTTAAAAGGATGAATAACCCGAATTGCATTGGTTTACCAGGGGCGCGATCGGTTCTGGCCGGCCTGATATCTTGCCAAATGGCGCTGCTGAGCTCGATCGGCACGGCTCATGCGCGCGATTATTTCAACCCGGCGCTGCTGGAAATTGATAATCCGGCGCTGCGCGGCGCCGATCTCTCGGTGTTTGAGGAGAACAGCAGCCAGGCGCCCGGGAACTACCGGGTCGATCTTTACCTTAACGGCGAACAGATCGACAGCCTTGACGTCGAGTTTCGGCTTATGCCGGGAGCCGACGGGAAGCAAGCGCTGCAGCCTTGTTTCAGCACGGAAAAATTGGCGGAACTGGGCGTGAGGGTGGCCATGTTTCCGGCGATGGTGCCCGGGGATAGCTGCGTCAACCTGGCACAGACCATTCCACAGGCCTCTGCGGTATTCCTGTTCAATCAGCTGAGGCTGAATTTGAGCATCCCGCAAGCGGCACTGCGCTTGAATGCGCGCGACTACGTTTCCCCGGATAAATGGGACTCCGGCATACCGGCGCTGTTGGTCAATTACAACTTCAGCGGCGCCAATAACCAGATGCGCGACAGCGAACAGCAAAACAACAATAACTATTACCTCAATCTGCGCTCGGGCATCAACTGGGGCGCCTGGCGCCTGCGTAACTATTCGATCTGGAACCATTACACCGGCGGTTCTTCTTCCTGGCGCTCAATCAACACCTACCTGCAGCGCGATATCGTTGCGTTGCAAAGCCGCCTGACCCTGGGGGACAGCACAACGCCCAGCGATGTGTTCGATAGCGTGCAGTTCCGTGGGGGGCAATTGGCCTCTGAGGACGACATCCTGCCGGACAGCATGAAAGGGTACTCGCCGGTGGTGCGCGGGATCGCGCGTACTAATGCGCAAATCGTAATCCGGCAAAACGGCTATGTGATTTATCAAAGCTATGTGCCGCCGGGGGCATTTGAAATTACCGATCTGTATCCCACGGGCGGCAGCGGCGACCTGAATGTGAACGTGCGTGAGGCTGACGGCCAGGAGCAGCATTTTGTGGTGCCGTACGCCGTGGTGCCGGTATTGCAGCGCGAAGGGCATTTTAAATACAGCCTGACCAGCGGGAAATACCGTTCATACGGCGGTGGCGTTGATGAACGCCCGTTCAGCCAGGCGACCGGGATCTACGGTCTTCCGTGGGGGGCCACGCTGTATGGCGGCGTGCAGGCGGCCAGTAAGTATCAGTCCCTGGCGCTGGGTTGGGGGCAGAACCTGGGGGCGGTGGGCGCGCTGTCTGCCGATGTCACTCAGGCCTGGACCAAGCAGGAAACCCGGCCGAAGGAACAGGGGCAGTCATGGCGTTTGCGTTACGGCAAGAACTTCATTGAAACCGGCACCAACTTTAGTCTGGCCAGCTACCGCTATTCCACGCGCGGTTTTTATAACCTGCAAGAGGCGCTGGAGAGCTACGGCGGCAACAGCGCTATCTATAACGATCACAAGAAGAGTCGCGCCGAGCTGACGATGAGCCAAAGCCTGTGGGAGCAGGGGGGAACGTTGTCGCTCAGCTTGTTTAACGAAGACTACTGGGACGATAACCGCCGTTCGCAGTCTGTCAGCCTCAGCTACAACAACAGCTGGGAGGCCGTCAGTTACGGGCTGAATTACACCTTCAACCAGAACGGCTACGACAGTAACGGCAATCGCAGCAGTATTCGTGACCATATCGTAGCGTTCAACGTCAGCGTACCGCTCAGCAAATGGCTGCCGGGCAGCTATGCCACCTACAGCATGAACGCCAGCCGCAATGGCGCTACCAGCAATAACCTTGGGTTGAGCGGTACCGCCTTGCCGGGCAATAACCTCAACTACAGCATCAACCAGGGCTATACCGGCAGGGGCGTGGGGGCGAACGGCAATATTCAGGCGGACTACAAAGGCGCCCTCGCCGAGTGGAACCTGGGGTATGGCTACGATCGCCATCGCCGGCAGGTGAACTACGGCGTACAGGGGGGCGTTCTGGTGCACCAAAACGGCGTCACGCTGTCGCAGCCGCTGGGCGATACGGTGGCGTTGGTGCAGGCGCCCGGCGCGTCAGGGGTGGATGTCCTGAACCAAACCGGGGTGAGCACCGATTGGCGCGGCTATGCGGTCGTGCCTTACCTGACGCCTTACCGGCGCAATATCGTCGGATTGGACGGTGAATCTTTTGCTGAAGATGTCGACATGACGCTGAGCAGCCAAACGGTGATCCCAACCCGCGGCGCCGTGGTGCGTGCCCGCTTCAATCCGGACGTCGGTGCCCGCGTGTTGCTGACCTTGCTGACGCGCAGCGGTGACCCGGTGCCGTTCGGCGCCACCGTCAGCAATCTCAACAGCCCCTCTGACAATGCCGGCATCGTCGGCGACGGTGGCCAGGTTTATCTGGCCGGCCTGGCGGAGAGTGGGCAGCTGCGGGTGAAGTGGGGCAATGACGCGGCTCAGCAATGTCAGGTCAACTATCAATTGGCTAATCAGCTCGAGAGCGGTGGGATTCGTCTCGTTAACGGGCAGTGTTTATAAGGTACATATGATGGCGACAGGAATATCGATTCAACGAGGGATCATCGTCGGCGGGCTATTGGCGTGCGCAACGTTCAGCGCACCACAAGTACAGGCGGCTTTCGGGCAGTGTGCTCCTATTTCGGGGACTCATGGGTTTTCATTCCTCTTTTCCCCGGTTTTAACCGACCCGTCGCAAAACGTGGTGGGGCGGATTATTAAGAATGCTGACGGCGGCAACTGGAATTTGCCCGGTTCTTATCGGGTGAAGTGCGAATGCCAGACGCGTACGGCGTCTTATGTCACCGCCAAAATGCTGCTGAGCGAGCCGGTATTCAGCAGCGGGGGGTTAACGTATTACGCGTTGAATGAATACCTGGGGGTCGCGAGCGAAGTTTTCGTGGCGGGATATCGCAATGAGTTTATTGCCGCACCGTTCACCAATGAGTCTAACTTTAAGACCGATATGGATGGCGATGACGAATCCTGTGCCAGCACGCCCTACAACAGCGGCGCTCGCGGGCGAATTCATCTGTATTTCCGCCGCCCTTTCGTTGGCGTGACCACAATCCCCAGCACCCGCCTGGTGGACACCTATGTCTCGGTGGCGAGTGGCGTGAAAAGCGATGTGCCGGTCTCCACGATATCAATGAGTGGCACCGTCACCGTGCCGCAGAGTTGTGTTATCGATCCGCAAGTGGTTACGGTCAATTTTGGCGACATCCTGACCTCGAATATCCAAACCAAGGGCGCGATGCCGCCCCGTTTTACTCCAGAAGAGAGAACGCTGACGCTGGCCTGTCGCAATATTTCCGCCGGCGTCAAGGTCAGCCTGTCATTCCGCGGCGAGGCTGACGGCAGCATGCCTGAGGCGCTGAAAACCAGCAATCGCGACATTGGCGTGATGATTAAGGATATGCAGGGCAATGTGATTCGGCCTCAGAGCGGGCGCTTGCCAATCGATAACTTCCAATATCCCAATCAGAGTGGCAGTTCACGGATCAGCATCTATCCGATCAACACCACCGGCCAGTTCCCTGCCGTCGGGCAGTTCAATGCTACGGCGACCATTCAGGCAGAAATTCAATAAACGGATATTTCAACGGTAGCGGGCCGTGCCCGGCGTTTAACGAGAAGGAATAAAGTATGGGGAAGGTTATTAGCGGTATCAGCTGCAAATTGGCGCTGGCTGGCCTGTTGCTCTTGGCCATGCCGACAGCGCAAGCCACATCAAAACTCGTCATTACCGGCAACATCAAAGCGGCGCCCTGCGAAATCGACGGCGCAAACGGCTCGATTTCGGTCAATCTGGGGGATGACATTTCCGCCGCCGTCCTGGCGACCTCCGGGGCCTCCAGCCCTTGGGTGGAGTTCCCTTTGACGCTAAAAAACTGTCCGAGTACCACCACGTCGGTTGTCGCGACCTTCAGCGGGACGGCCGCTGAGGAAAGCACCAGCTTATATAAAAGCACCGGCGGTTCTCGTCGGGTCCAAATTGAATTGCAAAACAACCAGGGAGCGAACTTGGGCAATGGCAAGAGCATGACCCAGTCAGTTAATCAGGCGACGCATGAAGCCAAATTCAATTTGCGGGCGCGGGCATACAGCACCAATGGCGGTTCTACGCCTGGCTCGATAGAGGGTGTCCTGCAGGTCACTTTTGTCTATCAGTAGACAAAAGACCGTCCTAAGTGGAATGCTAACGACAGATTTAAGGTGATGATATGAATAGTAATTATCCATCAAGAACGACTTTGGCGGCCGGTAAGGCAACGACGGGGGCCGTGGCCATCATGGAGCCCTGCCTCATCACTGCGTTGGGGATGAGAAATCGCTTGATTGAGTCCTGCGGCCTGCAGCCCGACAACGTTCGGCAGGTGACGAACCTGGTGGCATTGAGAACCTTATTCACTCAGCATGTGCACCGCTTATTGGTGATGGATTTGTGCGGTAAATCAGAGTCGGTATTGGACGGTTTCCGGTTGATCGCTGAAGTCCGCGAAAACTCGCCGGACACCGCGATAGTCATTTGCACGGCGCTGGATGAACCCAGACTGCTGCGGCAACTGATCGCCTCCGGCATCAGCGGCCTGATGTTGAAGCAGGAGCCGGCCATTGCGTTGACTCACTGCGTCCAACAGGTTTTGACGGGCTGCAGCAGTTTCAGCCATCGGGTGCGTCAACGTCAGTTGCATGAAGCGACGGCTGACAAGCCCCTGACGGCGAAGGAGTTGGATGTGCTGACCCAGCTGTTTTCCGGTAAAAGCGTAACCAACGTGGCGTTAACGATGTGCCGTGATATACGCACCGTCAGTACCCATAAACGCAATGCGATGTTGAAGTTGGGATTTCACAGCGATGGGGAATTGTACCTTCAGGGGAAATGGATGGCTGCGCAAGGTTCATCCTTTGTTCGCTAGGCATGCGCGAAATGCCTTTCGGCTAAGCAAGCACAGGAGCAGATTATGCATTTATGGCGTCAGCAACCGCTGAACATAGCGATAATGGACAGATGTCCATTAACGTTGGAAGGGTTGGCGAGTTTTTTAAAAACGCTGCCAACCCAGGCAAAAGTCGTCGTAAAGGAAACCAGCGTCCGCGCGGTGGCGGACAGCGTGGTCTATCAGCAGGCCGACGTGCTGATTACCGAAATGGACGGCGAAGATGAGACCGTGGCTCAGGGCAGAGAAACATTGCTGGCTCTGAGCACGCAGCTGCCCGACTTGCGGGTAATCGTCTATACCTGCTGCCAGAATGCAGAAGAGTTAGGGCGCCTGTTGAACCAGCCTAATGTCAGCATCGTTGCCAGAGATGACGCTTTGCCGCTGGTGGCGGAGTTTTTTAATCGCGTGTTGCTGGGGGAACGTGTGTTGAGTCCGCAGATTGGGGCTTTTCTGGCGCCTTCCGTGAGTGGAGAGGAGGTTAGCACGCGAAAGTTGACCCGCTGTGAGAGCGACGTTTTGGCCTTTTTGTTTAACGGTATGAGCCTGCGGCAAATCGCCGAGTTGCAACGCCGCAGCATCAAGACGATCAGCGCGCATAAATGCAGCGCCATGCGTAAACTGCAGGTAAAGAATGACAGCGAACTGTTTTCTTTGCACGGCAATATTACGCGGCAATTGGGGGGGAAATGGTCAAAGGGGACCTAGCCTTTAATGAAAGGGTATGGCGTTATGATTTATCGGCAGGTTTACCGCTAGCATAACCAGTGCGGCGTGCCCCTGGGCGCTGAGGCATGAAAAGCAGCTCGGCGTTAAAGTCGTGCTGGAGTAGGCCGTTAATGACGTGCCGGGCTGCATCTTCCCATCTGATGTTTGTACCAAACTCGATGCGCTGTTTAGCAAAGGACGAGGTCCCGCGTAGTTATTCTCATTGTGAGATTAAATGCTGATTGCGCGGAATCGTTCTACGTTGGTCGCGGTGTAGATCACCGTATTCTGGATATTTTTGTGTCCTAAATAATCTTGAATCAAACGCGTATCGATCCCCTTATCCGCAAGGGCGTAGCCGCAGGAGTGTCGCAACATGTGAGGATGGACCTGAACGCTAATACCGGCCATTTCGCCATACATTCTCATTAATCGATACAGCTGCTGACGTGATATTTGTCCGCCGTGGCGCGACAGGAATAACCATGGAGCTTCTGCGTCAGGATAGCTCGTCCGCTGGGCCAACCAATGTAACAGCGCCTGCCGTTCTCGCGGTTGGATCGGATGCTGAACGGAAAACCCGTTTTTCAGCCGGGATATATGGATCCGATTGGAGGTAAGATCAATATCCTCCAGGCGTAAAGCACGCAGTTCGCTAACCCGCAAACCGTGAATAAAGCACATTAATAGTAGACAACGATCTCGAATGCTATTTTTCCCCTCATGCACGGCAGCAATCAGCTGCTCAATTTCAACCTGACTGAGAAATTTCCTTTTTTTCATTTTTCTTTCCTGCGTCTTTGATGTTGGCGATTTCTATCATGAAGTTTTATTAAAGCATTGGAGCATAATGGGCGGCAAAGGAAATAAATAATTTCATTTTTTAATAGATGGTTTTTTTATCTTTTCTATTTTTTCATTTTTCAAGTGAATATATTTTGTATTTTATATGGTTATTTAATTTGTTTCATGAGGCTATTTAATTAGCGAATATTTAGCATCTCTGTAAGAGCCCCATGGAGAGTTTTCATCCGTCAGACAGCCATGAGATACCCTCTCTCTCTGATCGGTGCTTGATAAATTGTGATGAGAATTCGTCTTGATCTCATTCTCACGCCGCTTACAATGCCTGCCAGATCGCGACTTCAGAGGTTTTTTCATGGAACTGCTACGGGTGGTTTATCACCAGTACCGTTGGCCATTTCTGGCTGTCATGGCGCTGACCCTGGCCAGCGCCGGTTTAGGCATCGGTATCATTGCATTTATCAATCAATACCTGATGGAGGCCGGCGGCAATGCATTGGCCGTGCTGCCGATGTTTCTCGCCCTGCTGGCATTGCTGATGGCGGTCACGCTGGGCTCGCAATTGGCGCTGACGACATTGGGCCATTACTTCGTCTATCGCCTGCGTGGGCAGCTGGTGAAGCGCATTTTGGATACCGATATTGAACGCCTTGAACAATTGGGTAGCGCCTCATTGTTGGCCAGCCTGTCCAGCGATATCCGCAATATTACCGTCGCCTTCGTGCGCTTGCCTGAGCTGGTTCAAGGGGTGATTTTAACCCTGGGGGCGGCGGCCTATCTGGGGTGGCTATCACCGAAAATGCTGGCGGTCACGGCAGTCTGGGTGGCAGTGACCGTCGTGGGCAGCGGCTGCCTGGTGTCACGGGTTTATCGTCATATGGCCAGTTTGCGTGAGTCTGAAGAGCGTCTCTATCATCGTTATGAGTCGGTGATTGACGGTCGTAAGGAGCTGACGTTGAACCGCAAGCGGGCGCAGGCGCTGTACGAACAGGCCTATCAGCCCGATGCGCAAGCTTATCGCTACCATATCATTCGCGCCGACACCTTCCATTTGAGCGCGCTCAACTGGTCAAATATCATGATGTTGGGCGCGATTGGGCTGGTGTTCTTTATGGCCAACAGTCTGGGATGGGCGGACTCGGCGGTGGCCGCCACCTATTCACTGACGCTGCTGTTCTTGCGCACGCCATTACTGCAGGCGGTCGGGGCGTTTCCGACGCTGGTCAGCGCCGAAGTGGCCTTTAACAAGCTGAAGACGCTGCGCCTGGCCGAGTATCAAGCGGCGTTTCCTGCCGCCGTTGGCCGTTCCTGGCAGACGCTGGAGCTACGCGACGTGGTTTTTCACTATGCGGATACCGAACAGCAGCCCGGTTTTGCCGTCGGGCCGCTCAATCTGACGCTGCGCCGTGGTGAGTTGGTCTTTCTGATCGGCGGCAACGGCAGCGGCAAGTCAACGCTGGCGATGTTGTTGACCGGGTTGTACCAACCGGTGAGCGGGCACATCGTTCTGGATGGCGTCGCACAGACCGCGGCGGATATGCCGGACTACCGTCGGCTGTTTTCGGCGATTTTCACCGATTTTCATCAGTTCGATCGCTTGCAGGGGCCGGAAGGTGGTGAACCCGATGCGGAATTGGTCGCCGGCTGGCTCGAGCGGTTGAATATGAAAAGCAAACTGCAGTTCGACGGCACCAGGGTGACCAACCCGCAGCTGTCGCAGGGGCAGCGTAAACGCCTGGCTCTGTTGTTGGCGGTGGCAGAGCAGCGCGATATTCTGCTGTTGGATGAATGGGCCGCAGATCAGGATCCGCAGTTCCGGCGGATTTTCTATCGCGAGCTGTTGCCTGAATTGCGTGCGCTGGGCAAAACGGTGTTTGCCATCAGCCATGACGATCACTACTTTGAACACGCCGATCGGCTGCTTGAGATGCGCTCAGGCCATTTACGCGAGTTGACCGGCATTGAGCGTGAACACGCCAGCCGGGATTCCGTCAGTAGAATCGGTTAACTCACGCCGGCCCGGGCGAGACTAAAACGGGCCGGTGCTCCCCCGCAGGATTTCAGTACGTCGCTTCATTTTCTCTCCCCCCTTCAGCGCGGTCTGTTGCCGATTTGCCTTATGACCAGTCAAATAATTGACTGCTGAATTATTTACCAGTGGTTTAATTTTGACCTCTCAAGGTGTGGCACACTGCACATTCGTTCGCCTATCAATACAAGTTAACGGCTGCCGATAACAAGGGTATCCACGGTGCCGTCCTTACTGAGGCTGCAGTGCAGGTCTATGGGTAGCAGCAGTTTTTTAAAATGCCATAGGAAAAAACGACTTTATCGATCGTTAAAATAGATCAATAATCTAAATTTGAATGGTTTAATCTATTGGTTGAGGGCGCTGTGGTGAGCAAGGATGGATCAGATATCAAACGTAAAGCATGGCTGTGCGTATTTATCGGGAGTGGGCTGTTTTGGCTACTCATCGGCGCCGTGATTTATTGGTTACTGAATTAAGTAGGTTAAGCAGGAAGGCGACTTGTGAACAAAAAGCAGGCTAAAAACCGTGAGGGCGCACAGCGTCGTGCGCAGTCCAAAATTCCGCCTTCGTGGGTGTTGAGCGATGAGCAACGCGCCTTCATTGAAGACTTGTGGCAGGATAGCGCGCCTGAGCCGGCACGGCCCATCGCCCAACGGCGCTAGCTGATCACGCGGCTGCGGCCGGCCAGCGCGCCGAACAGCATTTGCAAAACGGTCAGGCACAGCAGGACGATCAGCGGCAAACGCCAGCCATCCGTCAGATCGTGCAGCAGGCCGAACAACGTGGGCCCCAGCGCCGCCAACAAATAGCCGACGGATTGCGCCATACCCGACAGCAGCGTCGCCTGATGATGATGCTGACTGCGTAAGCCAAAAAACGACAGTGCCAGCACCAGCGAACTCCCCGCCCCCAATCCGGCAAACGTCAGCCACACCAGTGAACTGGCGGGTTGCACCAATAATCCTCCGACGCCGATAAAGATCAGCAGGGAACTGCCCAGCGCGATTGCCCGCTGATCGCGCGCCCGCGGCAAAATCACCACCATGACAAAGTTGGCGACGATCGCGACCACCTGGTAAACGAACAGCTCGAATCCTGCCTGCTGGGCGGAAGTGCCGTGGCTGGCGGCAAAGGCGCTGAACCAACCGATGATGGTGTAGAAGGCGATCGATTGCAGCCCCATGAACATCGCCACTTGCCAGCCCAGCGCGCTGCCCCAGGGAGAACGATAGCGCTGTGGCTCCGTCGGCTGCGGTTCTTTGGTGGCGGGAGTGGCCGAGCGCCGTAGCTGCGGCAGCCACACCAGCAGCGCCAGCAAGGCGGGCAAACCCCAGCACAGCAAAGAGAACCGCCAGCCGAGGTCGGCCAGGGCAGCCAGCGGCACCGCCAGACCGGAGGCGATGGCAGCAACCAGTGACATCACCGCCGCATAGGCGGCGATCATCGCGGCGGCCCGATGCGGGAAATCTCTTTTCACCAGCGTCGGCAGCACCACGTTGGCGAAGGCAATGGCGGCGCCGATCAGGATGCTGCCCGGCCAGAGCATGGCGTCTTGCGGCAGGGAACGTAGCGCGATGCCGCAGACCAGCAGCGCGAGGGCGAGGCCCAGGGTGCGCTCGATGCCGATGCGTTTCGCCAGCGCCGGAGTCAATGGCGAGAGAACGGCGAACAGGATCAGCGGCAACGAGTTGATCAGGCCGGCGGCGGTGGCGGACAACGCCAGCTGTTGCTGGATCTGCTCCAACAGTGGGCCGACGCTGGTCAGGGCGGCGCGCAGGTTGGCCGCGATCAGCATAATGCCGACGATCAGCAGGACAGGGCGGTGTAAACGGCGACGCGGGGTCGCGGTGGACGTTGGGGATGAAGCGGGTTGCGGCATGGGTTCCTCGCACCAGGGCATGCAGTCAATCAGTACTGCATGGCGTGATGCGTTGATTGACGTTAACGCTTACGTACCGACAAATTGGCGGTATCCGATCGCAAGTGTAGGGAAGATGGCTCACGCTGACAAGGGGACGGGCCGGCGGGATGATGGCGGTTAACCCCTGCCGGCCGCAGGATAATTGCCATTATGTGATCCTGGTCACTGAGTGAACTAAAAGTCATGGCGCGGGGCGCGCCATGCGCCGCTTTCGCTTTCCTCACCGCCGGCTCCGTGGCCCCCCGGCGTTCGCGCCCGTCATGGCATTTCACTTTTCCCCCTTTCCGCTTTTTGGCTTTTCGATCCGTTTCGATTCGAAAGGTTTTTTGGCGGTTTTTTTGCTAAAACGGGGCTGTAAGCCCGATCACAATTTCATTGCTTTCGCTTTGCTGTAATGCCAGCGCAGTAGAGCGAAAGCCATCTTCTCCCCGGCGATGCCGGAAACCTGAGGACCGCAGCTCATGCCAGTGAATACCGCAAAGCGACGTGAACACATCATCGATCTGTTATGCGAGCACGGCAGCGTGCGCGTGGAGCAGCTCAGCAAACAGTTTGCGGTATCCACGGTGACGATCCGCAACGATCTGCGCTTTCTGGAACGAAAAGGGTGTGCGCTGCGCGCTTACGGCGGCGCGATGCTCAATCAGCAATTCGCTTTCGATCGGCCGCTGCGGGACAAAGGGCGGTTGAATCGCGACGTCAAAACGCTGATCGCCAACGCGGCGGCCGGCTATGTGCGCGATGGCGATGCGCTGATCCTCGATTCCGGTTCCACCACCGCGCAGATCGTGCCGTTCCTGAAGGGGCGGCGCGATCTGGTGGTGATGACCAATGCGCTGAACATTGCCTACGAGCTTTCGGGAAACGACGGGGTAGAGGTCATGGTGCTTGGGGGCAGCGTGCGTCGCAACTCTTACTCGCTCTACGGTCCGGCTGCCGAGCAGCAATTGCGTCAGTACCGCTTCGACAAGCTGTTTTTGGGCGTCGACGGGTTCGATCTGAGCGCCGGCATCACCACGCCTCACCCCGGTGAGGCGCACCTCAATCGCGTAATGTGCGAGGTGGCGCGCGAGATTATCGCGGTGGCGGATGCCAGCAAATTCGGTCGCAAGAGCTTTTGCATGATTCGCGAAGCCGGACAAATCCATCGGCTGATCACCGACAGCCGTCTTCCGGACGATTACGAGCGGGCGTTAACCGAGCTGGGCGTGGAGGTCATCATCGCCGATCGGTAGCAGGGCGCCTGCATGGGGACTTCATGCAGCAGTTGTTACAGCTTGTCGAGCAGCACAAGGCCGGTATGCCGGTCGGGATCTTTTCCGTCTGTTCCGCCCATCCCTGGGTTCTGAAGGCCGCGCTGCGGCAGGCCAAAGCGCGCGGCACGCCGGTATTGGTAGAGGCGACGTCCAACCAGGTCAATCAGTTCGGCGGCTATACCGGCCAAACGGCGGCCCAGTTCCGCGATGCGCTGTGGCGCCTGGCGGATGAGGTTGGCCTGGCGCGCGAGAGAGTGTGGCTGGGCGGCGATCATCTGGGGCCCAACGCCTGGCAAGATCGCCCGGCTCAGGAGGCGATGGCGCTGGCGGAAACCTTGATCGACGATTACGTTCGCGCCGGATTTCGCAAAATTCACCTCGATTGTTCCATGTCGTGCGCCGGCGATCCCTCGCCCCTGGGGGATGCCACGGTCGCCGAGCGTGCGGCGCGCCTGTGCGCGGTGGCGGAGCGGGCCTGGGCGCAGAGCGGCGGCGAAGCGCCGGTTTATGTGATCGGCACCGAAGTGCCGGTGCCGGGCGGCGCGCAGGAGGCGCTGGCGGGTCTGCAGGTCACCACGCCGCAGGCGGTGGCGCAAACGCTGGAAACGCACCGCATCGCCTGGCAAAAAGCCGAGCTGAACGATGCCTGGCAGCGAACTATCGCGCTGGTGGTACAGCCGGGCGTCGAGTTCGATCACCACAGCGTTGAGCATTACCAACCGCAGCGCGCCGACGCATTGAGCCATTTCATCGAACGGCAGCCGGGCATGATCTATGAAGCGCACTCTACGGACTACCAACCACCGCAGGCCTACCGCCAACTGGTGCGCGATCACTTCGCCATCCTGAAGGTGGGGCCGGCGCTGACCTTCGCGCTGCGCGAAGCGCTGTTCGCCCTCGATCGCATCGAGCGTGAATGGCTGGGGGAACGCCAGTCGGCGCAGCTGTGCGCCACGCTGGAGCAGGTGATGCGCGAGCAGCCGCAGCAGTGGAGCCGCTACTACCACGGCACGCCGCACCAGCAGTATCTCGATCGCCACTACAGCCTGAGCGATCGGGTGCGTTACTACTGGCCGCAGCCGCAGGTGCAGCAGGCGGTCGACGGTTTGCTGGACAACCTGCGCCGCAGCCCGGCGCCGCTGGCGCTGCTCAGCCAGTACCTGCCGGATCAGGCGCGGGCGATGAACGCCGGCGAATTGAGCGCCGATCCGCAGGAGTGGGTGCTGCATAAAGTGACGCAGGTGCTCGACGATTATCACGCCGCCTGCTACCCGGAGGGCCGCTAGCATGCCGAACATTTTAATGACCCGTATCGACAATCGCCTGGTGCACGGCCAGGTAGGCGTGACCTGGACCAACACCCTCGGCGCCAACCTGGTGGTGGTGGCCAACGACGAGGCGGCCGCCGATCCGGTGCAGCAGAACCTGATGGACATGGTGGTGGCGGAAGGGGTGCAGACCCGCTACTTCACGTTGCAGAAAACCATCGACGTGATCCACAAGGCGGCGGATCGGCAGAAGATTTTTCTGGTGTGCAAAACGCCGCAGGACGTGTTGACGCTGGTGCGCGGCGGGGTGCCGATCCGGTTCGTCAACGTCGGCAATATGCACTTCGCCGAGGGGAAGCGGCAGGTGCACAAAACGGTGTCGCTGGACGACGGCGACGTGGCCGCGTTTCGCGCGCTGGCGGCGCTGGGCGTGGAGTGCGAAGTGCGCCGGGTGCCGGATGAGGCGGGCGAGGCGATCGGCAAACTGCTCTTTTGAGCCAGGGGGAAAGCATGTTGACGGATGCGTTATTGATTGCGCTGTTGGCCGGGCTGGCGGGGGTTGACCTGTTCGACGGCCTGACCCACTTCCACCGGCCGGTGGTGATGGGGCCGCTGGTGGGGCTGATTTTGGGCGATGTCTACACCGGGTTGCTGGTGGGCGGCACGTTGGAGTTGGTGTGGATGGGGATGGTGCCGCTGGCGGGCGCCCAACCGCCTAACGTGGTGATTGGCGGGGTGATCGGCACCGCGTTCGCCATTCTGACCAAGGCCGACCCGAAAGTGGCGATCGGCGTGGCGGTACCGTTCTCGATTGCGGTGCAGGGCTGCATTACGCTGCTGTTTACGCTGTTCTCGCCGATGATGCACCGCTGCGATCGCATGGTGAAGGAGCTGAACTGGCGCGGCATCGAACGGGTGAACTATCTCGGCATCAGCATCCTGTTCATCTTCTATTTCGTGGTGGCATTCCTGCCGATTTACTTCGGCGCCGATGCGGCCAGCGCCATGGTGCAGAAGGCGCCAGGCTGGCTGCTGGACGGGTTGGCGGTGGCGGGCGGCATGATGCCGGCGATCGGCTTCTCGCTGCTGATGAAGGTGATGATGAAAAAAACCTACGTGGCCTATTTTATCCTTGGCTTCATCTCGGTCACGTTCCTCAAGCTGCCGATCCTGGCGGTGGCGCTGGGTGCCCTGGCGATCGCCCTGATCGACTTCTTCAACACGCAACGCGGCGCGGCAGAGGCGACGGCCCGGCCCGCTCCGCAGGAGGACGCCGAAGATGGCATTTAACGATTCCGACGATCTGCTGGCGCAAAAGGCCGAGCAACGCATGGCGCAGGCGCTGGCCACCAGCCAGGTGGAGCAGGACGACTACCTGGATAACCAACCCGCCGAAGCGCTGACGCGCGGCGACATCAACCGCATGGCCTGGCGTTCGCTGCTGCTGCAGGCGTCGTTCAACTATGAACGCATGCAGGCCGGCGGCTGGCTGTATCAGCTGATCCCCGGGCTGCGCAAGATCCACCGCAACCCGCAGGATCTGGCCAACTCGATGAAGATGCACATGGAATTTATCAACGTGCACCCGTTCGACGTCACCTTCCTGTCCGGCCTGGTGCTGGCGATGGAACAGAACAAGGAGAAGATCTCCACCATTCGCGCGGTGAAAGTGGCGCTGATGGGGCCGCTCGGCGGCATCGGCGACGCGCTGTTTTGGCTGACGCTGCTGCCAATTTGCGCCGGGATAGGCGCTTCGCTGGCGCTGGAGGGCAGCCTGTTCGGGCCGATCGTCTTCCTGCTGCTGTTCAACCTGTTCCACTTCGGCCTGCGCTTTGGGCTGGCGCACTACGGCTATCAGGCCGGCACCAGCGCGCTGGCGCTGTTGAAGACCCACACCCGGCGCATTTCTCACGCCGCGTCGATCGTCGGCATGACGGTGATCGGCGCACTGGTGGCCTCGTATGTGCACCTGTCCACGCCGCTGGTCATGCATGCCGGCAAGGCCAGCGTGGCGCTGCAGACAGACGTGTTGGACAAGTTGATGCCCAACCTGTTGCCGCTGTGCTTCACGCTGCTCATTTTCTTCCTGATGAAGCGCGGCTTCTCGCCGGTGAAGCTGATTGGCGTCACCGTAGCGATCGGCGTAGCGGGCAAATTTATCGGCATTTTGTGAGGAGTGGGGTATGCCAGGCATTGTGATTACCGGCCACGGCGGCTTCGCCACCGGGCTGTTGCAGGCGGTGGAGCAGGTGGTGGGGCCGCAGCCGCACTGCGCGGCGGTCGATTTCCCTGAACAGATGAGCACCGCGCAGCTCAACGACGCCTTGCGCTCGGCGCTGGCGGCGGTGGCGCAGCCGGACGGCGTGGTGTTTCTCACCGACATGCTCGGCGGCTCGCCGTTCCGCTGCGCCTGCGAACTGGCGGATGCGCAGGGCGATTGCGAAGTGCTGACCGGCGTCAATATGCAGCTGGCGGCGGAAATGATGCTGGAGCGCGACGGGTTGAGCCTGGATGAGTTTCGCGAGGTGGCGCTGGCGTGCGGCAAACGCGGCCTGACGAGCCTGTGGCATGAGCGCCGCCGGGTGAAATGCGAAGACGTGCAAACCGACGGCATCTGAACGAACGCCGTCGGTCTGCGGGTTATACCGGCAGCGGGCTCAGCGCCAGGCGCGCCGGTTGATCTTCGCTGCGGCTGAAGCGCCAGCAGGTCTGGTGGTACTTCGCCACGCTGTTGCGGTGCGCCACGCTGATCAGCGTTACGTCCGGCAGTTCATCCACCAGCAGGCAGTACATCAACTGTTCGGTTTCGTCGTCCAGCGCGCTGGTGGCCTCGTCGAGGAACAGGATGCTCGGGCGAATCAACAGGGCGCGGGCGAACGCCAGCCGCTGTTGCTCGCCCGGCGACAGGCGATGGCTCCAGTTGGCGGAGGTATCCAGCCAGCGCTGCAGGTGCTTCAGGCGGCAGTTTTCCAGCACCCGCATCAGATGCGGATCGCTGTATTCCGACGCCAGGCTCGGGTAGCTCAACGCTTCGCGCAGCGTGCCGATCGGAATGTAGCTGCGCTGCGGCAGGAACAGCGTGTTGGCGTTGGCCGCTACCCCGATAGTCCCCGCGCCGTAAGGCCAGATACCGGCGATGGCCCGCAGCAGCGTCGACTTGCCGCAGCCGGAAGGGCCGACGATCAGCAGGCGTTCGCCGCGTTGCAGCGTCATCTCGGCGCCGGCCAGCAGCGGCTGGCCGTCGGGCAAGTTCAGGCTGAGGTTATCCAGCGTTAACGGATGGGCGGTCTCTTCCCGCAGCTGAACGCCGCGCGGCTGATGATGCACCTGATCGACGGCGGCGTTGAAGCCGGCCAAACGGTTGACGCAGGCTTTCCAGGTCGCCAAATCGTTAAACGCGTCGATAAACCATGACAGCGCACCTTGCACCTGGCCGAAGGCTGAGGCTATCTGCATCAGGCCGCCCATCTGAATAGCGCCGGAGAAGTAGCGCGGCGCGGCCACCAGCAGGGGAAACACGATGGCGAACTGGCCGTAGAAGTTGGTGGCGATGTTCAGCCGCCGGGTGATGCGCATAATTGCCCACCAGTTGCTGCGAATGGTGTCGAAACGATCGCCCAGCTGCTGCGCCTCGCGCGGTTCGCCGTGGTACAGCGCGATGGCGTCGTTGTTTTCGCGGATGCGGATCAGGCCGAAACGGAAGTTCGCCTCGTACCGTTCCTGATTGAAGCCCAGCATGACCAGCGGTTTGCCGACCCACCAGATCAGCAGCGATCCCAGCACCGCATACAGCAGCGCGAACCACACCATATAACCGGGCAGCGTGATGGCGTGCTGGCCGAGCGCGAAGGTCATCGGCCCGCTGACGTGCCACAAGATGTCGATAAAGGAAAACAGCGTCACCAGGCTGGAGAGCAGCCCGAGCGACAGCGACAGGGTATATTGGGTCAGCACGTTGAGATCTTCGGCGATACGCTGATCGGGGTTATCGACGATCTGCTGCTGCTCGGTGTGGTAATACGCCTGGTGCGCCAGCCATTTTTCCATGAACTTTTCCGTCATCCAGCGCCGCCAGCGCATCTGCAGCCCCTGAGTCAGGTAGATCTTGTAGACCGCCAGCACGATGAAGATCAGCGCCAGATAGGTAAAGCGCCACAGCTGCGCCTTGAATACCGGGTAGTTTTTGTTCTGCAGCGCATCGTAGAACACCTGGTTCCATTGGTTGATCTGCACGCTGATATAGACCAGGCCGAGCGACAGGACGACGATGGCGATCAGCATCATCCAGGCGCGCCATCGCTCCTCCGACACCCAAAAGGGTTTGATCAGCTGCCAAACGGCGTGTTTCTGCAAGGGGGTTGCGTTCATAGCGACTCGTTAATTGCGGCATTTTGTTCAGCATGGGCTGCGGGCCGGTAACAAACAAACCGCGACTGTAAGCAGTTTTGACCTCGCTAACCGTTTGAAATAAGGCGGTTGAATCGTCAGCGGTGCGCAGATGGGCGCAATTGCGGCATACACTCCGCCGCCGGGCGGTTATACTGGCGCCGAATTTTTGCAGAAAGGATAAACGATGAAGGCTTGGGTTCCCCTGTTGCTGACCTGCGGCGTCTTCGCCAGCGCCCGGGCCTGGGCGCACATTGACGAGCCGGACATCGCCGCCGATTGTCAAAAGGTGGCGAGCTACGCCGAGCTGGGAAAAAAGGCCTATCAGCGGCAGGATTACGCCAAAGCTGCCGACATCTTTCGCGATCAGGCGGCCTGGAGCGAGTTTTGCGGCCTGAGCGAGCAGGCCGTCGCCACGGCCTACAACAACGTGGCACTGTCGCTGATGCACGCCGGCGAATTGCTCAAGGCGCAGGCCTATCTGGCGCTGGCGCCGCACGATGACAAATCGCAGCACAACATGAGCCTGTTGCGCCAACGGCTGGCGCAGCGGCCGCAGCCGCAGGGGCCGGGCGGCGTGTATTGGCAATACGCCGGGCGCGGCGTGTGGAGCGAAGTGGTGGTGAGGCCGCAGGGCGAGCGCTGGCTGATCGATTTCTCCGGCTACGCCATGCCGCAGATGGGGCTGTATTACGGCCCGAACATGGGCGACTTCACCGCCGAACTGCCGATCGAGCACGGCAAAGCTGTTTATCATCAGCATGACTCGGAAAGCGCACAGGTCTGCGACGTCACTTTGGCGTTTGGTGAGCAAACGTTGGAGATGCACACGCGCGGGGATTGCGGGTTCGGTCACAACGTGCGGGCTGAAGGGCGGTTCGTACGGGTCGAATGACCCGCCCCGGCAGTCGGGGCGAGAAAGGTTGGTTACGCCAGCGCGGCGGCGCCCAGCAGGTTTTTCCAGGCTTCTACATTACCCAGATAGTTGCCGGCCGGCAGCAGATGCAGGCGGCCTTCGCTGTCCTGTAGCGCAAAGGTCGGGAAGCCCTGGCCTTGCACTTTGGCCAGCAGCGCCCGGCTTTCCGCGATGTGTTGCGCGGTCGGCGCGCCGCTGCTGAAACGCATTTCGGCGATAAACGCCGCTGAAGGCAACCCCAGCTCTTTCGCCAACGCTTCCAGCACCGGCGTGTCGGCGATGCGTCGGCCTTCCTGATAGTGTGCCTGCTGAATGCGGTGCAGCATGTCCAGCCCGCGTCCCGCCAGCTTTTCCGCCGCCAGGATAGCGGTGATCGGCGGCTCGGAATCCATCACCGCCGTGGTGTCGCGCAGCAGGCCGTTGAAATAGGCTTCGCCAAAAGGTTGGCCCGTCATCTCGGCGATGCGTTTGTCGTGCGGAATGACGTAGTTGCGCCATTCGTCGGTAATTTGGCGGCGGTTGTTACCGGTCATCATGCCGCCGGCGTGCGGCACGACCTTCAGCCCGGGGAGGCTCTGAGCCGCTTTCACCAGCGGCGCGGCGCCGTAGCACCAGCCGCACAGCGGATCGAAAATGTAATGCAGAGTGGTTTCGGTCATCTTTACTCCTCGCCTGGCGCGCGGCAGCTCACCGCGGCGCCAGGGCTGGTTCAATCACGCACGGGCGCTTATTGCGGCCACTTCATCTCGCCTTTCAGCACTTTCGCGCTCAGTTCCAGGCTCGACTCGTCTTTCAGCGTCGGGTAGTGCTTTTTCATCGCTTCAATCAGCGCGGCGGAATCCTTGGCTTTCGGCAGTTCGGCTTCCAGCGTGGTCAGGTATTTCTGGGTAAAGTGCACCGATGCCAGCGTTTGCGCTGCGCCCGGCAGGAAGTGGCCTGGCACGACGACCTGCGGCTTCAGCGCTTCGATGTTTTTCAGCGTCTGCTGCCAGTGCTGGCGCGATTCCACGCTCTGGTTGTCGGCGATCCACGGGTGGATGTTGTCACCGGCGACGGCGACACCGCCAACGACCGCCTTCAGCGCCGGGATCCACACGAAGGTGCGATCGGGGGTCGGGCCGTTCAGGCCTTTCACTTCCACTTTCTGGCCGTCGATGGTGAAGCTGTCGCCCTGCAGCGGCTGCGGCACGATCACGGTTTTCGGCGCGTTGTCTTTCAGGATCGGGCCCCAATAGGCGACTTTACCGTCTTTGGTGGCGTTGATGTCCTTGATGGTGCCTGGCGAAGCGATGATTTTCGCCTCCGGGAAGGCCGCTTTAATCACGTCCAGACCGAAATAGAAATCCGGGTCTGAGTGGCTGATATAAACGGTGGTCAGTTTCTTGCCGGTCGCCTTGATCTTTTTCACCAGCGCTTCGGCATCGTTACGCTGGAACTGAGCGTCGATCAGCGCCACTTCGTGTTTGCCGCTGATGATTTCGGAAGACACCGGGAACACGCTTTTCTCGCCCGGGTTATACACTTCCATGGTCAGGGTATCGGCCGCGGTGGCGTAGGTGCTGAGGGTGGCGACGCCGGTGAAGGCCAGAGTTAACAGTGATTTCTTAAACATGGGCAGAGGTCCTTGGGTATCGGTTAATGTTGTAATGATGTTAGGTTGCATAAAGCGATAGAAAAACCGGATAATAAGCAATTATTCGTTGCATAAATCGGACTAATCATGGATCGCATTACCGCCGCTGAGGTTTTTGTCACCATCGTCGATCGCGGCAGCATGATCGCCGCCGCGGAAACGCTGGAGATGTCGCGCGCGATGGTGACGCGCTACCTGGCGCAGATGGAGCAATGGGCCGGGGCGCGTTTACTGCACCGCACTACCCGTAAGCTTAGTCTGACCGACGCCGGGGAGCGTACTCTGGAACGCTGCCGGCAAATGCTGGCGCTGGCGGGGGAGATCGACCTGGTGGAGGAAGGGCAGAGCGATGAGCTGCGCGGCCTGCTGCGCATCACCTGTTCGCAGTCGCTCGGGCAAACGGCGCTGGTGGGGGCCGTCGCTCAGTATCTGAAGCGTCACCCGCAGGTGGCGGTCGATCTGCAGATGAACAACCGGGCGGTGAACCTGGTGGAAGAGCGCATCGATCTGGCGCTGCGCATCACCAACGAGCTGGATCCCAACCTGATCGCCCGCCCGCTGTCCACCTGCGCATCGGTGGTGTGCGCCGCGCCGGCGTATCTGGCGGCGCACGGCACCCCGCGTCAACCGCAGGACCTGGCGTTGCACAACTGCCTGACCTACTCCTATTTCGGCAAAAGCCTGTGGCACTTCGATGCTCAGGGCGTGAAATCGGCGGTGGCGGTCAGCGGCAACCTGAGCGCCAACGAGTCGGTGGTGCTGATGGCCGGCACGGTGCAGGGGGCAGGCATTTCCATGCAGCCCTATTATTCGGCGGCGCCGCTGCTGGCCAGCGGCGAGCTGGTCGAACTGCTGCCGGATTACCGGCCGCAGTCGATGGGCATCTACGGCATCTATACCTCACGCCGCCAGATGCCCGCCACCTTGCGCACCATGCTGGACTTTCTGGTGGAGTGGTTCGCCACCGATCCGCAGTGGCAGGCGACGCTGCGCTGATGCTTCGGCAATATTCCCACGCCGATTTCAGCGCCTGACGGCGGCGGCCAGCCGGGCGGCAAAGGCGGCGGCCTGCTGATGAAGGTGGTCGATAAAGGCGGTGACCAGCGCCGATGAAGGGCGGTGCAGCGGCCGGATCAGGCTGACGGTGAACGGCACGTCGATGCTGAACGGCCGCACGTGCACACCGTTACCGGCATAGTCGAGCGCCGTCAGCGGGTTGACGATCGACACCCCCACGCCGGCCCTCACCATGGCGCACACCGACGCCGCGCTGTGCGTTTCCATCACCATGCGGCGCTCGACGCCCTGTTCGCCGAACAGCGCATCCAGCAGGTGGCGATAGCTGTCGGTGCTCGACAGGCTGATAAAGTTCTGCCCGGCGAAGTCCTGCGGCGTCAGCCGATCTTTCACCAGCAACGGGTGGCCCGTCGGCAGCACGCAGACTTCGTTCAACGTCATCAACGTCACCCGCTCGGTGCCCGCCGGCGTCAGGGTGGTTTCCGTCAGCCCGAGATCGTGACGCTGGGCAGACAGCCACTCTTCCAGCAGCGGCGACTCTTGCGGGATGACGCTGAAGCTGACTTCCGGGTAACGTTCGATAAAGGGCCGACACACCGCCGGCAGCAGCGATTGAGAAAATACCGGCAGGCACACGATCGACAGCTGTGCCTGCTGAAACTGGCGAATGCCGGCGGCGGCGTTGACGATGCGATCGAGGCCGTAATAGGAGCGCTGCACCTCTTCGAACAACCGTAGGCCCTGCACCGTGGGGGACAAGCGACCGCGCACCCGGTCGAACAGCTGCAGCCGGATCAGCTTCTCAAAGCGCGCCAGCTCGCGGCTGACGGTCGGTTGCGAGGTCTGCAGCAGGGCCGCCGCCTCGGTCAGGTTGCCGGTGGTCATCACCGCCCGAAAAATTTCGATCTGCCGCAAAGAGATGCTGTGCATGGTGAGGCCGCTCGATTAAGGGGAAAGCCATATCATAAATGAATAGACTACGGCTAAATAGATATTTTCCACCCGATTCAGCGTGCGGCACTATGGCGTTATCTGCCGTCATTTTCGAATTGGGAATATCGCCATGCCACGCCCGTTGCACGACACCTCCACCGCGTTGAACGCCGCTAACCTGTTGGCCTTGCCGCAACGTTTCGGCTGCCCGGTCTGGGCCTATGATGCGGACATCATCAGCCAGCGCATCGCTCAGCTGCGCCATTTCGATACCGTCCGTTTCGCGCAGAAGGCCTGTTCGAACATTCATATTTTGCGCTTGATGCGCGAGCAGGGCGTGAAGGTGGATTCGGTGTCGCTGGGCGAGATCGAGCGGGCGCTGCGGGCCGGTTTTCAGCCGGGCGGCGAACCGAGCGAGATCGTGTTTACTGCGGACGTGTTGGATCACGCCACGCTGGCGCGCGTCAGCGAATTGAAGATCCCGGTCAACGCCGGTTCCATCGACATGCTGGATCAGCTCGGCCAGGTTTCCGCAGGGCACCCGGTGTGGCTGCGCATTAACCCGGGATTTGGCCACGGCCATAGCCAGAAAACCAACACCGGCGGCGAGAACAGCAAGCACGGTATCTGGTATGCCGACCTGCCGCAGGCGGTGGAGAAGATCCGCCGCTACGGCCTGAAGCTGATCGGCGTGCACATGCACATCGGTTCCGGCGTCGATTACCAGCATCTGGAACGGGTCTGTGATGCGATGGTGCAGCAGGTGATCGATCTCGGTCATGACATCAGCGCCATTTCCGCCGGCGGCGGCCTGTCTATCCCGTACCAGTACGGCGAAGAGGCGATCGATACCGAACACTATTTCGGGTTGTGGAACCGGGCACGTGAACGCATCGCCGCGCATCTGGGGCATCCGGTGCAGCTGGAGATCGAACCGGGGCGTTTCCTGATGGCGGAAGCGGGCGTCTTGGTGGCCGAAGTGCGGGCGGTAAAAGACATGGGCAGCCGCCACTTCGTGCTGGTGGACGCCGGTTTTAACGATTTGATGCGCCCGGCGATGTACGGCAGCTATCATCATATTTCGCTGTTGCCGGCCGATGGGCGCGATGCCTCGGGGCAACCGCTGCGCGAAACGGTGATCGCCGGGCCGCTGTGCGAATCCGGTGACGTGTTCACCCAGCAGGCGGGCGGCGGCGTGGAAACCCGCGAGCTGCCGCCGGTTCAGATCGGTGATTATCTGGTGTTCCACGACACCGGCGCCTACGGCGCATCGATGTCCTCCAACTACAACAGCCGTCCGCTGTTGCCTGAAGTGCTGTTCGAAAACGGCGAGCCGCGCCTGATCCGCCGCCGGCAAACCATCGAAGAACTGATCGCGCTGGAGCTTATCTGATAAGCGGACGGGCGTGCTGCGCCCGCTTTACAGCGTCATGCGGCGGCGCGAATTACGGCTGTTCGTGCGCGTTGTTGAGGGTGGCGACCGAGTGGCGGCGCACCAGCGTCGGGCTGAACATGTTGGTGATTTCCGGCAGCGGTTGCCGGTTGGCCAGCGCCAGGGCCAGCTCTGCCGCCTGGGTGGCCATCGCTACGATCGGGTAGCGAATGGTGGTCAGGCGCGGCCGCAGGTAGCGCGAAATCAGCACGTCGTCGAAACCGATCAGCGAAATTTCCCCCGGTACGTCGACGCTGTTGTCGCTCAGCACCGACAGCGCGCCGGCGGCCATCGGATCGTTGTAGCAGGTAACGGCGGAGAACGAACGGCCGCGGCCGAGCAATTCAGTCATCGCCTGTTCGCCGCCGATCTCGTCCGGTTCGCCGTAGGCGATCAGCTTTTCATCCACCGCAATGCCGTGCTCCTGCAGCGCGTCGAGATAGCCCTGCAGGCGATCGGTGGCGTCGGAAATCTGGTGGGTGGAGCAGATGATGGCGATGCGCTGATGCCCTTGCTGGATCAGATGCCGGGTCGCCAGCCAGGCGCCGTAGCGATCGTCGAGCGCCACGCAGCGCGTTTCAAAACCCGGCAGCGTGCGGTTGATCAGCACCATGCCCGGGATCTGTTGCATCCAGCCGCAAAGTTCCCGATCGCTCAGTCTCTTGGCGTGCACCACCAGCGCCTCGCAGCGGTGCCGCACCAGCTGTTCAATCGCCTGGCGCTCTTTTTCGGCGTCGTGGTAACCGTTGCCAATCAGCAGAAAATTGTGGGTGGCGTAGGCCACCTGCTCGACCGCTTTGACCATCGCGCCGAAGAAGGGGTCGGAAACGTCGGAGACGATCAGGCCCAGCGTCTCGGTGGATTGCTGCGCCAGCGCCCGAGCGTTGGCGTTAGGGTGATACTGCAGCTGTTCCATGGCGGCCAGCACCGCGGTGCGTGACCCTTCGCTGGCCTTGGGGGAATTATTTATCACGCGGGATACCGTGGCCACGGAAACACCCGCCAGCCTGGCAACATCCTTTATCGTAGCCATATCAGTCAATACATCCTGGGTAATCGCTTACATCCCTCAGTTTTGCGGAAAACAACCGGGGCTGCAAGCGGTCTCGTGCGCAACTTGTGGCGGCCGTTGCAGAATCTCTTCGAGTCTGTACGCATAACCATCGGCCGCCGAACGATAGCGCAATTTGTACGTTGGCTCTGGCGACGGGCTGAGGTAACGTCTGTGCATTCCGATTTGCGCCGAGAACGCCATGTCCATTAAACGCTATCCGCAGCTCGCCCATTGGGGCGCTTATACCGCCGTGGTTGAAGACGGCCGGCTTATCCGCTGTGAACCCTTCGCCGACGATCCCGATCCTTCGCCATTGCTCGATTCTATCGCACCGATGGTTTACTCCGACAAACGTATTCGCAAGCCGGCGGTGCGCCGCTCGTGGCTGCAAAAGCGCGAGGGCAGCGACCGCACGCTGCGCGGCAGGGAAGACTTCGTCGAGGTGGACTGGGAGCTGGCGCTCGATTTGGTGGCGCAGGAGAACCGCCGGGTGCGCGATCGCTACGGTGCCTCCGGGCTGTTTACCGGCTCTTATGGCTGGTCGTCGGCCGGGCGTTTGCATCATGCGCGTTCGCTGGTACGGCGGTTCTATTTCAGCGGCGGCGGCGGGGTCGATCAGCAGGGCAACTACAGCTGGGGCGCGGCGCAGTTTTTCCTGCCGTATGTGATCGGCACTTTTTCGCCGTTGACCGGGCGCGTCACCAGCTGGCCGAGCGTGGTGGAGCATTGCGAGCTGTTTGTGGCGTTTGGCGGGCTGGCGCTGAAAAACGCCCAGGTCTCTTCCGGCGGCGCGGCGGAGCATGCGCTCAAGCCCTGGCTGCAAAAGCTGGCGCAGAAGGGCACGCCGGTTGTCAACATCAGCCCGATGCGCGACGACTGCCCCGGATTCGTCAACGCGGAGTGGATCCCGATCCGGCCGAATACCGACGTGGCGCTGATGCTGGCGCTGGCTTACGAAATCCAGCAGCTGGGTGCGCACGACGAAGCCTTCCTGCACAGCCACTGCGTAGGCTATCAACAGCTGGCGGATTACCTGAACGGCGTGAGCGACGGCGTGGTAAAAACGCCGGCCTGGGCCAGCGCCATTACCGGCATTCCGGCGGCGCGCATCGCGCGGCTGGCGCGGCAGCTGATCGGCGTGCGCAGCTTCATCACCTGTTCCTACTCGGTGCAGCGCGCGCACCGCGGTGAGCAACCCTATTGGATGATGATCGCGCTGTCGGCGATGCTGGGCCAGGTGGGGCTGCCGGGCGGCGGCTTTTCCTTCGGCCACGGATCGATGAACGGCGTCGGCAACCCGCGCGTGGACACCCCCGCGCCGACCATGCCGGTAGGGGATAACCCGGCCGGGCTGGCGATCCCGGTGGCGCGCATCTGCGACATGCTGCTGCACCCCGGCGAAGCCTATCAATTTTGCGGCGAGACGCGGCATTACCCGGATATCCACCTGGTGCACTGGGCCGGCGGCAACCCGTTCCATCATCATCAGCAGCTGAACCGGCTGGTGGAAGGCTGGCAGAAGCCGGATACGGTGATCGTACAAGATATCTGGTGGACGGCGGCGGCCAAAATGGCGGATATCGTGTTGCCGGTCACCAGCTCGCTGGAGCGCAACGACATCGGCGGCTCCTCGCGCGATCGCTACGTGCTGGCGATGCATCAGGCGATTGCGCCGCAGCATCAGGCGCGCAACGATTTTGATATCTTCGCCGATCTGGCGGAGCGCCTGGGTTATCGCGAACGCTTTACCGAAAACCGCGACGAGCGGGCCTGGATCGAAGAGATCTATCGGCAATGCGGCGTGGCGCAGCGGCGTGCCGGCGTCGCCTGGCCCGGGTTTGAGGATTTTTGGCGCCGGGGCTATGTCGAACTGCCCGCGCCGGCCAAGGAGTTCGTCTTTTTTGACGCGTTCCGCGCCGATCCGCAGGCGAGTCCGCTGCAGACGCCCAGCGGCAAGATCGAACTGTTCAGCGAGCGGATCGCCGGTTACCGCTACGAGGATTTCGCGCCGCATCCACAGTGGCGGCCGCCGGTGGAGTGGCTGGGCGCGCCGCAGGCCAAAACCTGGCCGCTGCATTTGATCTCCATCCAGCCGAGCGATCGTCTGCACAGCCAGATGGATCCGGCGCCGCTGGCGCAGGGCAATAAGACCGCCGGGCGTGAAACCCTGTATATGCATCCGGAAGACGCGGCGCAGCGCGGCGTGGCAGAGGGTAGCGAAGTGCTGGTCAGCAATGCGCGCGGCAGCTGCCTGGCGGGGGCGTCCCTCACTGACGGCGTGACGCGTGGCGTGGTGTTGATGGCGACCGGCGCCTGGTTCGAGCCGGGTTACGACGCGCAGCGCCGGCCGGTCGAACAGGCGGGCAACCCGAACGTGCTGACGCTGGATATCGGCACCTCATCGTTGACGCAGGGGCCGAACGCCATGAGTTGCCTGGTGGAGGTCAGCGCGCGATGAATGACGATTTCGCGTCGGGATAACCGGCTCGCCGTCGTTGTTATATTTATTTTTTCGCCGCTGCGGGAAGGTTTAAGTTTCATTGAGTTATTACAGCAGATCGCGGGAAATTTACAGCTGGTTGCATTTGGAGCAGAACTCTTGCGATTCGCCGGTAGTTTCCTGCACGCCATCTCTCTAGAGTAGGTGATCCCAGAGGTATTGATTGGTGAGAAATCAGCATACTCTGTATGTTGAAGCCATTTTCAATTGCACCAACCTACGCGGATGCGTAGGTTTTTTTTTGCCCGCCATATAGTATTCTTTTCCCTACAACGATTTACGCCTCCATGGCCAAGGGAGAAGGGCATGATCTTTTCACTGCTGCGCGCGCTGTTTCGCCTGCTGTTTCGGGTTCGGGTCGAAGGGGACGTCCAGCACTTCGATCGGCAAAAACTGCTGATTACGCCGAACCACGTCTCTTTCCTCGACGGCGTACTGCTGGCGCTGTTCCTGCCGATTAAACCGGTGTTTGCGGTTTACGCCAGCATCGGCGAAAGCTGGTTTATGCGCTGGCTGCGGCCTTACATCGATTTCGTCTCGCTCGATCCCACCAAGCCGATGGCCATTAAGCAACTGGTGCGGATGGTCGAGCAGGGGCGGCCGATCGTGGTGTTCCCTGAAGGGCGTATCACCGTGACCGGCGCGCTGATGAAAATCTACGACGGCGCGGCGTTTATCGCCGCCAAATCGGGCGCCACCGTGGTGCCGGTGCGGATCGACGGCCCCGAATTCAGCCGGTTCGGCCGCATGGCCGGGGTATTCAAGATCCGCTGGTTCCCGCGAATCAGCATCCGCATCTTGCCGCCGACCACGCTGCCGATGCCGGAAGCGCCGCGCGCGCGCGAACGCCGGGCGCTGGCGGGCGATCGGCTGATGCAGATCATGATGCGGGCGCGGATGGATACGCGCGAACCGCAGACGCTGTTCCATGCCTTGCTGGCGGCGCAGCACCGCTACGGGCGCCGCAAGCCCTGTATCGAAGACATCGCTTTCAAAGAAGACAGTTACCAGACGTTGATCAAGAAATCGCTGGGCGTCAGCCGCATTCTGCAACGCTTTACCGCCGAAGGGGAACACGTCGGGCTGCTGTTGCCGAACGCCACCATCACCGCGGCGGCGATCTTCGGCGCTTCGCTGCGCAACCGCATCCCGGCGATGCTCAACTACACCGCCGGCGCCAACGGTCTGAACAGCGCGATGACTGCCGCCGACATCAAGACCATCGTCACCTCGCGCCAGTTTCTGGAAAAGGGCAAGCTGACTCACCTGCCGGAACAGGTGCCGCAGGCCAACTGGGTGTATCTGGAAGATTTGAAAGATACGGTCACGCTGGCGGACAAGCTGTGGATTTTGCGGCATTTGCTGCAGCCGCAGCGCGCGGCGTTGCCGCAACGCCCGGAAGACGCGGCGCTGATCCTGTTCACTTCCGGTTCCGAAGGCCACCCCAAGGGCGTGGTGCATTCGCACGCCAGCCTGCTGGCCAACGTAGAACAAATTCGCACCATCGCCGACTTCACGCCGCGCGACCGCTTCATGTCGTCGCTGCCGCTGTTCCACTCGTTCGGTCTGACGGTGGGGCTGCTCACGCCGCTGATCACCGGCAGCCGCATTTTTCTCTACCCCAGCCCACTTCATTATCGCGTGGTGCCGGAGCTGGTGTATGACCGCAACTGCACGGTGCTGTTCGGCACGGCGACCTTCCTCAACAACTATGCGCGCTTCGCGCATCCGTATGATTTCGCCCGCCTGCGCTACGTGGTGGCCGGCGCGGAAAAACTGGCGGACAGCACCAAACAGATCTACCAGGACAAATACGGCATCCGCATCCTGGAAGGCTATGGCGTGACCGAGTGCGCGCCGGTGGTCTCCATTAACGTGCCGCTGGCGACGAAAGTGGGCACCGTTGGCCGCATCATGCCGCAGATGGAGGCGCGCCTGATCGCGGTGCCGGGCATCGATAACGGCGGCCGCCTGCAGCTGAAGGGGCCGAATATCATGAAAGGCTATCTGCGGGTTGAGCGCCCCGGCGAGCTGGAGCCGCCGGCGGCGGAAGATGAGAACGGCGTGCTGCAGCCGGGCTGGTACGACACCGGCGATATCGTCAGCCTGGATGAGCAGGGTTACTGCACCATTCGCGGCCGCGTGAAGCGCTTCGCCAAGCTGGCGGGGGAGATGGTGTCGCTCGAGAGCGTCGAATTGCTGGCGCAGCGGCTGTCGCCGGAAAAACTGCATGCCGCCACCGCCAAAAGCGACAGCAGTAAAGGCGAGGCGCTGGTGCTGTTCACCACCGATCCCGCCATCACCCGCGAGGCATTGCTGCGGGTGGCGCGCGAGCTGGGCAGCCCGGAGCTGGCGGTGCCGCGTGATATTCGCCTGTTGAAAACGCTGCCGGTGCTCGGCAGCGGCAAACCCGATTTTGTCACCCTGCGTCATATGGCCGAACAGCCGGAGAGTGCCTGATGAATCCTTCGACCGAATCCCCTTTGTTGTCACGCGGCATGATCGCCGTCATCAGCGCGCAGTTCCTCTCGGCGTTCGGCGACAATGCGCTGCTGTTCGCCACGCTGGCGTTGATCAAGCAGCAGCTGTATCCGGACTGGAGCCAGCCGATCCTGCAGATGGCCTTTGTCGCCACCTACATCATCCTGGCACCGTTTGTCGGCCAGGTGGCCGACAGCTTCGCCAAAGGACGGGTGATGATGTTCGCCAACGCCCTGAAGCTGGCAGGGGCGTTGGTGATCTGCTTTGGGTTCAACCCGTTTCTCGGTTACAGCCTGGTCGGCGTGGGGGCCGCCGCGTATTCGCCGGCCAAATACGGCATTCTGGGCGAGATCACCAGCGGCGAGAAGCTGGTCAAGGCTAACGGCCTGATGGAGGCCTCGACCATCGCCGCCATTCTGACCGGGTCGGTGGCCGGCGGTATTCTGGCGGACTGGCATGTGGTCGCGGCGCTGGCGGCCTGCGCCTTGGTTTACGCCGGAGCGGTGGTCGCCAACCTGTATATTCCGCGTCTGGCGGCGGCGCGCCCGGGGGCTTCCTGGCGCCCGCGGGCCATGACGAACAGCTTCTTTACCGCCTGCGTCACGTTATGGCGCGATGGGCAGACGCGTTTCTCCTTGATCGGCACCAGCCTGTTCTGGGGGGCCGGCGTGACGCTGCGTTTTCTGCTGGTGCTGTGGGTGCCGGTGGCGCTCGGCATCGCCGATAACGCCACGCCGACGCTGCTGAACGCCATGGTGGCCGTCGGTATCGTGGTGGGGGCCGGCGCTGCCGCGCGCTTCGTCACGCTGAAGACGGTAAAACGCTGCATGCCGGCCGGGATCCTGATCGGCGTCGCGGTCGCGGTGTTCGCGCTGCAAACCACCATGCTCAATGCCTATGTCTTGCTGGCGATCATCGGCATGCTGGGGGGCTTCTTCGTGGTGCCGCTCAATGCGTTGCTGCAGGAGCGGGGCAAGCATTCGGTCGGCGCCGGCAATGCGATCGCGGTGCAAAACCTGGGTGAAAACGCCGCCATGTTGCTGATGCTGGCGCTGTATTCGCTGGTGGTGAAGCTGGGCGTGCCGGTGGTGGGCGTCGGCGTAGGGTTTGGCGTGGTGTTTGCGTTGGCGATTAGCGTGCTGTGGTGGTCGCAGCGGCGGTAAAAAACGGGGCGCAGCCTGGCTGCGCCCCGGCTGTATTAAGGTGCCGGAATGGTAAACCGGGTATGGATTTCTTCCAGCGCCTGCAGCACGTCCTCATCCAATACCACATCGAGGCTGTCGAGGTTGATTTTCAACTGCTCCACCGTGGTGGCGCCCAGCAGGGTGCTGGCGACGAACGGCTGCTGACGCACGAAGGCCAAGGCCATCTGCGAAGGATCCAGCCCGTGTTTTTTGGCCAGCGCCACGTACTCGGCGATCGCCAGCTGGGTTTGCTGTCCTGAATAACGGTTGAAGCGGGTGAACAGCGTATTGCGCGCACCGGCCGGTTTAGCGCCGTTGAGGTATTTGCCGCTCAGGGTGCCGAACGCCAGGCTGGAATAGGCCAGCAGTTCCACCCCTTCGTGCTGGCTGATCTCGGCCAGGCCAATCTCAAAGCTGCGGTTCAGCAGGCTGTACGGGTTTTGAATCGACACGATGCGCGGCAGCTCGTGTTTCTCCGCCAGCTGCAGGTAGCGCATCACGCCCCAGGGCGTTTCATTGGAAACCCCGATATAGCGAATCTTGCCGGCGCGCACTTGCTCGGTCAGCGCCTCCAGCGTTTCCAGCAGCGTAACCGTAGCTTTGTCATCGGTGTATTGATAGTTGAGTTTGCCAAAGCAGTTGGTGGCGCGCTGCGGCCAGTGCAATTGGTAGAGATCGAGATAATCGGTGTTCAGCCGCTTGAGGCTGGCGTCCAGAGCGGCGCGGATGTTTTTGCGATCGAGCGCCTGCTGTGGGCGGATGCTGCTGTCGGTGCCGCGCACCGGGCCCGAGACTTTGCTGGCCAGGACGATTTTTTCACGATTGCCGCGTGCCTTGATCCAGCTGCCGATATAGCTCTCGGTCAGGCCCTGGGTTTCCGGGCGGGGCGGCACCGGATACAGTTCGGCGGTATCTATCAGGTTCACGCCTGCGGCCAATGCATAGTCCAGTTGCGCATGGGCGTCGGCTTCGGTGTTCTGTTCGCCAAAGGTCATGGTGCCCAGTCCCAGCACGCTCACTTCTAAAGAACTGTGGGGAATACGGTGGTATTGCATTAACGGCCTTCCTTTCTTGTTAGCGCTGACGGGCCGCGCGGCCCGGTGAAACAGGAGCCCAATGTCAGAAGACGGCGCAAAGTCCGTCGGGCGGCGATGTCGCCTTTCCTGACTATAACCAAGCGGTGAAGATGGGGGAAGCGGATTCCGTGCGGACACGAATGAGGGCTACCGCGCACGCGCGGGCGATAGCCGGCGGGCGGTGATTAGCGTTCGATAACCTGGGAAACCTGATCGCCGTTGATCTGGCGGTGGTTGCCTTTCTCGTCTTTATAGCTGATGAGGCCAGTATCTTTGTCGATCTCTGGCTTGCCTTGCGTCAGGATCATGTTGCCGTCTTTGGTCGCCATCACGTAGTCGCTGGAACATCCCGCCAGGCCGGCCACCATCACCAGCGCAGACACTGCCATTACCCACTTTTTCATCCTGCGGATCCTCGATTATCCAGAAAAGGTTGTTATTTCAAGATTAGCAAACTCTCGGCGAAGGGCGTCTCAGATAAGTCTTTATCTGATAAGAAAAAGTGAAATGAGAGGTCAACGAAGCGATGGAAGCCGCCGATGGCGGCTTCCGGGTAGGGTTATTCCGGCGAGCGGTTTTTCTTGCTGCGCATCAGATTGAGCGCTTCTACCGACATCGAGAAGAACATGGCGAAGTAGATGTAGCCTTTCGGCACGTGCACCTGGAAACTTTCCAGCATCAGCGTGAAGCCCACCAGGATCAGGAACGCCAGCGCCAGCATTTTCACCGACGGATGGCGATTGACGAACTCACCGATCGGCCGGGCGGCGAACATCATCACACCGACGGCGATCACCACTGCCGCCATCATGATGAACAGATGGTCGGAAAGGCCCACGGCGGTAATCACCGAGTCCAAACTGAAGATAATGTCCAGCAGCATGATCTGCACGATCGCGCCAAAGAAGCTGTGCACCTTGGTGTGGTGCTCTTCCTCCGTGCCTTCGATGGTTTCGTGGATCTCTTTGCTGGCTTTCCAGATCAGGAACAGCCCCCCCAACAGCAGGATCAGATCGCGGGCGGAAATGGCGTGATCCCACACGGTAAACAGCGGGTGCGTCAAGCGGATCACCCAGGCGATGGAGGCCAACAGCGCCAGGCGCATAATCATGGCGGCGGCCAGACCGAGCCGGCGAGCTTTGTTCTGTTGCGCTTTGGGCAGCTTGGCCACCACCAGCGACAGAAAAATGATGTTATCAATACCCAGTACGATCTCAAGAATGGTTAGCGTACCTAACGCTAACCAGGCATTGGGATCCATAATCCATTCGAACATTGCCCGGCACACCTTAATACTTAATAAATGCAAAGCGTGAATTATACGCGTTTATCGTGGCGCTGACAGGGTTAGCTAAACCAGAGTTAAACGAAATCGCTTAGATTGAGAAATGTCTTGCCAGCAGCGCGCCGGTAAAACTCTTTTTCAGATAGAAACCGCGCGGCAGCGTCATGATAGGTTGCCCCTGTTCGCCGATGGCTTCGGTGAGCGCCTTGCTGTTGGCGGCTTTGGGGCGCAGCTGTAGCACTTCGCCGTGGCGTGCGGTGATGCGCTCTACGTGGCCGAGTACGATCAGATCCATCAACTCTTCCCAATCGCGGCGCAGACTCTCTTCTTCTGCGGCGCTCGGGCTCCACAGCAGCGGCGAGCCGACGCGGCGTTCGGCCAGCGGGATCTGCCGTTCGCCTTCTACCGGTATCCACAAGACGCGCGCCAACTTGTGGCGAACGTGGCTGCTGGCCCAGGTGACGCCGCTGTTGCCGGTAAGCGGGGCGACGCAGACAAAAGTGGTTTCCAGCGGTTTGCCGGCGGCGTCGACAGGAATGGTTTTCAGCTCGATGCCCAGTTCGGGAAAGTCCTGCTCCGGTTTGCTGCCGGCCATGGCGCCGAGGTACAGCTCCAGCAGCATGCCCACCCAGCCCTTATCGCGCTTCAGATCCTTGGGGATCGGCAGCTGCGCGCGGGCGGCCAGCTCGCCAAAGCTGGCGCCGGCCAGCGCCTGAGCACGCTCGAACAGCTGCCGTTCATTTTCCGGCGGGGGCGGCAAAGGGGATAAAAACGCCATAAATCAAGCCTGTCGAATTTGGTTGAAAAACGTACTGCAATTATGCACGACGAACGATAACTGTCATCGCCTGGGGAAAAGAATAATAGTAGCATGATTTTACATGACTTTTTTCATTTCCTTGCGGGGGAGGCAATGCACTGGCGGGGCTTGTTCACCTGAAGCCACCGACAATAAACAGGATCTTACACCTATTTATCCACAGATTTATGGGATAACCCAAATTTTTACCGATCACTGGTTCAATTTACAGCCTTGACTCGGGCGGTTTTTTACGAATTTGTCCGTTTTGTGCGTAACTTGCTCGGATAATCTGTGGATAAAAACGGCGTTGGTGGATCTTTCGCCAGGGTAAGATCCTTACCGTGCATAGATCACATTTTTACCCTGTACATAATGATGCGGTATTAATTAAGTATGTGCTTTTAAAGTAAATATGTGTTTTTGAGGGCGGTGGGGGATTTTGGGGTTTAAGAGTTGTACCGGCTTATCCCTCGAGTTCTGCACACACCTATCCACAGAAAAAGTGAATAAAACCGGCCCGAAAGGCTGGGGTATGTTTATAACTTTGCCTATATCTGTGAGTTATCCCAATGTTATCCGGTCCGCAGCGCCGTAAAGCAGTGGTTTACCGCCTGTAGCTTGTGTGAAACAATCAGGACATCTATGCGAATTTAAGCTTATCGAGGTAGTCCGGTGATCGATGATGATGGCTACCGCCCGAATGTTGGTATCGTAATCTGTAATCGTCAGGGGCAGGTCTTATGGGCCCGCCGTTACGGTCAGCACTCCTGGCAGTTTCCCCAAGGTGGGATTAACCCTGGCGAAACTGCGGAGCAGGCGATGTACCGTGAGCTGTTCGAAGAAGTGGGGCTGAGTAAAAAGGATGTGCGCATCCTGGCTTCGACCCGCAACTGGTTGCGCTATAAATTGCCGAAACGTTTGGTGCGTTGGGACACAAAGCCGGTTTGTATCGGCCAAAAGCAAAAATGGTTTTTGTTGCAGCTACTGTGCAATGACGCTGATATCAATATGCAGCGCAGCAGCACGCCGGAGTTCGACGGTTGGCGCTGGGTGAGCTTCTGGTATCCGGTGCGCCAGGTGGTGTCGTTCAAACGCGACGTCTACCGCCGGGTGATGAAAGAATTCGCCGTGACCGTGATGCCGATGCAAGAGCAGGCGGCGCCGCGGCAGGCCCCCGCTTATCGCCGAAAGAGAGGTTAAGTTAAGCCGACTATGCTCACGCGCTTGCGAGAAATTGTAGAGAAGGTGGCCGCGGCGGCCAGTCTGACGGATGCGCTGGATCTGCTGGTCAATGAAACCTGTCTGGCGATGGACACCGAAGTGTGTTCCATCTACCTGGCGGACAACGATCGCCGCTGTTACTACCTGATGGCCACGCGCGGGCTGAAAAAGCCGCGCGGCCGCACTATCGCATTGGCGTTTGACGAGGGCGTCGTCGGGTTGGTCGGCCGCCGGGCCGAGCCTATCAACCTGGCCGATGCCCAAAGCCACCCCAGTTTCAAATACGTTCCGCAGGTGAAAGAGGATCGTTTCCGATCCTTCCTCGGGGTGCCGATCATTCATCGGCGCCAGCTGCTGGGCGTGCTGGTGGTGCAGCAGCGCGAACTGCGCCAGTTCGACGAAAGCGAAGAGTCTTTCATGGTCACCCTGGCCACGCAGATGGCCGGGATCCTGTCACAGTCGCAGCTCAACGCCATTTTCGGCCAGTATCGCCAAACGCGCGTGCGCGCGCTGGCGGCCTCGCCCGGCGTGGCGGTGGCGGAAGGGTGGCAGGACAGCAGCCAGCCTTCGCTCGATCAGGTTTACCGCGCGTCGACGCTGGACACCGCCAGCGAGCGCGAGCGCCTGACGCTGGCGCTGGAAGAGGCCGGCGCGGAGTTTCGCCGCTTCAGCAAGCGTTTTGCCGCCAGTTCGCAAAAAGAGAGCGCGGCGATCTTCGATCTTTATTCTCACCTGTTAAACGACGCCCGTCTCAAGCGCGAACTGTTCGCCGAAATCGACAACGGTTCGGTGGCGGAGTGGGCGGTGAAACAGGTGATAGAAACCTTTGCCGAGCAGTTCGCCAAACTGCAGGACACCTACATGCGCGAGCGCGGCAGCGACCTGCGCGCGCTGGGCCAGCGTCTGCTGTTCCACCTCGACGACACCACCCAGGGTGCCACCCAGTGGCCGGCGCGTTTTGTGCTGGTGGCGGATGAACTGACCGCGACATTGCTGGCCGAAGTGCCGCAGGATCGTCTGGTCGGCGTGGTGGTGCGCGACGGTGCCGCTAACTCGCATGCGGCGATTCTGGTGCGGGCGATGGGGGTGCCGACGGTGATGGGCGCCGACATCCAGCCTTCTCTGCTCAGCCAGCGGCTGCTGATCGTCGACGGTTATCGCGGTGAACTGCTGGTCGATCCTGAGCCGGTACTGGTGCAGGAATATCAACGGCTGATCAGCGAAGAGCTGGAGCTGAGCAAGCTGGCGGAAGACGACGTCGAGCAGCCGGCGCAGTTGAAAAGCGGCGAGCGCATTCAGGTGATGCTGAATGCCGGCCTCAGCCCGGAACATGAACAGCTGTTGGGCGGCCGGGTGGATGGCGTGGGGCTATACCGCACCGAAATCCCGTTCATGCTGCAAAGCGGCTTCCCTTCCGAAGAGGAGCAGGTCGCGCAGTACCAGGGCATGCTGCAGCTTTACCCGAGCAAGCCGGTCACGCTGCGCACCCTGGACATCGGCGCCGACAAGCAACTGCCTTATATGCCGATCAGCGAAGAGAACCCTTGCCTGGGCTGGCGCGGCATCCGTATTACCTTGGATCAGCCGGAGATCTTTTTGATTCAGGTGCGCGCGATGCTGCGTGCCAACGCCGGCACCGGCAACCTGGGCATTCTGCTGCCGATGGTCACCAGCCTGGAAGAGGTCGACGAGGCTAAACGCCTGATTGACCGCGCCGGGCGCGAGGTGGAAGAAGTGCTCGGCTACGCGATCCCGAAACCGAAAATCGGCGTGATGCTGGAAGTGCCGTCGATGATTTTCCTGATCCCGCATCTGGCCGGGCGCGTTGATTTCATCTCGGTCGGCACTAACGACTTGACGCAGTACCTGCTGGCGGTGGATCGCAACAACACCCGGGTCGCCTCGTTGTACGACAGTTTGCATCCCGCGATGTTGCAGGTGCTGAGATTGATTGCCGAGCAGGGGAAAGCAGCCGGGTTGCAGCTTAGCCTCTGCGGTGAGCTGGCCGGCGATCCCATGGGCGCGCTGTTGCTGGTGGGTATGGGCTATCGTAATCTGAGCATGAACGGCCGCAGCGTGGCGCGCATCAAGTACCTGCTGCGGCATATCGACCTTGCCGACGCCGAAGTGCTGGCGCAGCGGGTGTTGAACACTCAGATGACCACCGAAGTGCGCCATCTGGTGGCGGCGTTTATGGAGCGGCGCGGCATGGGCGGGCTGATCCGCGGGGGCCGATAGCCGCCGTGCGGTGTGATTTTTTACAGAACTTTTCCCGCCCTGCCGGACCGGACCGCGCTAAGCCTATGTTATGATGCGCAACCTCAGCGCGGCGCATGCTCGTCGCCTTGCACACCACAGCGGCTAACGCTGCCGTTTGCAAGGCGCGGGATAATCTCCGTCGCCGCTTGGCACCTGCCGCCCCCGCATGGGGAAAAATAACAGACATGTTGTGGTGATAGATGAGCAATAGCTATCTGGCGTTTCCTAAATTTGATCCGGTCATTTTCTCCATTGGCCCGGTTTCTTTGCATTGGTACGGCCTGATGTACCTGGTCGGTTTCGTTTTTGCCATGTGGCTGGCGGTGCGCCGCGCCAACAAGCCGGGCAGCGGCTGGACCAAAGACGAAGTTGAAAACCTGCTCTACGCCGGTTTCCTGGGCGTATTCGTCGGCGGCCGCGTAGGCTATGTGCTGTTCTACAACTTGCCGCTGTTCCTGGATAACCCGCTCTATCTGTTCAAGGTCTGGGATGGCGGCATGTCGTTCCACGGCGGCTTGATGGGGGTGATTCTGGTGATGTTCTGGTTCGCTCGCCGCACCAAACGCACCTTCTTCCAGGTTTCCGATTTTATCGCGCCACTGATCCCATTCGGTCTGGGTGCCGGCCGCCTCGGCAACTTCATCAACGGTGAACTGTGGGGCCGCGTGACCACCGATACCCCTTGGGCAATGCTGTTCCCAAGCTCGCGCAGCGAAGACGTGGCCCTCGCCGCCGCCGATCCTTCTCTGCTGCCGCTGCTGAACCAGTACGGCGTACTGCCGCGCCACCCGTCGCAGCTGTATGAACTGCTGCTGGAAGGCGTGGTGCTGTTTATCATTCTGAACCTGTTTATTCGCAAGCCGCGGCCGATGGGCGCCGTATCGGGCCTGTTCCTGATCGGTTATGGCGCATTCCGCATCATCGTTGAGGCGTTCCGCCAGCCGGATGCCCAGCTTGGCTTGTTCGACGGCGTGATCAGCATGGGGCAGATCCTGTCCATCCCGATGGTGGTGGCCGGTGTTATTATGATGATTTGGGCGTACCGTCGTCGCCCGCAGCAACAACTGTCGTGAGGGACAAATGAAACAGTATCTGGATTTGATGAACAAGGTGCTCGCCGAGGGCACCCCTAAAGCCGACCGTACCGGCACTGGCACGTTGTCGATTTTCGGCCACCAGATGCGTTTCAATTTGCAGGAAGGTTTCCCGTTGGTGACCACCAAGAAATGTCATCTGCGTTCGATCATTCATGAGCTGTTATGGTTCCTGAACGGCGATACCAACATCGCCTACCTGCGTGACAACAAGGTCACCATTTGGGACGAGTGGGCCGATGAAAACGGCGATCTCGGCCCGGTGTACGGCAAACAGTGGCGCGCCTGGGGCGCAGCGGACGGCCGTCAGATCGATCAGCTGAGCAACGTGCTCCAACAGCTGAAGCAGGATCCGGATTCGCGCCGCATCATCGTTTCCGCCTGGAACGTCGGCGAGCTGGATCAGATGGCGTTGGCGCCGTGCCACGCGTTCTTCCAGTTCTACGTAGCGGACGGCAAGCTCTCTTGCCAGCTGTACCAGCGCTCCTGCGATGTCTTCCTCGGCCTGCCGTTCAACATCGCCAGCTACGCGCTGTTGGTGCACATGATGGCGCAGCAGTGCGATCTGGAAGTGGGCGATTTCGTCTGGACCGGCGGCGATACCCACCTGTACAGCAACCACATGGAACAGACTCAGCTGCAGCTGACGCGTGAACCGCGTCCGTTGCCGAAACTGGTGATCAAACGCAAGCCGGCTTCGCTGTTCGATTACCGTTTCGAAGACTTCGAGATCGAAGGTTACGATCCGCATCCGGCCATCAAGGCGCCGGTCGCGATCTGACCTTAACCGCATCACATCAGGGGCGCAGCGATTGCGCCCCTTTTTTTATCCGCATTGCGCACCGCGCCGCATTTTTTTGTCGCCGCCTGCCGTCGTAGAGGAAACATTGCGCAGCTTGCCGCAGCGCTTGCGCATGCGGCTTTACCTCGTTGTTACGGCCCTTACACTGGCGGCATGAACGACAATACTCTCTCGAACATTGATGATCGCCAGCGTGGCATGACGTTGATTGAGCTGTTGGCGGCGATATTGATCGCCGCCATGCTTACCGGCTGGGGCGTCGGGCAATGGCGCTATCATCAGCAAGCGCTGCGGCTGGAACACACGGCCCAACAGCTGCTGGCGTTTCTGCTGCGCTTGCAGGCGGACGCCAACTGGCGTAACCGCACGACGCTGCTGTGGTTCAAGAACGGCACGCCCTGGTGTTTGGGCGGTGGCGTGCCGCCGCCGGATTGCGCTTCCGCCGAAGGCTCTGCCTTCTCGCCGTCTTATCGCGACGTTGCGCTGAGCGGCTACACCGGCAAAGAGATTGGGTTTTACGGTTTGCGCAATACCGCGCAGGCGGGGCACATCCTTCTCAGCAACGACGCAGGCAGCCTGCGGCTGGTGCTGTCCGCCCGTGGGCGGCTGCGTTTGTGCAGCGAAGGGCAGCGGCTCAGGGGCATGGCGCTATGTTGACTCCAGAACGCGGTTTTACCTTGCCGGAGGTGATGTTGGCGTTGGTCTTCGGCAGCGTAATCGCGCTCGGCGCGGCGAAAACTTACCCGCTGTTGCGCCAGCAAAGCGTGGCCGTCGGCCAGCACTTTCGGCTGGAGTCAACGCTGCGGCAGTTGGCGTTCGGCATTGAGAAAGATCTGCGCCGCGCCGGTTTTTGCGCCGGGCAGTGCGCCGGCCGGCCGCTGCTGATCGGCCAGGCTGCGGGAGAAGCGGCGGGCAGCTGCGTTATCGTTGCCTACGACATTGCTCGCAGCGGGCAATGGCTCACTTCGGGCGAGGATGCAGGCTATTTCGGTTACCGGCTGCGCAATGGCGGCTTGGAAGGGCAGCGCGGCGTGAGCCAATGCGATGGCGGTGGCTGGGAGCGGCTACTCGACCATGACGAGGTGCGCATTGAGCGGTTTCATGTGGCGATAGAGCGGGGCAATCACGGCGCGACCTTGGCTCGCCTGACGCTGGCGGGGCGCTCCGCCAGCGATGCGCGTATCGGGCGCAGCCTGAGCGGGAGCGTCGAAATGGCGGCGCTGCCATGATGAACCGGCGCACCCAGCGAGGCGGTAGCACCCTGGCGGCGGTGATGCTGCTGCTGGCGCTCGGGCTGATGTTGCTTAACGCTCAGCATCGGCAGTTGGATAACGCGCTGTTACTGGCTGCCGATCAGCAGCGTTACCTTCAGGCTTACAATCAGGCCGCTTCGGCGCTGAGTTGGGGTATGAGCCAGCGCTGGCCACGCGCTGAGCTGAGTGCGGCGGCCTGGTTATGCAGGCAACGCGCGGAGCTGACGGCCTGCGCTCGGCTGTCTGCCAGAGCGGGCGTTGTGACGGTACGCGGCCTTGGCGAGATGCGCGGCGGTGAACCGCTTTGGCTGTATCAATGGGGCACTTTTAACGGTGCGGAGGCCGCTGGCAAGGTGCAAGCACAGCCGGGCGGTCGGCTGGATTTTTGCCCCGAGAAAAGGCTGGCCGACTGTGACGGTTAACACTCGGGCTGGGCGGATATCCCGCAACGGCTTCAGCCTGCCGGAAGTGTTGGTGGCGGCCTTGCTGTTCACGGTGTCGCTGCTGGGCTTGTTACAGTATCATCAGGTGCTGTTGCAGTCGTTTCAGCGCCAGTGGCACTACCGGCAAGCCTGGGGGCTGGCGCATCAGCAGCTGGAGGCGTTTGCCGTCACCGGGCGGCTCGAGGCTGAACCGCTGCCGGAAGGGTGGCGACGCGAGACGGCGATTGATGATGCGGAGAGTGATTGCCGCCGATTGACGGTCAGGATCCAAACGCCGCAGCGGCAGTGGGCAACGCTGAGCCGCTGGTATTGCACCCGCTTTTAAGCCGGTATGTCTTTTGTTTTAAAGGAGCCTTGATGTTCACGGTTTATCATTCCAATCAGCTGGATTTGTTGAAAACGCTGACCAGCGCGCTGATAGCCAGAGATCCGTTGGCCGATCCTTTTCAACCGGAAGTGGTGCTGGTGCAGAGCCCCGGCATGGCGCAATGGCTGCAGATGCAGCTGGCGGAACAGTTCGGCATCGCCGCCAATGTTGCGTTTCCGCTGCCGGCGACCTTTATTTGGGACATGTTCACCCGGGTGTTGCCGGATATCCCGAAAGAGAGCGCCTTCAGCAAGGACGCGATGACCTGGAAGCTGATGTGGTTGCTGCCGGAGATGCTGACCCAGCCGGCGTTTGCGCCACTGCAGCACTATCTGACCGATGACGGCGACAAGCGCAAGATCCACCAGTTGGCCGGCCGGGTCGCCGACCTGTTCGACCAGTATTTGGTTTATCGCCCGCAGTGGTTGGAGAGCTGGCAGCGCGGTGAGCGCATCGACGGTCTGGCGGAAGCTCAGCAATGGCAGGCGCCGCTCTGGGCGCGATTGGTGGAGTACACGCAAGAGCTGGGGCAGCCGGAATGGCACCGTGCCAATCTGTACAGCCGCTTTATCCTCGCGCTGGAGCAGGCAAAAACGTGCCCGCCCGGTTTGCCGCCGCGGGTGTTTATCTGCGGCATCTCGGCGTTGCCGCCGGTCTATTTGGAGGCGCTGCAGGCGCTGGGGCGGCATATCGATATCCACCTGATGTTCACCAACCCCTGTCGCTATTACTGGGGCGACATTCAGGATTACGCTTTCTTGGCTCGCTTGCAGAGCCGCAAGCGCCGTCACTACCACCAGGCTCGTGAGCAGGGGCTGTTCCGCGAGCCGGATGACGCGGCGCGCCTGTTTGACGCCGAAGGCCAGCAGCAGCTCAGTAACCCGCTGCTGGCCTCCTGGGGCAAGCTGGGGCGCGATCACCTCTATCTGCTGTCGCAGATGGAAGGGGCGCAAGAGGTCGACGCCTTTGTCGATATCCCGGCCGATACCATGCTGCACGCCGTTCAGCGCGATATGCTGGAGCTGGAAGACCATGCGGTAATCGGTATTACCGCGGAAACGCTGGAAAGCAGCTTCAGCAAACGTCCGCTTGATGAGAACGACCGCTCCCTCAGCCTGCATGCCTGCCACAGCCCGCAGCGGGAAGTGGAGGTTTTGCACGATCAACTGCTGAGCATGCTGGCGCAGGATCCGTCGTTGACGCCGCGCGATATCATCGTGATGGTGGCGGATATCGACAGCTACACGCCTTACATTCAGGCGGTGTTCGGCAATGCCCCCGCCGAGCGCTACCTGCCGTTCGCCATTTCCGACCGTAAAGCGCGCCAGGCACATCCGGCGCTGCAGGCGTTCATTTCACTGCTCGATCTGCCGCAAAGCCGCTTTACCTCGGAACAGGTACTGGCGCTGCTGGAGGTGCCGGCCCTGGCCGCCCGTTTCGCCATTGGCGAAGAGGGGCTACGCCTGTTGCGTCATTGGGTCGGTGAATCCGGCGTGCGCTGGGGCCTGGACGACGATAACGTGCGCGAACTGGATCTGCCCGCCACCGGCCAGCATACCTGGCGCTTCGGCATTACGCGCATGCTGCTCGGCTACGCGATGGACAGCAATGCCGGCGATTGGCAGGGCATTTTACCTTATGACGAATCGAGCGGATTGGTCGCCGAGTTGGCGGGGCAGTTGGCGGATCTGCTGGCGCAGCTCAGCCACTGGCGGCAAATCTTGAGCGAAGCGCGCCCGCTCGAAGCGTGGCTGCCGCTGTGCCGGCAACTGCTGGATGCCTTCTTCGCTGCGGACAGCGACACCGAAGTTGTGCTGGCGCTGATCGAACAGCAGTGGCAGCAGGCCATCAATTTTGGCCTGGCGGCGCGCTATCCCGACGAGGTGCCGTTGACCATTCTGCGCGACGATCTGGCGGCGCGCCTCGATCAGGAGCGCATCAGCCAGCGCTTCCTCGCCGGGCAAATCAACTTCTGTACGCTGATGCCGATGCGTTCCATTCCGTTCAAGGTGGTGTGCCTGCTAGGCATGAACGACGGCGTGTATCCGCGCACGCTGCCGCCGCTGGGGTTCGATCTGATGGCGCAGCAGGTCAAACGCGGCGACCGTAGCCGTCGCGATGACGACCGCTATCTGTTCCTGGAAGCGATTTTGTCCGCTCAGCAGCGGCTGTATATCAGTTTCATCGGCCGTTCCATTCAAGACAACAGCCCGCGCTACCCTTCGGTGCTGGTCACCGAGCTGCTGGAGTACCTGGAGCAAAGCTATTGTCTGCCGGGAGATGAGGAACTCAGCGCAGACGACAGCGCCCGGCGGGTTGGTGAGCACTTGCTGAAGTGGCACGCGCGCATGCCGTTCGCCGCCGAGAATTTCTTGCCGGGCTCGGAGGCGCAAAGCTATGCCGCCGAGTGGCTGCCCGCCGCCGATGGGCGCGGTGCGGCGCATCCGGCGTTCAACCAGCCGCTGCCTGCCGAAGCGCTGCAGCAAATATCGTTGGATGAGCTGCTGCGATTTTACCGCCATCCGATTCGCGCATTTTTCCAACTGCGGCTGGGCGTCAGTTTTATCCTGGAAGAGACCGAGCTGCCCGACGAAGAACCCTTCACGCTGGATAACCTCAGCCGTTACCAGTTCAACAGCCAGCTGCTGAATACGCTGATAGACGGCGACGATCCCGAACGGTTGTTCCAGCGGGTGCGCGCCGCCGGCGGCTTGCCCTATGGCGCCTTCGGCGAAATCTATTGGCAAAAACAGCAGGAGGAGATGAGCGAACTGGCCGAGCAGGTGCGTGCGGAACGCGCAGAGAGCCATAGCCTGGAGCTGGATATCGATATCGCCGGCGTGCGCCTCAGCGGCTGGCTGCATCAGGTGCAGGATGACGGCCTGCTGCGCTGGCGGCCTGCTACGCTGTCGGCGGTGGACGGCATATTGCTGTGGCTGGAGCACCTGGTGTACTGCTGCGCCGGCGGCACCGGCGAGAGCCGCATGTATGGCCGCAAGAATTCCGCCTGGCGCTTTGCCGCGCTGGCGCCAGAAGAGGCACAGGCGCAGCTGGCGGAACTGCTGGCGGGCTATCAGCGCGGTCTGAGTCAGCCGCTGCTGTTGTTGAACAAGAGCGGCTGGGCGTGGCTAAGTCAGTGCTATCTGCCGGAAACGCAGGAAATCGACTGGGAGGAAGAAGCGCAAATTAAGGCACGCGCCAAACTGCTGCAGGCCTGGCAGGGCGATCAGCGCATTCCCGGAGAAGGGGAAGATCCCTACGTGCAGCGAGTGTTCCGCCAATTGGATAATGAATACTTGGCGCAAATACTGGCCGAAACAGAGCGTTATCTGTTGCCGGTGGCGCGGCATAACCTGGGGTAACAATCCCCCGGTGGTGCTGTGCGGCGGGAGGTGGTAAAAATAACGAAGGTTATATTCAACCATTGGGGTAATTCCCGGTCTTACATAACGTACAGGCATATACCCGCCGTGTTTCGGGCCGCCACATTGGCGAAGAACCCGGCGAGTACCGATTTGGTTATGTGGTTTTGATGCACGTCGCCAACGTCAGGGAGTGGGCGTAGCGACGTCAGAATAGGGGTTTATTTTGGATATGCGCAGACAGTTGGCCCGTATCGCCGGGCTGGTATTATTGGCTATGTGTTGGGCACCGTTGAGTTGGGCCGCGCAAGGATGGCAACCGCTGGCGGAGAAGATCAACAAGAGCGAACACGATCCACGTCAGTATGAAGCGATCAAGTTGGCTAACGGCATGACGGTGTTGCTGGTGTCCGATGCCCAGGCTCCGAAATCGCTGGCGGCGCTGGCATTGCCGGTCGGGTCACTCGAAGATCCGAACAGCCAACTGGGCTTGGCGCACTATCTGGAGCATATGGTACTGATGGGCTCCAAACGTTACCCAGAGCCGGAGAACCTGTCCGAATTCCTGAAAAAGCACGGCGGCAGCCACAACGCCAGCACGGCCTCTTATCGCACTGCCTTCTATCTGGAAGTGGAAAATGACGCGCTGGAGCCGGCGGTCGATCGCATGGCCGACGCCATTGCCGAGCCGCTGCTGGATCCGGGCAATGCCGATCGCGAGCGCAACGCGGTGAACGCCGAATTGACGATGGCGCGTTCGCGCGACGGCATGCGTATGGCGCAGGTCGGCGCGGAAACCCTTAACCCGGCGCATCCGAGCGCGCGCTTCTCCGGCGGTAATCTCGATACGCTGAAAGACAAGCCGGACAGCAAGTTGCACGATGAGCTGACCGGCTTCTATAAACGCTACTACTCCGCCAACCTGATGATGGGCGTTTTGTACGGCAATCAGCCACTGTCGCAGCTGGCTGATATTGCGGCAAAAACCTTTGGCCGCGTGCCGAATCACGACGCCAGCGTGCCGCCGATCACCGTGCCGGCCGTGACGCCGGAACAGCAGGGCATCATCATTCACTATGTGCCGGCGCAGCCGCGCAAGCAGCTGAAGGTCGAGTTCCGCATCGATAACAACAGCGCCGCGTTTCGCAGCAAAACCGATACCTACATCAGCTACCTGATCGGCAACCGCAGCAAGAACACCCTGTCTGACTGGTTGCAGAAGCAGGGGCTGGCGGACGCCATCAATGCCGGCGCCGATCCGATGGTCGATCGCAACGGCGGCGTCTTCGCCATCAGCGTTTCACTGACCGACAAAGGCCTGGCCCAGCGCGACGAAGTCGTCGCCGCCATTTTCAACTACCTGAAAATGCTGCGCAGCGAAGGCATCAAGCAGAGCTACTTCGATGAAATCTCGCATGTTCTGAACCTGGATTTCCGTTATCCGTCGATCACGCGCGACATGGACTACATCGAATGGCTGGTGGACACCATGCTGCGCGTGCCGGTTGAGCATGCGCTGGACGCGCCTTACCTGGCCGATCGTTATGATCCTAAGGCGATCGCCGAACGCCTGGATGCCATGACGCCGCAAAACGCGCGCATCTGGTTCGTCAGCCCGGATGAGCCGCACAACAAGACGGCCTATTTCGTCAACGCGCCTTACCAGGTCGACAAAATCACGCCGCAGCGTTTTACGCAGTGGCAGCAGCTGGGCAGCGGCATTTCCCTGTCGTTGCCAGCGCTCAACCCGTATATCCCGGATGACTTTACCCTGACCAAGCCGTCGCACGAGTTCAAAAAGCCGGAAATGGTGGTGGATAAACCTGGCCTGCGCGTGCTGTACATGCCGAGCCGTTACTTCGCCGACGAACCGAAGGCCGACGTCACCGTCGCTTTCCGCAACGCCAAAACCATGGATTCCGCGCGTAACCAGGTGCTGTTCTCGCTGACGGATTATCTGGCCGGCCTCGCGCTGGACCAGCTGAGCTATCAGGCATCGGTCGGCGGGCTGAGCTTCTCGACCTCGCCGAACAACGGCCTGATGTTTAACGCCAACGGTTTTACCCAGCGTTTGCCGCAGTTGCTGACGGCGTTGATCGAGGGCTATTCCAGCTTCACGCCGACGGAAGATCAGCTGGCGCAGGCCAAATCCTGGTATCTGGAACAGTTGGACGCCGCCGAGAAGGGCAAGGCGTTTGAGCTGGCCATTCAGCCGGTGCAGATGGTTTCCCGCGTGCCGTATTCCGAACGCAGCGAGCGCCGCGAAGTGCTGAAGACGCTGACGCTGAAAGACGTGCTGGCCTATCGCGATAGCTTGTTGGCCGAGGCCACGCCAGAGCTGTTGGTGGTGGGCAACATGAGCAAGCAGCAGGTCGACACGCTGGCGTCGACGCTGAAACATCGCCTGGGCTGTACCGGTATTGAGTGGTGGCACGGCGAAGACGTGGTGGTGGACAAGAATCAGCTGGCCAACCTGCAACAGGTGGGCAGCAGCACTGACTCGGCGCTGGCGGCGGTCTATGTGCCGACCGGCTACGACGAAGTGACCGGCATGGCCTACAGCTCGCTGCTGGGGCAGATTATTCAGCCGTGGTTCTATAGCCAACTGCGCACTCAGGAGCAATTGGGGTATGCGGTCTTTGCCTTCCCGATGTCGGTGGGGCGCCAGTGGGGCGTGGGCTTCCTGTTGCAGAGTAACAGCAAGCAGCCGGCCTACCTGTACCAGCGTTATCAGGATTTCTACCCGAAAACCGAGAAGCGCTTGCGCGACATGAGCGAGGCGGACTTTGAGCAGTACAAACAGGCGCTCATCAATGAGCTGAAGCAGCGTCCGCAAACCCTGAGCGAAGAGGCCAGCCGGTTCGCCAACGATTTCGATCGCGGCAATTTCGCCTTCGATACCCGTCAGAAGCTGATCGCGCAGGTGCAGCAGCTGACGCCGGCCAAGCTGGCGGATTATTTCCACCAGGCGGTGATCCAGCCACAGGGGCTGGCGGTGCTGTCACAGGTGAGCGGCAGCGGGCAAGATAAGGCGGATTACGCGGCGCCTAAGGACTGGGTCACCTATCCGAACGCGTCTGCATTGCAGCAGATCCTACCGCGCAAAGTGGCGACGCCATGACGGAAACGGCCCCGCAGAGGCTGGAGCCGCTGACGCTGCCGCTGTTCGGCGAACGCCTGATCGAAGCGTCGGCGGGCACCGGCAAAACCTTTACCATCGGCGCGCTGTACCTGCGTTTGCTGCTGGGATTGGGCGGTGAAGCGGCGTTTCCTCGTCCGCTGACGGTAGAAGAAATCCTGGTGGTGACCTTTACCGAGGCCGCCACCGAGGAGCTGCGCGGGCGTATCCGCGACAATATTCACGGATTACGCATCGCCTGCGTACGGGGGGTCAGCGCCAACCCGCTGTTTTCGGCGCTGATGGCTGAAATTGACGATTTGACCGACGCCGCCTCGCAGCTGCTGGCGGCGGAGCGGCAGATGGACGAAGCGGCGATCTACACCATTCACGGCTTTTGCCAACGAATGCTGACGCACAACGCCTTCGAGTCTGGCATGCTGTTTGAACAAACGCTGGTGCAGGACGAACTGCCGCTGCGGCGGCAGGCCTGTGCCGACTTCTGGCGTCGCCACTGCTATCCGTTGCCGCTGGGCGTGGCGCGTGCGGTCAGCCAGGAGTGGAGCGGCCCGGAAGCGTTGCTGGCCGATCTTTCCGGCTATCTGCACGGTGAGGCGCCGGCGCTGCGTCGGCCGCCGAAGGACGAAGAAACCGTCCTGATGCGCCACGAGCAGATCGTCGCACGCATTGACGCCATCAAGACGCAATGGCGGGCGGCGGCGGGCGATCTGGAGGCGCTGATCGCCCAGTCCGGCGTCGATAAGCGCAGCTACAGCAGCAAACACCTGCCGAACTGGCTGAACAAGGTCGGCGAATGGAGCGGGCAGGAGACTCAGGACTATCAGCTGCCGAAGGAACTGGATAAATTTCGCCAGTCGGTGCTGCTGGAGAAGACCAAGAAAGGCGAGCCGCCGCGGCATGCGCTGTTCACGGCGATCGACGAGCTGTTCGATGAGCCGTTGACGCTGCGCGACCTGATCATGGCGCGTGCGCTCAGCGAGATCCGCACTTCCATTCAGCAGGAAAAGCGCCAGCGTGCCGAGCTGGGGTTTGACGACCTGCTCAGCCGGCTGGACGGCGCCCTGCAAAGCGGCGGTGGTGAACAGCTGGCGCAGGCGATCCGTCAGCGCTACCCGGTGGCGATGATCGATGAATTCCAGGATACCGATCCGCAGCAATACCGTATTTTCCAAAAGCTTTACGTCGGCCGGCCCGATTGCGGCCTGCTGCTGATTGGCGATCCCAAGCAGGCGATTTACGCCTTTCGCGGCGCCGACATTTTTACCTACATGCGGGCGCGTTCAGAGGTGAGCGCCCACTATACGCTGGAGACCAACTGGCGCTCGTCGCCGTCGATGGTCGCCAGCGTCAATCACCTGTTTTCTCAGGTAGAAAAGCCTTTCCTGTTCGGCCAAATCCCCTTTATCGAGGTCAGCGCGGCGGAAAAGAACCAAGGGTTGGCGTTTGACCTGCACGGCAAGCCGCAACCGGCGATGCAGTTCTGGCTGCAGCAGGGGGAAGGCGCCGGTGTAAGTGATTACCAACAGTTGATGGCGCGCCTGTGCGCCACGCAAATTCGCGACTGGCTCAGCGCCGGGCAGCAGGGCCAGGCATGGTTGCAGGGCGGCAAGGAGCCTCGTTCGGTACAAGCCTCCGATATCACAGTGCTGGTGCGCAGCCGGAATGAGGCGGCGTTGGTGCGCGATGCGCTGAGCGCGCTGTCCATTCCGTCGGTGTATCTGTCCAACCGCGACAGCGTGTTCGACACCCCGGAGGCCAAAGACCTGCTGTGGTTGTTGCAGGCGGTGTTGGCGCCGGAACAGGAGCGCACGCTGCGCAGCGCCATGGCCACCGGGCTGATGGGGTTGGACGCGCCGACGCTGGACGGCCTGAGCCGCGATGAGCGCGCCTGGGACGCGCTGGTTAACGAGTTCGACAACTACCGCACGCTCTGGCTGCGCCGCGGCGTGTTGCCGATGCTGAGCGAGGTGATGAAAGCGCGCCAGCTGGCGGAGAACCTGCTGGCCAGCGCCGGCGGCGAGCGTCGCTTGACCGACGTGCTGCACCTGGGGGAGCTGTTGCAAGAGGCGGCGGCGCAGCTCGACAGCGAGCATGCGCTGGTTCGCTGGTTGGCGCAGCAGATTGCCCAGCCTAATCGCCAGTCCGACAATCAACAGCTGCGGCTGGAGAGCGACCGGCATCTGGTGCAGGTGATCACCATCCACAAGTCCAAGGGGCTGGAATTCGATCTGGTGTGGCTGCCGTTCGTCGGCAATTTCCGCCAGCAGCAACAGGCGCTGTATCACGATCGCCACAGCTTCCAGGCATTGCTGGATCTCGACGCCAATGAAGAGAGCCAGGCCTGGGCGGAGGAGGAGCGGTTGGCGGAAGACCTGCGTCTGCTGTACGTGGCGCTGACCCGCTCGGTATACCACTGCAGCATCGGCATCGCGCCGTTGTTCCAGGGCACGCGCAAGAAACAGGGCGAGACCGATCTGCACCGCATCGCATTGGGTTATCTGGTGCAGGGCGGGCAGGCCGGCGACGCTGCGTATCTGCAGGAGCGGCTGCAGCAACTGGCGGGCGGCGGCATTGCGCTGTCGCTGGTGGAACCGCCGGACGAGGCGCCCTGGCAGCCCCAGGCGGCGTTGGCTGAAGCGCTGGCGGCGAAAAACTTTACCCGGCGGATCCAGGATTTTTGGCGGGTGACCAGCTATACCGGTTTGCAACAGCACGGCGCGAGCCTGATGCAGGATCTGCTGCCGCGTCTGGATGTCGACGCCGCGGGCGAGCGCGGGGAAGAAAGTGAGCCAGCGCTCACACCGCATACCTTCCCGCGCGGCGCAACGCCCGGCACCTTCCTGCACAGCCTGTTCGAAACATTGGATTTCACTCAGCCGTTAGACGAACAGTGGCTGCTGGCACAGCTGCAACAGCACGGGTTCGCCGAACATTGGCAGCCGATTTTGCTGGCGTGGATGCAGGTGTTGCTCAACACGCCGCTAGCCGACAGCGGCGTGACGCTGGCGGCGCTGACGCCGCAGCACAAGCAGGCCGAGCTGCAGTTCTATTTGCCGATCAACCGGCTGTTGCAGGCGAAGGAGCTCGATGCCCTGGTGAAGCGTTACGATCCGCTTTCCGCCCGCTGTCCGGCGCTGGATTTTCATCAGGTGCAGGGCATGCTGAAAGGCTTTATCGACCTGGTGTTCTGCTGGCAGGGCAAATACTACCTGCTGGACTACAAGTCCAACTGGCTGGGGGAAGACAGTAGCGCCTATACCCGGCCGGCGATGGAGCAGGCGATGGCGGAGCATCGTTACGATCTGCAATACCAGCTGTATACGCTGGCGCTGCATCGTTATCTGCGTCATCGGTTGCCGGATTACGATTATCGGCGCCATTTTGGCGGGGTGATTTATCTGTTCCTGCGCGGCGTGGATGCGGCGCACCCGGGCAACGGCATTTTCACCTGTCTCCCTGAGCTTGAGCTGGTGGAGGGGATGGATCGCTTGTTCAGCGGCGAAGCTGTGGCGACGGAGGAAGGATCATGATCGCACTGCTGGAGCAGGCGGTAGCGCTTGGCGTGCTGCGTCCGCTGGACGTGCAGTTCGCCCGCGTGGTGGCGAACGAAGACGAGCCCGATATTTTGCTGGCCGCCGCCTGCCTGAGCGCAGAGGCGGGGGCCGGCCACGTCTGTCTGATGCTGGAGCAACTGCAGGCGGACACGCTGTTTGAAGGGCGCCAGCCGGCGTTGGCGTTGGCGGTGTGGGAGGCGGCCGGGCGACCGGATAGCGTGCGTTGGCAGCAGCGTTTGGCGGCCAGCGCAGCGGTCGGGGACGGCAGTAGCGCTACGCCACTGGTGCTACGCGGGCCGCGCCTGTATCTGCAGCGCATGTGGCAAAACGAAGGTGAAGTGGCGGCGTTTATCGGCGGTGAAGGCGAGTCGTTGGCGGTACCGGAGGCTGAGCTGCGCATTATTCTCGACCGCCTGTTCGGCGCGGCGAGTGACGAGCCCGATTGGCAGAAGATCGCCGCCGCAGTGGCCGCCACGCGGCGTATCGCGGTCATTTCCGGCGGGCCTGGCACCGGTAAAACCACCACCGTCGCCAAGCTGCTGGCGGCGCTGGTGCAGCTGGATGAAGGCGCGCGCTTGCGCATTCAACTGGCGGCACCGACCGGCAAGGCGGCGGCGCGCCTGACGGAGTCGCTTGGCAGCGCCAGCCGTCAACTGGCGCTGACCCCGGCGCAGCAGGCGTTGTTCCCGACGGAGGCGGCGACGTTGCACCGTCTGTTGGGGGCGCAACCGAACAGTCAGCGCATGCGTTATCACCGTGGCAACCGGCTGCATTTGGATGTGTTGGTGGTGGATGAGGCCTCGATGGTCGATCTGCCGATGATGGCGCGCCTGATTGCCGCGCTGCCCGATCGGGCGCGGGTGATTTTTCTCGGCGACCGCGATCAGCTGGCCTCGGTGGAGGCCGGCGCGGTGCTGGGAGATATTTGCCGCTTTGCCGAGCAGGGATACAGCGGCGCGCGTGCCGCAGAGCTGAGCCGCCTGACCGGCTGTTCGCTCGCAGGGCGGCAGGCCGATGCGGAAGCGGCGGTGCGCGACAGCCTGTGTCTGCTGCGCAAGAGCTACCGTTTCGATGCCCGTTCCGGCATCGGTCAGCTGGCGTTGGCGGTCAACGCCGGTGCGGGGGATCGCGCGCTGGCGGCATTAAACGGCAGTTTCGGCGATGTCACGGGCTATGCGCTGGCGACGAGCGAAGAGTATCAGGCGCTGTTGGATGCCTGCGTGGCGGGCTATCGCGACTATTTGCGGCTGACCGCCGAAGGCGCGGACGCGGCGGCGGTGCTGGCGGCCTTTGGCCGTTTTCAGGTGCTGTGCGCGCTGCGTGAAGGGCCATTCGGCGTCGCCGGCTTGAATGATCGTATTGAGCTCGGGCTGCAGCGTGCCGGTCTGATCGACCGCAAACCGGGCGTGCTCGGCCGCTGGTACCGGGGGCGGCCGGTGATGATCGGCCGCAACGACAGCGCGCTGGGGCTGTTCAATGGAGATATCGGCATTACGCTGCCGGATGAGCACGGCGATTTGCGCGTGCATTTCCAACTGCCGGACGGCAGCATCAAGTCGGTGCAGCCGAGCCGTTTGCCGGCGCATGAAACCGCCTATGCCATGACGGTGCACAAATCTCAGGGATCGGAGTTTGACCATACGGTCCTGGTGTTGCCGAATCACTTCCTGCCGGTGCTGACGCGTGAGCTGGTCTATACCGCGATCACTCGCGCGCGTAAGCAGCTCTCGCTGTATGCCACGGAGGCGGTGTTGCTGCGGGCCATTCGCATGCCGACTCAGCGTCGCAGCGGATTGGCTGAACGGCTGCAGGCGACGGAATAAGCGTTGAAGGGGCGCGGCAACGGCCGCGCCGTGGGGATTACAGATCGGCCAGCAGGATTTTGGAACGGCGCTGATAGTTATACAGCGCCTGCTTTTGCATCGGCAGCACGTCGACTTCCGCCGGGGTGAATCCGCGTTCCTGGAACCAGTGGATGCTGCGGGTGGTCAGCACGAACAGCTTCTTCAGCCCCATCTGACGCGCCTGGTTTTCCACCCGCTGCAGCAGCATCTCGCCGCGCGAAGAACTGCGGTAATCGGGATGTACCGCGACACAGGCCATCTCACCGATTTTTTCCTCTAAGAACGGGTACAGCGCCGCGCAGGCGATGGTCAGGTTGTCGCGTTCGATAATGGTGAACTTGTCGATCTCCATCTCCAGCTGTTCACGCGAACGGCGCACCAGAATACCCTGCTGTTCGAGCGGCCGGATCAGCTCCAGGATGCCGCCGATGTCGTTGATCGTCGCCCGGCGCACCTGTTCGGCGCTCTCCATCACGATTTGGGTGCCGATGCCGTCGCGTGAGAACAGCTCTTGCACCAGCGCGCCGTCTTCCTGGTAGCTGATCAGGTGGCTGCGGCGCACACCGCTGCGGCAGCCTTTTACCGCGCCGCGCAGGAAGCGCACGGTGCCGGAATGGTAGTCGCCGCCTTCCTCGAGCTCTTCAAGGCGCTTTTGCGCGTCGTTGGGGAACAGCTCGGAAAGGATGTTGCCCTCCGCGTCGGTCACGCCTTGCGAGGAGCAGAAACCGATCATTTTTTCCGCTTTCAGCTTGATCGCCAACTGGGTAGCCACTTCTTCCGAAGTCAGGTTGAAGCTCTCGCCGGTGACCGAAACCGCGACCGGGCCGATCAGCACGATGGCGTTGCTGTCGAGCTGGCGGTGGATCGCGTCTTCATCGATGCGGCGAATGCGGCCGCTGTGACAGTAGTCGATGCCGTCATCGACGCCCAGCGGCTGCGCGATGATGAAGTTGCCGCTGACCACGTTGATATGCGCACCTTGCAGCGGCGTGTTGTTGAGGCTCATCGACAGCCGGGCGGTGATATCGAGCTGCAACAAACCGGCGGCCTGCTTGACCAGCTCGAGCGTATGGGCGTCGGTCACGCGGGTGTGTTTGTGGTAGATCGGCTCATAGTTGTGCTGCGCCAGATTGGCGTCGATCTGCGGCCGTGCGCCGTAAACCACCACCAGGCGAATGCCCAGACTATGCAGCAGCCCGATATCGTTGACGATGTTGGAGAAATTCTCGTGTTCGATGGCTTCCCCGCCGAGCATGATGACAAACGTTTTGCCGCGGTGGGCGTTGATATAGGGGACTGAGTGACGGAATCCTTGCACCAGCTCTGTACTACGTTCCTTCACGGCTAAACCTCTTTTGCATATTTATACGATATTTCTGTATTTTTATTCTTTTATGGCGCCAATGGCAAGTGGGAAATCGTCATGAAGAGTGCGCTAAGGGGGTTAAATCGTTAATAAATTGAAAAACCATAAAAAGATTTTCTGATGACAGGGCTGGAATGATTGGTTAAAGTTTTCGGCATCCCCATTCTATTGGTGTTTTTTTCATCTGTTGTAAACAGCTATTACTGCCGGAGCCGCATGCCAAACTCTAATCACAATCTGGGCCGCCGTCGTTTATTACAGGGCGTTGCCGCCAGCTGGTTGCTGAGTGTGAGTCGTACGGGCTTCGCCGCGTCATCGCACGTGATCGCCGTGCGCGTCTGGCCATCCTCCACCTATACCCGCGTCACGCTGGAATCCAACGTCGAGCTGAAATACAAGCAGTTTGCCCTGACCAATCCCGATCGCGTGGTGGTGGACATCGAAGGCGTTCACCTTAACAGCGTGCTGAAAGGCATCGCCGGGCAGGTACGTGCCGACGACCCTTATCTCAAGCAGGCGCGCGTCGGCCAGTTCGATCAGAATACCGTGCGGCTGGTGCTGGAGCTCAAGCAGAGCGTCAGCCCGCATATTTTCACGCTGGCGCCGGTGCCGGAGTATCGCAACCGTCTGGTCATGGATCTCTACCCGACCAAGGCCGGCAGCGGTGGTGAGGAGTATGATCCGCTACTGGCGTTACTGGAAGATTACAACAAGGGCGATCTGGAGCGCACGTTGCCGCCGGAAGCGCCGCAGGCCGGCAAGGCGGGGCGCGATCGGCCGATCGTCATCATGCTGGATCCTGGCCACGGCGGCGAAGATCCCGGCGCTATCGGCAAGTACAAGACGCGCGAGAAAGACATCGTATTGCAGATTGCCCGCAAGCTGAGCGCCATGATCAAGCGCGAGCCGAACATGAAGGTGTTCATGACGCGCAACGAAGACGTGTTTATCCCGCTCAAGGTGCGCGTCGCCAAGGCGCGCAAGCAGCGCGCGGATCTGTTCGTTTCGATTCACGCCGACGCCTTTACCAGCCGCGCGGCGCGCGGTTCATCGGTGTTCGCGTTGTCCACCAAGGGCGCCACCAGCTCGGCGGCCAAGTTCCTGGCGCAGACGCAGAACGCGTCGGACCAAATTGGCGGCGTCAGCAAGAGCGGCGACCGTTATCTCGACCATACCATGTTCGATCTGATCCAGACCGCGACCATCAACGACAGCCTGAAGTTCGGCAAGGAAGTGTTGAATCGGATGGGGAAAATCAACCGGTTGCACAAGAATCGCGTCGATCAGGCCGGTTTTGCGGTGTTGAAGGCGCCGGATATCCCGTCGATCCTGGTGGAAACGGCGTTTATCAGCAATATCGAAGAGGAGCGCAAGCTGCGCACCAGCCATTTCCAGCAGCAGGTGGCGGAGTCGATTCTGGCGGGCATCAAGGCTTATTTCGCCAACGGCGGCGCGCTGGCGAGCCGATAGAAGCAGGGCCGGGCGCGAGTCCGGCTATTTTTGCGGATTGCAGATACAAAAAAACACCCGTCAGGGTGCTTGTCTGTTGTCATCAAGAGTTGGTTGCGGAGGCCGGATTTGAACCGACGACCTTCGGGTTATGAGCCCGACGAGCTACCAGGCTGCTCCACCCCGCGTCCGTCTTGATGCTGTATTACTACGAAACCACCGTTTCATGGTATGCCGCTGGTACGACATTCGGTTGGTTGCGGGGGCCGGATTTGAACCGACGACCTTCGGGTTATGAGCCCGACGAGCTACCAGGCTGCTCCACCCCGCGTCCGTATAATACTTTGTTATCGAAGCCAAACGCAAATACCGCCAATGCGGCATCGGTTGGTTGCGGGGGCCGGATTTGAACCGACGACCTTCGGGTTATGAGCCCGACGAGCTACCAGGCTGCTCCACCCCGCGTCCGATGGATGCGCACTATACTCTCCGTGCGTTTTGTTGCAAACCCTTTTTGCATTTTATTGGCCTAAACCCGTTTTTCTGCTGGATTTGCCCGCAATTTGCCTTCTTTTTCATCACCATCCTCCGTGCGGCTTTTTTTATTTGCAGCGATTCCTTTATCAATGAGCGTTTGTTATCGTTCAGCCGGTAGATCATATCAGTTTGAGAGTGTGCGCGATGAAAGGACGTTGGGGCAAATACCTGCTGGGCGGGTTGATAGTGGCGGTGTTGGCGGGCTGTTCGTCCAAGCCGACCGATCGGGGTCAGCAATATAAAGACGGCCGTCTGGATCAATCGCTGGAGCTGGTCAATCAGCCCAACGCCAAAGGTTCGCCGGTCAACGCCAAGGACTACTCGGATCAGCTGATGGAGATCAAGTACGCATCGCCTTCGCTGTTTAACCGCAACAACAGCACCTATCAGGCGGTGCAAAGCTGGATGGCGTCCGGCGCCGACACGCGCATGCTGAGCCAGTACGGCCTCAGCGCTTACCAGATGGAAGGCGTCGACAATTACGGCAACGTGCAGTTTACCGGCTACTACACGCCGGTGGTGCAGGCGCGCTATACCCAACAGGGCGAGTTCCGCTATCCGCTGTACCGCATGCCGCCGAAGGGCAGAGGCCGCTTGCCGGATCGCGCGGGCATCTATTCCGGCGCGCTTGACGATCGCTATATCATTGCTTACACCAACTCGCTGATGGATAACTTCATGATGGAAGTCCAGGGCAGTGGCTACGTCGACTACGGCAACGGCCAGCCGCTGGTGTTCTTCGGCTACGGCGGCAAGAACGGCCACGCCTATCGCAGCATCGGCAAGGTGCTGATCGATCGCGGCGAAGTGGCCAAGGCGGACATGTCGATGCAGGCGATCCGTCAGTGGGCGGATACCCACAGCGCCGCAGAGGTGCGTGAGCTGCTGGAGCAAAATCCGTCGTTCGTGTTCTTCCGCCCGGAAGCTTTTGCGCCGGTGAAGGGTGCCAGCGCGGTGCCGCTGATCGCTAAAGCCTCGGTGGCCTCCGACCGTTCGCTGATCCCGGCGGGCACCACGCTGCTGGCCGAAGTGCCGCTGCTGGACAACAAGGGTAAATTCACGGGAAAATACGAGATGCGCCTGATGGTCGCGCTCGACGTGGGCGGCGCCATCAAGGGCCAGCACTTTGACATGTATCAGGGCATCGGGCCGGAAGCCGGCCACTCGGCGGGGTACTATAACCACTATGGCCGCGTCTGGGTGCTGAAGAACAACGGCGGTGGCCAGCTGTTCAGCGCGAATCAGTCAAACGGCAGCGGTTCGTTGCTGGCCACCCGGTAAACGCATACGGCGTGAAAAGAGTGACCCGCAAGGGCCGGATTTTCCGGCCCTTATCATTTGCATTACGAAGGTAATTAAAGCGTTATGAGCACAGCTTATTCGGAAGCCTATCTGCAGCGTTTCGGCGGCACGGCGCGGTTGTACGGCCAGCAGGCGTTGGCGGTGTTCGCGCAGGCGCACGTCTGCGTGATCGGCATCGGCGGCGTGGGTTCCTGGGCGGCTGAGGCACTGGCGCGCACCGGCATCGGCGCCATCACCCTGATCGACATGGATGATGTTTGCGTCACCAATACCAACCGCCAGATCCACGCGTTGCGCCAACACGTCGGGCAATCGAAAACCGAGGTGATGGCGGAGCGTATCCTGGCGATCAACCCGGAATGCCGGGTGACCTGCATCGACGATTTCATCACCCCGGACAACGTCGCCGAGCTGCTGGACCATAACTTCAGCTACGTCATCGACGCGATCGACAGCGTGCGGCCGAAGGCGGCGCTGTTGTCATACTGCCGCCGCTTCAAGATCCCGGTGGTGACCACCGGCGGCGCCGGCGGGCAGATTGATCCGACCAAGATCGAAGTGGCCGATCTGGCGAAAACCATCCAGGATCCGCTGGCCGCCAAGCTGCGCGAGCGGCTGAAGCACGATTTCAACGTGGTGAAAAACGGCAAGGGCAAGCTGGGCATCGACTGCGTCTTCTCCAGCGAGCCGCTGGTTTACCCGCAGCCGGACGGTTCGGTGTGCGCTTCGCGCAGCACGGCGGAAGGGCCGAAAAGAATGGATTGCAGCGCGGGATTCGGCGCGGCGACCATGGTCACCGCGACCTTCGGCTTCGTCGCCGTGTCGCACGCGCTGAAAAAGATGGTGGCGAAGGCGGCGCGTCAGGCGTAACGGGCGGCGATCGCCTTTACGGCGGCGGCCAACGCCGCCAGGCCGCCGGCGCGGGTGGCGCTCAGCTGCGCGCGCAGCGCTAACCGATCGAACAGCGCCAGCGGATCCAATGCGGCGATCTGCTGCGGCGTTTTCCCTTCCACTTCGGTCAACAGCACCGCCAGCAGGCCGCGCACGATGCGGCCTTCGCTGTCGCCATAGAAGTGCAGCGTGCCGTCTTCCAGCAACTGGTGCCCCAACCAGACGCGGTTTTCACACCCGCTCAACGCTATTTCTTCACTGCGCAAGGCCTCCGGCAGCGGCGGCAGCCGTTTCGCGAGCATAATCAGCTGGCGGTAGCGGTCTTCCCACTGTTTCAGCGTGCTGAAGGTGGCGATCAACGCTTCGGCGGTGACCTCTCGGCCAAAAGGATGGGGGGCGAGCATAGCGTCTCCGGGAATCAAGTCAGTCGGCCAGCAGATCGAGGGCGTGAGTCAACGCGCTGACCAGCGTATCGACGTCCTGTTGCGTATTGTAGGGGGCGAACGATGCGCGCAGCGTGCCGCTGACGCCTAACGCCGCCATCAGCGGCTGCGCGCAGTGTTGGCCGGCGCGCAGCGCAATGCCTTGCTCCGCCAACAGCGTGACGATGTCGCTGTGGTGTACGCCGGCGATATCGAACGCCAGCAGGCTGGAGCCGGAGCTGCGGAAGCTGCGAAAGCCCGGTAGCTGCGCCAACCGCTGTTCCGCCTGGTCCGCCAGCTCGCGGCTGTAGCGCTCCGCCGCCGCCATGTCCTGCTCGTTGAGCCAGGTGAGCGCCGCGGCCAACCCCAGCACGCCGGCGATGTTCGGCGTGCCGGCTTCGAAGCAGTGCGGCGGTTTTTGCGGGGTAAAACCGTCGAACGACGCCTGGGTCAGCATCTTGCCGCCGCCTTGCCACGGCGCCATCTGCGCCAGCAGCTCGGCTTTGCCGTACAGCGCGCCGATGCCGGTCGGGCCATACAGCTTGTGGCCGGAGAAGGCGTAGAAATCGATGTCGAGCCGCTGTACGTCGGCCGGGCCGTGAACCACGCCCTGAGCGCCGTCGATCATCACGCGTGCGCCGGCGGCATGCGCCTGTGCGATCGCCGGCGCCAGATCCGGGCAGCCGCCGGTGACGTTGGACATTTGCCCCAGCGCCAACAGGCGGGTGTTGTCGTTGAGCAGGGCGGGCAGCTGCGTCAAATCCGGCAACCGATCGGCGCCGATCGGCAGTTTCACCACCCGCGCGCCGGTTTGCTCTGCCACCATCAGCCAGGGGATCAGGTTGGCGTGGTGTTCCGCTTCACTTACCAGGATTTCATCGCCCGGCTGCAGGCGCGGACGCAGGTAGCTCTGCGCCACCAGGTTGATCGCCTCGGTGGTGCCGCGCGTCCAGACGATGTCGTCGGCCGACGGCGCATTGATCAACTGGGCCACCTGGACGCGCGCTCGTTCGAAACGGGCGGTCAGATCCTGCGCTGCCCGATGCTGGCTGCGGTGCACGGTGGCGGCGTCATCGCGATAAAATTGCTGCGTGGCGTCGATCACCGCCTGCGGTTTCAACGCGGTGGCGGCGCTGTCCAGATAGATGCCGTCCTGCGCGAGCGCGGGAAACTGTTGGCGAAAAAGGCTGGGGTTAAAAGGCGTCATACCCTGATTGTCACTGGCTTGAGTCGATGGGTGATCCTGTCCTATTTTGCCGCCGGAGACAAGCGATCCTGCCTATTAGGACTTATCGCCTGGCAAAATTTGGAAAGTTTGTTATGCTATTAAATGTGCGCTAATTAATCGCATCTATACAGATAAAAGGTATTTATCAGCATTTAAAACTACAAAGGAGTCCTCAATGAAGAAAACAGCCGCAGTTCTCTCTGCTCTGATGCTTACGTTCACCCTGGCCGCCTGTTCCAGCAACTACGTGATGCATACCAATGACGGACGCACCATTGTCGCTGACGGCAAGCCTAAAGTGGACAACGACACCGGCATGATCAGCTATAAAGACGCCAACGGCGTCGAGCAGCAGATCAACCGCGCCGATGTGAAAGAGATGGTTGAAAGCAACCAGTAACCGTCAGGCAAAAAAAAGCACCGCAAGTTTTGCGGTGCTGCATAAAATCACTATGGACAGACAGGGTAAATGTACAGGAAGTGAAAAAACAGTAGTCTAGCTACCATGTCCGGAATCGCCGGACAATTTGCAAACACAACATCACAACCACAAGCCAAAAGTTCATCGGCGTCCTCGACACCCACTCCCTTTTCGTTCCGGCCCGGGAAGTGCCGCCACTATAGGTATTTGCTGGCGCATCCTCAACGGACAAATTATAATGGCTCGGATTAAAAAAACTAATGGCAATACGCCGTTAGCGTTTACCGATGGCTTGCCACGCAAAGCCGCCCGATTTTCGGCGCCGAATCATTCGGATTAATGTTACACAAAAGTAGCTAATTTAATGTCTAAACGCTTACCTCCCCTCAATGCGCTGCGCGTGTTCGATGCGGCCGCTCGCCACCTGAGTTTCACCAAGGCGGCGGAAGAGCTGTTCGTGACCCAGGCCGCGGTGAGCCACCAGATCAAGTCGCTGGAGGACTTCCTCGGGCTGAAGCTGTTTCGCCGGCGCAACCGCTCGCTTCTGCTGACCGAAGAGGGGCAAAGTTACTACCTTGATATCAAGGAGATCTTCTCTTCGATCAACGAGGCGACGCGCAAGCTGCAGGCACGCAGCGCCAAGGGGGCATTGACCGTCAGCCTGCCGCCGAGCTTCGCCATTCAGTGGCTGGTGCCGCGCCTTTCCGGCTTTAACTCAGCTTATCCGGGGATCGACGTGCGCATCCAGGCGGTGGACCGCGAAGAAGACAAGCTGGCGGACGACGTTGACGTGGCGATTTTCTACGGCCGTGGCAACTGGCCGGGGCTGCGTGCCGAGCGCCTGTATGCGGAATATCTGCTGCCGGTGTGTTCGCCTAGCCTGCTGACCGGCGATCATCCGCTGAAAACCGCCGAGGATCTGGCTTATCATACGCTGCTGCACGACGTTTCACGCCGCGACTGGCTGGCCTATACGCGCCAGCTGGGGTTGCAGCACATCAACGTGCAGCAGGGGCCGATCTTCAGCCACAGCGCCATGGTGGTGCAGGCGGCGGTACACGGCCAGGGCGTGGCGCTGGTGAACAACGTGATGGCGCAAACCGAGATTGAAGCCGGTCGCCTGGTGTGCCCGTTCAACGATGTGCTGGTCAGTAAAAACGCTTTTTATCTGGTATGTCATGACAGCCAGGCAGAACTGGGTAAAATAGCCGCCTTCCGGCAGTGGATCCTGGCGCGTGCCGCCAGCGAACAAGAGAAGTTCCGCTTCCGCTACGAACAATAAGACCGGCCGCCGCCTTGCCGCGGCCGGTGATTTTTAATGGGATAGATCACGATGAGCAGCCGTTCCATGCTGGTTTTCGCCGCTATCAGCGGCTTTGTGTTTGTCGCGTTGGGCGCATTCGGCGCGCATGTGCTAAGCGGTACGCTCGGCGCCAACGAAATGGCCTGGATCCGCACCGGGCTGGAATATCAGGGATTCCACACCCTGGCCATCCTGGCGCTGGCGGTCGCGATGCAGCGCCGCGTGAGCCTGTGGTTTTACTGGAGCGGAGCGCTGTTGGCGTTCGGCACCGTGTTGTTCAGCGGCAGCCTCTATTGCCTGGCGCTGTCGCACCTGAAGGTCTGGGTTTATATCACGCCGGTTGGCGGCGTGTGCTTCCTGATCGGCTGGATATTGATGTTGATTGGCGCTTTGCGTCTGAGGAAAAAGGCCGAGCGCCATGAATAAGATTGCGTTGTACTGCCGTCCCGGCTTTGAAAAAGAGTGTGCGGCGGAGATCACCGACAAAGCCGCCCAACTGGAGATTTACGGCTTTGCGCGGGTAAAAGAGCACAGCGGTTACGTGCTGTTCGAATGCTATCAGCCGGACGATGCCGACCGCCTGGCGCGGGAAATTCCGTTCCGCGAACTGATTTTCGCCCGCCAGATGATCGTGGTGGGTGAGCTGCTGCGCGATCTGCCGCCGGAAGATCGGGTATCGCCGATCGTCGGCATGCTGATCGGCGTGGTGGATCGCGGCGGCGAGCTGCGGGTGGAAGTGCCGGACACCAACGAAAGCAAAGAGCTGATGAAGTTCTGCCGCAAGCTGACGGTGCCGCTGCGCGGCGCGATGCGCGAGCAGAAGGTGCTGATGGCGCGCGAGAACCCGACTCGCCCGGTGGTGCACGTGTTCTTCATCGCGCCGGGCTGCTGCTACGTCGGTTACTCCTACAGCAACAACAACTCGCCGTTCTACATGGGCATTCCGCGTCTGCGCTTCCCGGCCGATGCGCCGAGCCGGTCGACGCTGAAGCTGGAAGAAGCGTTCCACGTGTTCATCCCCGCCGACGAGTGGGACGAACGCCTGGCCAGCGGCATGCACGCGGTCGATCTGGGCGCTTGCCCGGGCGGCTGGACCTATCAGCTGGTGAAACGCAGTATGATGGTGCATTCGGTGGATAACGGCCCGATGGCGCCGAGCCTGATGGAAACCGGCCAGGTGACGCACCACCGCGCCGACGGCTTCAAGTTCGAGCCGAACAGCAGCAAGATCTACTGGTTGGTGTGCGACATGGTGGAGAAACCGGCGAAGGTGACCAGCCTGATGATTCAGTGGCTGGTGAAAGGCTGGTGCCGCGAAGCGATCTTTAACCTCAAGCTGCCGATGAAAAAGCGCTATGAGGAAGTGTCGCAAAACCTGACGAGCATCCGCGAAGCGCTGGGCGCCGCCGGCATCAGCGTCGAAGTGCACGCCAAGCAGCTGTATCACGACCGCGAAGAGATCACCGTACACGTGCGCCGCATGTGGTCGGCGGTGCCGGGCCGGCGCGACGAGCGCGATTAATCGCGTTAAGCCTGATGAAGGGCGCTGCTTGCAGCGCCCTTATTGTATCGGCAGGCGCAGCTGCTGCAGGTTACCGTCCAGCGACAGATCGGTGCGCAGCGTGGCGACCTGTTTGCTGACGTAGGCCAGCTCGCGGTGTTGCTCCAGCTTGCCGCGCCATTTCTCCGGCACCTGCTCCAGGTGCTGATAGAGCCCATCCAGGCTGCCCGACTGCTGCAACAGCAGCACGGCGGTTTTCGGCCCGATGCCGGCCACGCCGGGGATCTTGCTGCTGCCGATCCCCGCCAGCCCCCAATAGTCCGGCAGCTGCTGCGGCTGTACGCCGAATTCTTGCTGCACGAAGGGCATGTCCAGCCAGCGTTTCTGGAAGTAATCGCGGATCTGCACGTTCGGCGCCAGCAGCTGGCAGTAGCCTTTGTCGGTGGAGACGATGGTCACCTGGTGGCCGCCGCCGGCGACCTTCGCCGCCAGCGTGGCAGCCAGATCGTCCGCCTCGTTGCCGGGAGAATGCCAGCTGGCGACGCCCAATTCGGCGAAGGCCTCGCGCAGCTGCGGCATCTCCTGCTGCAGATTTTCCGGCATCGGCGAGCGCCCGGCCTTGTAGTCCGGCAGAATTTGGTTGCGCCAGCTGTCGCGGCGATCGTCCTCGTCGAAGACCGCCACTGCATGGGTTGGGCGGCTGTGTTGGATCAGCTGCTGCAGCGCGTGGCGGCAGGCGTTGACGCAAGGGGAGCCCTGCACGGCGTGAATGCGGCGGATGAGGTTCAGGGCGTCGACAATCAGTAGGTGTATCATCATGGGCGGTAAGGTCAGAAAAAACAGGGCGGCTGTTACGCCGCCCGGGATTGAGGGTCAGGCTACGATTTCGTAGCAGGGCACATAGGCGCTGCCCGGCAGCTTCATGCGGTGCTGGGCGACAAAGCCCTGCAGCAGGCTGTCCATCTGCTTCATCATCTGCGGTTCACCGTGCAGTTTGTACGGGCCGAACTGCTCGATGGCATGGATGCCATTTTCCTTCACGTTGCCGGCCACAATGCCGGAGAACGCGCGGCGCAGCGCGGCGGCCAATTGCTCCGGCGGCTGGTTCGGATACAGATTGAGGTTCGCCATGTTCTCATGGGTCGGCTCGAACGGCAGCTGCAGATCCGGCGCGATGCGGATCGACCAGTTGAAGCTGTAGGCGTCGCCGGTGTTGCGGCGGTTTTCCTTCACCAGCGGCATGGCTTGCTTCATCTGCCGCGCCACTTCCGCCGGATCGTCGATGATGATGGTGTAATGGCGGCGCGCTTCGTCGCCCAGCGTGTTCATGATGAACTCGTCCAGCACGCGGAAGTAGTCGGCGCTCTCTTTCGGCCCGGTCAGGATCAGCGGCAGCACCTGTTCGCTGTTCTCCGGGTTCATCAGGATACCCAGCAGGTACAGCAGCTCTTCGGCGGTGCCGACGCCGCCCGGGAAGATGATGATGCCGTGTGCGATACGCACGAAGGCTTCCAGGCGTTTTTCGATGTCCGGCATGATCACCAGCTCGTTGACCAGCGGGTTAGGCGGCTCGGCGGCGATGATCGACGGCTCGGTCATGCCGATGAAGCGGCTGTTGCGGTAGCGCTGCTGCGCGTGACCGACCGCCGCGCCTTTCATCGGCGCTTCCATGGCGCCCGGCCCGCAGCCGGTGCAGATGTTCAGCTCGCGCAGGCCCAGCTGGCTGCCGACCTTGCGCGCGTACAGGTATTCGTTTTCGTTGATCGAGTGGCCGCCCCAGCACACCACCATATTGGGATCTTCATCCAGATGCAGCGTGCGTGCATTGCGCAGGATCGAGAACACCAGGTTGGTGATGTGGGCCGAGTTTTCCAGGTTCAGGTGCTGGAAGCGGCCGGCGCTGGCGATTTGGCCATGCACGAACAGGATGTCGCGCAGCACGGCGAACAGGTTGGCCTGCAGCGAGCGGATGATGCGGCCGTCGACGAACGCCTCTTCCGGCGGATTGACCAGCTCCAGCTTCACCCCGCGCTCGCGGCGCAGCACGTTAATGTCGAAGGTTTCATAGCGCGACAGCAGCTGCTTGCTGTTGTCGGTTTGGCTGCCGGAGTTCAACACGGCCAGCGAACAGTTGCGGAACAGGCGGTACAGGTCGCTGCTGGCGGTGCGCTTCAGCATGTCTACTTCCAGCTGCGACAATAAATCCATAGAGCCAAGCGGGCTGATGTGTGTAATCAAGGTAACTCCTTTGCACCCGGTGCGGGGCGGTAGTAATCCATACGCAGCAAAACAGCATCTCGTTATGGTTGGCGTGCTGCGGCGAAGCGGGCGCTCTGCCCGGCCGCAGCCTCGTTTTAACCTTACCGCCGTCCCTGTGCTTTTACCAACACAAACCGCTCGTTAGCTCAGTTGTTGAGCAATGTTTCGCACTTATTGGCGCGCCAGACGGCCGTGCTCGGGGGCGAATTCGACGTTGCTGCGCCACGGGTTGATATCCAGCCCGCCGCGACGGGTATAACGAGCGTAGACCGTTAGGCTTTGCGGCCGGCAATAGCGCATCAGATCGTTAAAGATGCGCTCGACGCACTGCTCGTGGAATTCGTTGTGGTGGCGGAAGGAAACCAGATAGCGCAACAGCGCTTCGCGATCGATCTTGCCGCCGCGGTAGCTTATCTGCACCGAGCCCCAGTCCGGTTGGTGGGTGATCAGGCAATTGGACTTCAGCAGGTGGCTGACCAAGCGCTCTTCCACTACCTCTTCAGCGGCGGCGTTCAGCAGGTAGTCGGCGTTGAACTCATAATTGTCGATGCGGATATCCTGCTGGTCGATGCAATCGCCGGCCAGGCGGGCGATCGGCGTGCCTTCCAACTGCTCGACGCTGAACAGGGTGACGCTGACCTCGCCCTGGGCGCAGGCGGATAGATCGCGCTGCAGGGTGCTGCGCACCGTTTCCCAATCGGCGAACGGGGTTTGGTTGAAGCTGTTGAGGTACAGCTTGAAGCTTTTCGATTCGATCAGGTTCAGGCTGTCGGCGTTGAGGCTGATTTCACCGACCGCCACCTGCGGCAAGCCGTTGGCGTTCAGCCAGGAGAGCTCGTACAGCGTCCAGATGTCCGCGCCGTGGAAGGGCAGATTATCGGGATACAGGCCCAGCGGCTCGCGGTTCATGCTGCGCGGCACCGCCTGCAGCAGCGTGGCGTCGTAGCGATCGCGGTAGGCGGTGGGTTTGCCCAGCGTCAGCCCCGACAGGGCCTGATGGTCTTGATATGAGGACATCTGCTGTCACCTCGGTCAGAGATAGGTACAATGGCCGTCAGTTTAACGTATGCGAGAAAGAATATGGACCATGATGTATCGCACGCTCTGCGTGAATTCACTCAACGTTATGTCGAGTTGTGGCAGCAAGAGCGCGGCCACGCGCCGGCCAGCCAGGCGCTGTACGGCGTGCCGTCGCCCTGCATCGTGGAGAACCGCGAGGACGAAGTGCTGTGGTTGCCGCGGCCTTTCGAACCGGCGGCGACGCTGGAAAAGGTAGAAACCGCGCTGGAGCTGCGTTTGCAGCCGGATGCGCACCGCTTCTACACGCAGCAATACGCCGGTGACATGAGCGCGCAGTTCGGCGAGCATCGCCTGAGCCTGCTGCAGGTCTGGAGCGAAGAGGATTTTATCCGCCTGCAGGAGAACCTGATCGGCCATCTGGTGACGCAAAAACGTCTCAAGCTGTCGCCAACGCTGTTCCTGGCGACCACCGAATCCGAGATGACGATGGTGTCGTTGTGCAACGTCAGCGGCAACGTGGTGCTGGAACAATTCGGCAGCGATAAGCGCACCCTGCTGGCGGCGACGCTGGGGAATTTCCTCGATGCGCTGCGCCCGGTGTTGGACTGAATCGCGACGGATTCGCCGTCGCCCGTGTGAGAGATCTCTCACACGGCCTGTGAGAGATCGCTCTTAATTTTTCCCGCCTTTCTCCAGGCTATGAGATTATTGTTATCCAGATCAATTGGTTAGAATTTCTTTAGGATAACTCTTAGTCTTAATTTAGTGTGAGACACCTCCCAAACCCTTGTGATTCCGGGGAATTTAAGCGATCTTATCGTTACCGGAACGGAACCGGCGGAGCAGGAAAGCATCAGGATGATGCAGCTTCAGGAAGAAGAAAGGGATGCGCTCAGGCAAGAGCGAAGGATGGCGTCAGGAGATGCCCAGGATGTTTCAGGATAGAAACCAGGGACACCTCCAGGACGGAGATTGAGAGCCGGCACAGGACTGTCGGCGGGTCAGGAAGGCTGAGGAACCGCGTCAGGACGATGCTGCAGGATGATGCAAGGACCACTTGGTCAGGATGGCCGCAGGAAAAGTTTTCAAGGATTGAGCAGGGAGCACGCTGTGTAGCGGGATAGCTATAAAACGAACCGGGGGCACTGTTAACGCAGTGCCCCCAACTTTTTGTTTTATCCCGCTGCGCGTGCGCCCCGCCTTAATCCCTCTTCAGCGTTAACCAATCGCGCCCAGCGTATCGCCTGCGCCCTGTTTTTTCGGCAGCAGGAACAGCGTGGCGTAGATATCCAGCAGGTAAATTGCCGCCAGCAGGCTGATGGCCGCGGTAAACGACACCTGCGTCACCAGCGCACCGATCACCAATGGCCCCAGGCCGCCGACGCCGCGCCCCAGATTGAACAGGATGTTCTGCGCGGTGGCGCGCGCCTGCACCGGATAGGTATCGGAAATCAACGCGCCGTAGCCGCCGATCATGCCGTTGACGAACATGCCCATCACGGCGCCGGCGAACAGCATCAGCGTCGGGTCGCTCAACTGGGCGTAACCGATCACCATCACCACGGCGCCAATCTGATAAAGCACGAAGATCTTCCAGCGGGCGAAGCGGTCGGCCAGCATGCCAAACAGCCAGATGCCGAACGTCATGCCGACCACCGTCACCGCCGTCCACAGGCCGGATTTGGTGAGCGAGAAGCCAAAGTTTTTCGCCAGGTAAGTCGGCATCCAGATCATCAGGCCGTAGTAACCGAAGTTCTGCACCGAACAGAGAATGAAGATGCCGATGCTGGCCCTGCTGGTGGCGCGATCCTTAAACAGCAGGCGCAAACGCTGCAGGAAGGAGAGCGGTTGCCCGGCATCTTTCTGCCGCACGAATGCTTCCGGTTCGCCCAGGGTACGGCGGATCAGGAATGACGCCAGCGCCGGCAGCAGGCCGACCAAAAACATGCCGCGCCAGCCGATGTGTTCCAGCAGCAGCGGCGTCAGGAAGGCGGCCGCCAGCACGCCCAATTGCCAGCCCATGCCGACGTAAGCCGAAGCGCGGTTGCGCTTCTCCGCCGGCCAGGCTTCGGCGATCAGCGCCATGCCGATGCCGAATTCGCCGCCCAGTCCGATGCCCGCCAGGGTGCGATAGGCCAGCAGATCCCAATACCCTTGCGCCACGGCACACAGGCCGGTGAACAGGGAAAACATCAGGATGGTGATCGTGAGCACCCGGATACGGCCGAAACGATCGCTGAGGTGGCCGAAAATCACGCCGCCCAGCACCGCGCCGATCAGCGTCCAGGTGACCAGTGAACCGGCGGCCGATGAGGTTAATCCCAATTCGATGCTGATGGCCGGCAGCATAAAGCCGAGGATCAGCAGGTCAAACCCGTCCATGGCATAACCGGTGACCGAAGCCAGCATGGCCTTACCGGGCGTCGCGTGGTTTTTTTTCTCTGTTATTACGGACATGAATCTTTATCTGTGTGGTGAATTCGGTGGGCCTATTGTGCCGCGCGGCGGCGAACGCCACCAGATAAAAACGGTGAGCTGTCTCAGGCGCGCCGAATTTGGGCTATAAAAATGCTATGCTTTGCCGCCTTTCAGCCAGCGCGCTGAATACCATGATGACAAGAGATCGGGAATGCAGATGAGTATACATAACCAGGTGCGCCGCAGTTTGCAGGCGATTGAACAATCCATGCGCGATCTGGCGCTGTGGCAGGCCGCGCCGCCTGATCATGAGGCTTTCTCCAGCACCGAGCCGTTCTGCATCGATAGCATGTCGGCCGAAGCCTGGCTGCAGTGGGTGTTCTTGCCGCGCATGTATGCGTTGCTGGATGCCGAAGCGCCGCTGCCGACGCGCTTCGCCATCACGCCTTATTTCGAAGAGGCGTTGAAAGATCGTGAACCGAGCAGCCTGCCGCTGCTGGTGCTGCTGCAACAGCTGGATTTGATGTTGAATAAAGAGCCGTAATTCGCCGGCGGCGCGCAGATTTTTGCCGCCCGGCAGTGTAGAGTACTCGCGCGGATGCCGGGCAGGAGAGCCGACGGCGTCTTTCGGCTCGGTTGAACCGCGGCGGTTGACCGGGGGCTGCATTAGGATGATGAGGTGCTGCAATAATGGATTTATTAAGGTTTATCCTGCGTTTGCCTTTTACCCTGGTTAAGGGCGTTTGTCGCCTGCTGGGTGGGGTGTTGTCGCTGTTGGGGCGGTTGCTGAGACCGCTGGTCGGCAACCTCAGCTGGCGTGCGCCGGCCTGGTGGGCTGCGCTGCCGCGCGGTTTCTTGCGGCTCGAAAGCGGCGTGGATAAACACCCGAAAGCGATCGGTTTAGGCCTGTTGCTGTTGGCTGGCGCCGCAGGCGGCGCATTTTACGGCTGGCACTGGTGGCAAAACCGGCCTCAGCCTATCGAACCTGCACCGATGGTGGTTCAGGAGGTCAGCGCATCGCTTGCCAACCCCGAGCCAATAGATTACGCCGCCGCCCGGCAGGTGCCGCAAACGGTGAGCCTGACCTTCAGCGGGTCGGTCGCGCCGATCGCCGCAGTGGGTAAAACCGTGAGCGCCGGCATCACTCTGAAGCCGACGGCGGAAGGGCAGTGGGCATGGAGCAATGAGTCGACGCTGCTGTTCACGCCGAAAAAGCCGCTGCCGATGGGCGCGAAGTATGACGTGACCCTTGAGCCCGCCACCCTGCTGGCACCGCAGATCAAACTGGCCAAAACCCGCTATGCCTTCACCGTGCCCGCGTTCGATTACCGCCTGGGGCAGGCTGAGTATTACCGCGATCCGCAAGATGCGCAGAAACGCAGTGCGATTTTCAATCTGCAGTTCAACGCGCCGGTCGACGTCGCCAGCTTTGAAAAACAGATTTCGCTGGGGTTGAAAGAAGGCAGCACTTCCTCCGAGAAAAAGTTGAACTTCTCTCTGGTCTATGACGAGAAAAAACTGAACGCCTGGGTGCATTCCGAGCCGCTGCAGGCGCTGGATCAGGGCGGCGCTGTGCATCTGACCGTCGGCAAGGGCGTCAAATCGACGGCGGCCGGCAATGCGGTCGAAGAGGCGAAAAGCAACTGGGTCAAAGTCCCGACGCTGTACAGTCTAGCGCTGAGCGACGCCAGTGCCCAGGTCGTGGATACCGACGGCGGCCAAGGGCAGCGTGCGCTGGTGGTCGGTTTCAGCGATGCGGTGAAGGATAAAGAGCTGGCGCGGGCCACCAAAGCCTGGCTGCTGCCGCAGCACGATCCGAACGATGCCGAGGCCGCCAACGATGCCGAAGATTTCTATCAATGGACGGTCGACAGCGTCGGTAAAAACGTGCTGGCGCAGGCGACGGCATTGCCATTGACGCTTAACGAGGCGGAAGAGGCCTACCAGCCGCAGTTCAGCTTCCGCTTTGAAGCTCCGGCGCACCGCTTCGTGCTGATCGAGATAGACAACCAACTGGTCTCCGTCGGCGGTTACAAAATGCCGAAGAAGGTTTATCGGGTGGTCGAAGTGCCGGAGTTCCCGAAATCGCTGCAGTTCATGTCCGCAGGCTCGCTGCTGTCGGTCAACGGCGACAAACAGATCAGCGTGGCGGCGCGCAACGTGGCGGGCCTGCGGCTGGACATCAAGCGGGTGATCCCGAGCCAGCTGCAGCACATCGTCTCCTTCAAAAGCCGGGAATATTCGTCCACGGAATTCAACCGGCTCAACGATGAGTATTTCACCGAGCATTTCAAATACCAGACGGCGCTCAATAACGAGCGGCCGGGGGAAGTGAACTATCAGGGCATCGACCTCTCCCGTTATCTCTCCACCAACGCCAGTTCCCATCGCGGGGTGTTCCTGCTGACGCTGTCTGAATGGCAGCCGAACCGGAAACCGGCGGCGGAAGAGGCGGGTGCCGAGCCAGAACAGGAACCGGACGAGAGCACCGGAGATGATCAGCCCGACGTTGGCGATTCGCGCTTTGTGGTGGTGACCGATCTGGGCATCGTCGCCAAGAGCTCGCAGGATAAGACGCGCGACGTCTTCGTGCAGTCGATTCAAAGCGGCGCGCCGGTCAGCGGCGCCAACGTGTCGGTAGTGGCCAAAAACGGCGTGACGCTGCTCAGCCAAACCACCGGGGCCGACGGCCACGTGCGTTTCCCGGCGCTCGACGTGTACACCAACGAGCGCCAGCCGGTGATGTTCCTGGTGGAAAAAGAAGGGGATGTTTCCTTCCTGCCGACCGGCAGCTATAACGATCGCGGGCTGGATTTCTCGCGCTTCGACGTCGCCGGGGAGCAAACGCCGACCGATCCGCGTACGCTCGGCAGCTACCTGTTCTCCGATCGCGGCGTTTATCGACCGGGGGATACTTTCAATATTGGCCTGATCACCCGTGCCGCCGACTGGCGCGTTGGCCTGGCCGGCGTGCCGGTGCGCGCCGAAGTCCGCGACCCGCGCGACAAGCTGATGACCACCGTGCCGCTGACGCTGAGCGCCAGCGGTTTCAACGAGCTGAGCTATACCACCGATGAAAACTCGCCCACCGGCGAGTGGAACGTCTATCTGTATCTGATCGGCAAAAACAACGATACCTCCACGCTGCTCGGCCATACCGCGGTCAATGTGAAGGAGTTCGAGCCGGATCAGCTGAAAGTGAAGCTGGCGCTGACGCCGAATCGCCAGCAAGGCTGGGTCAAACCGTCCGAGCTGAAGGCCAGCATCGATGTGCAGAACCTGTTCGGTACCCCGGCGCAGGATCGCCGCGTGACCACCAGGCTGACGCTGCGGCCGATGTATCCGAGCTTCGATCGCTTCCCAGATTATGCGTTCTATGAAAACCGGCAAAACAGCGACGGGTTCGAAACCGAGCTGGAAGATCGCACCACCGATGAGCACGGCGCGGCCGAAATCCCGCTCGATCTGAAATCCTACGCCGACGCCACCTATCAGCTGCAGCTGCTGTCGGAGGCGTTCGTCGCCGGCGGCGGGCGCTCGGTGGCGGCTACCGCCCGCACGCTGGTTTCGCCTTACGATTACCTGATTGGGGTGAAGGCGGACGGCGATCTGGGCTACATCAACCGCGACGCGGAGCGGCATCTGAACGTGATCGCCATCGATCCGAATCTGCAGCAGATCGCCATGCCGAACCTGAAGCAGGTGTTGATCGAGCAGAAATACATCTCGGTGCTGACCAAACAGGATTCGGGCGTTTACAAATACCAGTCGAAGATGAAGGAAGTGCAGCTGTCGGAACAGCCGCTGGCGCTGAGCGAGCAGGGCGCGGATCTGCGGCTGGCGACCGATAAGCCGGGCGACTTCGTGCTGGTGATTGAAGATGCGCAGGGCAAAACGCTCAACCGCGTCGCCTACAGCGTGGCCGGCAACGCCAACCTGAGCCGTTCGCTGGATCGCAACGCCGAACTGAAGCTGAAACTGAACCAGGCGGAATATCAGCCGGGCGAGGAGATCGAGGTGGCGATCAACGCGCCTTATACCGGTAGCGGCTTGATCACCATCGAGAAGGACAAGGTTTACGCCTGGCAGTGGTTCCACACCGATACCACCAGCTCGGTGCAGAAGATCCGCGTGCCGGCCGGCATGGAGGGCAACGGCTACATCAACGTGCAGTTCGTGCGCGACATCAACTCCAGTGAAATCTTCATGAGCCCGCTGAGCTATGGCGTGATGCCGTTCAAGATCAGCACCCAGGCGCGGCAAAACAGCCTCGAGGTGACGGCGCCGGAAGTCATCAAGCCGGGTGAAAACCTGACGATGACGGTCAAGACCGACGCACCGCAGCAGGTGGCGCTGTTTGCCGTCGATGAGGGCATTCTGCAGGTGGCGCGCTACCGCCTGAAGGATCCGCTGGAGTTCTTCTTCAGCAAGCGTGAACTGAACGTGAGCAGCTCGCAGATCCTCGACCTGATCCTGCCGGAGTTCAGCAAGCTGATGGCGCTGACCGCTGCGCCGGGCGGCGACGCGGGCGAAGGGCTGGATCTTAACCTCAATCCGTTCAAGCGCAAACGCGACAAGCCGGTGGCCTATTGGTCCGGTATTACCGAGGTCAGCGGCGAGAAGCAGTTCGTCTATCCGGTGCCGGACTACTTTAACGGCAAGATCCGCGTGATGGCGATTTCGGTGACGCCGGAGAAAATCGGCAAGGCGCAAACCGCCGCCACGGTGCGCGACAACTTCATCATGACGCCGAACGTGCCGGCGATGGTGGCGCCGGGCGACGAGTTCGACGTCAGCGTGGGCGTCAGCAACAACCTCGAAGGGCTGAACGGCCAGTCGGTGGCCATCAACGTTCTGTTGACGCCGCCGCCGCAGTTGGAGGTGGTGGGCAACGCGACGCAAAGCCTGACGCTGGCGGAAAAACGCGAGGGTGTGATCACTTTCCGTCTGCGCGCCAAATCCGCGTTGGGCGATGCGCCGCTGGTGTTCGACGCCCGTTACGGCGATCAGGCCAGCCGCCGCACCGTCAGCACCTCGGTGCGGCCGGCGGCGCCGTACCGCACCCAGTCGGTGATGGGGCGCATGAGCGGCAGCAGCCAGAACGTCGATGGCCTGCGCCAGATGTTCGACGCTTTCGCGCAGCGCCGGGCGGCGGTGTCGAATTCGCCGCTGGTGCTGACCAGCGGGCTGGCGCAATACCTGGCGGATTACCCGTATTACTGTTCCGAGCAGATCGTTAGCCGCTCCATTCCGCTGATGCTGCAGAGCCGCCACCCAGAGATGAAAAGCAGCCTGAGCCAGGCGGAAGTCAGCAAGCAGCTGCGCAACCTGCTTGGCGTGCTGCGCGCGCGCCAGAACGACAGCGGGGCGATCGGCGCCTGGCGTTCGTCGCCGGATGCCGATCCTTTCGTCACGCCTTATGTGGTGCAGTATCTGCTCGAAGCCAAAGCGGCGGGCTACGCCCTGCCGGAAGGCATGCTGGATGAGGCCAACGGCGCGTTGCGCGAGCTGGCGGCCAGCGGATTCGACGATCTGTATCTGCTGCGCCTGCGCAGCTGGGCGGTTTACCTGCTGACGCTGCAGGGCGAAGTGACCACCAACTCGCTGGCGGCGGTGCAGGATACGCTGCAAAAACGCTATGGCGAAGGGTGGAAAACCGATCTGAGTGCGCTGTATCTGGCTTCTTCCTACCGCCTGTTGAAGATGGACGACGAAGCCGCCACGTTGCTGCAACCGAGCTGGCAGCAGCTGAGCAAGGCGTATGACAGTGCCTGGTGGACGCAGAATTATTTCGATCCGCTGGTGCAGGATGCGACTCGGCTGTATCTGATTACCCGTCACTTCCCGGAGAAAGTGGCGTCGATCCCGCCGCAGGTGCTGGAGAATATGGTCAAGGCGCTGAAAGAAGAGCGTTACACCACCTACTCTTCCGCGATGAGCATTCTGGCGCTGGAAAGCTATTCGGCCCAGGTGGCGGCGCAATCCGCCAATGCGGATGCCTTGGGCATCGTGCAGGTAGGCAAAGCCGGCGGCGAGCCGCAGCGCATCAGTGAGCTGCAGGGGTTGTTCGTGCAGGGGCAGTTCAACGCCGATGCTACCGCTGTGCGCTTCACCAACGGCGGCAATGCGCCGGCCTGGTATGTGGTGACGCAGGCCGGTTACGACCTGAATGCGCCGCAAAAAGCGCTGTCGCGCGGGATTGAGATCGTTCGCGATTACACCGACGAACAGGGCAAACCGGTGACGCAGGTGACGCTGGGGCAGAAGATCAACGTCCATCTGAAGGTGCGCGCCAACTCGAAAGAGGGGCAGAGCAACCTGGCGATCGTCGATCTGCTGCCGGGCGGGTTCGAAGTGGTGCAGCAGACGCCGCCGGAACCGGCCGACGCCGGCGAGGAGAGCGAAGGCCGCGGCGGTTGGCAGTCGCCGCTGGCCGCTACCGGCTCCACCTGGGCGCCGGATTACAGCGATATCCGTGAAGATCGGGTGATTATCTACGGCAGCGCCGGCACCGAGGTGCAGGAGTTCGTCTATCAGATCAAGGCCACCAATACCGGCAGCTTTATTATTCCACCGGCCTATGGCGAAGCCATGTATGACCGAGAAGTGCAGGCGATGTCGGCCGGCGGTGGCAAGCTGGTGGTGGTGCCGGCGGGCAACGACTAGGCCGGATCCGGCGCCAGGCCAGCGTCTGGCGCCGGGGCGGTGATAACGTATGAAGATCCTGACCGGGCGCGTGCTGCAAAACGGCTTGATGGCGGCGTTTTTACTGGCGCTGCTGCTGACCGCGATTCGGCTGTGGCCGCATCCGCCCCTGTGGCAGGGGCTGCCGCAGTCTTCCGTCTATTACGACAGGCACGGCGCGCTGCTGCGTATCACGTTGGCCAACGACGACCGCTACCGGCTGTGGACCCCGCTGGAGCAGGTGTCGCCGCTGGCGGTGCGTGGGCTGCTGCTGCACGAAGACCGCTGGTTCTACTACAACCCCGGCTTTAACCCCGTTAGCCTGATGCGTGGCTTCTGGCGCAGCTATGTCGCCGGCGGCAAAATGCAGGGCGGGTCGACCATCAGCATGCAGCTGGCGCGCATGCGCTGGCATCTCAACACCCGCACGCCGGGCGGCAAGCTGCTGCAGGTGCTGCGCGCGGTGCAGCTGGAGCTCAGCTACTCCAAGCACGATATCCTGGAAGCCTACCTGAATTACGCCCCTTACGGCCGCAACATCGAAAGCATCGGCGCTGCCAGCCTGATCTATTTCGCCAAGTCGCCGAAGGATTTGACCCTGCCGGAGGCGCTGACGCTGGCGGTGCTGCCGCAGTCGCCCAGCTACCGTCTGGAGCCGAAAACCGGCGTGCTCGGCGCTGCATTGACGCAGGCGCGCAACCGTCTGTTCCAGCGCTGGCAGCGGGTTTACCCCACCGACGCCAGCCAGCAAACGCTGTTCCGCCTGCCGCTGGCGCTGCGACAGCCTGAGCAAGTGCCCTATATCGCGCCGCACTTTATCGAGCAGCTACGGCTGCAGACGCAGCAACTGGTGCAGCGCGATACGCGCGTCGATACCACGCTGGACGCCGGGTTACAGCGGCTGGTCGAGCGGCAGGTCAACGCGTTTATCGCCCGCAACCGCAGCCGCGGCATCCAAAACGCCGCGGTGCTGCTGGTGGACAGCCGCGATATGGGGGTGCGTGCGCTGGTGGGATCGGCGGACTATTACAATCGGCCGATCCAGGGGCAGGTAAACGGTACCAACGCCAAGCGCTCGCCGGGTTCGACGCTGAAGCCGTTCATCTACGCGCTGGGCATGGAGCAGGGCGTGCTGCATCCGATGACCATCCTGAAAGACGTGCCTTCGTCGTTCGGCGCCTATGCGCCGGAAAACTTCGACCGGCGCTTTCTCGGCCCGGTGACCGCCACCGATGCGCTGAATTTCAGCCGCAACATTCCGGCAGTGTATGTCGCCTCGCAGCTGCGCCAGCCGACCTTTTATCAGTTTTTGCGTCTGACCGGCGTGGCCAATATGGCCAACGAGAGCCACTACGGGCTGTCGTTGGTGCTGGGCGGTGGCGAGGTGACGGCGCAGGAATTGGCGAAGCTGTATGCGCTGCTGGCGAACCGCGGCGAGCTGCGGCCGCTGCGCATGCAGCTGAACGAGGCCGAATCGACGCCGGTTCGGCTGCTGAGCGAGGAGGCCAGTTTCATCACGCTGGATATGCTGCGCCAGCACCGGCGGCCGGGCGATACGCTGGCACAGCGTTCTTCTTCGCTGCCGGTGTACTGGAAGACCGGCACCTCGTGGGGCTTTCGCGACGCCTGGAGCGTCGGGATTTTCGGGCCTTACGTGCTGGTGGTGTGGGAGGGCAATTTCGACGGGCGCGGCAACAATGCGTTGGTCGGCGCCGAGGCGGCAGCGCCGCTGTTCTTCAACATCATCGACAGCGTCAACGCCAGCTATCCTGGCCTGCGGGAACCGAAGCACCCGTTCCCCCAACGGCTGCGGCGGGTGGAGATCTGTCTCGCCAGCGGCGATCTGCCCACGCCATGGTGCCAGCAGAAGGGCAAGACCTGGTTTATTCCCGGCAAATCGCCGATCAAGGTCGACAGCGTCTATCGGCCGGTGGTGCTGGATATTCACAGCGGCGAGGTCGTCTGCCCGCCGTATGACGCGGCGCAGACCCGCACCGAAATCTTTGAGTTCTGGCCTTCCGATTTGGCCAACGTGTTCGCCCAGGCCGGGCTGCCGAAGCGGGCGCCGCCGGTCAACCGCTGCAAGGACAACGGCGTCGCCGTCGGCGGCAACGCGCCGCGCATCACTTCGCCGCTGAAAAACACCACCTATACCCTGCGCCAGTCGCAGCAGGGGCGAGATAAAATCGCCTTCAACGCGGTGACGGACGCCGACAGCAAGACGGTGTACTGGTTCGTCGACGATATCTATCTCGGCAGCAGCGCCAGCAAAAAGCCGATCGACTGGCGGCCGATCAACAACGGGCGCTACCGCATTCGGGCGGTGGACGATCGCGGCCGCGCCGATACGCGCCTGGTGACCATCGAATGGGTGAACTAGCGCTGAGCCGCACGCCTGTTATACTCGCGCCCGAAACGGCTATTTACCTGGGAAAGCGATGTGATTGAGATTTTGTATCAGGATGAACACCTGGTGGCGGTGAACAAGCCGTCGGGCTGGTTGGTGCACCGCAGTTGGCTGGACCGTCATGAAACTCGCTTTATGATGCAGACGGTGCGCGATCAGCTCGGGCAGCACGTCTTTACCGTGCACCGTCTCGATCGCCCGACTTCCGGCGTGCTGCTGATGGCGCTCTCCAGCGAGGTGGCGCGCCTGCTGTCGCAGCAGTTCGAGCAGCATCAGGTGCAGAAAACCTACCATGCGGTGGTGCGCGGCTATGTGCAGGAGGGGGCGACCCTCGACTACCCGCTGACGGCGGAGCTGGACAAAATCGCCGATAAACATGCCGATGCCGATAAGGGACCGCAGCCGGCGGTGACGCACTACCGGCCGCTGGCGCAGGTAGAGATGCCGGTGGCCGTCGGCCGCTACGACAGCGCGCGCTACAGCCTGGTGGAGCTGCAGCCGGAAACCGGCCGCAAGCACCAGCTGCGGCGCCACATGGCGCATCTTCGCCATCCGATCATCGGTGACAGCAAGCACGGCGATCTGCGGCAGAACCGCGGTATGGCGCAGCATTTCGGCTGCCCGCGTCTGATGCTGCACGCCAGTCATCTGCAGCTGACGCACCCGGTGACCGGCGAGCCGCTGCGGGTGACGGCGCGCTGGGACGAAGACTGGCAAGGGGTGATGGCGCAGTTCGGCTGGGCGGGGGTATTCCCTGAACTTGCCGGGGTTGAGTTTAGCGCGGCTAACGGTCAGGATAGCTGACAATTTTTAAAGGTAATGAAGGGAGTAGGAGCCATGGCTCAGGTTGGTATCTTCGTGGGAACGGTCTACGGCAATTCGCTGCTGGTGGCGGAAGAGGCGCAAAACATCCTCAGCGAGCAGGGCCATGAGGTCAAACTGTTCGAAGAGGGCACGCTGGAGGCCTGGCAGTTTTATCGTCAGCACTACGCGCTGGTGATCACCTCCACCACCGGGCAGGGCGATCTGCCGGACAGCATCGCGCCGCTGTTCCACGCCATTCGCGATCAGGTCGGCTACCAGCCGGAGCTGCGCTATGGGCTGATCGCCCTCGGCGACAGCAGCTATGACAACTTCTGCGGCGCCGGGCGCGCGTTCGACGCGCTGCTGCAAGAGCAGGGCGCCACCCGTGTGAGCGAAGTGCTGGAGATCGATGCGATGGAACAGCCGGAGCCGGAAGTGGCCGCCTGCCCGTGGGTCGAGCAGTGGGGCACGCTGCTGCAATCGTAAAGTAAAAAGGCGCCGCGAAAGGGCGCCTTGGCGATGATGCGGGTCAACCGATCCGCATTATTTGCCGCGGGTGAGTTTTTCCAGATCGGCTTCGATCTCGGCAATCTTGTGCGACACCACGCCTTCGAGATGGCGCAGGTCGTCGAGAATTTTACGCTTCAGATCCACTTCTACCTGATCGCGCTGGCACAGCTGATCCAGTTCGTCGATCACGTAGCGCAGGTTCGGGTTGATCTCGTGAATTTCCTTGTAGCCCTGGCCGGCGTTGTCCGCCACCACGGTTTTACGCTGGCGCGGGTACTTGAACTTCACGCTCTTGGCGAAGAACTCGCCCTTGTCCTTGCGGAAATAGATCTTGAGGATGTCGTTGTTGGCCTCTTGACGCAGGCTATAGCGATCGACGTCTTCCGGTTGATTGATGCCCAAACTCTTCAAGTTATCGTACATACTGCGCCCTCTTTAGATGTGATCGTTATATTCCACGACTGCAATTATGGCGGAAAGCGAGATCTGCGACTGTGACTGCCAGCGAAACGCAGACAAAAAAATAGCGGGTAAATCACCCGCTATTTCAATTTAGTCGATAGTGCGCAATAACTCATTAATGCCGACTTTACCGCGCGTTTTGGCGTCGACTTTCTTGACGATCACCGCGCAGTATAGGCTGTAAGAACCGTCTTTCGAAGGCAGGTTGCCGGAAACCACCACCGAACCCGCCGGCACGCGGCCGTAATGGATTTCGCCGGTCTCGCGGTCATAGATGCGGGTGCTCTGGCCGAGGTATACGCCCATCGAAATCACCGAGCCTTCTTCCACGATCACGCCTTCCACCACTTCGGAGCGCGCGCCGATGAAGCAGTTGTCTTCGATGATGGTTGGGTTGGCCTGCAGCGGTTCCAGCACGCCGCCGATGCCGACGCCGCCGGACAGGTGAACGTTTTTGCCGATCTGCGCGCAAGAACCGACGGTGGCCCAGGTGTCGACCATGGTGCCTTCGTCGACGTAGGCGCCGATGTTAACGTAAGACGGCATCAGCACGGTGTTGCGCGCGATGAACGCGCCCTGGCGCACGGTGGCCGGCGGCACGACGCGGAAACCTTCCTTCTGGAAGCGCGCTTCGTCGTAGTCGGCGAACTTCATCGGCACTTTGTCGTAGTAGCGGGTTTCCGCGCCGTCCATCACCTTGTTGTCGTTGATGCGGAAAGAGAGCAGCACGGCTTTCTTCAGCCACTGATGGGTGACCCATTGGCCGTCGATCTTCTCGGCGACGCGCAAGGCGCCGCTGTCCAGCAGGCCGATCACCTGGTTTACCGCTTCGCGCGTTACGGTGTCTACGTTCGCCGGGGTGATGTCCGCACGGCGCTCGAAGGCGCTTTCAATAACGTTCTGTAATTGCTGCATGCTGTTCTCTTTCCTGATGTTGTCGGTAAAAAGTTACTTGTATCACATTTTATCGTTTGGGGTGAGGGCCTCTGTCAACCGTTGCTCCAACTTTCTGCGCGTTTCCTGATCGAGCGCGCGTCGCTCGCCGTCGGCCAGGATAAACAAGTCCTCGACCCGCTCGCCGATGGTGGTAATGCGCGCGCCGTGCAGCGACAGCCCCAGGTCGGCGAACACTTCGCCCACCCGCGCCAGCAGGCCTGGCTGGTCAAGTGCGATCAGCTCCAGGTAGCTGCGGCGATCGGTGTGGGTCGGCAGGAAGGTGACCTCGGTCGGCACGCTGAAATGACGCAGCTTGGAAGAAGGCCGGCGCACGCGCGGCGGCTGGTACTCCCGCTGGGTGATGGCCTGCAGCAAGGCTTGGCGGATCGCCGTGTGGCGATCCTGCGCCAGCGGGCTGCCGTCCGGCTCCAGCACGATAAAGGTGTCCATCGCCATGCCGTCGCGGTTGGTGAAGATCTGCGCGTCGTGCACGCTCAGATTGCGGCGATCCATCTCGCCGGCGACGGCGGCGAACAGGTAGGGGCGATCCGGGCTCCAGATAAAGATCTCGGTGCCGCCGCGCGTCGCCTGCCGGCTGACCAGCACCAGCGGCTGGGTGGAGTCGTGAGCCAGCAGGTGACGGGCGTGCCAGGCCAGCTGGTTCGGCGAGTGGCGCAGGAAATAGTCGGCGCGGCAGCGGCTCCAGATGCGGTGCAGCGCCTCTTCGTCGATGTTGTCCATGCGCAGCAGCGCCAGCGCCTGCAGGCGGTGATGGCGCACGCGTTCGCGCAGATCCGGGCTGTTCTGCATGCCGCGGCGCAGCTGCTTCTCGGTGGCGAAGTACAGCTCGCGCAACAGGCTCTGTTTCCAGCTGTTCCACAGGGTTTCGTTGGTGGCGCAGATATCCGCCACCGTCAGGCACACCAGGTAACGCAGGCGGGTTTCGCTCTGCACTTCGCTGCTGAACTGCTGGATCACCGTCGGATCCTGGATATCGCGGCGCTGCGCGGTGACCGACATCAGCAGGTGCCAGCGCACCAGCCAGGCCACCAGTTGGGTTTCGCGCGAGTTCAGGCCGTGCAGTTCGGCGAACTCCACCACGTCTTCCGCTCCGAGGATCGAGTGATCGCCGCCGCGCCCTTTGGCGATATCGTGGAACAGCGCCGCTAACAGTAATAATTCCGGGTGCGGCAGGCGCGGGTACAGCTCCACGCACAGCGGATGGCGTGGCCGGGTTTGCGCATCGGCGAAGCTCTCCAGCTTTTGCAGCACGCGGATGGTGTGTTCATCGACGGTATAGGCGTGGAACAGGTCGAACTGCATCTGGCCGACGATCTTGCCCCACTGCGGCATATAGGCCCACAGCACGCTGTGACGGTGCATCGGCACCAGCGCGCGCGAGACCGCGCCGGGATGGCGCAGAATGGCCATAAACAGATCGCGCGCTTCCGGAATGGTGCACAGCGGCTGTTTCAGATGGCGGCGGGCGTGGCGCAGCTGGCGCACGGTGGTGGAATAAATGCCCTTGATCTCGCGGTTGCGCACCATCAGGTAGAACATGCGCATGATGGCCTGCGGCTCGCGGATAAACAGCGTCTCGTCGCGCAGATCGATCAGATCGCCGCGCAGCTGGAAATCGTCGTTCAGCGGGCGCGGCTTCTCGGTGGCGTCCAGCGCCAGGATGGCTTCGTCGAACAGCTGCAGCAGCATGTGGTTCAGCTCGCTGACGCGCCGCGTCATGCGGTAGAAGTCTTTCATCATGCGTTCGACCGGCTCGTTGCCTTCGCCTTCATAGCGCAGCAGCTGCGCCACGCTGAGCTGGCGATCGAACAGCAGGCGGTTGTCGTAACGCGGCAGCACCAGATGCAATGCGAAACGGATGCGCCACAGGAAGCTCTGGCACTCGTTCAGCTCGTTGCGCTCGGCCTGGGTGAGGAAACCGAAGCCGACCATTTCGTCCAGCGAGGTGGCGCCGAAGTGGCGCCGCGCCACCCACAGCAGGGTGTGGATGTCGCGCAGGCCGCCAGGGCTGCTTTTGATATCCGGCTCCAGGTTATAGCTGGTGCCGTGGTAGCGCTGGTGGCGCTCCTGCTGTTCGTTGACCTTGGCGTGGAAAAACTGCGGCGAGGGCCAGAAGCCGTCGCTGAAGATATGTTTTTGCATCTGCAGGAACAGCGCGACGTCGCCGCAGATCATGCGCGACTCGATCAGGTTGGTGGCCACGGTCAGATCCGCCAATCCCTCCAGCAGACATTCTTCCAGGGTGCGCACGCTGTGGCCCACTTCCAGCTTGAGATCCCACAGCAGGGTGATGAATTCGCCGACCTGCTGCGACTGTTGTTCCGTCAGCCGGCGCTGGCTGAGCACCAGCACGTCGATGTCCGACAGCGGGTGCAACTCGCCGCGGCCGTAGCCGCCGACCGCCACCAGCGCAGTTTCCGGGATATCTTCGAAGCCGTAGAAGGTCCACAGCCGGCGCAGCAGGCGATCGATGAAGTCGCTGCGCGCCGCCACCAGGCTTTCGGCGCTGGCACCGGCGTCGAACGCTGCCGCCAGCCACAGCTGGAACTGCTCCAGCCGCTGTTTCAGCACCGGACAGGTGAGCTCGTCGTTGCCGTAGGTGCTGGGGGAGGCGGGCGGCATCGGCACGGCCGGGGCCGCTTGTTGAAGGAGATTGTCAGACATAGTGCGCAGCCCATAAAAAAGGCCGGCAAAAGCCGGCCTGGTGATATTCTGCACGCGGCGTTCGCCGCGGTGCTTACATCTCGTGCGTAATGATGTTGGGGATGGTGTCATCCTTGCGCAACGTCATTATCTCGCAGCCGTTATCAGTGACCACAATAGTATGCTCATACTGCGCCGACAAGCTGCGATCTTTGGTTTTTACCGTCCAGCCGTCTTTCATGGTGCGGATGCGGTAATCACCGGCGTTGACCATCGGTTCGATGGTGAAGGCCATGCCCGCCTGCAGGACCACGCCGCCGTCATCGGCATCATAGTGCAGCACCTGCGGCTCTTCGTGGAACACTTCGCCGATGCCGTGGCCGCAGTACTCGCGCACCACGGAGAACTTCTCGGCCTCGACGAATTGCTGGATAGCCTTGCCCAGGGTGCGCAGGCGGATGCCCGGCTTGACCATCTTCAGCGCCAGATACAGGCTTTCCTGAGTGACGCGGCACAGGCGCTCGCCCAGAATGGTCGGTTTGCCGACGATGAACATCTTCGAGGTGTCGCCGTGGAAACCGTCTTTAATTACGGTCACGTCGATGTTGACGATGTCGCCGTCCTTCAGCGTTTTGTCATCGCTCGGGATGCCGTGGCACACCACTTCGTTCACCGAGATGCACACGGATTTCGGGAAGCCGTGGTAGCCGAGGCAGGCGGAAATGGCCTGCTGCTCGTTGGTGATGTACTCGTGACAGATACGGTCCAGTTCGCCGGTGGTCACGCCAGGTTTGACGTGCGGCTCGATGATTTCCAGCACTTCGGCGGCCAGGCGGCCGGCCACGCGCATTTTTTGGATGTCATCAGGTGTTTTAATTGAGATTGCCATGAAATTCGTCCGCAGGTGTCGTTATCGTCGACAATAAGAAGCAGTGACTTATGGTATCAGCCCGGCCGGAGGCTGCCAAATTTCATTTCCCGATGCCCGGCGTAAAGCAACAAAAGTTGGTGTCTGCAGCGGGTTTATGGTATAAAGCGCGCCGGCGATCCGCGACTTGGTTCTTGTGACCTGGCAGGAATTGGCCGAAAATACTTTAACTGCACTCATTTTGTGTAAATAACACACACGTATCGGCACATCCGCCGGGGTGCCCTGAGGTGACTTGTCGCCGCCAGGGTCGGCGTTATGGGATACGTGGAGGCATAACCCCAATTAATCTATAGAGGTTTAATCATGGCAACTGTTTCCATGCGCGACATGCTCAAGGCTGGTGTTCACTTCGGTCACCAGACCCGTTACTGGAACCCGAAAATGAAGCCTTTCATCTTCGGCGCTCGTAACAAGGTTCACATCATCAACCTGGAGCAGACTGTACCAATGTTCAACGCCGCTCTGGCTGAACTGAGCAAGATCTCTTCCCGTAAAGGCAAGATCCTGTTCGTTGGTACCAAGCGCGCAGCAAGCGAAGCGGTAAAAGACGCTGCTAACAGCTGTGACCAGTTCTTCGTGAACCACCGCTGGTTGGGCGGCATGCTGACTAACTGGAAAACCGTTCGTCAGTCCATCAAGCGTTTGAAAGATCTGGAAATCCAGTCTCAAGACGGCACCCTGGACAAGCTGACCAAGAAAGAAGCGCTGATGCGCACTCGTGAACTGGCCAAGCTGGAAAACTCCCTGGGCGGTATCAAAGATATGGGCGGTCTGCCAGACGCACTGTTCGTTATCGATGCCGATCACGAGCACATCGCGATCAAAGAAGCCAACAACCTGGGTATCCCGGTATTCTCTATCGTTGATACCAACTCCAACCCAGACGGCGTTGACTTCATCATCCCTGGTAACGACGACGCAATCCGTGCAGTAAACCTGTACCTGACTGCCGTTGCTGCCGCTGTGCGTGAAGGTCGTTCTCAAGATCTGGCCGTTCAGGCGGAAGAAGGCTTCGTAGAAGCTGAATAATAAGGCAAGCTCGTCACTGAGCCCTTATTAACCAGGTATTGACATATGTTGGTTAGGGGGGCCTGTAAAGGCCCCCTTTGCTTATCTGAATGAGAACTGTCTCCACGCGAGATAACCGAGGAAAAATAAATGGCTGATATTACCGCTGCCCTGGTAAAAGAACTGCGCGAGCGTACCGGCGCTGGCATGATGGATTGCAAGAAGGCGCTGGTTGAATCCAACGGCGACATCGAACTGGCAATCGAAAACATGCGTAAGTCCGGTGCGATCAAAGCCGCTAAAAAAGCAGGCAACGTGGCTGCTGACGGCGTGATCAAAACCAAGATCGAAGGCAACTACGGCATCATTCTGGAAGTTAACTGCCAGACTGACTTCGTAGCAAAAGACGCCGGTTTCCAGGCGTTCGCCGACAAAGTGCTGGATGCCGCTATGGCCGGCAAAATCACTGACGTTGACGTGCTGAAAGCACAGTTCGAAGAAGAGCGCGTAGCGCTGGTGGCAAAAATCGGCGAAAACATCAACATTCGTCGCGTTGCTTCCCTGGAAGGCGAAGTGCTGGGCAGCTACCTGCACGGCGCGCGTATCGGCGTACTGGTTGCGGCTAAAGGCGCTGACGAAGAGCTGGTTAAGCAAATCGCAATGCACATTGCGGCAAGCAAGCCAGAGTTCGTGAAGCCAGAAGACGTGTCTGCTGAAGTGGTAGAAAAAGAGTACCAGGTTCAGCTGGACATCGCCATGCAGTCCGGCAAGCCGAAAGAAATCGCAGAGAAAATGGTTGAAGGCCGCATGAAGAAATTCACCGGCGAAGTTTCTCTGACCGGTCAGCCTTTCGTTATGGATCCGAGCAAATCCGTTGCTCAGGTGCTGAAAGAGCACAACGCTGACGTGACCAACTTCATTCGCTTCGAAGTGGGCGAAGGCATCGAGAAAGTCGAAACCGACTTCGCTGCTGAAGTTGCCGCGATGAGCAAACAGTCTTAATGACTGTCGATGGAACCGCCGTCTGGCGGTTCCATACTATCCAGCCAGAATTACACCGGTGGCAGGCCCTGCAGCGTGATTCTCACCTCAGGCGCATTTCATCGGCTGAAATCCCCAATACTAATACTGCTTCTTAGGACAGAACACCATGGCAACCAATGCAAAACCCGTATATCAGCGTATTCTGCTTAAACTGAGTGGCGAAGCCCTGCAAGGTGCAGAAGGTTTTGGTATCGACGCCAGCGTTTTGGATCGCATGGCTCAGGAAGTGAAAGAGCTGGTCGAACTGGGAATTCAGGTCGGTGTAGTTATTGGCGGCGGGAACCTGTTCCGCGGCGCGGGCCTGGCGCAAGCCGGCATGAACCGCGTAGTGGGCGACCACATGGGAATGCTGGCTACCGTGATGAACGGCCTGGCTATGCGTGATGCACTGCACCGTGCCTATGTGAACGCCCGCCTGATGTCGGCGATCCCGCTGAACGGCGTATGTGACAATTACAGTTGGGCAGAGGCTATCAGCCTGCTGCGCAACAACCGCGTGGTGATCTTCTCCGCCGGTACCGGCAACCCGTTCTTCACCACCGATTCCGCCGCTTGCCTGCGCGGTATCGAGATCGAAGCGGACGTGGTGCTGAAAGCCACCAAAGTGGATGGCGTATATTCCGCCGATCCGGTGAAAAACCCGGATGCGACGCTGTATGAACAATTAACCTATCAGGACGTGCTGGAGCGCGAGCTGAAAGTGATGGATCTGGCGGCGTTTACGCTGGCCCGCGATCACGGCTTGCCGATCCGCGTGTTCAACATGAACAAGCCTGGCGCGCTGCGCCGCGTGGTGATGGGTGAGAATGAAGGTACGCTGATCAGCAAATAAGGCTGTTCACACCCCTTTTTCGGTGCGCGTGACGCCAGGCGCCGCGCGCTCTCCGAGTACGATTACGGGCTATACTTGAGTATCGCCTGCCAAGTAACCAGCTTCCAAGGGTTTGCAACGTGACTAATGAAATCAGAAAAGATGCTGATTCACGCATGGAAAAAAGCGTAGAAGCATTCAAAAACCAAATCAGCAAGATCCGCACCGGCCGCGCTTCTCCAAGCATTCTGGACGGCATCATGGTGGAATACTACGGCGCCGCTACGCCGCTGCGCCAGTTGGCCAACGTGACCGTGGAAGACTCCCGCACGCTGAAAATCAACGTGTTCGACCGCAGCCTGAGCCAGGCCGTTGAGAAAGCGATCATGAGTTCCGATCTGGGCCTCAACCCGTCTTCCGCCGGCTCTGACATTCGCGTTCCGCTGCCTCCGCTGACCGAAGAACGTCGTAAGGATCTGATCAAGATCGTACGCGGCGAAGCCGAGCAGGGCCGCGTAGCGGTGCGTAACGTGCGTCGCGACGCTAACGACAAGGTCAAGGCGCTGCTGAAAGACAAAGAGATCAGCGAAGACGAAGAACGTCGTTCACAAGACGAGATTCAGAAAATGACCGACGCTTACATCAAGCTGGTCGATGCCGCGCTGGCAGAGAAAGAAAAAGAGCTGATGGATTTCTAATCAGCATCGCGCAGAAACAAAGCGTCGCCTGGGCGGCGCTTTGTTTTTTGTGGCGCAGATCCCGTTTCATCGTACTGAAAGATCATGGACAAGCGGTGTCCAAGGTTCCACACTGGAGCACCTCCGATCTCATCAGACAGTTATTCAGAGTGAACTCATGAAGCAACTGACCATTCTTGGCTCGACCGGCTCGGTAGGGACCAGCACCCTGGCCGTGGTCAGGGCGAATCCCGACCGTTTTGCGATCAAAGCACTGGTGGCCGGCCGCAACGTCGCGGTCATGGCGCAGCAATGCATGGAATTCCGGCCCTCCTTCGCCGCGATGGCTGAGGAAAGCGCCGCTCGCGAGCTGCGCGCCATTCTGGCGGAAAACGGCGTCGCTACCGAGGTCTTGGCCGGGGAACAAGCGGCCTGCGAACTGGCGGCGTTGGATGACGTCGATCAAGTGACGGCGGCCATCGTCGGCGCCGCAGGGCTGTTGCCGACGCTGGCGGCGATCCGCGCAGGCAAGCAGGTGCTGCTGGCCAACAAGGAGTCGCTGGTCACCTGCGGCCGTCTGTTTATGGACGCGGTTCGGCAAAGCCAGGCGCAGCTGCTGCCGCTCGACAGCGAGCACAACGCGATTTTTCAGAGTTTGCCTGAGAGCATTCAGCGCCAGTTGGGATACTCTTCCCTGGACAGTCATGGCGTTTCGCGCATCGTGCTTACCGGCTCAGGCGGCCCGTTCCGCACCACGCCGCTGGAGCAGTTCGCCGCGATGACCCCGGATCAAGCCTGTGCCCACCCGAACTGGTCGATGGGCCGCAAGATCTCGGTGGACTCCGCCACCATGATGAACAAAGGTCTGGAATACATTGAGGCACGCTGGCTGTTTAACGCCTCGGCCGAGCAAATGGAAGTGATCCTGCACCCGCAGTCGGTGATTCACTCGATGGTGCGCTATGCCGACGGCAGCGTGCTGGCGCAGCTGGGTACGCCGGATATGCGCACGCCGATCGCCCATGCGATGGCGTATCCGCAGCGCGTAAACTCCGGCGTGGAAGCGCTGGACTTCTGCCGCATCGGTTCGCTGACCTTCGCCGAACCGGAGCGCGAGCGCTATCCTTGCCTGTATTTGGCGATCGAAGCGTTCGACGCCGGCCAGGCGGCGACCACCGCACTGAACGCGGCGAATGAAATCGCCGTGGCGGCATTTTTGCAGCAGCAGATTCGCTTTACCGACATTGCCGCGGTCAACCGGCAGGTCGTCGAGCGCCTCGCGCTGCAGGAACCGACGTGCATCGAAGCGGTCTTAGACATTGACCGCCAGGCGCGCGCCGCCGCCGAGGAGCGCGTTCGCGCGTTGCGCGGTTGAGCACGGCGATTATCCGATTTTGCTCGTAATTCGCGTATGCCGCAGCGGGGCCGTTTGTTCATGCTCCGCTGAGGTGGTATAGTCTGCGCCACCTGTCAGCGGTTATACCGTTGAATTATGGCCCGATTGGCGCCCTGTGCGTCAATGGCGACCCGGCTGCGCCGGGCATCGCGAGGGCATGCTGAAAGCCGTGTCGGGCACACGGCTTTTTTTGCGCGTAAGGGCCTGATGTTCCGGAAAGGCAGTTATATTTCTATTGAGGAAATAAGTACGAGTTATGTCGTCCGCAAACCAACAAGAGGCTAATCCATCTTCCCCGGGGCCGCGCCATGTTGCCATCATCATGGACGGTAACGGGCGCTGGGCCAAACGTCAGGGCAAGTTACGTGTCTTCGGTCATAAAGCAGGGGTGAAATCGGTTCGCCGCGCGGTCAGTTTTGCCGCCAGCCACCATTTAGATGCGCTCACGCTTTATGCCTTCAGCAGCGAAAACTGGAACCGTCCGGTGCAGGAAGTCTCCGCCCTGATGGAGCTTTTTGTCCGTGCTCTGGATAGTGAAGTAAAAAGCCTGCATAAACATAACGTCAGGTTGCGGGTGATCGGCGATATCAGCCGGTTCAGCTCGCGTTTGCAGGAGCGGATCCGCCGCTCTGAAGCGCTGACGGAAAATAACGATGGCCTGACGCTCAATATCGCTGCCAACTACGGCGGCCGTTGGGATATCATTCAGGGAGTAAGGGAGCTGGCCGAACGGGTACGGGTGGGAGAGTTGCACCCGGATCAGATCAGCGAGGAATTATTGAGCGAGCGGGTTTGCATGAGCGACCTGGCGCCGGTGGATCTGGTTATCCGCACCGGTGGCGAGCATCGCATCAGTAACTTCCTGCTGTGGCAAATCGCCTATGCTGAACTTTACTTTACGGATGTGCTCTGGCCTGATTTCGATGAACTTGTCTTTGAAGGTGCGCTGAATGCATTTGCACAACGTGAGCGCCGCTTCGGGGGAACAACACCTATCGGCGCCGATGCGTCCTAGGGAGAACTTTTGCTGAAGTATCGCCTCATAACTGCTCTGATTTTAATCCCGATCGTTATCGCGGCGCTGTTCCTGTTGCCGCCGCTGGCCTTTGCTCTGGTAACGCTCGTCGTGTGCATGTTAGCAGCCTGGGAGTGGGGCCAACTGGCCGGTTTTACCTCCCGTTCGCAGCGCATCTGGCTGGCGATACTGTGCGGTTTTCTGCTGGCGCTGATGATGCTCAGCGTTCCCGCGTACCATCAATCCGTGCCGCAGGTGAGCGGCTCGCTGTGGCTGTCGCTGGTCTGGTGGCTGGCGGCGCTGCTGTTGGTGCTGTTCTACCCCGGCTCGGCCGCTATCTGGCGCAACTCGCGCCCGCTGCGCCTGCTGTTCGGCCTGCTGACCATCGTGCCGTTCTTCTGGGGCATGCTGGCGCTGCGCCAGTACGGCTACGAGCAAAACCCGTTTACCGGCGCCTGGTGGCTGCTGTACGTGATGCTGCTGGTGTGGGGCGCGGATTCCGGCGCCTACATGTTCGGCAAGCTGTTCGGCAAGCATAAGCTGGCGCCGAAGGTCTCGCCGGGCAAAACCTGGGAAGGGCTGATCGGCGGGTTGTTGACGTCGGCGGTAATCTCCTGGCTGTTCGGCCGCTATGCGCCACTGAACGTGGTGCCGACCACCCTGTTGGCCTGTTCGGTGCTCGCCGCGCTGGCTTCGGTGCTGGGCGATTTGACCGAAAGCATGTTCAAACGCGAAGCAGGCATCAAGGACAGCGGTCATTTGATCCCCGGTCATGGCGGCATACTGGATCGTATCGACAGCCTGACCGCGGCGGTGCCGGTGTTTGCCTGCCTGATGCTGTTGGTGTTTTAATCCGTCGATGACGGAAAGTGAGGGATGATGGTCAGCGTGCTTTGGAACCTGGTGGCGTTTCTGATTGCGCTCGGTATCTTGATAACCGTGCACGAGTTCGGACACTTTTGGGTTGCCCGCCGTTGCGGCGTGCGCGTTGAACGTTTCTCCATCGGCTTCGGTCGCGCGCTGTGGCGCCGCACCGATCGCCAGGGCACCGAGTATGTCATCGCCTTGATTCCGCTCGGCGGCTACGTGAAGATGCTGGACGAGCGCGTGGAGTCGGTGGCGCCGGAAATGCGCCATCAGGCCTTCAACAACAAAACCGTCTGGCAGCGCGCGGCCATCATCAGCGCCGGCCCCATCGCCAACTTCCTGTTTGCTATCCTTGCCTACTGGCTGGTGTTCATCATCGGCGTGCCGAGTTTCCGCCCGGTGATCGGCGAAATCGCGCCGCAATCCATCGCCGCCAAGGCCGAAATTTCGTCTGGCATGGAACTAAAGTCGGTTGACGGCATCGAAACGCCTGATTGGGAGTCAGTTCGTCTGGCGCTGGTGGCGAAGATTGGCGATGCGCAAACCGAAGTCGGCGTCGCGCCATTCGGCTCTTCGCAGGTAGTGACCAAAACCCTGGATTTGCGCCAGTGGAACTTTGAGCCGGACAAGCAGGATCCCGTTGTCGCGCTGGGCATTATGCCGCGCGGCCCGCAGATTGAATCCGTGTTGGCGGAAGTGCAGCCTGACTCGGCGGCGCAAAAGGCGGGTTTACAAGCGGGGGACAGGATCGTTAAAGTCGATGGTCAGCCGTTGGGTCGTTGGCAGACGCTGGTGAAGCGTATCCACGATGGCCCGGGGCAACCGCTGGCTTTGGAGATTGAAAGAAACGGCGCCCCCTTGTCTTTGACGCTGATACCGGATACAAAGCCGGTGGGAAAAGACAAATCGGTGGGTTTTGCAGGCATCATTCCAAAGGTGCTGCCGCTGCCGGACGAGTATAAGACGATTCGCCAGTATGGACCGTTCCCGGCGCTGTATCAGGCCGGCGACAAGACCTGGCAGCTGATGCGGCTGACGGTTAACATGCTGGGCAAATTAATAACCGGTGATGTAAAGCTGAACAACCTGAGTGGCCCGATCTCGATTGCACAGGGAGCAGGGGCGTCAGCCGGAGTCGGGTTCGTGTATTATCTGATGTTCCTGGCGTTGATTAGCGTCAACCTGGGGATCATCAACCTGTTCCCATTACCGGTGTTAGATGGTGGGCATCTCCTCTTCCTGGCGATAGAAAAGCTGAAGGGTGGGCCGGTTTCCGAGCGAGTACAGGACTACAGCTACCGCATAGGTTCGATCGTGCTGGTGTTGTTGATGGGTCTTGCACTTTTCAATGATTTTTCCCGCCTCTAGGGGCGGGGATAGGTTAGGAAGAACGCATAACAACGATGGCGATGAAAAAGTTGCTCATAGCGTCGCTGCTGTTTGGCAGCGCCACCGTATACGGTGCAGACGGGTTCGTAGTGAAAGATATTCATTTCGAAGGCCTGCAGCGAGTCGCCGTCGGTGCGGCGTTACTCAACATGCCGGTTCGCGTCGGCGATACCGTCACTGACGATGACATCAGTAATACCATCCGAGCCTTGTTTGCCACCGGCAACTTCGAGGACGTGCGCGTACTGCGCGATGGTAATACGTTGATCGTGCAGGTGAAGGAACGTCCTACCATCGCCAGCATCACTTTCTCCGGCAACAAGTCGGTGAAGGATGACATGCTTAAGCAGAACCTGGAAGCCTCCGGCGTCCGGGTGGGCGAGGCGCTCGACCGCACCACGATCTCCAGCATTGAAAAAGGGCTGGAAGACTTCTACTACAGCGTCGGTAAATACAGCGCCTCGGTGAAAGCCGTGGTTACGCCGCTGCCGCGCAACCGTGTCGACCTGAAGCTGGTGTTCACGGAAGGGGTCTCCGCCAAGATTCAACAAATCAACATCGTCGGCAACCATGCCTTCACCAACGACGAACTGATCTCGCGCTTCCAGCTGCGTGATGAGGTGCCGTGGTGGAACCTGGTCGGCGATCGCAAATACCAGAAGCAAAAACTGGCGGGCGATCTCGAAACCCTGCGCAGCTTCTATCTGGATCGCGGCTATGCCCGCTTCAACATCGATTCTACCCAGGTGAGTCTGACGCCGGATAAAAAAGGCATCTACATCACCATCAACATCACCGAAGGCGATCAGTACAAGCTTTCCGATGTTGTCGTGAACGGCAACCTGGCCGGCCACTCGGCGGAAGTTGCTCAGATCACCAAGATCGAACCGGGCGAGCTGTATAACGGCAGCAAGGTGACCAAAATGGAAGACAACATCAAAACGATGTTGGGCCGTTATGGTTACGCCTACCCGCGCGTCGGCACTCAGCCGGAGATCAACGACGCGGATAAAACCGTCAAGCTGCACGTCAACGTCGATGCGGGCAACCGCTTCTACGTGCGTCGCATCAAGTTCGAAGGCAACGACACCAGCAAGGATTCCGTACTGCGTCGCGAAATGCGCCAGATGGAAGGCGCCTGGCTCGGCAACGAACAGGTCGAGCAGGGTAAAGAGCGTCTGAACCGTCTGGGCTACTTCGAAACGGTCGACGTGGAAACCCAGCGCGTGCCGGGCACCGCCGATCAGGTCGATGTAACCTACAAGGTGAAAGAGCGCAACACTGGTACCTTTAACTTCGGCGTCGGTTACGGCACCGAGAGCGGCGTCAGCTTCCAGGCCGGCGTGCAGCAGGACAACTGGTTGGGTACCGGCTACTCGGTCGGCATCAGCGGCACCAAGAACGACTACCAAACCTATACCGAATTCTCGGTCACCAACCCGTACTTCACCGTTGACGGTGTGAGCCTGGGCGGCCGCGTATTCTACAACGACTTTAAAGCGGATAACGCGGACCTGTCCGACTACACCAACAAGAGTTACGGTGTTGACGGCACGCTGGGCTTCCCGATCAACGAAAACAACTCGTTGCGTACCGGCCTGGGCTACGTCCACAACGGTCTGTCGAACATGCAGCCGCAGATCGCCATGTGGCGTTATCTCGACTCGATGGGCGTGGATGCGAACAAGACTGACCGCGCCAGCTACTCGACGGACGACTTTACCCTGAACCTGGGCTGGACCTACAACAACCTGGACCGCGGCTACTTCCCGACGTCGGGTAACCGCACCACGTTGAACGGCAAGGTCACCATTCCGGGCTCGGACAACGAATACTACAAGGTGACGCTGGACAGCGTTCAGTACGTGCCGATCAATGACGATCGCACCTGGGTGCTGTTGGGCCGTGGCCGTCTGGGTTACGCGGATGGGCTGGGCGGCAAGGAAATGCCGTTCTATGAGAACTTCTATGCCGGTGGTTCAAGCACCGTGCGTGGCTTCCAGTCCAACACCATCGGTCCGAAGGCGGTGTATTACAACTCCAACTCGTACCAGTGCCAGTTCAACGCCGGCAGCACCACCACGCGTCAGAGCATCTGTAGCTCGGATGACGCGGTGGGCGGTAACGCCATGGCGGTGGCCAGCCTGGAGCTGATCACCCCGACGCCGTTCATCAGCGAGAAATACGCCAACTCCGTGCGGACGTCGCTGTTCATCGATGCCGGTACCGTGTGGGATACCAAGTGGAAGAATACCGACGAAACGCTGATGTACGGCGTGCCTGACTACAGTAAAGCGGGCAATATTCGTTCCTCCGCCGGTATAGCGCTGCAGTGGATGTCGCCGCTGGGGCCGTTGGTGTTCTCTTACGCCAACCCGATCAAGAAATACGAAGGCGACAAGTCCGAACAGTTCCAGTTTAACATCGGTAAGACCTGGTAACGGGTCTCGCCTCTGGGCATAACAGTTATTAAGAATCGCAATGGCCAGGCGCCCGCCGGCAGAGGGAGATGATTCTCATTGTTTGGTGGGATAAGTCTGGCAAATTGTGTACTTCAGTGTCATATGACACAAATGGGTGATGGTAAGGAGTTTATAGTGAAAAAGTGGTTGTGTGCCGCAGGCCTCGGTTTAGCAATGGCTGCTTCAGCTGGCGTTCAGGCAGCAGATAAGATCGCTGTCGTTAACGTCTCCAGCATTTTCCAACAGCTGCCGGCCCGCGAAGCGGTCGCTAAACAGCTGGAAAACGAGTTTAAAGGCCGTGCAAGCGAACTCCAGAACATGGAACGTAGCCTGCAGACCAAAATGCAACGTCTGCAGCGTGACGGCGCTACCATGAAAGCCAGCGACCGCAGCAAGTTGGAAAAAGACGTGATGGCACAGCGCGAGCAGTTCTCTCAGAAAGCGCAGGCTTTCGAGCAGGACAACCGTCGTCGCCAGATGGAAGAGCGTAACAAGATCCTGAGCCGTATCCAGGACGCTGTGAAATCTGTTGCCAGCAAAGGCGGTTATGACGTGGTGATCGACGCCAACGCCGTTGCCTATGCAGACTCTTCCAAAGATATCACTGCTGACGTGCTGAAACAGGTTAAATAACACATGCTTTCAATTCGACTGGCTGATTTAGCGCAGCAGTTGGATGCACAATTGCACGGTGATGGCGATCTCGTCATCACCGGCATTGCTTCTATGCATTCGGCACAGCCTGGCCAAATCACGTTTTTGTCAAACAGCCGCTATCAAGAGCAGCTGTCTTCCTGCCAGGCAAGCGCCGTGGTGCTTACCGAAGCGGATTTACCACACTGCCGTACTGCGGCGCTGGTGGTTAAGAACCCTTACCTTACCTACGCGCGCATGGCGCAGCTGATGGACACCACGCCGGCGCCGGCGCAGGATATCGCGCCAAGCGCGGTGATCTCGCCTGAAGCGCTGCTGGGGCACAACGTCGCCATTGGGGCGAACGCGGTGATCGAGTCGGGTGCGGTGCTGGGCGATAACGTGGTTATCGGCCCGGGTTGTTTCATTGGCAAACACGCACGCATCGGCGCGGGAACGCGTCTGTGGGCGAACGTCACGATTTATCATGCGGTTGAAATCGGCCAGCGCTGCCTGATCCAGTCCGGCACCGTGATCGGCGCGGACGGTTTCGGCTATGCGAACGAGCGCGGCGAGTGGATCAAAATCCCTCAGTTGGGCACGGTGATTATCGGCGATCGCGTCGAAATCGGCGCTTGCACCACCATTGACCGCGGCGCTTTGGATAACACCCAAATCGGGAATGGTGTTATCATCGACAACCAATGCCAGATTGCACATAACGTCGTGATTGGCGACAATACCGCCGTCGCCGGCGGCGTGATCATGGCCGGCAGCCTGAAAATCGGCCGCTACTGCCAGATCGGCGGTGCCAGCGTGATCAACGGTCACATGGAGATTGCCGACAAGGTTGTTGTTACCGGAATGGGAATGGTTATGCGACCAATCACCGAACCTGGGGTATACTCTTCGGGCATTCCGTTGCAGCCTAACAAGGTTTGGCGTAAAACCGCTGCGTTGGTGATGAATATCGATGAGATCAGCAAGCGCTTGAAAGCTGTCGAACGTAAAGTCGGAAAAGACTAATCATTGCCGCCCGCCCTGGCGGGGACAAAACGAAACGCGTTGGTCGTGAGACCAAAAGCGCAAAGAGATGTTAATTTGCGGCCTGCATGATGATCTCCTTTTGGGGTCAGCGCAGGCCGTGTTGTTGATGCCATCAGTTTTTAGAGACAGGAAGAGTATTTTGACTACTGACACTCATACTCTGGATATTGCAGAAATTTTGGATCTGCTTCCTCACCGTTATCCGTTCTTGCTGGTCGACCGCGTCCTCGAGTTTGAAGAGCACAAATATCTGCGTGCGGTGAAGAATGTATCGGTGAACGAACCGTTTTTCCAGGGCCACTTCCCTGGCAAACCGATTTTCCCAGGCGTATTGATCCTGGAAGCCATGGCGCAGGCCACCGGTATCCTGGCGTTTAAAAGCGTCGGCAAACTGGAGCCGGGCGAGCTGTATTACTTCGCCGGTATCGACGAAGCGCGCTTCAAGCGTCCTGTGGTGCCAGGGGATCAGATGGTCATGGAAGTCACCTTCGAGAAAACTCGCCGCGGCCTGACTCGCTTCAAAGGCGTGGCGACCGTTGACGGTAAAATTGTCTGCGAAGCAACCATGATGTGTGCCCGCAGCCGGGAGGCTTAATCCGTGATTGACCAAACCGCCTTTATCCATCCTAGCGCGATAGTCGAAGAAGGCGCCGTGATCGGCGCCAACGTGCATATCGGCCCTTTCTGCTACGTCGGCTCCCAGGTGGAAATCGGCGCCGGCACGGTGCTGAAATCCCACGTGGTGGTGAACGGCATTACCAAGATCGGCTGCGATAACCAGATTTATCAGTTCGCCTCTATCGGTGAAGTGAACCAGGATCTGAAATACGCGGGCGAACCGACGCGCGTTGAAGTGGGCGATCGCAACCGCATCCGCGAGAGCGTCACCATTCACCGCGGCACCGCGCAGGGCACCGGCCTGACCAAAGTGGGCAACGATAACCTGCTGATGGTCAATACGCATATCGGGCATGACTGCGTGGTCGGCAATTTCTGTGTGCTGGCCAACAACGCTACGCTCGGCGGACACGTGGAAATCGACGATCACGCCATCATCGGCGGCATGACGGCGATCCACCAATTCTGCGTTATCGGTGCGCATGTGATGGTAGGCGGTTGTTCCGGCGTCGCTCAGGACGTGCCTCCTTTCGTCATCGCTCAGGGCAACCACGCGACACCGTTCGGCGTCAATGCGATTGGCCTGAAGCGTCGCGGTTTTGACAAGGATGAAATGCAGGCGATTCGTAACGCCTACAAGATCCTGTATCGCAGCGAGAAAACGCTGGATGAAGCGAAAGCGGAAATCGAAGCCCTGGCTAAAGAGCAACCGGTGGTGCAGCTGTACCTCGATTTCTTCACCCGTTCCACCCGCGGCATCATTCGCTGAGTTATGTCGAATCGTCCATTGACTATCGGATTGGTCGCCGGAGAAACCTCCGGTGACATTCTCGGCGCCGGTTTGATCCGCGCGCTCAAGGCGCAGATCCCCGACGCGCGTTTCGTTGGCGTCGCAGGCCCGCTTATGCAGGCCGAAGGCTGCGAAGCCTGGTACGAAATGGAAGAGCTGGCGGTCATGGGCGTGGTGGAAGTGCTCGAGCGTTTGCCACGCCTGTTGAAGATCCGCAAGGATCTCACCCGCCGCTTCGGCGAGCTGCGGCCGGACGTGTTTGTCGGCATCGACGCGCCGGACTTCAACATCACGCTGGAAGGCCGCCTCAAGCAGCGCGGCATCCGCACCATTCACTACGTCAGCCCTTCCGTGTGGGCCTGGCGGCAAAAGCGCGTTTTCAAAATTGGCAAAGCCACCGATCTGGTGCTGGCCTTTCTCCCTTTCGAAAAAGCGTTTTACGATCGCTTCAACGTGCCTTGCCGGTTTATCGGCCATACCATGGCAGATGCCATGCCGCTGCAACCCGATCGGCTGGCGGCGCGCGCTCAGCTTGGCATTGATCCGCAGGCGCGCTGTCTGGCCTTGTTGCCGGGCAGCCGCGGCGCCGAAGTCGAGATGCTTAGCGCCGACTTCCTCAAAACAGCGCAGCTGCTGCGCACGCGTTATCCCGAGCTTGAAGTGGTGGTGCCTCTGGTTAACGCCAAACGGCGCGAGCAGTTTGAGCGCATCAAGGCGGAAGTGGCGCCGGACCTGACCGTACACCTGCTGAACGGCCAGGGGCGCGAGGCGATGATTGCCAGCGACGCGGCGCTGCTGGCGTCCGGCACGGCGGCGCTGGAGTGCATGCTGGCCAAGTGCCCGATGGTGGTGGGCTATCGCATGAAGCCGTTCACTTTCTGGCTGGCGCAGAAGCTGGTGAAAACGCCTTACGTTTCGCTGCCGAACCTGCTGGCGGGGCGCGAGATCGTCACCGAGCTGCTGCAGCATGACTGCGTGCCGGACAAACTGGCCGCCGCCGTGATGCCGCTGCTTGAAGAGAGCCCGCAAACTGAAGCGCTGAAACAGACTTTCCTTACTTTGCACCAAAGCATCCGTTGCGGTGCGGACGAACAGGCCGCTCAGGCTGTGTTGGAGCTGGCGAAAGCATGATTGAACCCTTTATCTATCCCGCTGCCACGCTGATTGCCGGTGTGGACGAAGTGGGCCGCGGCCCGTTGGTTGGCGCGGTGGTTACCGCCGCCGTGATCCTCGATCCGGCGCAGCCGATCGTCGGGCTGGCGGACTCCAAGAAACTCAGTGAAAAACGCCGCCTGGCGCTGTATGACGAAATCGTCGCCAAGGCGCTCTCCTGGAGCCTGGGGCGCGCCGAGCCGGCGGAAATCGACCAGCTGAACATTTTGCACGCCACCATGCTGGCGATGCAGCGCGCGGTGGCCGGGTTGCATATCGCGCCGGACATGGTTTTAATCGACGGTAACCGTTGCCCGAAGCTGCCGATGCGTTCGCAGGCGGTGGTGAAGGGCGACAGCCGCGTGGCGGAGATCAGCGCGGCGTCCATTCTGGCAAAGGTCACGCGCGATCGTGAAATGGCCGAGCTGGACAGCGAGTTCCCGGACTACGGTTTCGCGCAGCATAAAGGCTACCCGACCGCCCTCCACCTGGAGCGGCTGGTCGCGCTGGGTGCCACCGAGCATCACCGCCGCAGCTTCGCGCCGGTGAAAAGGGCGCTGGCGCTGTAGTCTGCGGGCCTGGTTGACCAGGTTCGACGATAGCATTAACCCGGGCTCAGCCTGCTGAGCCCCTTCAATCAGGTATCTGGAGATGGCCGAACCTCGTTTTATTCACCTGCGCGTCCACAGTGACTACTCCATGATTGATGGATTGGCCAAGACGGCGCCGCTGGTGAAAAGAGCCGCCGCGTTAGCCATGCCTGCTCTGGCAATCACCGATTTCACCAACCTGTGCGGGCTGGTGAAGTTCTACGGCAGCGCGCACGGCGCCGGGATCAAACCGATCATCGGCGCGGATTTTCATGTGCAAAGCGAAGAGCTGGGCGACGAGCTGGCTCAGCTGACGGTGCTGGCCAGCAACAACGAAGGCTACCAGAACCTGACGCTGCTGATTTCCCGCGCCTATCAGCGTGGCTACGGGGCCGCCGGCCCGACCATCGATCGCGACTGGCTGATTGAACATCGTGAAGGGCTGATTCTGCTCTCCGGCGCGCGTCAGGGCGACGTCGGCAAGTTTCTGCTGCGCGGCAACCAGGCGCAGGTGGATCAGTGCCTGGACTTCTACCAGCAGCACTTCCCGGACTGTTACTACCTGGAACTGATCCGCACCGGCCGCCCGGACGAAGAGAACTACCTGCATGCGGCGGTGGCGCTGGCCACCGAACGCGGTTTGCCGGTGGTGGCCACCAACGACGTACGCTTCCTGGTGGAAGACGACTTCGACGCCCATGAGATTCGCGTCGCCATCCACGACGGCTTTACGCTGGACGATCCCAAGCGGCCGCGCAACTACAGCCCGCAGCAATACATGCGCAGCGAAGACGAGATGTGCGAGCTGTTCGCCGACATCCCCGAAGCGCTGCTGAACAGCGTCGAGATCGCCAAGCGCTGCAACGTCACCATTCGCCTCGGCGAATACTTCCTGCCGCAGTTCCCGACCGGCGACATGAGCACCGAGGACTTCCTGGTACTCAAATCGAAAGAGGGGCTGGAAGAGCGTCTCGAGTTCCTGTTCCCCGATCCTGAAGTGCGCGCGCAGCGCCGCCCGGAATACGACGAGCGTCTGGACGTCGAGCTGAAGGTGATCAACCAGATGGGGTTCCCCGGCTACTTCCTGATCGTGATGGAGTTTATTCAGTGGTCGAAGGACAACAATGTGCCGGTGGGGCCGGGGCGCGGCTCCGGCGCCGGTTCGCTGGTGGCCTATGCGTTGAAAATCACCGACCTCGATCCGTTGGAATTCGACCTGCTGTTCGAACGCTTCCTGAACCCGGAACGTGTCTCGATGCCCGACTTCGACGTCGATTTCTGCATGGAGAAGCGCGACCAGGTAATTGAGCACGTGGCGGAGATGTACGGCCGCGAAGCGGTATCGCAGATCATCACCTTCGGTACCATGGCGGCGAAAGCGGTTATCCGCGACGTGGGCCGCGTGCTGGGGCATCCGTACGGCTTCGTCGATCGCATCTCCAAGCTGGTGCCGCCGGATCCGGGCATGACGCTGGAAAAAGCCTTCGCCGCCGAACCGCAGCTGCCGGAAATTTACGAGGCCGACGAAGAGGTCAAGGCGCTGATCGACATGGCGCGCAAGCTGGAAGGGGTGACGCGTAACGCCGGTAAACACGCCGGGGGCGTGGTGATCGCGCCGACCAAAATCACCGACTTCGCGCCGCTGTACTGCGACGCCGAAGGGCACCATCCGGTGACCCAGTTCGACAAGAACGATGTGGAATACGCCGGGCTGGTGAAGTTCGACTTCCTCGGTCTGCGTACCCTGACCATCATCGACTGGGCGCTGGAGATGATCAACGCCCGGCGCGCCAAGACCGGGCTGGAACCGATCGACATCGCCGCCATTCCGCTCGACGACAAGAAAAGCTTCGACATGCTGCAGCGCTCGGAAACCACGGCGGTGTTCCAGCTTGAATCGCGCGGCATGAAAGATCTGATCAAACGTCTAAAGCCCGACTGCTTCGAAGACATGATCGCACTGGTGGCGCTGTTCCGCCCGGGGCCGCTGCAGTCGGGCATGGTGGATAACTTCATCGACCGCAAGCACGGCCGCGAAGAGATCTCCTACCCGGATATCCAGTGGCAGCACGAGTCGCTCAAGCCGGTGCTGGAACCGACCTACGGCATCATCCTGTATCAGGAACAGGTGATGCAGATTGCCCAGGTGTTGGCCGGCTATACCCTGGGCGGCGCGGACATGCTGCGCCGTGCGATGGGTAAAAAGAACCCGGTCGAAATGGCCAAGCAGCGCGGCGGCTTTGAAGACGGCGCGAAATCACGCGGCATCGACGGCGAACTGTCGGTGAAAATCTTCGACCTGGTAGAGAAGTTCGCCGGTTACGGCTTCAACAAATCGCACTCCGCCGCCTATGCGCTGGTGTCGTATCAGACGCTGTGGCTGAAGGCGCACTATCCGGCCGAGTTTATGGCGGCGGTGATGACCGCCGATATGGACAACACCGACAAAGTGGTGGGGCTGGTGGACGAATGCTGGCGCATGGGGCTGAAGATCCTGCCGCCGGACATCAACAGTGGCCTGTATCACTTCCACGTCAACGACGACGGCGAGATCGTTTACGGCATCGGCGCCATCAAAGGCGTGGGGGAAGGGCCGATCGAGGCCATCATCGAGGCGCGCAACAGCGGCGAACAGGGTTACTTCAAAGACCTGTTCGATCTCTGTGCGCGCTCCGACATCAAGAAACTGAACCGCCGCATTCTGGAAAAGCTGATCATGTCTGGCGCGTTCGATCGCCTCGGGCCGCACCGCGCCGCGCTGATGAATTCGCTCGGCGACGCGTTGAAAGCGGCGGATCAGCATGCGAAAGCCGAAGCTATCGGCCAGGTAGATATGTTCGGCGTGCTGGCGGAGGCGCCGGAGCAGGTGGAGCAGTCCTACGCCAATATCGCCCCCTGGCCGGAGCAGGTGGTGCTGGACGGTGAACGGGAGACGCTGGGGCTGTACCTGACCGGCCACCCGATCACCCAGTACCTGAAGGAGATCGAACGTTACGCCGGTGGCCAGCGTTTGAAAGACATGCACCCGACGGATCGGGGCAAAATGACCACCGCCGTCGGGCTGGTGGTCGCCGCGCGGGTGATGGTGACCAAGCGCGGCAACCGCATCGGTATCTGTACATTGGATGACCGTTCGGGCCGCCTGGAAGTGATGTTATTCACCGAAGCGTTAGAAAAATACCAGCATTTGTTGGAAAAAGACCGTATCCTTATCGCCAGTGGACAGGTCAGCTTTGATGACTTTAGCGGCGGGCTTAAAATGATGGCCCGCGAGGTAATGGACATCAGTGAAGCCCGGGAAAAATACGCTCGCGGGCTTGCTATCTCGCTGACTGACAGGCAAATTGATGACCAGCTTTTGAACCGTCTCCGTCAGTCGTTGGAACCCCATCGATCGGGGACGATTCCAGTGCATCTCTACTATCAACGGGAAGATGCACGAGCCAAGCTGCGTTTTGGCGCAACCTGGCGCGTGACGCCCACCGACCGCTTGTTGATCGACTTGCGGACGTTGGTAGGCAATGAGCAGGTGGACTTGGAATTTGACTAAAATAGGAATGCTATGAGTCTGAATTTTCTTGATTTTGAACAGCCGATTGCAGAGCTGGAAGCGAAAATTGACTCGCTGACTGCAGTCAGCCGTCAAGACGAAAAATTAGATATTAATCTGGACGAAGAGGTTCAGCGCCTGCGTGAAAAGAGCGTTGAGCTGACGCGCAAGATTTTTGCCGATCTTGGGGCTTGGCAGATTGCCCAATTGGCACGCCACCCGCGCCGTCCTTATACCCTGGATTATATCAAACACATCTTTACCGACTTCGAAGAGTTGGCGGGCGATCGCGCTTACGCCGACGACAAAGCGATCGTCGGCGGTATTGCGCGCCTGGATGGCCGCCCGGTGATGATCATCGGGCACCAGAAAGGCCGTGAAACCAAAGAGAAGATCCGCCGCAACTTCGGCATGCCGGCGCCGGAAGGCTACCGCAAAGCACTGCGCCTGATGGAAATGGCCGCCCGCTTCAAGATGCCGCTCATCACCTTTATCGATACCCCGGGCGCTTATCCGGGCGTGGGCGCGGAAGAGCGCGGCCAGTCCGAAGCCATCGCGCGCAACCTGCGTGAGATGTCGCGTCTGAATATCCCGGTCATCTGCACCGTCATCGGCGAAGGCGGCTCCGGCGGCGCGCTGGCGATCGGCGTGGGCGATAAGGTGAACATGCTGCAGTACAGCACCTACTCGGTGATTTCGCCGGAAGGCTGTGCTTCCATCCTGTGGAAGAGCGCCGACAAGGCGCCGCTGGCTGCAGAAGCGATGGGCATCACCGCGCCGCGCCTGAAAGAGCTGAAGCTGATCGACTCGGTGATCCCGGAGCCGCTGGGTTCCGCGCACCGCGATGTGCCGGCGATGGCCGCCGCGCTGAAAGCGCAGCTGCTGGCCGATCTGAAAGATTTGGACGGTCTGAACGACGAAGAGTTGCTCAACCGCCGCTATCAGCGTCTGATGAACTACGGCTACTGCTGAGTTCTGTTCTTAGCTGCAAGAAACCGCCTTCGGGCGGTTTTTTTTTGGCTACACACCGCCGGATTTTCGTGGTGTTATAGAGACTTGGCCGTTAACTGACAGGAGCTGCCGATGAATATCATCGCCATCATGGGCCCGACGGGCGTCTACTACAAAGATGAGCCGATCCGCGAGCTCCACGCGGCGCTGGCCGCCATGGGATTCCAGCTGGTGTACCCCAAAAACAGCGGCGACCTGCTGAAGCTGATTGAAGCCAACGCCCGCATCTGCGGGGTGATCTTCGACTGGGACGACTACAGCCTGGAGCTGTGCAGCGAGATCAACGAGCTGAACGAATACCTGCCGCTGTATGCCTTTATCAATACCCACTCTACCTTCGACGTCAGCCTGCATGAAATGCGCATGGTGCTCTATTTCTTCGAGTATGGCCTGAATGCGGCGGACGATATCGCGCAGCGCATCCAGCAGTACACCGCGGAATACATCGACACCATTACGCCGCCGCTGACTAAGGCGTTATTCAACTATGTGCGCGAAGGGAAGTACACCTTCTGCACGCCGGGCCACATGGCCGGCACCGCGTTTCAAAAAAGCCCGGTGGGCTGCCTGTTCTACGATTTCTTCGGCGCCAATACCTTGAAGGCCGACATCTCGATTTCGGTTACCGAGCTTGGTTCGCTGCTGGATCACACCGGGCCGCACCTGGAGGCCGAAGAGTATATCGCGCGCACCTTCAACGCCGAGCAGAGCTATCTGGTCACCAACGGCACCTCCACCGCCAACAAGATCGTCGGCATGTATTCGGCGCCGGCCGGCAGCACGGTGCTGATCGACCGCAACTGCCACAAATCGCTGTGTCACCTGCTGATGATGAGCGATATCGTGCCGATCTATCTGCGCCCGCTGCGCAACGCCTACGGCATCCTCGGCGGCATTCCGCAGCGCGAGTTTACCCGCGAAAGCATCGCCGCCCGGGTGCAGGAGACCCCGAACGCCACCTGGCCGGTGCATGCGGTGATCACCAATTCCACCTATGACGGCCTGCTGTACAACACCGACTACATCAAGCAGACGCTGGAGGTGCCGTCGATCCACTTCGACTCCGCCTGGGTGCCTTACACCAACTTCCATCCGATTTACGACGGCAAAAGCGGCATGAGCGGCGAGCGGGTGCCCGGTAAGGTGATTTACGAAACCCAATCGACGCACAAGCTACTGGCGGCCTTCTCGCAGGCTTCGATGATTCATATCAAGGGCGATTACGACGAGAGCACCTTCAACGAAGCCTACATGATGCACACCACCACTTCGCCGCACTACGGCATCGTGGCGTCGATGGAAACCGCCGCCGCCATGCTGCGCGGCAATCCGGGGCGCCGCTTGATCAACCGCTCGGTGGAGCGTGCGCTGCATTTTCGCCGTGAAGTGCAGCGGCTGCGCGAGGAGAGCGACAGTTGGTTCTTCGACATTTGGCAGCCGGAAGAGATCGATGAGGCGCAATGCTGGCCATTGGATCCGGACGACAACTGGCACGGTTTCGGCCAGACCGATCGCGATCACATGTACCTCGATCCGATCAAGGTGACGATCCTGACGCCGGGCATGAACGAGCTGGGCGCGCTGGAGGAGGAGGGGATCCCGGCAGCGCTGGTGGCGAAATACCTCGACGAGCGCGGCATCGTGGTGGAGAAGACCGGGCCGTACAACCTGCTGTTCCTGTTCAGTATCGGCATCGATAAAACCAAGGCGATGAGCCTGCTGCGCGGCCTGACCGACTTCAAGCGCGCCTACGATCTCAACCTGCGGGTGAAGAACATGCTGCCGGATCTGTACGCCGAGGATCCGGATTTCTATCGCAACATGCGCATTCAGGATCTGGCCGCCGGCATTCATCGCCTGATCTGCCAACACGATCTGCCGCGCCTGATGCAGCGGGCGTTCGACGTGCTGCCGGAAATGAAGCTGACACCGCACCAGATGTTCCAGGAGCAGGTGCGCGGCAACGTGGAAACCTGCGAGCTGGATCAGCTGGTGGGCAAGGTGGCGGCCAATATGATCCTGCCGTATCCGCCGGGCGTGCCGCTGGTGATGCCGGGGGAAATGATCACCGAAGAGAGCCGGGCGGTGCTCGATTTCCTGCTGATGCTGTGCTCGATCGGCGAACGTTACCCCGGTTTTGAAACCGACATCCACGGCGCCAAACTGACGGAGGACGGACGCTATCTGGTCAAGGTGTTGAAAGCCCCGCTGCCGTAATGCATTACACGCCCGGCAGTTTGGAAAGATATGCCGGGCGTTCTCATTGACGGCATCGCCGCCGCCGGATACCTTGCCTCATCAGACCGAACAGGAGAGGCCGCCATGCTGGCGTTACGTCAGGTACACCATATCGCGATCATTGGCGCGGACTACGCCGCCAGTAAGCATTTTTACTGCGACATTCTCGGATTTACCCTGCTGAGCGAAGTCTACCGCGAGGAGCGCGGCTCTTGGAAAGCCGATCTGGCGCTCAACGGGCAGTACACTATCGAGCTGTTTTCTTTCCCTTCGCCGCCGGCCCGCGTTAGCCGCCCGGAGGCCTGCGGCCTGCGCCATCTGGCGTTCAGCGTCGACGACATCGAACAGGCCATCGCCCATCTGCAGGCGGCCGGCGTCGCCTGCGAACCGGTACGCGTCGATCCTTATACCCAATCTCGTTTTACCTTTTTCAGCGATCCCGATGGTTTACCGTTAGAATTATACGAGAGTTAACGGCTTAATCGCCTCCCGGCGGCCACAGCCGGGGACGGTTATGCTATGATCGCGCCCTTGCCCTACATGCCTACAGAGTTATTTCCGCCATGCAAGAGCCTGCTTTTCGCGTCGGGGAGTGGCTGGTTACCCCTGCCGACAACACCATCAGCCGCGACGGACGCCAAAAAACGCTGGAACCGCGCCTGATCGACATGCTGTGCTATTTCGCCCGGCATCCCGACGTGGTGCTGAGCCGCGACGAGCTGATCGACAACGTCTGGAAGCGCAATATCGTCACCAACCATGTGGTGACCCAATGTATTTCAGAGCTGCGCAAATACCTGAAAGACGGCGACAGCGACAGCCCGGAATACATTATCACCGTGCCCAAGCGCGGGTATAAGCTGGCGACGTCGGTGATCTGGTGTGAAGAAGGGGAGACGCAACCCGCTCCCGCACAGGCGCCGCAGATCGCGGTGATCATGCATGAGCCGGAAGACGGCAGCGAGGAAGACGAGACGCCGTATGTGCCGCCGCGCCGGGCAAGCGCACCGCCTGCCGCGCCCGGCGAAAAGAAGCCGCGTTTTTATCGCCGCTCGACCTTCTGGGTGTGGTTGGCGTTTCTGGCGGCGCTCAGCGTCTGCGTGGCGTTTGTCGGCATCGCCACGCTGTCGCAGCGCGTGCCGGTATCCACCATGCCGGTGCTGCTAAACCCGCGCGATATCGATATTCGCATCCAGGGCGGCGAGAGCTGCAGCAACTGGATGCCGCAGCTCTCTTATGTGGTGGGCGTCAGCGAGCTGATCACCGATTCGCTGAACACCTACTCGACCTTCCTGGTACACGACCAGACCAACTACAACTATTCCGGCCCCAGCAACTCGGGCAAGTCGCTGTATATCGAGTTCGTCAATCAGCGCCACTACCGCGCCCAGCAGTGTTTCCTGTCCGTGCGGCTGGTGGATAACGCCGACAGCTCAGTCATGCTGGACAAGCGTTACTTTATTACCGCCGATAACCAGCTGAAGATCCAGACCGACTTCCTCTCCAGCCTGTCCGCTGCGCTGAAGCAGCCCTGGCCGCCACAGCTGGAGCAGCGCCTGGCGCAGCTGCTGCCCGACAACGGGCCGTTGCTGCAGCGTTTCTACCAGGCGCACCAGTTGCTGATCCACGGCGACGCCGATTCGTTGACCCGCGCCAGCGCCCAGCTGAGCGAGCTGATTAAAAGCGCGCCGAACTTCCATTACCTGCTGGCCGAAAAGGCGCTGGTGGATCTGCTGCGTAATTCTTATCAACCGTTCGACAGCCAGGCCCTGGCGCAATTGCGCGCCGATATCAGCCATCTGGCGACGATCCCCGAATTGAAAAACACGCCAATCATGCAGCAAGTTCTGGCGGTAGATGCATTGACGCAGGGGCGCATTGACGAGGCGCACCGGGCGATCGATCTGGGGATTGAATTGCAAATGTCGTGGCTGAATTATGTGCTGCTGGGCAAGGTGTATGAAATGCAGGGGCAGAACCATTTGGCGGCGGATTCTTATATTACCGCATTCAATCTTCGCCCCGGCGAAGACACATTGCATTGGATCACCAACGGCGTATTCCAGACGTCATTGACCAACGTGGTGCCTTATTTAAATAACTATCAGCGCCAATAATTAACCGATATCACGCCGCCATTATTCTCCGGGAATCATGGCGGCGTTATTTATTGGTGAAGCCATGTTGCGTGAATGTATTATTTTGCTGCGCGATATTATTTCTTTTTTGCCGTTTGTTATGCGTCATTAACCTTGTCATATTGTTGTTTTTAAATGATGTTTATCTTTTCTTTAGCTTATCTTTTTATCTTGATGTGTTAATGAAAAACCTCAGGTTATCATTTGTATGATCATGAGCGTAATCTCACTTTATCTTTAGGACTTTATTCCCCCCGATGGTTAGCATCCTGACTATCAAGCCGGCTCATTAAAATCTTTTATTTATGGGTGTGGCTTATAAGAAACGTAAATCAGGAGAAACTGACCATGGCTTCACCCAAGAAAATAGGGCTTATTGCCTGCACCGGCGTCGTCGCCGGTAATATGATGGGGAGCGGGATTGCCTTATTGCCCGCCAACCTGGCGAGTCTCGGATCTATCGCCATCTGGGGATGGGTGATCTCGATTATCGGGGCGATGTCGCTGGCCTATGTGTATGCCCGCCTCGCCACCAAAAACCCGCAGCAGGGCGGCCCTATCGCCTACGCGGGTGAAATTTCCCCGGCCTTCGGTTTCCAGACCGGCGTGCTTTATTACCATGCCAACTGGATCGGTAACCTGGCCATCGGCATTACCGCCGTTTCTTATCTTTCCACCTTCTTCCCGGCGCTGAACAACCCGGTACCTGCCGGCATCGCCTGTATCGCCATCGTGTGGATCTTCACCTTCGTGAACATGCTGGGCGGAACCTGGGTCAGCCGTTTGACCACCCTGGGCCTGGTGCTGGTGCTGATCCCGGTGATCGTGACTGCCACCGTCGGCTGGCACTGGTTTGACGTCGCCACCTATCAGGCTAACTGGAATACCTCCGGCACCACCGACAGCCATGCGGTCATCAAAAGTATCCTGCTGTGCCTGTGGGCGTTTATCGGCGTGGAATCCGCGGCGGTCAGCACCGGCATGGTGAAAAACCCGAAACGCACCGTGCCGCTGGCAACCATGCTCGGCACCGGCTTGGCTGGCATTATCTACATCGCTGCCACCCAGGTGATCAGCGGTATGTTCCCGGCGTCTGAAATGGCCGCCAGCGGCGCGCCGTTCGCCATCAGCGCCTCGGCGATTATGGGCAACTGGGCCGCACCGATGGTTTCCGCCTTCACCGCCTTCGCCTGCCTGACGTCACTGGGTTCGTGGATGATGCTGGTTGGCCAGGCCGGGGTCCGTGCCGCCAACGACGGCAACTTCCCGAAAGTGTACGGCGAGCTGGATAAAAACGGTATTCCGAAGAAAGGCCTGCTGCTGGCCGGTTGCAAAATGACCGCGCTGATGGTGCTGATCACCCTGATGAGCTCCGCCGGCGGCAAAGCGTCCGACCTGTTCGGCGAGCTGACCGGCATCGCGGTGCTGCTGACCATGCTGCCTTACTTCTACTCCTGCGTAGACCTGATCCGCTTCGAAGGGGTCAACGTGCGCAACCTGCTGAGCCTGATCGCTTCGGTGTGCGGCTGCGGCTTCTGCTTCATCGCGCTGATGGGCGCCAACTCATTCGAACTGTCCGGCACCTTTATCATCAGCCTGATTATCCTGATGTTCTACGCCCGGAAAATGAATACCCGCCAGGCTGCCAACGCAGCGGCGGTCGATGAAAACACCACGGCCAAAGCGCACTGATTCGCGTCCGCTGACCGACTGAATTTACCCAGCCCCTTTCTTTCCGACCTGTCAGCCGCGACGGGAAGGGGCTTGCTTTGCCAGGAGAAATGCATATGAACGTTATCGCCATCATGAATCACATGGGTGTCTACTTCAAAGAAGAGCCTATCCGTGAACTGCATCAGGCGCTGGAAAGTCTGGATTTCCGCATCGTTTACCCTAACGATCGCGAAGACCTGCTGAAACTGATCGAGAACAACGCCCGTCTGTGCGGGGTGATCTTCGACTGGGACAAATACAACCTGGAGCTGTGCGAAGAGATCAGCCAGCTGAACGAGTACATGCCGCTGTACGCGTTCGCCAACACCTATTCGACGCTGGACGTCAGCCTGAACGATCTGCGCATGCAGGTGCGCTTCTTCGAATATGCGCTCGGCGCGGCAACCGACATCGCCGCCAAGATCAAACAGAATACCGACGAGTATATCGACACCATCCTGCCGCCGTTGACCAAGGCGCTGTTCAAATACGTGCGCGAAGGCAAATACACCTTCTGTACGCCGGGCCACATGGGCGGCACCGCGTTCCAGAAAAGCCCGGTGGGCAGTATCTTCTACGATTTCTTTGGCCCGAACACCATGAAGTCGGATATCTCGATTTCGGTGTCCGAACTGGGATCGTTGCTGGATCACTCCGGCCCGCACAAAGAGGCGGAAGAGTACATTTCCCGCGTATTCAACGCCGAACGCAGCTATATGGTGACCAACGGCACCTCCACTGCCAACAAGATCGTCGGCATGTACTCGGCGCCGGCGGGCAGCACGGTGCTGATTGACCGTAACTGCCACAAGTCACTGACTCACCTGATGATGATGAGCGACATCACGCCGATCTACTTCCGCCCGACCCGCAACGCCTACGGCATCCTCGGCGGCATTCCGCAGAGCGAGTTCCAGCGTGCCACCATCGCCAAACGCGTGAAGGAGACCCCGAACGCCAGCTGGCCGGTGCACGCGGTGATCACCAACTCCACCTATGACGGCCTGCTGTACAACACCGACTTTATCAAGAACACCCTGGACGTGAAGTCTATCCACTTCGATTCCGCCTGGGTGCCTTACACCAACTTCCACCCGATCTATAAAGGCAAGTGCGGCATGAGCGGCGGCCGCGTGGAGGGCAAGGTGATCTATGAAACCCAGTCCACCCACAAACTGCTGGCGGCCTTCTCGCAGGCTTCGATGATTCACGTGAAGGGCGACATCAACGAAGAGACCTTCAACGAAGCCTACATGATGCACACCACCACCTCGCCGCACTATGGCATCGTGGCGTCGACCGAAACCGCTGCGGCGATGATGAAAGGCAACGCCGGCAAGCGCCTGATCAACGGCTCTATCGAGCGCGCGATCAAGTTCCGCAAAGAGATCAAACGCCTGAAAGTCGAATCCGACGGCTGGTTCTTCGACGTCTGGCAGCCGGAGCATATCGATGAGCCGGAATGCTGGCCGCTGCGTTCCGACAGTGCCTGGCACGGCTTCAAGAACATCGATAACGAACACATGTATCTCGACCCGATCAAGGTCACCATTCTGACGCCGGGGATGAGCAAGGAAGGCGAGATGCAGCCGTTCGGTATCCCGGCCAGCATCGTGGCGAAATACCTCGACGAACGCGGCATCATCGTCGAGAAAACCGGGCCGTACAACCTGCTGTTCCTGTTCAGCATCGGCATCGACAAAACCAAGGCGCTCAGCCTGCTGCGCGCGATGACCGACTTTAAACGCTCGTTCGATCTGAACCTGCGGGTGAAAAACATGCTGCCTTCGCTGTATCAGGAAGCGCCTGATTTCTATGAAAACATGCGCATTCAGGATCTGGCGCAGAACATTCACCGCCTGGTGGAGCAACACAACCTGCCGGACCTGATGTATCGCGCGTTCGAAGTGCTGCCAACCATGGTGATGAACCCGTACCAGGCGTTCCAGAAAGAGCTGCACGGCGAAGTGGAAGAAGTCTATCTGGAAGAGATGGTCGGCAAGGTCAACGCCAATATGATCCTCCCATACCCACCGGGCGTGCCGCTGGTGATGCCGGGCGAAATGCTGACCGAGGAGAGCCGGCCGGTGCTGGAGTTCCTGCAGATGCTGTGCGAAATCGGCGCGCATTATCCGGGCTTTGAAACCGACATTCACGGCGCCTATCGTCAGGCGGACGGACGTTATCGGGTGAAAGTGCTGAAGGCGAAATAACCGCAGCCAATAACAGGGGAGGCGCTCGCGCTTCCCCTTTGTCGTTCACCGACTGATGGGAGACCTCCATGAAAACACCCTCACAGCCGCGCGCAATCTACTATGTCGTAGCCATACAAATTTGGGAATATTTCAGCTTTTACGGCATGCGTGCGTTACTGATTCTCTATCTGACCCACCAACTCGGCTATACCGACAGCCACGCCATCGATCTCTACAGCGCTTACGCTTCGTTAGTTTACGTCACTCCTATTTTGGGCGGCTGGCTTGCCGACCGCCTGCTGGGCAATCGCGTCGCGGTGATTGCCGGTGCGGCGCTGATGACGCTGGGGCATATCGTGCTTGGCCTGAGTGCGGTCTCCGCCCAGTCGCTCTATCTGGCGCTGGCCATCATCATCTGCGGCTACGGCCTGTTCAAATCCAATATCAGCTGCCTGCTGGGCGAGCTGTATCCGGCGCAGGACTCGCGCCGCGAAGGGGGCTTCTCGCTGCTGTACGCCGCCGGCAACGTCGGTTCCATTTTGGCGCCGATCGCCTGCGGGTTGGCGGCCGAGCGCTATGGCTGGCACGTCGGCTTTGCGTTGGCCGGGATCGGCATGTTCGCCGGCCTGGCGATCTTCCTGCTCGGCGGGCGCCACTTCCGCCATACCCGCGGCGTGAATGCACCGCTGATGCGCGCCAAAAGCCTGGGTTTGCCGCACTGGGGTTGGCTGTTGGCGGCGCTGCTGGCATCGCCGCTGTTCTTCACGCTGCTGTTTGTGCACGACTGGGCCGGCTATTTGCTCGGGCTGGTATGCGTGGCGGCGGTGGTGCTGGTGGCGCGCATTATGCTGCGTGCGGACGCCGGCCAGCGCCGGGGGCTGTGGCAGATCGTTGTGCTGATGCTGCTGGGCACGTTGTTCTGGGCTTTCGCCCAGCAGGGCGGCAGCTCCATCAGCCTGTTTATCGATCACTTCGTCGATCGGCGCTGGTTCGGCTGGACGGTGCCGACCGCGCTGTTCCAGTCGGTTAACGCCTGCGCGGTGATGCTGGGCGGCGTGGCGCTGGCATGGCTGGCGAGCGGCGACGGTACGGGCGATCGCACGCTGCGCATCTGGTGCAAGTTCGCCTTCGGTCTGCTGTTGATCGGCGTCGGCTTTACGCTGATGGCGCTCAATACGCGGCTGCACGGGCCGGGATCGATGGGGCTGATGATCGCCGGCCTGGCGGTGATGGGCTTCGCCGAACTGTTTATCGATCCGGTGGCGATGGCGCAGATCACCCGGCTGAATATCCCCGGCGCCACCGGCGTGCTGACCGGTATCTATATGCTGGCGACCGGCTCGATCGCTAACTACCTGGCGGGCATTATCGCCAATCAGACCGCCGAGGATCACATCGAGGGAGCGGCGATGCAGGCGTATGGCCGCATTTTCGCTCAGATCGGCTGGGGAGCGGCCGGATGCGCGCTGGCGGTGATCGCGGTGCTGGGCGGCTGGTGGTTGCTGACGCGGCGCCAGGCCCGGACGGTTAATGCTTGATTGATGACGGTAGGCGGGGTTAACGTGCAGCTATGTAGAAGTGACAAAGCCTACCGATGAATACTGATCAATTAACGACGCGGGTGGCAGACCAGTTGGGCGCGCAGCAGAGGCTGCTGGTGGCGTTCAGCGGCGGCCTGGATTCCAGCGTGCTGCTGCATGTGCTGGCGGCGTTGCGCCGCCAGCGTCCGGTGCTGCAGCTGCGTGCGCTGCACGTGCATCACGGCCTGAGCGCCTTTGCCGACCGCTGGGTTGAGCATTGCCGCAGCCGCTGTGCCGACTGGCAGATCCCGCTGACGGTGACGCACGTGCAGGTGGACGCCCGTCAGGGCGGTATCGAAGCGGCGGCGCGTGCAGCGCGCTATGCCGCCTTCAGCGCCGCGCTGACGGAGGGCGAAGCGCTGCTCACCGCTCAACACCTCGACGATCAAAGCGAAACCTTCCTGTTGGCGCTCAAGCGCGGCAGCGGGCCGGCGGGGCTGTCGGCGATGGCGGCACGCGCGGCGTTGGGCGAGCACCTGCTGTTGCGGCCGCTGTTGGGCTGTTCGCGTCAGACGCTGGAAAGCTACGCGCAACGCCACGCCTTAACCTGGATCGATGACGACAGCAATCAGGACACGCGCTTCGATCGCAATTTCCTGCGCTTGCAGGTGCTGCCGCAGCTTAACCAGCGCTGGCCGCACTTCGCCTCGGCGGTGGCGCGCAGCGCCGGCCTGTGCGCCGAGCAGGAGCAACTGCTGGACGAACTGCTGGCGGAACCGCTGCAAAACCTGTTGGCGGCGGATCGCTCATTGGCGATTGACGGCCTGACGGACTGTTCGCCGGTGCGGCGCTTCGCCTTGCTGCGGCGCTGGATCGCGTTGTTTAACGTCACCATGCCGGCGCGTGAGCAGCTGCAACGCCTGTGGGAGGAGGTGGCGCTCAGCCGGGAGGATGCCGAACCGCAGCTGCAGCTCGGCACCTATCAGATTCGCCGTTTCCGCGGCCGGTTGCACCTGTTGCCGCCGTTGGCGGCGCTGCGCGATGTGCATCTGCCCTGGCAGCCTGACCAGCCGCTGACGTTGCCGGACGGGCTGGGGCAGTTGATTGCCGGTGAGGGCGAGCTGGTGCTGCGCGCACCGCAGCCATCGCAACAGGTCAGCGTTCGGTTCGGCGGCGTGCAGGGTGCGGTGCGCATCGTGGGGCGCGCCCATTCGCGGCCGATAAAAAAACTGTGGCAGGAGCTGGGTATTCCGCCCTGGCAGCGTGAACGCATCCCGTTGATTTATTATGATGAGCAGCTGATCGCCGCGCTGGGCGTATTCGTCTGTGAAGCGGGGCAGGTGCCGGAAGGCGAACGCCCGTGGCGGCTGCGCTGGGAAAAAAATCATAATAGCGAGGAGCAATGATGAAGTTTGTGGGGATCACGCTGTTGGCCACCGGCCTGTTCAGCCTGCCGGCGTTGGCGGCGGGGGATGCGGCCGCCGGCCAGGCGAAAGCCGCCGCCTGCGCGGCGTGCCACGGCGCGCAGGGCAAGGTGACGGTGCCGATGTACCCGAATCTGGCCGGGCAGAACGCCATGTACCTGCAGCACGCGCTGCAGGCGTATAAGAAAGGGGAGCGCAACGGCGGCCAGGCCGAGGTGATGAAGGCCTATGTGTCGGGGCTGTCGGATGACGATATCGCCGATCTGGCGGCCTTTTACGCCAGCCTGAAGCCTTAAATGACGAGGGCAGCCGTTGGGCTGCCCTGTTGGGATGGGGTTACCGCTGCTCAGTCCGACAGACTGACGACCACGGTACCGATTTCCGGATGACTGAAACTGCTGATATGGTCAAGGCGCAGGTCGCGCTGTTGGCCGTTCTGTTCGATGGTCAGATACTCAACGCGTTTCTTTTGCAGCAGGTCGATCGCCTTGGCCTCGATCACTTCTCCGTCGCGTAACTCCAGCTTCAGAATAAGTTTATGCTGACAGGCGAGTTCCAGGTTGTCGTAGTCATCGCAATTGATGGGTTGGTACTCATCATTCATCAACATAGTCGCTCACCAATAAGTTAGCGGCGGCAAAGGCCGCCTGTTCCCTAACGGAGGACGGTAGCGCGTCGTTCGCTGCGACATCGTCCAATGCCTTTAACGCACAAGCCAGCGCATCAGGCACGTAGCCAAGATCTCCACTGCCAATCTCGGCGTAAGTACGGCGTACTAACTCACAGTATTGTTGCACAGTTTCCTCCCTTAAGAACCTCTGCATCATCAAGACCGCTCTCGCGATGAGGCGCAGGCTCTCGGAGTTTTATCCTATCCTAGACGACTATAGCACAGCTGTTATGGAGTTATCAGCACCCTGGCACGCCTTTCGCACTGCCGCGGCCTGGCCGCGCTGGCGGGGTTTGGCCCTGATCAAGTACACTGTCGCCGGATAATAACGAGGTCACCCATGGCGCTGAAAGCAACCATTTATAAAGCCGCGGTCAATATTGCTGATATGGATCGTTACTTCTACCACGACGCCACGCTGACGCTGGCGCAACACCCGTCCGAAAACGAGCAGCGCATGATGCTGCGCCTACTGGCCTGGATCTGCCATGCCGACGAACGGCTGGTGTTCACCAAAGGGCTGAGCGCCGGCGACGAGCCGGAGATCTGGCAGCGCAACGACCACAATGGGCTGGAAATGTGGATCGAGATGGGATTGCCCGACGAGAAGCGCATTCGCAAGGCCTGCAACCAGTCGCCGCGCGTGGTGCTTTACGCTTACGGCGAGCGCGCCGCGCACGTATGGTGGCAGGGAATGCAGGGCAAGGTGGCCGGCCACAAGAACCTGAGCGTGCGTTTCCTCGACGACGAACAGCTGGCGCGCCTGACGGCATTGGCCAGCCGCACCATGACGCTGCAGGCGACGTTGCAAGAGGGAACTATTTGGCTGTCCGATGCTCAGAATAGTCTGGAAATCCAGTTTGCCGAGTGGCAGCAGGCACAGGTGTGACCGGTGCTGGAACTGTCAAGAAACGTAGCCATACCGGATAATGAGCTGGAATTGACGGCGATCCGCGCGCAGGGCGCGGGCGGCCAGCACGTGAACAAAACCTCAACGGCGATCCATTTGCGCTTTGACATCCGGGCATCCAGCCTGCCAGAGTATTATAAGGAACGGCTGCTGGCGCTGAATCATCATCTTATTACCGCTGATGGCGTGGTGATTATCAAGGCGCAAGAGTATCGCAGCCAGGAATTGAATCGCGAAGCGGCGTTGGCCAGGCTGGCCGCGCTGATTCGGCAGGCGATGGTGGTGGAAAAAACGCGCAAGGCGACCAAGCCCACGAAAGGGGCCAAACTGCGTCGCCTGGAAGGCAAGGCGCGTAAAGGCGCCACCAAGGCGCTGCGTGGCAAGGTTCGCACTTAGGAATACATGAACACAGTAGGAGAATAACTGTGAAAAAAATTACGGTAGCCCTGTTCCTCGCGGCAGGCGCACTCTCGTTGTTGGGATGCAACAATCATTATCAACCGAAGGAACAACCGCTGCAGCCGATGCCGCAGAGCTATCAAGGGGTGTTGCCTTGCGCCGATTGCGGCGGTCTGGATACGGCGCTGTTCCTGGATGAGGACGGCACCTTCGTGCTGCAGGAAACCTATCGCGGTACCAAAGACGGCGATCAGACCTTTGCCGATTACGGTAAATGGGCGCGCACGGCGGATAAACTGGTGCTGACCGACAGCAACGGCGAAAAACGCTACTTCCGCCCGGTGGGCAAGAGCCTGGAAATGCTGGATCGCAGCGGCGTGCCGATCGAGTCCAAACTGAATTACCGCCTGGATCCGGTTGAGAAGCCGTTGCCTAAAACGCCGATGACGTTGAAAGGCAGCTACACCTATATGGCGGACGCGGCCGTCTTCAAGGACTGCGCGACCGGCAAAACCTTCCCGGTAGACAACAACATCGCGCTGGAGCAAGGTTACGCCAAAGCATACAAGACCGCCGGTGAGCCGGTATTCCTGACGTTCAGCGCGCACTTCAGCGTGCAGCCGTCGATGGAGGAAGGTCTGACCGAAAAAGCGCTGGTGCCGGACGGTAAAATCGCGTTCGACCGCAGCAAGAACTGCAGCAGCAAATAAGCAATTTCGGATATAAAAAAACCCGCCTGAGCGGGTTTTTTATTTTCTGGCGTTCGTCGCTTAGCGTTTGATCTGGCCCAGCAGGAAATCAACGATTTCGCCGGTTTTGATCATTTGCTTCTCGCCGACGCGGCGGTTCTTGTACTCGATCTCTTCGTTGTCGAGGTTGCGGTCACCGATAACGATAGAGTGCGGCACGCCGATCAGCTCCATATCCGCGAACATCACGCCCGGACGCTCTTTGCGGTCATCGAGGATCACGTCGATGCCGTGGGAGCGCAGGGTGTTGTACAGCTCTTCGGCCAGCGCCTGCACGCGGAACGACTTGTGCATGTTCATCGGCAGGATCGCTACCTGGAACGGTGCGATGGCGTCCGGCCAGATGATGCCGCGTTCGTCATGGTTCTGCTCGATGGCGGCGGCCACGACGCGCGTGACCCCGATACCGTAGCAGCCCATGGTCAGCACCTGGTTACGGCCGTCTTCGCCCTGCACGGTCGCTTTCATCGCTTCCGAGTACTTGGTGCCGAGCTGGAAGATATGGCCCACTTCGATGCCGCGTTTGATCAGCAGCGTGCCCTGACCGTCCGGGCTGGCGTCGCCTTCCACCACGTTACGGATATCGGCCACCTGTGGCAGCGGCAAGTCGCGCTCCCAGTTGATGCCGAAGTAGTGTTTGCCGTCAACGTTGGCACCGGCGCCAAAGTCGCTCATCGCCGCTACGCTGCGGTCAGCAACCACCGGCATCGGCAGGTTGACCGGGCCGAGTGAACCCGGGCCGGCGCCGACGATGGCGCGAATTTCTTCTTCGGTGGCGAAGGTCAGCGGCGCGGCAACCTGCGCCAGCTTCTCGGCCTTGATTTCGTTCAGCTCGTGATCGCCGCGCACCAGCAGGGCTACCAGCTTGTGGCCGCTCTCTTCGGTGGCGCGCACCATCAGCGTTTTCACGGTTTTTTCCACCGGTAGCTGGAACTGCTCGACCAGCTCAACGATGGTTTTGGCGTTTGGCGTATCCACCAGGCGCAGCGCTTCGCTGGCCGCCGCGCGTGGAGCCGCCGGCGCGACCGCTTCCGCCAGCTCGATGTTGGCGGCGAAGTCGGAACCGGTGGAGAACACGATATCGTCTTCACCGCTGTCTGCCAGCACCTGGAATTCGTGCGAGGCGCTGCCGCCGATCGAGCCGGTATCGGCCTGTACCGGGCGGAAATCCAGGCCCATGCGGCTGAAGATTTTGCTGTACGCTTCGTACATCGCGTCGTAAGTCTCCTGCAGAGACTCCTGTGAGGTGTGGAAGGAGTAGGCATCCTTCATCAGGAACTCACGGGAACGCATCACGCCGAAACGCGGGCGCACTTCATCGCGGAACTTGGTCTGGATCTGGAAGAAGTTCAGCGGCAGCTGTTTGTACGAGCTGATCTCGTTGCGGATCAGATCGGTGATCACTTCTTCGTGCGTCGGGCCCAGCACGAACGGACGGTCGCCGCGGTCGACAAAGCGCAGCAGCTCGGGGCCGTATTGCTCCCAACGGCCGCTTTCCTGCCACAGGTCGGCAGGCTGAACCACCGGCATAGACACTTCGATCGCATTAGCATTGTTCATTTCTTCGCGAACGATGTTTTCAACCTTTTTCAGAACGCGCAGGCCGGTCGGCAGCCAGGTGTAAAGACCGGAGGCCAGCTTGCGGATCATCCCGGCGCGCAGCATCAGCTGGTGGCTGATCACTTCGGCGTCGGCAGGTGTCTCCTTCAGAGTGGAGAGCAGATATTGGCTAGTACGCATGGTGTTTTGGTTCCGTTAGAACTGCAAATTGCATCGGGCTGCCAGAGTGGCGGCCAAAAGTGACAAAAGTGGTTTAGTTTACCAGCGCGAGCGGGTCGCCAAAAGAGAGGCGGCGGAATTTTAACGCGGGTCGAGCGCCAACACTTCGGTATGACCGTCCACGACGCGCCAGCGCACGTTGAAATCCAGCAGCCAGACGGCGTAATCCCGTTCGACGTCCTCTCCTTTACGATAGGCGGGACGGGGGTCTTGTGCCAGCACCTGGCTGATAAAACGCCTTAATTGCGGGTAACGCGCCTGATGTTGCTGCAGCTGCTGCTCGGCCTGCGGCGCGAAGCGCACCGGCATGTCGCCGGCGGGCGCGGCCTGGGCAAAGCCGGCGCGGGCCTGCGGCTGGCTCTCGGCGAACGGCAGATAAGGCTTGATGTCCACCACCGGGGTGCCGTCGACCAGATCGAGGCTGCCCAGCTCCAGCACCACGTCGCCGTTTTTTACCCGCACGCCTTTCAGTTCGATCAGGGACATGCCGAGCGGGTTGGGGCGGAAGGTGGAGCGGGTGGCGAACACGCCCATGCGGGCATTGCCGCCTAAACGCGGCGGGCGCACCGTCGGCCGCCAGCCGCCTTCCAGGGTTTGATGGAAAATGAACATCACCCACAGATGGCTGAAATCGCTGAGGCCGCGTACCGCCTCCGCCTGGTTGTAGGGCGGCAGCAGCAGCAGTTCGCCGCCACCGTCTTCGACCAGCCCCGGCTGGCGGGGAACGGCGAATTTTTCTTTATACGGCGAGCGGATCACGCCGATCTGCTCGAAAACGAATTCGGTCATTTGGACGAGACGTTAAGCGCCGAGCCCTGGCAGACGGCCTGCTGGTAACAACCGGCGACGCCGCTGACAATCTGGCAGTCGTGCAGCAGCACGGCGTTGGCCTTCATGTAAGACGCGCGGATTTGCATGCGTTTGCGGGCGGTGGCCAGATTCGGTGGGGAGTCTTGTACGGTGGTTTGGCACGATTCGCCGGACACTTCACCCAGATCGCGGAACGGTTTACCCACGAGCTCTTCTGCACTTTTGTACAGTTTTACCGGAGCAGGGCGGGCGGCCGGCGTGGTCTTGGCCGGGCTGGTGGTGGTCGGCTTGCTGGTGCTGTTTGTTGAGGACGGCGCGATACGTTGCGATGAACATCCGGCCAGCGCGAGCGCTAACAAACAGAGAGGTAAAACACGCATTGAGATTCCTCTGCCTTAATGAAAGTGGCGCTATTGAAGCAATCTATGGCGGAAATAACAAGACGGGCCTTGGCCCGTCTTGCAATTATAGGAATAAAATTGGCGAATAAGCGCTTACCAGCCTTTCACCGCACCACCGTTGAAGATTTTGTTGGCGGCGGCTTCGACTTCGTCAGACTGATAGGCCTGCACGAATTTCTTCACGTTTTCCGCATCTTTGTTATCTTCGCGCGCAACCAGCAGGTTGACGTAAGGCGAGTCTTTGTCTTCCACGAACAGACCGTCTTTCGCCGGCGTCAGGCCGATCTGGCTGGCGTAAGTGGTGTTGATTACCGCCAGCGCGATCTGCTGATCATCCAGGGAACGTGGCAGCTGAGGCGCTTCCAGCTCAACCAGCTTCAGGTTTTTCGGGTTCTCGGTCACGTCCAGCACGGTCGGCAGCAGGCCAACGCCGTCTTTCAGTTTGATCAGGCCGACTTTCTGCAGCAGCAGCAGCGAACGGCCCAGGTTGGTCGGATCGTTAGGCAGTGCGATCTGAGAGCCGTCTTTCAGCTCGTCCAGCGATTTGATTTTCTTGGAGTAACCGGCAATCGGGTAAACAAAGGTGCTGCCGACCGGCACCAGCTTGTAGCCGCGATCTTTGATTTGCTGATCCAGGTATGGCTTGTGCTGGAAGGCGTTCAGATCGATATCGCCTTTGCTCAGCGCTTCGTTAGGCAACACGTAGTCGTTGAAGGTCACCAGCTCAACGTCCAGACCGTATTTCTCTTTCGCCACTTTCTGAGCGACTTCAGCTATTTGCTGCTCAGCGCCGACGATCACACCGACCTTGATGTGGTTTGGATTTTTTTCATCCTGGCCGCAGCCCGCCAGAGCCAGAGTACCGATCAGTGCGCCAATTGCCGCGATGGATTTAAATTTTAACGACATATCCCTTCCTCATTAGACTCGCATTAACATGCTGTGAAACTATTTATGGGTAACGGCTTTGACGATGCGATCGCCGCAGAACTGGATCAGATAAACCAAAACTACCAGTAATACTAATACGGTATTCATCACCGTGGCGTTATAACCGATATAACCGTATTGGTAACCGATTTGGCCCAGACCACCGGCGCCGACCGCGCCGCCCATGGCAGAGTAGCCCACCAGGGTGATCAGCGTGATGGTTGCGGCGTTGACCAGGCCCGGCAAGGCTTCCGGCAGCAACACTTTCTTGATGATCTGCATCGGCGTGGCGCCCATGGCGCGCGCCGCTTCCACCAGACCGGATGGGATCTCCAGCAGGGCGTTTTCCACCATGCGCGCGATGAACGGTGCGGCGCCCACGGTCAACGGCACGATGGCCGCCTGCAGACCGATAGAGGTGCCGACGATCATGCGGGTAAACGGAATCATCCAAACCAGCAGGATAATGAACGGGATGGAACGGAAGATGTTCACCAGCCCAGACAGGATTTTATACAGCGAGTTGTTGGCGATGATTTGCCCAGGGCGGGTAACATACAGCAGCACGCCGACCGGCAGGCCGAGCACGAAACCGAAGAAGCCGGAGACAAAGGTCATCATGACGGTTTCCCACACGCCACGCGCCATCAACCACATCATTGCCTCAGACATAACCCAGAACCTCTACTTTTACCTGATTTTCTTGCAGGAACTTAATCGTCGCCAGCGCGTCTTCGTCGCTGCCGTGCAGCTCCGCCAGCATCACGCCGAATTTCACGCCGCCGGCATAATCCATCTGGGCGCTGATAATGTTGTTGTTCACGTTGAAGCGGCGAGCGGCTTCAGACAGCAGCGGCGCATCGACCGACTGGCCGGTGAATTCCAGGCGCAGCAGCGGCTGGCGGTCGCCCTGACGTTCCGGCGACAGGCGTGCGGCGTAGTCGTCCGGGATATCCAGATGCAGCGTGGACTGAATGAACTGCTGGGCCAGCGGGGTTTTCGGGTGTGAGAACACTTCGCTGACGCTGTCTTTTTCGATCAGTTGCCCCTGGCTGATGACCGCGACCTGGTCGCAGATGCGTTTCACCACGTCCATTTCGTGGGTGATGAGCAGAATGGTCAGGCCCAGACGGCGGTTGATGTCTTTCAGCAGTTCCAGGATGGAACGGGTGGTGGCCGGATCCAACGCGCTGGTGGCTTCGTCGCACAGCAGCACTTTGGGATTGCTGGCCAGCGCACGGGCGATCGCCACGCGCTGTTTCTGGCCGCCGGACAGGTTGGCCGGGTAGGCGTCGTGCTTGTCCGCCAGGCCGACCAGCTCCAGCAGTTCGGTCACGCGCTTTTTGATCTCGGCGCGCGGCGTATTGTCCAGCTCCAGCGGCAGCGCCACGTTGCCGAACACCGTGCGGGAAGAGAGCAGGTTGAAGTGCTGGAAGATCATGCCGATTTGGCGACGGGCGCGCGTCAGTTCGCTTTCCGACAGCGAGGTCAGATCCTGACCATCGACCAGGACCTGGCCGGACGTTGGGCGCTCCAGCATGTTGGCGCAGCGGATCAGCGTGCTTTTGCCGGCACCGGAAGACCCGATAACGCCATAGATTTGCCCGGCAGGGACGTGAAGGGTCACGTCAGAGAGCGCGGTAATAGTGCGCGAACCCTGCTGGAACACTTTAGTGATGTTAGAAAGTTTAATCATATTCTTCTTATTTTAGCGTGGTTGCCCGTGGCTAGATAAAAGTAAACCTCGGCGTGGAACCAAGGTATGGATCAGATGTTAAGGCGTCTAGACGTCTAAGTCAACGGCCAACGACGTTCTCCGGCGTTCTCAGTGCGGGGTAAAACATGCGATACTGTCAGCGTATACAGGCCCTCAGGAGCAAAGCGGTGACACAAAGCGTTCCAGCAATTTTTCTCGATCGTGACGGTACGATTAACGTTGACCATGGCTATGTCCATGAAATCGACAACTTCCACTTTATTGACGGCGTGATTGACGCCTGTCGCGAACTCAAAAAGATGGGCTTCGCGTTGGTGATGGTGACCAACCAGTCCGGCATTGCGCGCGGCAAGTTCAGCGAAGACCAATTTATGTACCTGACCGAGTGGATGGACTGGTCGCTGGCCGATCGCGACGTCGACTTCGACGGCATCTATTTCTGCCCGCACCATCCGGAGGCAGTAATAGAAGAGTATCGTCAGGTGTGTGACTGCCGTAAACCGCAGCCGGGCATGCTGCTGCAAGCGCAGCAGGAATTGAACATCGATATGGCCGCTTCTTATATGGTGGGCGATAAACCGGAAGATATGCAGGCGGCGATCGCGGCCGGCGTTGGTACCAAGGTATTGGTGCGCACCGGCAAGCCCGTGACCGAGCAGGGCGAACAGCTGGCCGATTGGGTGTTAAATAGCCTGGCGGACCTGCCGGCAGCCATCAAAAAGCGGGTTTAATAGGCGTTACGAATGAATAGTGAGCGGTCAGATAAAAAATGCATATTATCGCTTGTCATTCTGAACCGGCTCCCTATAATGCGCCTCCATCGACACGGCGCAAGTGATTCACTTCACACAGCGGCCGGGAAGAAAGAGAAAAAATCCTGAAAATTAGGGTTGACTCTGAAAGAGGAAAGCGTAATATACGCCACCTCGAGTTAGCAAGCGAAAGCGCCTAACTCACTGCTCTTTAACAATTTATCAGACAATCTGTGTGGGCACTCCACAAGACGATATCCAGCATCTTCGGATGCAAAAAAATATCAAGTCTTGAAG
>NZ_RXKV01000024.1:0-32272 GCF_016805595.1 Serratia sp. 4542
CAGGTTGATCATCCCCCAGCCGTAGAGCGCGTCGATGCCCGGCGCGCCCATGTCGGTGGCGGTGGTTTTCAGCACGTCCGCCACCTGTGCGCCATTCAAATACGGGAACCGCTCCATCAGCACCGCAACGCTGCCGGCCACGTGCGGCGCCGCCATCGAGGTACCGCTGTATTTGGCGTAGCCGGTCGTCAGATTCTCCACGCTGGTGCCTTCAATCACCGAGCTGTACACCCGGGTACCCGGTGCCGAGACGCACAAACTGGCGGTATAGCCGCAGCGGGAAGAGAAGGTGCTGATGCTGTAATCGCCGGTATTGGTAGGATCCTGCAGGCTGGCGACCGACAGCCAGTTCGGCGCGATATCCGGCACGAAATACGCCAGGCCGGCCATGGCGTCCGGGTTGTTCAGGTTGTAATCGTTACCGGCGGCGAAGATGGTGACCACGCCGCTGCGCGCCGCGTCGATCGCGCCCTGATAGGCGCCGCCGGGCTTGGTGCCCAGGATAACCTTGATCTGATCGAACTGCTTTTGCGCATCGTCGACCGTGAAATGAGGATAAGCGGGATCTTTGCCTCCCTTGGCGAATTTATCGGTAATGCCGATGCCCCAGCTGTTGTTGATGATGCGCGCGCCGCTGGCCACCAGCGCATCCCAACCGGCCTGGTACACCGCGCCGTCGTTGCCGAGGATGATGCCGTCCTCCGGGCCGGGATCGCCGTTTTCCGCGCTGATGATCTGCGCGTTGAACGCCACGCCGTGCATGGCGCCGCCGTCGCGGCTGCCGGCGGCGATGCCGCCCACGTGGGTGCCGTGCGAACCGAGCGTGCCATCGGAATCCACGCTCGGCGTGCCGTCATAGCGGAAAGCGTCGCCTTTTTTCACCGGAATATAGGGGTCGGTGTATTCGCGGATGCCTTCGGTAACCAAATTGATCACCTTATTCTCACCGGCAAATTCGGGATGTTTGGCGTAAACCGGCTGATCGAAAATGCCGAGTTTGATGCCTTTGCCGGTATAACCGGCGGCGTAGGCCTGGTCGGCGTGGATCGCCCCCAGCCCCCATTCCGCGTTGAACTCACTGCTGCGCCAGCTGGCCGGATCGCCCGCTTTGCCGTTCTCTATATAGGTGGCAGCCTGCGCCCCGCCGATCGCCGTCAGGCAGATCAGCATCGCGCTCCATTGTGCGCGATGAACTCCGATTTCAGGCCAGCCGAAGGCCGCCCGAGCGGATTTGACTCCTCTAAGTTTCTTCTCCATCCCAGATACCGTCCGTTGTTGTTTGCAAATGTTTTATAAGATTTTTTGTGTAACAGTTTGGTAACACCAAATAAATAAAGCACAACAATCTCAAGTGCGCTTAATGTGTCATCCGGCAGTCAGGAGGGAGGAGAGAAAGTTTCAGGGGTGGATCAGGCGAAGGAGGATAAGAAATGGCAATGACATCCCCCAACGCCTAAGTCGCGGCATGAGGTGAGAGAAACAATATTATGATTATGATAAATAAGAATATAATTCAGTAAACAACAAAGAGACAGAACGCCTGAAAAGTGATTAACAGGCGTCTTTTATCACTTTTAATTATAAATTTTGCCAATATTCACTCAGTGAATTATGCTGGATTTTCACTCAGCCATCGGCAAAAATTGGATTATCCTGCTGATGTTTTTTTGCTGTTCATCGCGTCTTCTTCCGCCTGACGAAGGATGGCTTTGGCCATCCATTGCGTGACATCCTGAATATTATCCAGCTCCAGGCCCCAGATATCTTTCAACACCAGAAATACTTCCGAGCCGTAAATCAGCGAGAAAGCATGAATCACTCTCTGCAGAGAGTCCGACGGCAGTTTGCCCTGCAACGGTTCTACCGCCAGCGCCAGCAGACGCTTGCGGTTGCCGCGCACGAATTTTTCGCCCGGCGTCGCGTTCGCCCACTGCTGTAAAGAGAGTTGCAACGCCGCGCGCAACGCCCCCTCATGCCGCTCCATCTGAGGATAGGCGAAGCTCAGCAATTGCTGAATACGCTTCAAAGCATCATCGTCTTGCGGGCGCCATTCCAGGATTGGGCCCAGGCTTTCCGCCACCACGGCGCTAATCAGCGCACTTTGGGTCGGAAAGTAACGGTAGGCCGTCGCACGCGATACCTGTGCATGCGCCGCCAGTTCGGTGATCGAAGGAAACGCGCCTTCGTCATACAGCGCCATCGCGCTGGCCAGCAACAAACGGTAGGTTTTTGCCCGGGCGGAGGTCAGAGAAGGATCGAGAGGGACGGGAAAAGCATCTATCGGCACATAAACCTCATGCATCTGCACACGCTAGCACAACCGGGGACGATGCCTCTGTTGGCCGGTTGCCGGCAAAGCGCCGGCCACGTTGAAAAGCTCAAAAATGAGACAGAAGTCCCATTTTGCATCGCCTAACCCTTGCAAAAATGATACGGCCGTCTCATTATATAAATACATTAATTACTTTAACTTAACAGCCAGCACCAGGGTTCCAATAAAAATATAACATCATAATTTATAAATAAAAACTAGAAACACTCGGGAAAACCCCATGATTGATACTTCAAATTTTGTCTATATTGCTACCACAGCAGATACCAAAGGACAAGAGTTGGAGTACGTACGGCGGCTGATCGCTGCCCTGAACTTACCTACGCGAACCGTCGATCTCTCCACCCGTAGCTTGCCGTTTGATTCCCCCGCCGATATCAGCCCAGAGGACGTTGCCCGCCACCATCCGGCAGGCGCCGGCGCGGTCTTCTGCGCCAGCCGCGGCCAGGCGATCGCCGCCATGGCGACGGCTTTCGAACGCTTTATCCTGACGCGCCGCGATATTGCCGCCCTGCTTGGCCTGGGGGGCTCCGGTGGCACCGCCATCATCACGCCGGCCATGCAGCAGCTGCCGATCGGCCTGCCGAAAATAATGGTCTCAAGCATGGCGGCGGGTGACGTTTCCGCCTATGTCGGCGCCAGTGACATCAACATGCTGTATTCGGTCACCGATCTCGCCGGTCTGAACCGCATCTCGCGACGGGTGCTCGGCAACGCGGCGCGCCAGATAGCCGGGGCCGTACGCTTCGCCGCCGTCGACTATCCCGACGACAAGCCCGCGATTGGCCTGACGATGTTTGGCGTCACCACGCCCTGCATTCAGGCGCTGGTTGCCGACCTTGAGCCGCAATGGGATTGCCTGACGTTTCACGCCACCGGCAGCGGCGGCAGAGCGCTGGAAAAACTGATCGATAGCCGCCAACTGCACGGCGCCATCGACTTGACCACCACCGAAGTGGCCGATTACCTGTTTGGCGGTGTGCTACCCTGCAATGCAGATCGTTTCGGGGCCATCGCGCGTACCGGCATCCCTTGCGTGCTCTCCTGCGGCGCGATCGACATGATCAACTTCGGCGCGCCGAATACGGTGCCGGCTCGCTACGCCAACCGCCTGCGCCACCATCACAATCCGCAAGTGACGCTGGTGCGCACCAGCGCGCGGGAAAGCGCGTTAATCGGACGTTGGATGGGCGAAAAAATCAATGCCTGTACGGGCGAAGTGCGCTTCGTGATCCCGGCAGGCGGCGTATCGGCTCTGGATGCGCCGGGGCAACCGTTCTGGGATCCGGCGGCGCTGGCCGCCTTTACGCAAGCGCTGGAGGAGACGGTATACGCCACCGACAAACGCCGGCTGATAAAAACGCCTTATCATATTAACGACCCGCGCTTTGCACAGGCCGTTGCCGAACAGTTCCGGCACATTGTCGGCGGGGAATGATTATCACTCACTGCAGAACCTGCCGGTGATAACGCCAAATAAAAAAGGCCAGACAAATAGTCTGGCCCTTTTTTATTCACCGCGAGCGGATATTACTGACCGGAGGACATCTGCTCCTTCATTTTATTCATATGGTCCATCATCTTTTGCTCGCGTTTCTGATAATTCTCATTGTATTGTTTTTTCTGCTCAGGAGTCAGCAGGTTATACATTTTATTTTCCGCTTTGGCGCGTTCCAGCATGCGTTCGGATTGCGCTTTGCCCATCGCGTCAATTTGCGCTTTCGCCTTCGCTTCGTCAAAGCTGTCGGAAGCCACCAGATTATGCAGCGCCTGGCGTTCCTCTTTCATGCCCGGCCCGCGCTTCTGGTGCGACTCTTTCATGATGTCGCGCATCTGCTGGCGCTGCTGTTCGGTCAGGTTCAGCCCGGCGAACGGGCCGCCTTTGCCTTCACCCTTGTGATGCATCATTTTCATCGGCACCGCATCCGGTGCCGGTGCCGTCGTGTCTGCAGCGAACGCCGCAGAAGCAGAACCCAGAGCCAGCGTGGAAGCAATAAATAAAGCCGTCAATTTACGCATAATCATTTCCTTAAAAGTTTTTCTTCATCAGGAGCGCTGTACGTTAACAGGCTCATTCGTCGTCGGAGATAATAATAGGCTGATAAAATTCAAGTAATGCGAGGGTGTGTAAACTTTTTAAAACCCGTCTCGGATTTATTCACCAATTATGAGAAAACTATGAAGATGGCGTTTATTTGATGGAAATTTTAATTTCCCGGTAAAAATCCCCCCGGTGGAGTTATTTTTCCGCTTTCCCCTCACCGCTATAATTTACTCGCCTCCACGGCAACCTTGCATCAACCGTTTTCCGATAGCGGGGAGGTCGGTACAAACATCACAGGATCCGATGTTCTCCTACACTTTAAGACAACCGGCCGCCGGGTGACGTTTACACCGCAAAACTAATCATTGCTTATATAATAGTTTCCATCACCCGCCTCGCCTGTGAAAACCTGTTATATGATGCACAGATGCGCACGGCGACCACTTTCGGGCCAACAGGCTGCCCCGGAGCTGTGCTGACCGGCCGCCCGTGCTCTTTTGAGGAATCATCATGCCCGCAGACCAAGGCCCTGAGCTTCTTAACGCCCACTTCGGCACCCAAAGCCCCCACTGGCGGCTGGCGTTTGACAGCAATGCCCTGGAGCTGTCCGCCGTTAAGGGCAAAGCCCACGTCGCGGTGGCGCTCAGCGCCATGGAAGCGGCGAAAATCCGCCGTCTGACCGGCGTCACCGCCAGCCTTGAACTGACCATTACGCTCGCCGGAGAACCGCTGCATCTGCATCTGGTGGGGCGCCGCGTCAATAATCTCGAATGGGCGGGCACCGCTTCCGCCTTCAGCGACACCCAATCCGTGGCGCGCGATCTGGTGCACGGCCTCTCCTTCGCCGAGCAGGTGGTGTCCGAAGCCAACTCGGTGATCGTGATCGTCGATCAGCACGGCCGCATCCAACGCTTCAACCGGCTGAGCGAGGAGTACACCGGGCTGCGCGAACATGAAGTGATCGGCAAAAACGTTTTCCAGCTGTTTATGAGCCCGGAAGAAGCCGCCGCTTCGCGGCGCAACATCGCCGGCTTCTTCCGCAACGGTTCGTCCTATGAGGTGGAACGCTGGGTAAAAACGGTCAAGGGCGAACGGCTGTTCCTGTTCCGCAATAAGTTCGTGCACAGCGGCAGCGGCAAGAACGAGGTGTATCTTATCTGCTCCGGTACCGACATCACCGAAGAACGCCGTGCGCAGGAGCGGCTGCGGGTGCTGGCCAACACCGATCTCATCACCGGCCTACCGAACCGTAACGCGATCCAGGACAAAATCAATCACGCCATCGCCACGCGCGGCGAAGAGAGTTTCGGCCTGGTCTACCTCGATCTCGACAACTTCAAGAAGGTCAACGACGCCTACGGCCATATGTTCGGCGATCGGCTGCTGGTCGAGGTCGCGCTGGCGATCCTCGGCTGCCTGAGCCCGGACCAGGTGCTCGCCCGCCTCGGCGGCGACGAATTCTTGGTGCTGGCGCCGCAAACCGATCGCGAGCGCCTGCAAACGCTGGCGCAGCGCATCATTGACAGGCTGAAAACCCCTTTCCGCATCGGCCTGATTGAGGTGTATACCGGCTGTTCGATCGGCATCGCGCTGTGCCCGGAGCACGGCAACGATCTCGACAGCCTGATCCGCAGCGCCGATACCGCCATGTACGTCGCCAAGGAGCACGGCAAACGCACCTATACCGTCTTCTCGCCGGAGATGAACAAGCGCGTCGCCGAATACATGTGGCTGGACACCAATCTGCGCAAAGGCCTGGAGCAAAATCAGCTGGTGCTGTATTACCAGCCGAAAATCGACGCGCGCAGCGGTGAGGTGCACAGCGTGGAAGCGCTGGTGCGCTGGGATTCGCCGGAGCGCGGCCTGATCCCGCCGCTGCAGTTCATCTCCTACGCCGAGGAGTCCGGCCTGATCGGCCCACTGGGGCAATGGGTATTGCAGACCGCCGCCGGCCAGGCGGCGCAGTGGCAAGAGCAGGGATTGAATCTGCGGGTGGCGGTCAACCTCTCCGCCCGGCAGCTGGCCGACGACAGCATCGTCAACGACCTGCTCGGGGTGCTGCGCCGTCACCGCATGGCCCCTTGTCTGTTGGACTTCGAGTTGACCGAAAGCAGCCTGATTGAAGACGAGAACCGCGCTCGCGCGCTGATCACCCGGTTGCGCGAACTGGGCGCGCAGGTGCATCTCGACGACTTCGGCACCGGCTATTCGTCGCTGGCGCAGCTGGCGCGTATTCCGCTGGACGCCATCAAGCTGGATAAAAGCTTCGTGCGCGGGGTGAATTTCAACCCGGTATCGCAATCGTTGGTGCGCGCGATCGTTGCGGCGGCGGAGGCGTTGGCGTTCCGGGTGATCGCCGAAGGGGTGGAGACCGAGAGCGAAAACCACTTCCTCGACGAGGTCGGCGTGGACGAAAAACAGGGCTTTCTGTTTGCGCGGCCAATGCTCCCGGAACAGCTGGAGCATTGGCTGCAGTCCTACCGCCCGCACTCACCCTCCGCGTGAGGCGGGCGCGTTAACGTTAGCCGGCACGACGCAGGTTCAGGGTATGGCGATCCTGCAACATCACCAGCCGCTCGATGTAGGCGCGGTCTTTTTCCTCAATGGTAAAGGCCGAGTGCACCCAGTCTTCAGTAATGTCCATCAGCTCGGAACGCGTCAGCTGCAACACGCGCTGACGCGCCCGCAGCATGGCGCGCATGCCGTTGAGCTTCGGCCGTATGGTATCGATAAAGGTGCGCGTCGCCATGTAGGCGTCGCCGGGCTGGAACAGCTGGTCTACCAGCCCGCGGCTCTCGAACCACTCTGCGGTGTGCGACTCGCCGCCCCAAATCAGCTCCTCGGCCAAGCGCATGCCAGCCTTGCGCGCCACCAGCGAGTAACCGCCCATACCGGGAAACAGGTTGAACGCGATCTCCGGAAACCCCATGCGCGCGTTGTTCTGCGCCAGCACGAAATGGTGCGCCAGCGCCGCTTCAAAGCCGCCGCCCAGCGCGCTGCCTTCGACCATCGCAATGCTGACCGCGCCGGTGTCGAAACCGCGCGCCGCCGCATGTACGCAGTCGATGCAGGCGCGCGCGTAGGCCATCATCGCCTCGCGCTTGCGGTTTTTGATCGCTTCGGCGAAGAACTGCAGATCGCCGCCGACGTTGAACATGTTCGGCACCAGCGAGCCGGTGACCCAGAAATCGAACCGCAGCGAAGACTCCTTCGCCGCCTGCGCCAGCGTCATGATGTCTTCGATCAGCGCCTGGTTGAAGCAGGGGCGCGGCGCGGCGCGCAGCAGCATCCACATGATGTGCCGCCCCTCTTCATAGTAGGCGGACAGCTGCGACAGATTGCCCGCTTCGGTAAACGGACGACAGGTGGGGTGATTAAGCAATTTCATAAGACCTTCCAGTTTTTCTGTTGATGACGGATGAGACCGTTCCAGCCCCTACGGCTGCAGCGGAGCGGTGGGCGGCAAAAGCGCGACGCCACATCATGAGTAAACGCTTTCTCGCCGACGAAACAGATAAAAATTGGAGGTAGGGAAGTGAAAAAAACCGAGGCGCCACGGGGTTTTCATAGGAATTTTACCTATCGACCCCTCCCCGGCATTTCATGCCGGGCGCTAACGCGCTAAGCTCGGAAAATGACCGTTTGCCGCCCCGGCGTTCAAAACGCTGCGGGGCTTTGGCTATAATCAACGCTGAAACATGCCGTTTAACGTTAAGGAAATCGTGAAGTAATGCCTACAGGACCAGACCAGGAACGCCACCAGCCCGCACAAGACACGCCGCCGAAGCCGCTTATCGCCATCAAGACCGGCCATGAGACCCTCGACCGCCGCATCGGTGGTTTTTCACGTCTGATTGAACGCATCAAAGCCTGGCCAAGCGTGGCGCACCTGCTGCGCGCCGCCGAACGCTTTAACGATCGGCTGGGTAGCCAGTTCGGCGCCGCTATTACCTATTTTTCATTCCTCTCGCTGATCCCGATCCTGATGGTGTCGTTTGCCGCCGCCGGCTTCGTGCTGGCCTCCAACCCGGATCTGCTGGCCCGCTTGATCAACCGCATCGTCGGCAGCATCAGCGATCCGACGCTGGCCAGCACGCTGAAGAACACCGTCAACACCGCCATTCAGCAGCGCACCACCGTGGGATTGACCGGCCTGGCGCTGGCGCTCTATTCCGGCATCAGCTGGATGGGCAACCTGCGCGAGGCGATCCGCGCGCAGTCGCGCGATGTCTGGGAGCGCAATCCGCAGGATCAGGAGAAAATCTACTTCAAATACACCCGCGACTTCATCTCGCTGACCGGCCTGGTGGTCGCGCTGATCATTACGCTGTCGCTGACTTCGGTCGCCGGGTCGGCGCAGGCGGCGATCGTCAATGCGCTGGGGCTGGACGGCATCGAATGGCTGCGGCCGGCGCTGACGCTGATCGCGCTGTCGATCTCGATCTTCGCCAACTATCTGCTGTTCCTGTGGATTTTCTGGATGCTGCCGCGCCACAAACCGAAGAAAAAAGCGCTGCTGCGCGGCACCTTGCTCGCCGCCATCGGCTTTGAGGTGATCAAGTTCGTGATGACCATGACGCTGCCGCAGGTGGCAAAGTCGCCTTCCGGCGCGGCCTTCGGATCGGTGATCGGGCTGATGGCGTTCTTCTACTTCTTCGCTCGTTTGACGCTGTTTTGCGCCGCCTGGATCGCCACCGCCGACTACAAAGGCGACAAAGCGTTGCCGGAACGCGAACCTCCGGCGCGCTGAAGCCATGCGATCGTGCCGGTGTTATCGCACACACCGGCACTTTCCTCTGGATATCAACCAGAAAACCAGTCAATACGTCTAAATAACGCGGCGCGCGATCCGAAAAACCAGCATAACAAACTGCTCGCTCACTTTTCTTTGCCGCTTTTACAGCCATTCCCTCTGCACGAAAGCCCTTTCTCAACGTTTAACGCTGCAGAAAACAAGCCAGATAAAACATTAGTCTTTTTAACCGGTTAGCGGGGCCATTGCCCAAAGTTCCCGCGTTGAAAAGGCCGAATGCTGTCACTAAGATGGATTTTTACCCCTTCCAACAATAAGAAATATTATGCAAGCCACCATCGCACCCCCACTCGACGCCGACGACGCGTCCACACCGGTGAACTCCCGCGGGAAAGTCATCGTCGCCTCGCTGGTCGGTACCGCCATCGAGTTCTTCGACTTCTACATCTACGCCACCGCCGCGGTGATCGTGTTTCCACATATCTTCTTCCCACAGGGCGACCCGACCACCGCAACGCTGCAGTCGCTGGCCACCTTCGCCGTCGCCTTTGTCGCGCGCCCTATCGGCTCTGCGCTGTTCGGGCACTTCGGCGATCGCGTGGGGCGCAAGGTCACGCTGGTCGCCTCGCTGCTGACCATGGGGATTTCCACCGTGCTGATCGGCCTGCTGCCGAGCTATGAAACCATCGGCATCTTCGCCCCTATCCTGCTGGCGCTGGCGCGCTTCGGGCAGGGCCTGGGGCTGGGCGGCGAATGGGGCGGCGCCGCCCTGCTGGCGACGGAGAACGCGCCGGCCAAAAAGCGCGCGCTGTACGGCTCCTTCCCCCAGTTGGGCGCGCCGATCGGCTTCTTCTTCGCCAACGGCACCTTCCTGCTGCTCTCCTGGCTGCTGAGCGATCAGCAGTTTATGGAATGGGGCTGGCGCGTGCCGTTCATCCTCTCCGCCGCGCTGGTGCTGATTGGCCTGTACGTTCGGGTGTCGCTGCATGAAACGCCGGTGTTCGCCAAAGTGGCCAAAGCCGGCAAACAGGTGAAAGTGCCACTCGGCACGCTGCTGAGCAAGCATCTGAAAGCGACCATCCTCGGCACTTTCATCATGCTGGCGACCTACACGCTGTTTTATCTGATGACGGTGTATTCGATGACCTACGGCACCACGCCGCAGCCGTTGGGGCTCGGCTACTCCCGCAACAGCTTCCTGTGGATGCTGATGGTGGCGGTAATCGGTTTCGGCGTGATGGTACCGATCGCCGGCCTGCTGGCGGACGCGTTCGGCCGCCGCAAGACCATGATCGCCATTACCCTGCTGATGATCGGCTTCGCGTTCCTGTTCCCGACCCTGCTGGGTTCCGGTAACCAGGCGCTGGTGATGGGCTTCCTGCTGTGCGGCCTGAGCATCATGGGGCTGACCTTTGGCCCCATGGGCGCGCTGCTGCCGGAGCTGTTCCCGACCGAAGTGCGCTATACCGGCGCATCGTTCTCCTACAACGTCGCGTCTATTCTCGGCGCGTCCGTGGCGCCTTATATCGCCACCTGGCTGGCGGCCCACTACGGGCTGTTCTACGTCGGCATGTACCTGGCGGCGATGGCCGGGTTGACGCTGTTGGCCCTGCTGCTGATGAAAGAAACCCGCCACCAGTCGCTGTGATCCCCTACGGCCCCCTCACTGCGGGGGGCCGCACGCGTTGTTCGTTTCCTGTCATAAAACCGGGCTATGCTGGACGTTTCTCTCGGTAACAGGATTGGCCGATGTCTCTGCGTCGTGGGGTATTTGTCTGCGTTGCGCTGCTGGCGGCTCTCGCCATCGCGCTCTATTACGGGTTGAAGCCCGACCATCCCGATGCGCTGTGGCGCATCGTCAGTCAGCAATGTCTGCCCAATCAGCAGGCGCATGACAACCCGGCCCCCTGCGCGCAGGTGGATGTGCCGGCCGGCTTCGTGGTGTTTAAAGATCGCAACGGGCCGCTGCAATACCTGCTGATGCCCAGCGCCAAAATCACCGGGATAGAAAGCCCGGCGGTGCTGGACGCCGCCACGCCGAATTTCTTCGCCCAGGCCTGGCGCGCGCGCCACGTGATGGCGGAACGCTATGGCAAACCGATCGACGACGGCGATATTTCACTGGCGATCAACTCGGAATATGGCCGCACGCAAAACCAGCTGCATATTCATATCTCCTGCCTGTTGCCGGCGGTAAAACAGCGGCTGGCGCAGATCGGCCCCGATTTTATCGAGCAATGGCAACCGCTGCCCGGCGGCCTGTTGGGGCATGACTATCTGGGGCGGCGGGTGACCCCTGCCGAGCTGGAGCAACAGGGCGCCTTCCGTCTGTTGGCCTCCGGCCTGCCGCGCGCCGACGGGCGCATGGGCAGCTTCGGCCTGGCGATGACCGCGCTGCCGGACGGCGATTTCCTGCTGCTGGCGACCGAGCGCAGCCTGCTGCCGTTCACCCTGGCCTCGGCGGAAGAGATCCAGGATCACGACTGCCGGCTACTCTCACCGCCGCCGCGTGCCTGATTACTTTTTGCCTTTCATCTCCCGCAGGATCTGCCCGCACTGGTTTTCCTCGCCGCCTTCACTGGGCGAGACCAGCGCCAGCAGCGCCGCCGCCGGCGTCAGCACCGCCCCCAACGCCACCGCCGCCGCGCCGCGCGCGATCAGCGGCCCGGCTTTCACCCCGGCGTCGGGGTGCTTGAAGGTGCCTTTCACGTACAGCGGCGAGCGCAGGGTCAGCACGCGCATCCCCTTGCTTTCCGGATCGATGGACAAATCCAGCCGTTCGGTGGCGAGGTTGGTGTTGCCGGTGATGTTGATCACCGCGTTCTCGGTGTCGAACACGAACAGCCGCGGCGCGGCGACGCCGCTGCGGATGCCGACGTCCGCCGCGGCACAGTTGATGCCCACCACGTCGTCGCCGAACAGCTGCGCCACCAGATAGTTGCCGACGTTCAGGCCGAGGATCTCCATCAGGCTACGGCTGATCACCCCGTTATTGATCAACAGGCGCAGGTCGCCGTTGCTGGTCGCCAGCAGCTCGGCCACCGAATTTCCGCTGCCCGTCAGCCTGGCATCGCCGTTCATTTGCCCAAGGCTGCGCTTCATCGCCGCTACGTTCGGCAACAGCTGTTTGAGCTGGAGTTTGCGCGCGTGCATATCCACCTGGCCACGCATCGGCTTTTTGCCGCCGTCGAGACGCACCACGGCGTTCAGGCTGCCGCCCGCCATGCCGAAGCGCAGCGGATCCAGACGCAACTCGCCATTGTTCAGCTTCAGGTGCGTGGCCAGATCGCTCAGCGGTAAATCGCTGCCGCGTTCGATGCGCGCGGCGGCAAACTTCACGTCCGCATCCATCTTGCGCCAGCTTTGCGTATCGAACTGCGCGACCGGCAGCACCTTATCCGCCGGTTGGCGGCTCTTCTCGCCGCGCCCGGCTTTGGCGGCGTTGGAATCCGCGCCGATCAACGGCGCCAGATCCGCCAACCTCAGCTGCCGGGAGCTCACCGCGCCGCTCAGCGTCGGCCGCGGCTTACCGGCAACGTATTTCAAGTCACCGTGAATGTCACTGTCGCCGATTTTGCCGTCGAACTTCTGATATTCGAACACGGCGCCGCCCGGCTGATGCAGGCGGGCTATCAGATGGCCATCGGTCGCATACGGCGGCGTGTTCGGCAGCAGCACGCCGGTCAGGCCATAGAGGTCACCCAGGCTTTCGCCGGAAAATTTCAGCTGCACGTCCAGGCCACCGAGGTTCAGCGGATCGGACAAGGTGCCCGCCACCGCAACCCGGGTGCTGCCGGAACGCACGTCGGCCTGCAGCGGGAACGGCAGATCGGCGCTCTGCAGTGACAGCATGCCGCCGATCTTGCCGCTGCCGCTCAGCGGTTCGCCGTTATATTTGCCCTTGACCTGCCAACCGAAAACGTAGTCGGGGGTAGCGGCCTTGCCGCCGCTCTGCTTGCCGGTCACTTCACTGAACGGCAGCGGTTTACCGAGCGGATCGATGACGGCGCGGAAATCCGCCTTCAGGGTGGCGTCTTTAAAGGCGATCTGTCCCTTGTCGAACACGATGTCGTGAACGGTGAACGACCAGGCGGAAGGCGGTTGCTGCGGATCCTGGCCAGCAGCCAGATCAAACGTCCAGTTGTTGTCGCCGTTGGCCAGGCGTTCTAACGACGCATTCGGCTGCTTGAGCCAGATGCGCGGGATCAGCAGTTCTTTCCTCAGCAGCGCCAGCGGTGCGATGCTGGCGTCGACGCGCTGCAGCGTCACCATGCTGTCGGCGGGCATGTTTTTCGGGTTACCCAGCCACACGTCTTCAGCGTGAATATGCGGCCAGGGCACCCAGGCGCGCCAGCCGCCCTCATCCCGGTTACGCGACCAGTCGACGCCCAGATCGCCGCGGATGGCGAACGGCCGCCGCAGTTCGGCCGACACTTTGTCGTTGATGGTGGGTTTGAGTCGATTCCAGTCGAAGGTAGCGATGAAGATCGCCAGCGCGACGATCGCCAGCAGCACAATGCCGCCCAGCCAGCTGAAAACCTTTCCTGTTCTTGTCATAGGGCTCCCTCAGCACATAAACCGGGCTGCCGAATGAAAGGAAAAAGAATGAGCAGCCCCGTTTAAGCCTAGCTGAGGATAGGCTGGAGTTCACGCCGGCGCGCCGGGCGCGGCGAACAGCGTCGGTACGCTGTGCAGAGTTTCAAAGCACGCCGGGCGGGAAAGATAGTAGCCCTGCGCGGCCAACGCGCCGGAACGCTGCACCAGCCGCCACTCCTGCTCGGTTTCCACGCCTTCGACGATCACCCCGTCGCTGTGCTGGTTCATCATCGTGATCAGGGTGCCGAGCAGCTGTACGCCCTCTTCCGACTGTTTGAGCAAGGTGAACAACTCGCGCGCCACCTTGATGTATTGATAGCGCCAGGCGCCGACGGCGGAGAAGTTGGCCAGCCCGCTGCCGAAATCGTCCAGCCACAGCCGTTCGCCGCCGACGATCTGCTGCAACGGGTGGTTTGACGCCGTTTCGGCGTGCTCCACCAGCTCGAAGCGCAGATAGGGCATCTCGGCGATCTGGCGTTGCAGCTCGCTATGACGTTGCAACGCTTGCAGCGCGATGCCGTCGATATTGACCGACACCATCACCGCGTGGCGAATGAACAATGCCTGCCAGCGCTGCAACAACGCCAGCTGTTCCTGGATCACCCGCAAACGCTGGGCGACGCCGAGCGAGGCGAAATACTGTTCGGGAGATTGCCGTTTGTCCGGCTCATTCGGGTGATATACCGCCGTCAGCAGTTCCACCGCCAGCAGCGCGCCGCTGGTGCGATAAATCGGCTGGAAGGTATACAAGCGCCGGCATTGCCGCCAGTAGCGCCGCGATTTGGCGCAGGCATAGAGGGCAAAACAGGGCGCCAGCAGACCCGAGATCAGGTTGGTTATCATCGGTACTATCGCCGTGGCGGGGAAGTGAGAGCGCTGCCGCTGTTTCTTTACCCAGCTTATCGGCCGCACCGCGTAAAACTTTAAGCATGAATTGCCGCGCGCTTTCCTCTTCGCCCTGTTGGCATGGGCCGATCGCGATCATAAAAAATTAAAACACTGTTTTAATTTATTGACTCCCTCACCGCCTTGCGTGGAGACTGATGGCTGTTGCTTCTTCTTTAGCCAGGGCTTATTGACGATGACTATCCGAAATCTCGCCGTGATCGGCGAATGCATGATCGAGCTGTCGCAGCAGGGCGCGCAGCTGACGCGCGGCTTTGGCGGCGATACCCTCAACACCGCCGTCTACCTCGCCCGCCAAATGCCGGAACAGGCGCTGCAGGTGCATTACGTCACCGCGCTCGGCACCGACAGCTTCAGCGGCGAGATGCTGCAGGCCTGGCGGCAGGAGAAGATCGAGACCGGGCTGATTCAGCAGTTGGAAAACAAACTGCCGGGCCTGTACGTGATCGAAACCGACGCCGCCGGCGAACGCACCTTCTACTACTGGCGCAACGACGCCGCCGCCCGGTATTGGCTTGCGGGCCCCCAGGCCGAGGTACTGTGCGCCCAGCTGGCGAAGTTCGATTATCTGTATCTCAGCGGCATTAGCCTTGCGATCCTCGCGCCTGCCGACCGCACGAAGCTGCTGGCGCTGCTGCACCGCTGCCGCGCCAACGGCGGCCAGGTTATCTTCGACAACAACTACCGCCCGCGCCTGTGGCAAAGCCGTGAAGAAACACAGCTGGCCTACCGCGAGGTGCTGGCCTGCACCGACATTGCCTTCCTGACGCTGGATGACGAAGCGTTGCTGTGGGGCACGCAGCCGGTTGAACAGGTGGTGGCACGCACGCAGGCGCTCGGCGTCGGCGAGATCGTTATCAAACGCGGCGCGGATGCCTGTCTGGTGTTCAGCGTGGGGGGAGAGCGACTTGAGGTACCGGCGATCGCGCTGCCGCCGGAGCGCGTAGTGGATACCACCGCGGCGGGCGACGCTTTCAGCGCCGGTTATCTGGCGGAACGCCTGAACGGCGGCAGCGCCCAGCAGGCGGCGCAGCGCGGCCACCGGCTTGCCGCGACGGTGATCCAACATCGCGGCGCCATCATTCCCGCAACGGCAATGCCCGCATAGCCAATAAGGCGGCGGCGAGGTTACCCCGCCGCCCGCGCAATAGTTCCCAGAAACATTGATCAGAGGATGATTGAAAGAATTTCCCTGGCGTTGGCTTATTTCCGCCCAGAGCTGCTAAGCTCGGGTCTTGGCATTGCCGCCTTTTTGAATTTATTAGCCGAGTATAAATTTCAATCCGCCGCACTGACTAGCTGGACTTTGGTGCAGGTCGGGCTGAGCCGCCGAACGACAGGGAGGTTACCGATGGCCGTCGCATTCGCCAACGCCGTCGCCGCAAGACTGCATCTTGACGGCCGACTGCACGCCTTCAGCCAATTCAAATACGCTTATTTGACCTTCAACAAGCACCGTCCCGATCGCCATCTGCTGGTCTCGAGCTACCCGCAAGAATGGCTGGACATATACAGCGCCAATCGCTATCAGCGCATCGATCCCGTCGTGCGCGCCGCCCATAGTCGCTGCGCGCCCTTCATGTGGCACGACACCCCCGTCACCACCGAGGATCGGCATTACCGGAAGATCTTCAGCCAGGCGCGGGAATACGACATCGTGCACGGCTGCAGCTTTGTTTTGCACGATCACGACAACAACCTGGCGATCTTGTCGATCAGCGCCAAGGCAGCCGATGACGCCGATCTGCGGCAGCTGATGGAAGACGAGAGGGCCAGCCTGCAGATGGTATTGGTCGATACCCACCAGCACGCTCTGGCCTTGGCCAGCGCCGAGGCGAGCCGGACAGACCGGCTCTCGCCGCGCGAAGGGGAAATCCTCTACTGGGCCAGCCAGGGCAAAACCTACCATGAGATCGCGCTGATCCTGGGGATCAAAACCGGCACGGTGAAGTTTCACATCGGCAATGCGGTGCGTAAGCTGGGGGTCGCCAACGCCAAACACGCGATCCGGCGCTGCCTTGAACGGCAGTTGCTCGCGCCGCCGGAGGCATAAAAAAAGCCGGCATCACAGCCGGCTTTGTGTTCTTTACCTTGCGGAAAATCAGCCCGCAACGGCGATACGTTTCATGTCGGTCATGTAGCCACGCAGTTTGCGACCGACGGTTTCGATTGGGTGACTGCGCACCGCTTCGTTCACGTCGCGCAGCTGCGCGTTGTCCACCGCCGTACCCGCCGCGGCTTTGCCCAAATCGCCCGCCTGCAGGGTGGTCATGAAGTCCTTCAGCAGCGGCACCGCCGCGTTGGCGAACAGGTAGTTGCCGTACTCTGCGGTATCGGAGATAACCACGTTCATTTCATACAGACGTTTGCGCGCAATGGTGTTGGCGATCAGCGGCAGCTCGTGCAGCGACTCATAGTAAGCCGACTCTTCGATGATGCCGGCATCGACCATGGTTTCGAACGCCAGCTCAACGCCCGCTTTCACCATCGCCACCATCAGCACGCCGTGATCGAAGTACTCTTGCTCGCTGATTTTGCCTTCAAACTGCGGCGCATTCTCGAACGCGGTTTTGCCGGTCTCTTCGCGCCAGGTCAGCAATTTCACGTCGTCTTCCGCCCAGTCGGCCATCATGCCGCTGGAGAACGCGCCGGAGATGATGTCATCCATGTGCTTCTGGAACAGCGGCGCCATGATGGTTTTCAGCTGTTCGGACAGCGCATAGGCACGCAGCTTGGCCGGGTTGGACAGGCGATCCATCATCAGCGTGATGCCGCCCTGCTTCAGCGCTTCGGTGATGGTTTCCCAGCCGAACTGAATCAGTTTCTCGGCGTAAGCCGGATCGGTGCCCTCAGCAACCAGCTTGTCGAAGCACAGCAGCGAACCCGCCTGCAGCATGCCGCACAGAATGGTCTGCTCGCCCATCAGGTCGGATTTCACTTCGGCGACGAAGGAGGACTCCAGCACGCCGGCGCGGTGGCCGCCGGTCGCCGCCGCCCAGGCCTTGGCGATCGCCATGCCTTCGCCTTTCGGATCGTTTTCCGGGTGAACCGCAATCAGAGTCGGCACGCCGAAGCCGCGCTTGTACTCTTCACGCACTTCGGTGCCCGGGCATTTCGGCGCGACCATCACCACGGTGATGTCTTTACGCACCTGCTCACCCACTTCAACGATGTTGAAGCCGTGGGAGTAACCCAGCGCCGCGCCGTCTTTCATCAGCGGCTGCACCGCGCGCACCACGGAAGAGTGCTGCTTGTCCGGCGTCAGGTTGACCACCAGATCCGCCTGCGGGATCAGGTCTTCGTAGGTGCCGACCTTAAAGCCGTTTTCGGTCGCCTTGCGCCAGGAAGCGCGCTTCTCGTCGATCGCTTCTTTGCGCAGGGCATAGGCGACGTCCAGGCCGGAGTCGCGCATGTTCAGCCCCTGGTTCAGACCCTGGGCGCCACAGCCGACAATCACCACTTTTTTACCTTTCAGGTAGCCGGCTTCGTCAGCAAATTCGTCGCGCGCCATAAAGCGGCATTTACCCAATTGCGCCAACTGCTGACGCAGGTTCAATGTGTTGAAATAGTTAGCCATGGTGGTACTCCGGTTTGATGTTGTCTTGCATTGTTATTTTCATTCCCCGCCCTGTCTGTGCGGAGATTCGTTAAACTCAATGTATAACAGGAAATGCGTTGCTTAAATTGATATATTGAGAACGTGACATTGCAATTTATGCAACACTCTCACTGCGAGCGTATCGATATGGATTTACGTGATTTAAAGCTGTTCCTGCATTTGGCCGAAAGCCATCACTTCGGGCGCACCGCCAAGGCGATGCACGTCAGCCCATCGACGCTCTCCCGCCAGATCCAGCGGCTGGAAGAGATCCTCGGGCAGCCGCTGTTCCTGCGCGACAACCGCACCGTGCAGCTGACCGACGCCGGCGAACAGCTGAAAGAATTCGCCCAGCAAACGCTGCTGCAGTATCAGCAGCTGAAGCACTCGCTCGGCCAGCACGGCCCTTCGCTGAGCGGCGAACTGCGGCTGTTCTGCTCGGTGACCGCGGCGTACAGCCACCTGCCGCCGATCCTCGATCGCTTCCGCGCGCAGCACCCGCTGGTCGAGATTAAGCTGACCACCGGCGACGCCGCCGACGCGGTCGACAAAGTGCAATCCAACGAGGCCGACCTCGGCATCGCCGGCCGGCCGGAAACGCTGCCCGCCAGCGTGGCGTTCACCAAAATCGGCGAAATTCCGCTGGTGCTGATCGCACCGGCGCTGCCCTGTGCGGTGCGCAGCCAGGCATTCGCCGACAGGCCCGACTGGGCCGAGATCCCGTTCATCCTGCCGGAGCACGGCCCGTCGCGAAAACGCATCGAACTGTGGTTCCGCCGCCACCGCATCAGCAATCCGCTGATTTACGCCACCGTCGGCGGCCACGAAGCCATCGTGTCGATGGTCGCGTTGGGCTGCGGCATCGCGCTGATCCCGAGCGTGGTGGTGGACAACAGCCCGGAGCCGGTACGCAACCGCATCTCGCAGCTGGATAACATCTCGATGGTCGAACCGTTCGAGCTGGGGGTCTGCGTCCAGAAAAAGCGCCTCGGCGATCCGCTGATCGACGCCTTTTGGCGCTTGCTGCATCCCCGCTGACGCGAGGTTTACAGATCCGCCGGATCGATCTGCTTCATCGTCTCTACCTGCATCAACCAGTGGTAGAGCGGCTCAAGCTGCAAAAATGCCCCGGTCAGCAGCGGCACCAGATCGGCGCTGAACAGCTTTTCCACTTCGCTGTCGGTCACCATCACCGCAAACGACTTGCGGTTGTACCAGGTGGCGATCTCCGCCGCCTGCTCCTTCACCAGCGGGCGCTTGTAGCTCTCACCCACCAGCTCGAACGGCCGCCGGCAGCAGCAGGCGGCCACCTCAAGGAAAGGCTGCGGCCGCTGCCTCAGCGTATGGCGGAACAGATCCATAGTCGGCTTGTTGGCGCTGTAGTAGCCGAGCCCATAGCGCAGCATGTCCGGCCCCAGTTCGAAAAAGTAGACCGGCGCGTCTTTCCAGTCTTTGCTCGGACGCTTGAACGTCAGCCACATGCGGCTGCGGTAGCGCGATTTGTCATGAGAAAAGCGCGTGTCGCGATGAATGCGCGACAGCGTTTTGCCGATCGCCGGGCGAGTCTCGAACTGCGGGTCGATCGCCAGCATGCCGGGAGCCAGCTGCTCCACCAGCGCGCGAAACGGCGCCAACAGCTCGCGATCGTAGATATCGCGGTTGCCGTCGAACCACGCCTTATCGTTCTCGATCCGCACCTGCTGCAGGAAATTCAGACCCTGCTGGCTAAAGCCGGAGAAAGGTTGCGCCATAAGTTTTTCCGTTCTGACGGTTTATCGGGTGTTGCGCAGATCTTCCCTCTGCCAACGGCGTTTGATAAACACGCGCCGACGCGTGCGAAAGTAAGCGACATAGAGAGAGAACGCCGCCCGGTTGCTGAATAGTGCACCGCCAACCACGCCCCACAGCAGCATGGCGACGGTGGCGATGCCGGTCATCCCCGACGCCCACGCCGCCACGGCGCCAAGGCAAAACAGGCCGAGCATGCCAAGGTAATATTGCAACAATACCACCCCGCTGTTTTTACCCTGCACCAGTTGGAACAGGATCAATGTCATCCACACCGCCACGATCGCGCCGCTGCCCATGAGAACGGCGGCGGAAGTCTTGCCGCTCCAGGCGGCCGCCACGTCCGTGGCCAGGCCCATCACGCCCGCCAGCCCCAACGTCAGGCATACCATCAGCAACATGACATTGCCGACGCCCGGCGGCGACAGCCGCTGGCCCGGCGTCAGGAAATGCTGCTCGAGCTGTGCATCCACGCCGGCGAACAGTGCGCGATCGCGCGCCGCGATTTGGCGTTCCATCTCCCGGCCCTGCGTCAATAAGCGGGCCAGCCGGCCGGGTAAACGCACCGGGCTCACCCCTGCAAAAAGAAGCGGAACGCCGGGTTGTCGGTTTCGTCGTGGCAATCGTAGCCCAGCGCCTGCAGGTGCCGCTCGAATTCCGGCTCGGTTTGCGCCAGTTCGAAGGCCGCCAGCACCCGGCCGAAGTCGGTGCCGTGGCTGCGATAGTGGAACAGCGAAATGTTCCAGTGCGTGCCCAGCGTCTGCAGGAATTTCAGCAGCGCGCCCGGCGACTCCGGAAACTCAAAGCTGTACAGCCGTTCGCGCAGCGGCTTCGACGGACGCCCACCCACCATGTAGCGCACGTGCAGTTTGGCCATCTCGTCGTCCGACAGATCCACCACCTGATAACCGTCGGCATTGAGCTCGTCGATGATTTCCCGCCGTTCGGCGTGCCCGCGCGTCAGACGCACGCCGACGAAAATGCAGGCGTTGTCGGCATCGGCGTAGCGATAGTTGAATTCGGTCACCGAGCGGCCGCCCAGCAGTTGGCAGAACTTGAGGAAGCTGCCCTGCTGTTCCGGAATGGTCACCGCCAACAGCGCTTCACGCTGTTCGCCCAGTTCGCAACGCTCGGAAACGTAGCGCAGCCCGTGGAAGTTGAGGTTGGCGCCGGATAACACGTGCGCCAGACGCTCGCCCTGAATGTTGTGCTGCTGGACGTACTTTTTCAGCCCCGCCAGCGCCAGCGCGCCGGAAGGTTCGGCAATGGCACGCACGTCCTCGAACAGATCTTTGACCGCCGCACAGATGGCGTCGCTGTCCACAGTGATTACGTCGTCCAGATACTCACGGCACAGGCGGAAAGTTTCGTCGCCGATACGCTTCACCGCCACGCCTTCGGCGAACAGCCCGACGCGCGCCAGATCCACCGGATGGCCGGCATCCAGCGCCGCGCGCAGACAGGCGGAGTCTTCCGCTTCGACGCCGATCACTTTGATCTGCGGCATCAGCTGCTTGATCAGCACCGCCACCCCGGCGGCCAGGCCGCCGCCGCCGACCGGCACGAAGACCCGATCCAGATGCGCGTCTTGCTGCAGCAGCTCCATCGCCAGCGTGCCCTGCCCGGCGATCACCGTCGGATGATCGAACGGCGGCACGAAGGTCATGCCCTGCTGCTGGGAAAGCTCGATCGCCTTCGCTTTGGCCTCGTCGAAATTGGCGCCGTGCAGCAGCACTTCACCGCCGAAACCGCGCACCGCATCCACCTTGATGTCCGCAGTGGACACCGGCATCACGATCAGCGTTTTGATGCCCAGCCGTTTACCGGAGAAGGCGACGCCCTGCGCGTGGTTGCCGGCCGAAGCCGTCACGACGCCGCGCGCCTTCTGCTCTTCGTCCAGCCCGGCGATCATCGCATAGGCCCCGCGCAGCTTGAAGCTGTGCACCGGCTGGCGATCTTCGCGCTTCACCAAAATGGTGTTGCCGAGGCGCGAAGAAATTTTGCTCATGGCCTGCAACGGGGTGACCTGCGCCACCTCGTAGACCGGCGAGCGCAGTACCGCTCGCAGATATTCCGCGCCGCAGGGGGCGCTGGGTAGGGGTTGAGAGACCGCCATGCTGCTTATCCCCCCAGTTTGCTCTTGTCGCGTACCGCGCCTTTGTCGGCGCTGGTGGCCAACGAGGCGTAGGCGCGCAGCGCGAAGGATACCTGACGCTCACGGTTTTTCGGCGTCCAGGCCGCGTCGCCGCGCGCCAGTTCCGCTTCATGCCGCGCCGCCAGCTCCTGCTCGCTGACGTCCAGCTGGATGCCGCGATGAGGAATGTCGATCGCGATCATGTCGCCGTCCTGCACCAGGGCGATCAGGCCGCCGTTGGCCGCCTCCGGCGAGGCGTGGCCGATGGACAGCCCCGAGGTGCCGCCGGAGAAACGCCCGTCGGTAATCAGCGCGCACGCCTTGCCCAGCCCCATCGATTTCAGATACGTGGTTGGGTAAAGCATTTCCTGCATGCCCGGCCCGCCTTTCGGCCCTTCGTAACGGATAACGACCACGTCGCCCGCCACCACTTTGCCGCCGAGGATCGCTTCTACCGCATCATCCTGGCTTTCATACACTTTGGCCGGGCCGCGGAAGGTGAGGATTTCCTTGTCTACGCCGGCGGTTTTGACGATGCAGCCATTTTCCGCCAGGTTACCGTACAGCACCGCCAACCCGCCGTCCTGACTGTAGGCGTGTTCACGGGTGCGGATGCAGCCTTCCTTGCGGTCGGTGTCCAGCGAATCCCAGCGGCAGTCCTGCGAGAATGCCTGCGTGGTGCGGATACCGGCCGGCCCGGCGGAGTACATTTTCTTGACGCTTTCGTCGCGGGTCAGCATTACGTCGTAGGCTTCCAGCGTCTGCGGCAGGGTCAGCCCCAGCACGTTGTTCACCTCGCGGTTCAGCAAGCCGGCGCGATCCAGCTCGCCGAGGATGCCGATTACGCCGCCGGCGCGGTGCACGTCTTCCATATGGTATTTCTGCGTGCTCGGCGCCACCTTGCACAGGTGCGGCACTTTGCGCGACAGGCGATCGATGTCTTCCATGGTGAAGTCCACCTCGCCTTCCTGCGCCGAAGCCAGCAGGTGCAGTACGGTGTTGGTCGAGCCACCCATGGCGATGTCCAGCGTCATGGCGTTCTCAAACGCCGCCTTGTTGGCGATATTGCGCGGCAGCGCGCTCTCGTCGTCCTGCTCGTAATAGCGTTTGGTCAGCTCGACGATGCGCTTGCCGGCGTTGAGGAACAGCGCTTTGCGATCGGCGTGAGTGGCCAGCAGCGAGCCATTGCCCGGCTGCGACAGGCCCAGCGCTTCGGTCAGGCAGTTCATCGAGTTGGCGGTAAACATGCCGGAGCAGGAGCCGCAGGTCGGGCAGGCGGAACGCTCGATCTGCTCGCTGTCGGCGTCGCTGACGTTCGGGTTCGCGCCCTGGATCATCGCATCCACCAGATCCAGCTTGATGATCTGATTGGAGAGTTTGGTCTTGCCGGCTTCCATCGGGCCGCCGGAGACGAAGATCACCGGGATATTCAGGCGCAACGCCGCCATCAGCATGCCCGGGGTGATCTTGTCGCAGTTGGAGATGCACACCATCGCGTCGGCGCAGTGGGCATTCACCATGTATTCGACCGAGTCGGCGATCAGCTCGCGCGACGGCAGGGAATAGAGCATGCCGCCGTGGCCCATGGCGATGCCGTCATCCACCGCGATGGTGTTGAACTCTTTGGCCACGCCGCCAGAAGCTTCGATCTGCTCGGCGACCAGTTTGCCCAGATCGCGCAGATGCACGTGGCCCGGCACGAATTGGGTAAAGGAGTTGACCACGGCGATGATCGGCTTGCCGAAATCGGCGTCGGTCATCCCGGTCGCGCGCCACAATGCGCGGGCACCCGCCATATTGCGGCCGTGGGTGGTGGTGGCGGAACGGTACTTAGGCATGCTCTTGTCACTCCAAATGTATTTATGACAGGCGGCGAACGAACCGCCTGGATATTCTTATCTGTCTGTCTTGTCGTTACGGATTTACCGGATCCAGCCAGCCGTATTTGTCTTCTGTCTTGCCGCTGAACAGGCCGAAGAACGCCTGTTGGATCTGTTTGGTCACCGGGCCGCATTTGCCGATGCCGACCTGAATGCCGTCCACGCTACGTACCGGCGTGATTTCCGCCGCGGTGCCGGACATGAACACTTCGTCGGCCAGGTACAGCGATTCGCGCGACAGCACCTGCTCACGCACTTCGAAGCCCATGTCTTTCGCCAGCTTGATGATCGCGTCGCGGGTGATACCCGGCAGCGCCGAAGAGGTGAACGGCGGGGTGTAAATCACGCCGTCTTTCACTTCAAACAGGTTCTCGCCCGCCCCTTCGGAAATGTAGCCGTGCACGTCGAGCGCGATGCCTTCCTGATAGCCGTGGCGACGCGCTTCGCTGCCCACCAGCAGGGAGGAAAGATAGTTACCGCCGGCCTTGGCCGCAGTGGGGATCGTGTTTGGTGCGACGCGGTGCCAGGAGGAGACCATCGCATCGATGCCTTGATCCAGCGCTTCTTCACCCAGATAAGCGCCCCAAGGAAACGCCGCGATAATCACGTCCGTTTTGTAACCGGCCGGCGGGTTGACGCCCATGCCGACATCGCCGACGAACACCAGCGGGCGGATGTACGCGCTGACCAGGTTGTTCTTGCGCAGCGTGGCACGGCAGGCTTCCATCAGCTCGTCGACGCTTTGCGAAACCGGCATGCGGTAGATTTTCGCCGAGTCGTGCAGGCGCTGCATATGTTCGCGATGACGGAACACCACCGGCCCCAAGTGCGAGTCGTAGCAGCGCACGCCTTCAAATACCGACGTGCCGTAATGCAGCGCGTGCGACATCACGTGCACTTTGGCCTCGGCCCAGGGAACCATCTCACCATTGAACCAAATGTAATCGGCTTTCTTTGTCATTGTTATTTATCCTTCTCGGCGCCTCAGGCGCGTATTTGTTGTGATGTTGGCTGCTGGATCTCGACGCAGGAGACGTCCAGCAGTTTGCTTAACTGAGATGACAACAGGGCGACCGGACGCGGGCTGGCAACGGTCAATTCGATATTGATGCTGTCGGCGTTGGCCGGAGAAACCATATTCATAGCACAAACCTGAAAGCCGCGATGACGCACGACCCGCAATACGCGCTCTAACATTTCGGGGCGAAAACGCGCCTGGATCGAGAGTTGATGCTGCATCATGATATTTCCTCCAACATGGTTTCGTTGCCGGCGCCCGGCGGCACCAGCGGCCAGACGTTTTCGAGTTCGTCGATAGAGACCTGCAGCAGATAAGGGCCTTCGGTGCTGAACAGCGCCTCGAGCGCGCCTTCCACCTGATCCTTGCGGCTGATGCGCTGGCCGGGAATGCCGAAGGCGGCGGCCAGCATCAGGAAGTCGGGGTTATCGGACAGGTTGGTTTCGCTGTAGCGGCCGTCGAAGAACAGCTGCTGCCATTGACGCACCATTCCGAGGCGCTGGTTGTCCAGCAGCACGATCTTGAGCGGCAGCTGTTTGCGCTTGATGGTACCCAGCTCCTGCACGTTCATCATGAAGGAGCCATCGCCCGAGACGCAGATCACCGTATCTTGCGGACGCGCGACTTGAGCCCCCACCGCCGCCGGCACGCCGAACCCCATGGTGCCGAGGCCGCTGGAGGTGATGAAATTCTCCGGGCGTTCGAACGTCATGTGCTGCGCGCTCCACATCTGGTGCTGGCCCACGTCGGTGGTCACTACGCTGTTGGCCGGCTTGCGGGCGGACAGCTGGCGCAAGAACAATGGCGCGTAGATCGGCTGGCCGGGGTGATCGTAGCGACAGACGTGCTCGGCTTTCAGCGCCGTCACCTGCTGCTGCCAGGCGGCGATATTCAGCGGGTGCTGCAACGCCGGCAGCAACGCTTTCAGATCGCCCTGCAGGGCCACATGTGCCTGGCGCAGCTTGCTCATCTCCGCCGGATCGATATCCATGTGGATCACTTTGGCGTGCGGTGCGAAGGCGTTCAGTTTGCCGGTCACGCGGTCATCGAAACGCGCGCCGACGGCAATCAGCAAATCGCACGCCTGCACCGCCAGGTTGGCAGCCTTGGTGCCGTGCATGCCCAACATGCCGAGGTACAGCGGATCTTGCGCATCCGGCGCGCCCAGCCCCTTCAGGGTGGCGACGTTCGGCATGCGGGTCACGGCGATAAATTCACGCAGCGCCGGCACCGCCTGTGCCATACCCACGCCGCCGCCGACGTACAGCATCGGTTTGTGCGCCTGCGCCAGCAGCTCGGCCGCTTCTGCCAACGCTGCCGCCGGGAACGCCGGCGCCTCGTCGACCGGCATCAGATGCGGGTGCAAGTCGCCCTGCGCCAGCTGGATGTCTTTCGGGATATCGATCAGCACCGGGCCAGGGCGGCCGCCTGCGGCGATGGCGAACGCTTCCGCCATGATGCCCGGCAAGGCGTCCAGCGATTCCACCAGGAAGCTGTGCTTGGTGCAGGCCAGAGACAGGCCGAGAACATCGATCTCCTGAAAGGCATCGGTGCCGATCAGCGCGGAACCCACCTGACCGGTGATGGCGACAACGGGAACGGAATCGAGCAGCGCATCAGCCAGGCCAGTGATCAGGTTGGTGGCGCCAGGGCCGGAAGTGGCGATGCAAACGCCGACTTTGCCAGTGGCGCGGGCGTAGCCGATGGCGGCCATCGCGGCGCCCTGTTCATGGCGACACAGCAGGTGTTCCACACCGCCGTCGTACAGCGCATCGTACACCGGCATGATTGCCCCGCCCGGATAGCCGAATACGGTATCCACCCCCTGCGCACGCAACGCTTGAACTACCCACTGAGCGCCATTCATAGTTATTTCCCCGCCTTACTTCGACAACTGCAGGATTTTGTTCTGTTTCTCATGCTCTGCCCCTTGCTCCACTTTTCTCTTGCCAATAAAAAACCCCCGGACCTGACGGTGCGGGGGTTCTCTTGCGATTCCGGCTTGTTTGCTAAGCCTTTCTTCGTCCAAGTGCAGCCCCGCACGGTGGGATAATAATCACCACCACGCTAATCACGACTAGGCTAACCACTTGGGCAAAGGCTTTCATAATGGGTTTGTTCACTGTGCTCATTCAGAACTAATGCTTACAGAGGTACCATAGTCGCGCGCGGCATGACAACACTTTTTTTGCGTTATTATTCGGCGCAATCTGGTCATACCTCACGCAAATCGCCCCTCTTTCACACGTTGGCGCGCATGTCCGGATTTTTCACCGCGTCGGTGATCGCCTTGCCGCGCGTATCCTTGCCAAAGAACACCAACAGGGCGATCGCCACCGCCACCGTACCGGCGACGATCGCCATCGCCAGACCGTAATTATGCCCATGATGCTCGGCGATAGTGGCTTGCAGCGTGGCGTTGACCGAGGCTATCAGATTGCCCAGCTGGTACACGAACCCCGGCAGCACCGCGCGGGTGTTGGCCGGCACCAGTTCGGTCAGGTAGGTCGGTATCACGCCCCAGGCACCCTGCACCATGAACTGCATCAGGAAAGCGCCGATCCCGAGCATCAGTGAACCGCTGGAAAACGCCCACAGCGGGATCACCGGCAACGCCAGCAGCGCGGCGATGATGATCGCTTTCTTACGGCCGATCTTTTCCGATAACGAACCGAAGAATACGCCGCCGATAATGGACGCGATATTGTAGCTTATGGCAATGATACTGACGGTTTTAGGGTCGAAACCGTGCTGAACTTTCAAAAATACCGGATACAGATCTTGCGTGCCGTGGGAGAAGAAATTGAACGCCGCCATCAGCAGCACCAGATAGCAGCACAGCTTCCAGTGGCTCTTCAGCACCGGTAGCAAGGCGGTGCTTTCTTTGCGTTCGCGCGCCGCCAGCCACACCGGCGACTCCTGCACGCAATAATAAATAAACGGCAGCAGCAGGATCGGCGCTGCGCCGATAACGAACATGCCGCGCCAGCCGACCGTTTCGAACAGCAGGCCGTACACCACCGCCGCCAGCAGATAACCGAACGGATAGCCGGCTTGGAAAATACCCGACATCAGGCCGCGTGAGCGGTCCGGTATGGTTTCCATCGCCAATGACGACGCCACGCCCCAGATGCCGCCCATCGCAACCCCGTACAGCACCCGCAGCAGCAAAAAGACCGTCAGCGAGGGCGCGGCGGCGGAGAGCAGCTCAAATACCGAGAAGAAGACGATATTCAACATCAGGATCGGCTTGCGGCCATATTTTTCCGCCGCGCGCCCGAAGATCAGCGCGCCGATAGGCCGCACCGCCAGCGTGAGCAGAATCGCCAACGTGACCTGTTCCAGGCCGACGTGAAAGGATTGCGCGATATCGCTGAGTAAGAATACCAGCACGAAAAAATCGAAAGCATCGAGCGTCCAGCTTGAAAAGCTGGCGATTGCCGCGTTGCGTTGCAGCGGGGTCCAACCAAACATAGTGTTATCCCTACCGTAGAGTACGAAGTCAGGAGGCTTAGCGGCTGCCGGGCAGAATGCGGCGGCGGTCGGAGTTTGTTAAAGAAGTGATTTTTCTTTTAATCAATTGTTAAATATACCCATCAAGCCTATGGTTGCAATGCGTCTGGGCCGCTAATGTGTTGCAGCCTTCGGCGATATTGTTAATGGGTATTGCCGCAGCCTGCGAGGCGGATCGCACAATCTCATTCAATGAGATAAAAATCGGTGATTAGGCTGCGAAAACCATCGAAAAAACACCAATAATGCCGCGCGCCACCAGGATGAATCGCGCATCATGTCGCCATCAGCAAGGAGAGCGATATGTCACTGGCGGTAATCTATAGCCGCGCCATCATCGGCGTTCAGGCCCCTTCCGTAACGGTGGAGGTGCATATCAGCAATGGCCTGCCCGGCCTGACGCTGGTCGGTCTGCCGGAAACCACGGTGAAAGAGGCGCGCGATCGGGTGCGCAGTGCCCTGATCAACAACGGTTTCACCTTTCCCGCCCGGCGCATCACCGTCAATTTGGCGCCCGCCGATCTGCCGAAAGAAGGCGGACGTTACGATCTGCCGATAGCGCTGGCGATCCTCGCCGCCTCCGAGCAATTGCCCCTCGCACCGTTGGCGCGCTACGAGTTTCTTGGCGAGCTCGCACTGTCCGGCGCACTGCGCGCGGTCAGGGGCGCGATCCCGGCGGCGCTGGCGGCGGCTGACGCCGGGCGGCAACTGATCCTCTCGACGGACAACGCCGCCGAAGTCGGCCTGATTGCGCAGTCGCACTCCCATACCGCCCGGCACCTGTTGGAAGTCTGTGCCTTTCTGCTCGGCCAGGGCGAGCTGCCGGTGGCGGCCACGCCTCCCGCTGTGGACATCGCCTGCGACAACGCCGATCTGCGCGACATCATCGGCCAGGAACAGGCCAAGCGGGCTCTGGAGATCGCCGCCGCCGGCGGGCATAACCTGCTGCTGATTGGGCCGCCGGGCACCGGTAAAACCATGTTGGCCAGCCGCCTCACGGGCTTGCTGCCGCCGCTCACGGAGCATGAGGCGCTGGAAAGCCTGGCGGTCGCCAGCTTGCAGCACCATATCCCCGCAGCCCTGCCATGGCGCCAGAGGCCGTTTCGCGCACCGCATCACAGTGCATCGATGGCGGCGTTGGTCGGCGGCGGCTCACTGCCGCGCCCGGGCGAGATCTCTATGGCGCATAACGGCGTGCTGTTTCTGGATGAGCTACCGGAATTCGAGCGTAAGGTGCTGGATGCGCTGCGTGAGCCGCTGGAGTCCGGCGAGATCGTAATTTCACGCGCCAACGCCAAGGTCTGTTTCCCCGCCAGAGTGCAGTTGATTGCGGCAATGAACCCCAGCCCGACCGGGCATTATCAGGGGTTGCACAATCGCGCCTCGCCGCAGCAGGTATTGCGCTATCTGGCCCGGCTGTCAGGGCCTTTTCTCGACCGTTTCGATCTGTCTATCGAAGTGCCGCTGTTACCGCCGGGTACGCTCAGTCAGCGGAAAACGCATGGAGAAAGCAGTGAGAAAGTGCGGGAAAGGGTTCAACAGGCGCGCGCCCGGCAGCTCGAACGCGCCGGGAAAGTCAACGCGCTGTTGAGCAACCGCGAAGTGGAACGTGATTGCATTCTGCAGGCGGCAGACGCCGAGTTTTTGGAGGCAACATTAAACGCGCTGGGGTTATCGGTCCGCGCCTGGCAGCGCATTTTGAAAGTGGCGCGCACGCTGGCGGATTTGGCGGGGGATGCGGAGCTCAACAGGAGCCACCTCTGCGAAGCGCTGGGCTATCGCAGTATGGACCGTCTGCTGTTACAGCTGCATCGTAGTCTGGAATAGAAAATGGGGCCCGCAGGCCCCATCGTCTTTAGTCGTCGCTGTCGCTGTAATCTTCTACTGCGTCAGCCTGCGGTTTACCGCCGGACAGAGTATGGAATTTCTTCGGGCGACGTGTGCGCGCCAGATATTTAGCCCATACTTTTTCCTGCTCGGTAGCCGCTTCGCGCTCACCGCGGCACACTGCGACGAACAGCTGTTCTTCTTCAGTGACCGGCTGACGTTTGCCCGAGTCCAGCTCGTTAAACGCGTAGCCGAAGCGCTCTAGCAATTGCGCCTCTTTAATGGTGAAATCGCCGTGACGGGAGAACCCGCGAGGGTAATGTTTATTATCAAAAAAACGATTGGTCGTGGTGAAGCTATCCGCCATCTGACACGCTCCTAATTCTCTTATGGCCGTGCTGTTTATGGCGCGGAGTATTAGATAGGCTTGACAGCGTGTAAAACAAAACATTTAAATCTTAACGACAAATTTTTTTGGAGATAGGTGTGGATACCGAATTACTGAAAACCTTTTTGGAGGTCAGTAGAACGCGTCACTTTGGCAGAGCCGCAGAATCTTTGTACTTAACGCAGTCCGCGGTCAGTTTCCGCATCCGTCAGTTAGAAAACCAGCTGGGCGCAAATTTATTTACCCGTCATCGCAATAATATCCGCCTGACACCTGCCGGTGAGCGGCTTCTGCCCTATGCCGAGAGCCTGATGAACACCTGGCAGCTGGCGAAGAAGGAGGTCGTGCGTTCGCTGCAACACACCGAGTTGTCGATCGGCGCGACCGCTTCGCTGTGGGAAGCCTATCTGACCCCCTGGTTGCAGGCGCTCTATCAACAACGCGAGGCGCTACAGCTCGAAGCCAGGGTGGCATTAAGGCACTCTTTGGTAAAACAACTGCATGAAAGGCAGCTCGATTTACTGATCACCACTGAACCGCCGAAGATGGATGAATTGGCCAGCCAGCAGCTGAGCAATTTCTCATTACGCCTGTTCTCATCCGCGCATCGTGATAAACAAGCCCCAATGCCCTACATCAAGCTGGAATGGGGAGCCGACTTTCACCAACAGGAAAGCCGCATGCTGGAAGGCGATAACGTGCCGGTGCTCACCACTACCTCCGCTCACCTGACGCGTCAGCTGCTGGAAACCACGGGCGGATGCGCTTTCCTGCCCAGCCAGTGGGAACAAGAGTACCCACAGCTGGTGGCCTCCGCTGAGATCCCACCGATTATCCGCCCACTGTATGCCGTCTGGTTGCAAAACAGCGATCAACAGCCTTTGATTCGGCAATTACTTAAAATACCTTTAAATACCGCAGCCTAAAGCGTTATGGCGGCCTTAAACGCCGTCATCGTGGTCATGACTGTCTATCAAGCAAAAACGCGCTCATCGCCTTCTGAGAGGAGATAATGCAAAACAGCAAGGGAATCAGGAGGTCACGGGGGTAAAGATCGGAAGAAAGATGGAGCAACCAGGATCGGGCAAACATCGGCACCTAACGTCCATGTGCTCTGTTCCAAAGCGGTAAGGAAGAAAAATGATAGGCAAAAAAAAACCCTTTGCTTTCGCAAAGGGTTCTTAATATGGCAGGGGCGGAGAGACTCGAACTCGCGACACCCGGTTTTGGAGACCGGTGCTCTACCAACTGAGCTACGCCCCTAAATCTCGCTTAACATTATGCCTGCTAATAAAGCAGGCATAATTAAATAAGTGGCGGAACGGACGGGGCTCGAACCCGCGACCCCCTGCGTGACAGGCAGGTATTCTAACCAACTGAACTACCGCTCCACCGATTCTTTTACGTTGCATCTCTCGATGCCGGCAAAATCGCGCTCTGCGATTTGCGCATTACCAGTCGTCACACTGATAACGTTTATTTGATGCCTGGCAGT
>NZ_RXKV01000025.1:0-48484 GCF_016805595.1 Serratia sp. 4542
GTCGGATCACCGGAAAGGACCCGTAAAGTGATAATGATTATCATCTACATATCACAACGTGCGTGGAGGCCATCAAACCACGTCAAATAATCAATTATGACGCAGGTATCGTATTAATTGATCTGCATCAACTTAACGTAAAAACAACTTCAGACAATACAAATCAGCGACACTGAATACGGGGCAACCTCATGTCAACGAAGAACAGAACCCGCAGAACAACAACCCGCAACATCCGCTTTCCTAACCAAATGATTGAACAAATTAACATCGCTCTTGAGCAAAAAGGGTCCGGGAATTTCTCAGCCTGGGTCATTGAAGCCTGCCGTCGGAGACTAACGTCAGAAAAGAGAGCATATACATCAATTAAAAGTGATGAAGAATGAACATCCCGCGTTCTTCCCTCCGAACAGGACGATATTGTAAATTCACTTAATTACGAGGGCATTGCAGTAATTGAGTTGCAGTTTTACCACTTTCCTGACAGTGACAGACTGCGTGTTGGCTCTGTCACAGACTAAATAGTTTGAATGATTAGCAGTTATGGTGATCAGTCAACCACCAGGGAATAATCCTTCATATTATTATCGTGCTTCACCAACGCTGCCTCAATTGCTCTGAATGCTTCCAGAGACACCTTATGTTCTATACATGCAATTACAACATCAGGGTAACTCATAGAAATGGTGCTATTAAGCATATTTTTTACACGAATCAGATCCACGGAGGGATCATCAGCAGATTGTTCTTTATTCATTTTGTCGCTCCATGCGCTTGCTCTTCATCTAGCGGTTAAAATATTACTTCAAATCTTTCTGTATGAAGATTTGAGCACGTTGGCCTTACATACATCTGTCGGTTGTATTTCCCTCCAGAATGCCAGCAGGACCGCACTTTGTTACGCAACCAATACTATTAAGTGAAAACATTCCTAATATTTGACATAAATCATCAACAAAACACAAGGAGGTCAGACCAGATTGAAACGATAAAAACGATAATGCAAACTACGCGCCCTCGTATCACATGGAAGGTTTTACCAATGGCTCAGGTTGCCATTTTTAAAGAAATATTCGATCAAGTGCGAAAAGATTTAGACTGTGAATTGTTTTATTCTGAACTAAAACGTCACAACGTCTCACATTATATTTACTATCTAGCCACAGATAATATTCACATCGTGTTAGAAAACGATAACACCGTGTTAATAAAAGGACTTAAAAAGGTTGTAAATGTTAAATTCTCAAGAAACACGCATCTTATAGAAACGTCCTATGATAGGTTGAAATCAAGAGAAATCACATTTCAGCAATACAGGGAAAATCTTGCTAAAGCAGGAGTTTTCCGATGGGTTACAAATATCCATGAACATAAAAGATATTACTATACCTTTGATAATTCATTACTATTTACTGAGAGCATTCAGAACACTACACAAATCTTTCCACGCTAAATCATAACGTCCGGTTTCTTCCGTGTCAGCACCGGGGCGTTGGCATAATGCAATACGTGTACGCGCTAAACCCTGTGTGCATCGTTTTAATTATTCCCGGACACTCCCGCAGAGAAGTTCCCCGTCAGGGCTGTGGACATAGTTAATCCGGGAATACAATGACGATTCATCGCACCTGACATACATTAATAAATATTAACAATATGAAATTTCAACTCATTGTTTAGGGTTTGTTTAATTTTCTACACATACGATTCTGCGAACTTCAAAAAGCATCGGGAATAACACCATGAAAAAAATGCTACTCGCTACTGCGCTGGCCCTGCTTATTACAGGATGTGCTCAACAGACGTTTACTGTTCAAAACAAACCGGCAGCAGTAGCACCAAAGGAAACCATCACCCATCATTTCTTCGTTTCTGGAATTGGGCAGAAGAAAACTGTCGATGCAGCCAAAATTTGTGGCGGCGCAGAAAATGTTGTTAAAACAGAAACCCAGCAAACATTCGTAAATGGATTGCTCGGTTTTATTACTTTAGGCATTTATACTCCGCTGGAAGCGCGTGTGTATTGCTCACAATAATTGCATGAGTTGCCCATCGATATGGGCAACTCTATCTGCACTGCTCATTAATATACTTCTGGGTTCCTTCCAGTTGTTTTTGCATAGTGATCAGCCTCTCTCTGAGGGTGAAATAATCCCGTTCAGCGGTGTCTGCCAGTCGGGGGGAGGCTGCATTATCCACGCCGGAGGCGGTGGTGGCTTCACGCACTGACTGACAGACTGCTTTGATGTGCAACCGACGACGACCAGCGGCAACATCATCACGCAGAGCATCATTTTCAGCTTTAGCATCAGCTAACTCCTTCGTGTATTTTGCATCGAGCGCAGCAACATCACGCTGACGCATCTGCATGTCAGTAATTGCCGCGTTCGCCAGCTTCAGTTCTCTGGCATTTTTGTCGCGCTGGGCTTTGTAGGTAATGGCGTTATCACGGTAATGATTAACAGCCCATGACAGGCAGACGATGATGCAGATAACCAGAGCGGAGATAATCGCGGTGACTCTGCTCATACATCAATCTCTCTGACCGTTCCGCCCGCTTCTTTGAATTTTGCAATCAGGCTGTCAGCCTTATGCTCGAACTGACCATAACCAGCGCCCGGCAGTGAAGCCCAGATATTGCTGCAACGGTCGATTGCCTGACGGATATCACCACGATCAATCATAGGTAAAGCGCCACGCTCCTTAATCTGCTGCAATGCCACAGCGTCCTGACTTTTCGGAGAGAAGTCTTTCAGGCCAAGCTGCTTGCGGTAGGCATCCCACCAACGGGAAAGAAGCTGGTAGCGTCCGGCGCCTGTTGATTTGAGTTTTGGGTTTAGCGTGACAAGTTTGCGAGGGTGATCGGAGTAATCAGTAAATAGCTCTCCGCCTACAATGACGTCATAACCATGATTTCTGGTTTTCTGACGTCCGTTATCAGTTCCCTCCGACCACGCCAGCATATCGAGGAACGCCTTACGTTGATTATTGATTTCTACCATCTTCTACTCCGGCTTTTTTAGCAGCGAAGCGTTTGATAAGCGAACCAATCGAGTCAGTACCGATGTAGCCGATAAACACGCTCGTTATATAAGCGAGATTGCTACTTAGTCCGGCGAAGTCGAGAAGGTCACGAATGAACTAGGCGATAATGGCGCACATCGTTGCGTCGATTACTGTTTTTGTAAACGCACCGCCATTATATCTGCCGCGAAGGTACGCCATTGCAAACGCAAGGATTGCCCCGATGCCTTGTTCCTTTGCCGCGAGAATGGCGGCCAACAGGTCATGTTTTTCTGGCATCTTCATGTCTTACCCCCAATAAGGGGATTTGCTCTATTTAATTAGGAATAAGGTCGATTACTGATAGAACAAATCCAGGCTACTGTGTTTAGTAATCAGATTTGTTCGTGACCGATATGCACGGGCAAAACGGCAGGAGGTTGTTAGCGCGACCTCCTGCCACCCGCTTTCACGAAGGTCATGTGTAAAAGGCCGCAGCGTAACTATTACTAATGAATTCAGGACAGACAGTGGCTACGGCTCAGTTTGGGTTGTGCTGTTGCTGGGCGGCGATGACGCCTGTACGCATTTGGTGATCCGGTTCTGCTTCCGGTATTCGCTTAATTCAGCACAACGGAAAGAGCACTGGCTAACCAGGCTCGCCGACTCTTCACGATTATCGACTCAATGCTCTTACCTGTTGTGCAGATATAAAAAATCCCGAAACCGTTATGCAGGCTCTAACTATTACCTGCGAACTGTTTCGGGATTGCATTTTGCAGACCTCTCTGCCTGCGATGGTTGGAGTTCCAGACGATACGTCGAAGTGACCAACTAGGCGGAATCGGTAGTAAGCGCCGCCTCTTTTCATCTCACTACCACAACGAGCGAATTAACCCATCGTTGAGTCAAATTTACCCAATTTTATTCAATAAGTCAATATCATGCCGTTAATATGTTGCCATCCGTGGCAATCATGCTGCTAACGTGTGACCGCATTCAAAATGTTGTCTGCGATTGACTCTTCTTTGTGGCATTGCACCACCAGAGCGTCATACAGCGGCTTAACAGTGCGTGACCAGGTGGGTTGGGTAAGGTTTGGGATTAGCATCGTCACAGCGCGATATGCTGCGCTTGCTGGCATCCTTGAATAGCCGACGCCTTTGCATCTTCCGCACTCTTTCTCGACAACTCTCCCCCACAGCTCTGTTTTGGCAATATCAACCGCACGGCCTGTACCATGGCAATCTCTGCATCTTGCCCCCGGCGTCGCGGCACTACGGCAATAATCCGCATAAGCGAATGTTGCGAGCACTTGCAGTACCTTTGCCTTAGTATTTCCTTCAAGCTTTGCCACACCACGGTATTTCCCCGATACCTTGTGTGCAAATTGCATCAGATAGTTGATAGCCTTTTGTTTGTCGTTCTGGCTGAGTTCGTGCTTACCGCAGAATGCAGCCATACCGAATCCGGCTTGTGATTGCGCCATCCCCATAGCAGCCATCACATCAGTACCGGAAAGAGAGTCAGAAGCCGTGGCCCGTGGTGAGTCGCTCATCATCGGGCTTTTTGGCGAATGAAATTTAGCTACGCTTTCGAGTCTCATGCGCCTTCTCCCTGTACCTGAATCAATGTTAGGTTTCCGCAGAACACTGCGCCGGTATCGATATACATTTGGTTGGCAAACTTGAGTGGTTTCACTGCTGGCGTATGACCAAAGATGAACGTGTCCGCGCCTTTGATTTCTTTCACGATCCCGTTTTGTGAGTTGCTGATTCGTTCGCGGTTCCAGATTACCTGCTGATGATCAACTGGCTTTCCAAACTCGTATTCGTCAAAGGGATAATCGGCGTGGCAGATAACATATTTTTTATCTTTGCTCACCAGTTCGATGATTAACGGAAGTTCATCTGCTTTATGGGCAAGAGCTTTAGCCAGAATTTCTTTGTCGTAATCGAGATTAAAGAACCAGCCACCGCCATTAAGCAGCCAGTGATTAACGTTTCCACGCTCTGATAAGCCATCAATCATCATTTGCTCATGGTTTCCACGTACAGCTCTGAACCAGGGGAATGTGATTAATTCCAGGCATTCAACGTTCTCTGCACCACGATCAACCAAATCGCCCACCGAGATAAGCAGGTCTTTTTTGTTGTCGAATCCAATCGTATCCAGTTTGTTCATCAGGTTCGTGTAGCATCCGTGCAGATCGCCAACTACCCAAATATTTCGGTATTTGCTGCCATCAATTTTTTCGTAATAGCGCATCTCTTTCACTCCATCCGCGATGAACCATGAGAACGTCGTTGACGATGGCGTGCATTTTCCCGTCTTTATCATCAACGTATTTTCTGACCGTACCGCGACTACATTTCAGTCTGCGTGCTACTTCTGTCTGATTTCCGTATGTTTCAACGAGCATGTCTGGAATGGTTTTTACTGAGAACGTCATGCGGCCTCACTTCTGCTATTTCGCAGGTCTTTGAGTTTCTGTTGGTACTCTGCCTTGATCGCCTTGCACTCTTCGATAGTCCAGCGATGGCGGTTATGGTTTGATTCGATTTCGTCTACTGCTTCCTGCCCGATGCGGCTAATCAGTTCGACGCGATACGGAACGAGATTTCCGCTTTTGTGCTGGTTGCACACCACGCATTGCTTGTGAATATTGCGTTCATTAAATCGGAGTTGAGGTGCCGCAGCAGTTGTCCGGTAATGTCCGGCATCCCACTGAGCAGACGTGAGCGTTCCGCACGAGATACATGGTAAGTCGCGGTCTCTTTCTCTGATGAAGGCGTTTACGGCTTGTTGGGCTTGTTTAATCCAGTAACTGCGGGGCTTTAAGGCGAGTTTTCGAATCTTAAGTTTATCTTTCTGTTTCTGCTCCTCTCGTCGTCGTTTCTTCTCTGCTGCTTTTTCCGCTTTTTCGCGTTCTTTACTTCGTCGTTCGAGTGCTATCTTGGTTCCACACTCTGGAGAGCACCACCACTGATTAGCGAATGCAGGGTGAAACCATTCCCGGCATTCATCGTTTTTACATCGTCTTCGCGCTGGTTTAGCCATCATCTTCTTCCTCGTGCATCGAGCTATTCGGATCGCTCATCAGTTCTGCGCAGCAGTGCTCACACACGTGAACTTCCAGCACATGCAGCTTCTGACCGCAGTTAGCGCACGTTAAAGCTCGCTCGACGCTTTCTTGTTCGTAACTTCGATTTTGGTCAATCACCTTGTTTTCCTCGCACGACGTCTTAGCCACCGGATATCCCACAGGTGAGCCGTGTAGTTGAAGGTTTTTACGTCAGATTCTTTTGGGATTGGCTTGGGTTTATTTCTGGTGCGTTTCGTTGGAAGGTATTTGCAGTTTTCGCAGATTATGTCGGTGATACTTCGTCGCTGTCTCGCCACACGTCCTCCTTTTCCTGCGGTAGTGGTAACACCCCTGTTGGTGTTCTTTCACACCGGAGACACCATCGATTCCAGTAAGGTTGATTTGGTCGGAAGCGGTTATCTTCTTTGCATTCACCGCACCGATAACATCGCATCATGCAGCTTCCCTCCCGAAGTCGAAATCAAGCTGCCCTCCAAATATTTCGCATGACTCAGAACAAGAGCCGGTATCGAATCTTTTAGCTCGTACCATGTCCTGATACAGGGCTTGATAATCATTTTCTGAATACATTTTCGCGATACCGTCCAGCGACATTCTTCCTCGGTACATAATCTCCTTTGGCGTTTCCCGATGTCCGTCACGCACATGGGATCCCGTGATGACCTCATTAAAAACACGCTGCAATCCCTCCTCATCTTTGCAGGCAAGTCCGATTTTTTGCGTTGATTTTTTAATGCAGAATATGCAGTTACCGAGATGTTCCGGTATTTGCAAATCGAATGGTTGTTGCTTCCACCATGCGAGGATATCTTCCTTCTCAAAGTCTGACAGTTCAGCAAGATATCTGATTCCAGGCTTTGGCTTTAGCCGCTTCGGTTCATCAGCTCTGATGCCAATCCACGTGGTGTAATTCCCTCGCCCGAAATGGTCATCACAGTATTTGGTGAAGGGAACGAGTTTTAATCTGTCAGTGCAGAACGCGCCGCCGACGTATGGAGTGCCATATTTCTTTACCATATCGATAAATGGCTTCAGAACAGGCATTCGCGTCTGAATATCCTTTGGTTCCCATACCGTATAACCATTTGGCTGTCCAAGCTCCGGGTTGATATCAACCTGCAATACGGTGAGCGGTATATCCCAGAACTTCACAACTTCCCTGACAAACCGATATGTCATTGGATGTTCACAACCTGTATCCATGAAAACGTAATGCACGTCTTTACCTGCCCGTCGCTTTTGCTCCATTAGCCAGAGCAAATATGCTGACGTCCTGCCACCGGAGAAACTAACGACATTTATCATGCAGCCCTGTCTCCCCATCTCGCTTTCCACTCCAGAGCCAGTCTCGCTTCGTCTGACCACTTAACGCCACGCTCTGTACCGAATGCCTGTATAAGCTCTAATAGCTCCGCAAATTCGCCTACACGCATCCTGCTGGTTGACTGGCCTATTACCACAAAGCCATTCCCGGCAAGGTTAGGAACAACATCCTGCTGCTTTAATGCTGCGGTAAACACACACTTCCAGCTTTCTGCATCCAGCCAGCGACCATGCCATTCAACCTGACGAGAGACGTCACCTAAGCAGGCCCATAGCTTCCTGTTTTGGTCTAAGCTGCGGTTGCGTTCCTGAATGGTTACTACGATTGGTTTGGTTGGGTCTGGAAGGATTTGCTGTACTGCGTGAATAGCGTTTTGCTGATGTGCTGGAGATCGAATTTCAAAGGTTAGTTTTTTCATGACTTCCCTCTCCCCCAAATAAAAAGGCCTGCGATTACCAGCAGGCCTGTTATTAGCTCAGTAATGTAGATGGTCATCTTTTAACTCCATATACCGCCAATACCCGTTTCATCGCGGCACTCTGGCGACACTCCTTAAAAACCAGGTTCGTGCTCATCTTTCCTTCCCGTTCTTCCCTGGTAGCAAACCGGTAATACACCGTTCGCCAGACCTTACCTTCGATAACCAGAAGACCTGCCCGTGCCATTTTAGCCGCGGCCTGATTTATGCTGGTTACTGTTGCGCCTGTTAGCGCGGCAACGTCCGGCGCACAGAAGCTATTATGCGTCCCCAGGTAATGAATAATTGCCTCTTTGCCCGTCATACACTTGCTCCTTTCAGTCCGAACTTAGCTTTGATTTCTGCGATCTTCGCCAGAGCCTGTGCACGATTTAGAGGTCTACCGCCCATGACAGGAAGTTGTTTTACTGGTTCAGGGATCGCCTCACCACGGTTAATTCTCGCAGTCATATGGACAAGCTCATCTGCGGCCTTACGGCGTAATTCCGCATCAGTAAGCGCATTGGCCCGCATGTTCTGATACAGGTTGGTAACCAGCCAGTAGTGCGCGTTTGATTTCCACGGATAAGACTCCGCATCCGGATACAGGCCTCGCTTCCGGCAATACTCGTAAACCATATCAACCAGCTCGCTGACGTTTGGCAGTCCGGCGGTAACGGATGCTTCTTCCCGGCACCATGCAACAAACTGCCCGGGTGATGGCAGAAATGGTCGATTCTGCCGACGGGCTACGCGCATTCCTGCGTTAACCTGTTCCATCGTGGTGATCCCGTTTTCCCGAAAAGCCAGAACCCACTGGCGACGGATTTCGTTCACTTCGTTCTGGTCACGGTTAGCCAGGCTCGCCGGGAAAGTTGCCAGTAACTGGCTGAACACACCGTTGATGATCTGCGCTACCTGCTGTACCTGCGGCTTTTCGTCGTACTGTTCCGGCATGTTGTTGGCGATCCGACGCATCTGCTCACGGTCAAAGTTAACCATCTGTGCGGCGATGTTTTTCATAGATCCACCCCGTAAATCCAGTCTGTGTTTGTCAGGTCGAGTTTTGGTTTGCTGGCTGTCACGCCTGCCTGTTGCTTGTTACGGTTGATTTCGAGTTGGGTCCACTTATCGCGGAGTTTGGCCGGGCTCAGCACGTTACCGGACCAGAAGTTGTCCTGGCATGCCCAGCGGAACAGCACACACATGTCGCGGTGGTTACGTCCGTCACGTTCACGCATCAGGCGGATATCGTTAGCCCACCCAGCAAAATTCGGTTTTCTGGCTGATGGTGCGATAGTCTTCACCATGTCAAACATCCACTCTGCGGCGGTCAGGTCTTCTGCTGTCCCCCACTTGCTGCCGCTCTGAATTGCAGCATCCGGTTTCACCACAGAAAGGTCGTTTTCTGGCTGGTCAGAGGATTCGCCAGAATTCTCTGACGAATAATCTTTTCTTTTTTCTTTTGTAATAGTGTCTTTTGTGTCCCCCTGTTTTGAGGGATAGCAATCCCCCAATTTGAGGGATGTTTTATCCCTCGTTTTAGGGGATTTTCCCTCGTTTTGAGGGATGCACCATTCTGAGATGTTTTTATTTGGTCCAAACATGCCGCCTTGCTGCTTGATAATATTCATTCTGACGAGTTCTAACTTGGCTTCATTGCACCGTTTGACAGGTAACTTTGTAATCTCGCTAAGTTGAGAATCGGTGATTCTGTCCATTGGTTTATTCCACCCATAGGTTTTACGCAGAATGGCAAGCAGCACTTTAAACTGTCGCTTGGTCAGATCTGCGCCCGAATAAGCCTCAAGCAGCATATTTGATAGTCTGGCGTAACCATCATCGAGATCTGCCACATTACGCTCCTGTCCGGCAAAGTTACCTCTGCCGAAGTTGAGTATTTTTGCTGTATTTGTCATAATGACTCCTGTTGATAGATCCAGTAATGACCTCAGAACTCCATCTGGATTTGTTCAGAACGCTCGGTTGCCGCCGGGCGTTTTTTATTGGTGAGAATCGCAGCAACTTGTCGCGCCAATCGAGCCATGTCGTCGTCAACGACCCCCCATTCAAGAACAGCAAGCAGCATTGAGAACTTTGGAATCCAGTCCCTCTTCCACCTGCTGATCTGCGACTTATCAACGCCCACAGCTTCCGCTGTCTTCTCAGTTCCAAGCATTGCGATTTTGTTAAGCAACGCACTCTCGATTCGTAGAGCCTCGTTGCGTTTGTTTGCACGAACCATATGTAAGTATTTCCTTAGATAACAATTGATTGAATGTATGCAAATAAATGCATACACCATAGGTGTGGTTTAATTTGATGCCCTTTTTCAGGGCTGGAATGTGTAAGAGCGGGGTTATTTATGCTGTTGTTTTTTTGTTACTCGGGAAGGGCTTTACCTCTTCCGCATAAACGCTTCCATCAGCGTTTATAGTTAAAAAAATCTTTCGGCCTGCATGAATGGCCTTGTTGATCGCGCTTTGATATACGCCGAGATCTTTAGCTGTCTTGGTTTGCCCAAAGCGCATTGCATAATCTTTCAGGGTTATGCGTTGTTCCATACAACCTCCTTAGTACATGCAACCATTATCACCGCCAGAGGTAAAATAGTCAACACGCACGGTGTTAGATATTTATCCCTTGCGGTGATAGATTTAACGTATGAGCACAAAAAAGAAACCATTAACACAAGAGCAGCTTGAGGACGCACGTCGCCTTAAAGCAATTTATGAAAAAAAGAAAAATGAACTTGGCTTATCCCAGGAATCTGTCGCAGACAAGATGGGGATGGGGCAGTCAGGCGTTGGTGCTTTATTTAATGGCATCAATGCATTAAATGCTTATAACGCCGCATTGCTTACAAAAATTCTCAAAGTTAGCGTTGAAGAATTTAGCCCTTCAATCGCCAGAGAAATCTACGAGATGTATGAAGCGGTTAGTATGCAGCCGTCACTTAGAAGTGAGTATGAGTACCCTGTTTTTTCTCATGTTCAGGCAGGGATGTTCTCACCTAAGCTTAGAACCTTTACCAAAGGTGATGCGGAGAGATGGGTAAGCACAACCAAAAAAGCCAGTGATTCTGCATTCTGGCTTGAGGTTGAAGGTAATTCCATGACCGCACCAACAGGCTCCAAGCCAAGCTTTCCTGACGGAATGTTAATTCTCGTTGACCCTGAGCAGGCTGTTGAGCCAGGTGATTTCTGCATAGCCAGACTTGGGGGTGATGAGTTTACCTTCAAGAAACTGATCAGGGATAGCGGTCAGGTGTTTTTACAACCACTAAACCCACAGTACCCAATGATCCCATGCAATGAGAGTTGTTCCGTTGTGGGGAAAGTTATCGCTAGTCAGTGGCCTGAAGAGACGTTTGGCTGATCGGCAAGGTGTTCTGGTCGGCGCATAGCTGATAACAATTGAGCAAGAATCTTCATCGAATTAGGGGAATTTTCACTCCCCTCAGAACATAACATAGTAAATGGATTGAATTATGAAGAATGGTTTTTATGCGACTTACCGCAGCAAAAATAAAGGGAAAGATAAGCGCTCAATAAACCTGTCTGTTTTCCTTAATTCTCTGCTGGCTGATAATCATCACCTGCAGGTTGGCTCCAATTATTTGTATATTCATAAAATCGATGGAAAAACTTTTCTCTTTACCAAAACAAATGACAAGAGTCTGGTTCAGAAGATAAATCGCTCTAAAGCTTCAGTTGAAGATATTAAGAACAGCCTCGCAGATGACGAATCATTGGGATTCCCATCTTTTTTGTTTGTTGAAGGCGACACCATTGGTTTTGCCAGAACTGTTTTCGGGCCGACCACATCCGATCTGACAGATTTTTTAATCGGGAAAGGAATGTCATTAAGCAGTGGAGAGCGCGTTCAGATAGAGCCACTGATGAGGGGAACCACCAAAGACGATGTTATGCATATGCATTTCATCGGCCGAACAACGGTGAAGGTAGAAGCCAAGCTACCTGTATTTGGCGATATATTAAAGGTCTTAGGGGCAACAGATATTGAAGGGGAGCTTTTTGACTCATTGGATATAGTCATTAAGCCAAAATTTAAAAGGGATATAAAAAAGGTTGCCAAGGATATTATTTTTAACCCGTCACCTCAATTTTCAGACATTAGCCTGCGGGCAAAAGATGAGGCCGGAGATATTTTAACAGAACATTATCTATCAGAAAAAGGCCATCTCTCAGCGCCTCTGAACAAGGTCACCAATGCTGAGATAGCTGAAGAGATGGCATATTGCTACGCAAGAATGAAAAGTGATATACTGGAATGTTTTAAAAGGCAGGTGGGCAAAGTTAAGGATTAATTATCAGGAGTAATTATGCGGAACAGAATCATGCCTGGTGTTTACATAGTAATAATTCCTTACGTTATCGTAAGCATTTGCTATCTCCTTTTCCGCCACTACATTCCTGGTGTTTCTTTTTCAGCTCATAGAGATGGTCTTGGGGCGACATTGTCATCATATGCAGGAACCATGATTGCAATCCTGATTGCTGCCTTGACGTTTCTAATCGGAAGCAGAACGCGCCGACTGGCCAAGATTAGAGAGTATGGGTATATGACATCGGTAGTTATTGTCTATGCCCTTAGTTTTGTTGAGCTTGGAGCTTTGTTTTTCTGCGGGTTATTGCTTCTTTCCAGCATAAGCGGCTACATGATACCCACTATCGCCATCGGCATTGCCTCTGCATCGTTCATTCATATATGCATCCTTGTTTTCCAACTATATAATTTGACCAGAGAACAAGAATAACCCGGCCTCAGCGCCGGGTTTTCTTTGCCTCACGATCGCCCCCAAAACACATAACCAATTGTATTTATTGAAAAATAAATAGATACAACTCACTAAACATAGCAATTCAGATCTCTCACCTACCAAACAATGCCCCCCTGCAAAAAATAAATTCATATAAAAAACATACAGATAACCATCTGCGGTGATAAATTATCTCTGGCGGTGTTGACATAAATACCACTGGCGGTGATACTGAGCACATCAGCAGGACGCACTGACCACCATGAAGGTGACGCTCTTAAAAATTAAGCCCTGAAGAAGGGCAGCATTCAAAGCAGAAGGCTTTGGGGTGTGTGATACGAAACGAAGCATTGGCCGTAAGTGCGATTCCGGATTAGCTGCCAATGTGCCAATCGCGGGGGGTTTTCGTTCAGGACTACAACTGCCACACACCACCAAAGCTAACTGACAGGAGAATCCAGATGGATGCACAAACACGCCGCCGCGAACGTCGCGCAGAGAAACAGGCTCAATGGAAAGCAGCAAATCCCCTGTTGGTTGGGGTAAGCGCAAAACCAGTTAACCGCCCTATTCTCTCGCTGAATCGCAAACCGAAATCACGAGTAGAAAGCGCACTAAATCCGATAGACCTTACAGTGCTGGCTGAATACCACAAACAGATTGAAAGCAACCTGCAACGTATTGAGCGCAAGAATCAGCGCACATGGTACAGCAAGCCTGGCGAACGCGGCATAACATGCAGTGGACGCCAGAAAATTAAGGGAAAATCGATTCCTCTTATCTAGTTACTTAGATATTGGCCTTGGCTTTATCTCAATATTATATGGATCATAGCTGGCAACTAATTCAGTCCAGTAAATATCCTCAATAGGGAATAATATATGCTTTCCATTCCATCGGGAAAAAGTTTTGTTCAACACACCAAGCTCAATCAACTCACTAATGTATGGGAATTGTTTTGATGTAACCACATACTTCCTGCCTTCATTAAGGGCTGCGCACAAAACCATAGATTGCTCTTCTGTAAGGTTTTGAATTACTGATCGCACTTTATCGTTTTGCATCTTAATGCGTTTTCTTAGCTTAAATCGCTTATATCTGGCGCTGGCAATAGCTGATAATCGATGCACATTAATTGCTAGCGAAAATGCAAGAGCAAAGACGAAAACATGCCACACATGAGGAATACCGATTCTCTCATTAACATATTCAGGCCAGTTATCTGGGCTTAAAAGCAGAAGTCCAACCCAGATAACGATCATATACATGGTTCTCTCCAGAGGTTCATTACTGAACACTCGTCCGAGAATAACGAGTGGATCCATTTCTATACTCATCAAACTGTAGGGGTTGTAATAGTTTATCCGATTTCTCGCTGTAGGGGTACACGAGAACCACCGAGCCTGATGTGGTTAAAAGACAGGCACAATCTTTACTACCGCAATCCACTATTTAAGGTGATATATGGAAGAAGAATTTGAAGAGTTCGAAGAGCATCCTCAGGATGTGATGGAACAATACCAGGACTATCCGTATGACTACGACTATTGATAAAAATCAATGGTGTGGACAATTCAAGCGATGCAATGGATGCAAGCTGCAATCGGAATGCATGGTTAAGCCTGAAGAAATGTTTCCTGTAATGGAAGATGGGAAATATGTCGATAAATGGGCAATACGAACGACGGCAATGATTGCCAGAGAACTTGGTAAACAGAACAACAAAGCTGCCTGATAGTGGCCTTTATTTTTGGCATAAATAACAGAATAAACACTGCACTGTGTATTCATTCCAACGAGTGAATACACGGAGCAATGTCGCTCGTAACTAAACAGGAGCCGACTTGTTCTGATTATTGGAAATCTTCTTTGCCCTCCAGTGTGAGGGCGATTTTTTATCTGTGAGGATATGAACAGATGTCAAACATCAAAAAATACATCATTGATTACGACTGGAAAGCATCAATAGAAATTGAAATCGACCATGACGTAATGACAGAGGAAAAACTTCACCAGATTAATAATTTCTGGTCAGACTCTGAATACCGACTCAATAAACACGGCTCTGTATTAAATGCTGTATTAATCATGCTGGCGCAACATGCTCTGCTTATAGCAATTTCAAGCGACTTAAATGCATATGGTGTTGTGTGTGAGTTCGACTGGAATGATGGAAATGGTCAGGAAGGATGGCCTCCAATGGATGGTAGCGAAGGAATAAGAATTACCGATATCGATACATCAGGAATATTTGATTCAGATGATATGACTATCAAGGCCGCCTGAGTGCGGTTTTACCGCATACCAATAACGCTTCACTCGAGGCGTTTTTCGTTATGTATAAATAAGGAGCACACCATGCAATATGCCATTGCAGGGTGGCCTGTTGCTGGCTGCCCTTCCGAATCTTTACTTGAACGAATCACCCGTAAATTACGTGACGGATGGAAACGCCTTATCGACATACTTAATCAGCCAGGAGTCCCAAAGAATGGATCAAACACTTATGGCTATCCAGACTAAATTCACTATCGCCACTTTTATTGGCGATGAAAAGATGTTTCGTGAAGCCGTCGACGCTTATAAAAAATGGATATTAATACTGAAACTGAGATCAAGCAAAAGCATTCACTAACCCCCTTTCCTGTTTTCCTAATCAGCCCGGCATTTCGCGGGCGATATTTTCACAGCTATTTCAGGAGTTCAGCCATGAACGCTTATTACATTCAGGATCGTCTTGAGGCTCAGAGCTGGGCGCGTCACTACCAGCAGCTCGCCCGTGAAGAGAAAGAGGCAGAACTGGCAGACGACATGGAAAAAGGCCTGCCCCAGCACCTGTTTGAATCGCTATGCATCGATCATTTGCAACGCCACGGGGCCAGCAAAAAATCCATTACCCGTGCGTTTGATGACGATGTTGAGTTTCAGGAGCGCATGGCAGAACACATCCGGTACATGGTTGAAACCATTGCTCACCACCAGGTTGATATTGATTCAGAGGTATAAAACGAATGAGTACTGCACTCGCAACGCTGGCTGGGAAGCTGGCTGAACGTGTCGGCATGGATTCTGTCGACCCACAGGAACTGATCACCACTCTTCGCCAGACGGCATTTAAAGGTGATGCCAGCGATGCGCAGTTCATCGCATTACTGATCGTTGCCAACCAGTACGGCCTTAATCCGTGGACGAAAGAAATTTACGCCTTTCCTGATAAGCAGAATGGCATCGTTCCGGTGGTGGGCGTTGATGGCTGGTCCCGCATCATCAATGAAAACCAGCAGTTTGATGGCATGGACTTTGAGCAGGACAATGAATCCTGTACATGCCGGATTTACCGCAAGGACCGTAATCATCCGATCTGCGTTACCGAATGGATGGATGAATGCCGCCGCGAACCATTCAAAACTCGCGAAGGCAGAGAAATCACGGGGCCGTGGCAGTCGCATCCCAAACGGATGTTACGTCATAAAGCCATGATTCAGTGTGCCCGTCTGGCCTTCGGATTTGCTGGTATCTATGACAAGGATGAAGCCGAGCGCATTGTCGAAAATACTGCATACACTGCAGAACGTCAGCCGGAACGCGACATCACTCCGGTTAACGATGAAACCATGCAGGAGATTAACACTCTGCTGATCGCCCTGGATAAAACATGGGATGACGACTTATTGCCGCTCTGTTCCCAGATATTTCGCCGCGACATTCGTGCATCGTCAGAACTGACACAGGCCGAAGCAGTAAAAGCTCTTGGATTCCTGAAACAGAAAGCCGCAGAGCAGAAGGTGGCAGCATGACACCGGACATTATCCTGCAGCGTACCGGGATCGATGTGAGAGCTGTCGAACAGGGGGATGATGCGTGGCACAAATTACGGCTCGGCGTCATCACCGCTTCAGAAGTTCACAACGTGATAGCAAAACCCCGCTCCGGAAAGAAGTGGCCTGACATGAAAATGTCCTACTTCCACACCCTGCTTGCTGAGGTTTGCACCGGTGTGGCTCCGGAAGTTAACGCTAAAGCACTGGCCTGGGGAAAACAGTACGAGAACGACGCCAGAACCCTGTTTGAATTCACTTCCGGCGTGAATGTTACTGAATCCCCGATCATCTATCGCGACGAAAGTATGCGTACCGCCTGCTCTCCCGATGGTTTATGCAGTGACGGCAACGGCCTTGAACTGAAATGCCCGTTTACCTCCCGGGATTTCATGAAGTTCCGGCTCGGTGGTTTCGAGGCCATAAAGTCAGCTTACATGGCCCAGGTGCAGTACAGCATGTGGGTGACGCGAAAAAATGCCTGGTACTTTGCCAACTATGACCCGCGTATGAAGCGTGAAGGCCTGCATTATGTCGTGATTGAGCGGGATGAAAAGTACATGGCGAGTTTTGACGAGATCGTGCCGGAGTTCATCGAAAAAATGGACGAGGCACTGGCTGAAATTGGTTTTGTATTTGGGGAGCAATGGCGATGACGCATCCTCACGATAATATCCGGGTAGGCGCAATCACTTTCGTCTACTCCGTTACAAAGCGAGGCTGGGTATTTCCCGGCCTTTCTGTTATCCGAAATCCACTGAAAGCACAGCGGCTGGCTGAGGAGATAAATAATAAACGAGGGGCTGTATGCACAAAGCATCTTCTGTTGAGTTAAGAACGAGTATCGAGATGGCACATAGCCTTGCTCAAATTGGAATCAGGTTTGTGCCAATACCAGTAGAAACAGACGAAGAATTTCATACGTTAGCCGCATCCCTTTCACAAAAGCTGGAAATGATGGTGGCGAAAGCAGAAGCAGATGAGAGAAACCAGGTATGACAACCACGGAATGCATTTTTCTGGCAGCGGGCTTCATATTCTGTGTGCTTATGCTTGCCGACATGGGACTTGTTCAATGACACCTCAGCAGGAAAACGCCCTTCGCAGCATTGCCCGTCAGGCTAATTCTGAAATCAAAAAAAGCCAGACAGCAGTTTCCGGATAAAAACGTCGATGACATTTGCCGTAGCGTACTGAAGAAGCACCGCGAAACGGTAACGCTGATGGGATTCACACCGACTCATTTAAGCCTGGCAATCGGCATGTTAAACGGCGTCTTTAAGGAACGATGAACATGAAAAGCAAAATCATCAGGGAGCTACAGGCTCCTTTTTTATTATTCGCATTCACCCTCAAGCGTATTAACCAACAGTTCAGGGATTAATGAAAGATGGCAGACATCATTGATTCAGCATCAGAAATAGAAGAATTACAGCGCAACACAGCAATAAAAATGCGCCGCCTGAACCACCAGGCTATATCTGCCACTCATTGTTGTGAGTGTGGCGATCCGATAGATGAACGAAGACGCCTGGTCGTTCAGGGTTGTCGGACTTGTGCAAGTTGCCAGGAGGATCTGGAACTTATCAGTAAACAGAGAGGTTCGAAGTGAGCGAAATTAACTCTCAGGCACTGCGTGAAGCGGCAGAGCAGGCAATGCATGACGACTGGGGATTTGACGCAGACCTTTTCCATGAATTGGTAACACCATCGATTGTGCTGGAACTGCTGGATGAACGGGAAAGAAACCAGCAATACATCAAACGCCGCGACCAGGAGAACGAGGATATTGCGCTAACAGTAGGGAAACTGCGTGTTGAGCTTGAAACAGCAAAATCAAAACTCAACGAGCAGCGTGAGTATTACGAAGGTGTTATCTCGGATGGGAGTAAGCGTATTGCTAAACTGGAAAGCAACGAAGTCCGTGAAGACGGAAACCAGTTTCTTGTTGTTCGCCATCCTGGGAAGACTCCTGTTATCAAGCACTGCACTGGTGACCTGGAAGAGTTTCTGCGGCAGTTAATCGAACAAGACCCGTTAGTAACTATCGACATCATTACGCATCGCTATTACGGGGTTGGAGGTCAATGGGTTCAGGATGCAGGTGAGTATCTGCATATGATGTCTGACGCTGGCATTCGCATCAAAGGAGAGTGAGATCGGTTTTGTAAAAGATAACGCTTGTGAAAATGCTGAATTTCGCGTCGTCTTCACAGCGATGCCAGAGTCTGTAGTGTCAGATGATGACCGTACTCAAACATCGGGTTGAGTATTATCTTACTGTTTCTTTACATAAACATTGCTGATACCGTTTAGCTGAAACGACATACATTGCAAGGAGTTTATAAATGAGTATCAATGAGTTAGAGTCTGAGCAAAAAGATTGGGCGTTATCAATGTTGTGCAGATCCGGTGTCTTGTCTCCATGCAGACATCACGAAGGTGTTTATGTAGATGAAGGTATAGATATAGAGTCGGCATACAAATATTCCATGAAGGTTTATAAGTCTAATGAAGACAAATCCCCATTCTGCAATGTGCGAGAAATGACTGATACCGTGCAAAATTATTATCACGAGTACGGTGGAAACGATACTTGCCCTCTCTGTACAAAACATATAGATGATTAAACCCAATATTACATAACAATCCTCGCACTCGCGGGGATTTATTTTATCTGAACTCGCTACGGCGGGTTTTGTTTTATGGAGATGATAAATGCACTTCCGAGTCACAGGAGAATGGAATGGAGAGCCATTCAACAGAGTTATCGAAGCGGAGAACATCAACGACTGCTACGACCACTGGATGATATGGGCGCAGATAGCACATGCAGACGTAACCAATATTCGAATTGAAGAACTGAAAGAACACCAAGCCGCCTGATGGCGGTTTTTTCTTGCGTGTAATTGCGGAGACTTTGCGATGTACTTGACACTTCAGGAGTGGAACGCACGCCAGCGACGTCCAAGAAGCCTTGAAACAGTTCGTCGATGGGTTCGGGAATGCAGGATATTCCCACCTCCGGTTAAGGATGGAAGAGAGTATCTGTTCCACGAATCAGCGGTAAAGGTTGACTTAAATCGACCAGTAACAGGTGGCCTTTTGAAGAGGATCAGAAATGGGAAGAAGGCGAAGTCATGAGCGCCGGGATTTACCCCCTAACCTTTATATAAGAAACAATGGATATTACTGCTACAGGGACCCAAGGACGGGTAAAGAGTTTGGATTAGGCAGAGACAGGCGAATCGCAATCACTGAAGCTATACAGGCCAACATTGAGTTATTTTCAGGACACAAACACAAGCCTCTGACAGCGAGAATCAACAGTGATAATTCCGTTACGTTACATTCATGGCTTGATCGCTACGAAAAAATCCTGGCCAGCAGAGGAATCAAGCAGAAGACACTCATAAATTACATGAGCAAAATTAAAGCAATAAGGAGGGGTCTGCCTGATGCTCCACTTGAAGACATCACCACAAAAGAAATTGCGGCAATGCTCAATGGATACATAGACGAGGGCAAGGCGGCGTCAGCCAAGTTAATCAGATCAACACTGAGCGATGCATTCCGAGAGGCAATAGCTGAAGGCCATATAACAACAAACCATGTCGCTGCCACTCGCGCAGCAAAATCAGAGGTAAGGAGATCAAGACTTACGGCTGACGAATACCTGAAAATTTATCAAGCAGCAGAATCATCACCATGTTGGCTCAGACTTGCAATGGAACTGGCTGTTGTTACCGGGCAACGAGTTGGTGATTTATGCGAAATGAAGTGGTCTGATATCGTAGATGGATATCTTTATGTCGAGCAAAGCAAAACAGGCGTAAAAATTGCCATCCCAACAGCATTGCATATTGATGCTCTCGGAATATCAATGAAGGAAACACTTGATAAATGCAAAGAGATTCTTGGCGGAGAAACCATAATTGCATCTACTCGTCGCGAACCGCTTTCATCCGGCACAGTATCAAGGTATTTTATGCGCGCACGAAAAGCATCAGGTCTTTCCTTCGAAGGGGATCCGCCTACCTTTCACGAGTTGCGCAGTTTGTCTGCAAGACTCTATGAGAAGCAGATAAGCGATAAGTTTGCTCAACATCTTCTCGGGCATAAGTCGGACACCATGGCATCACAGTATCGTGATGACAGAGGCAGGGAGTGGGACAAAATTGAAATCAAATAATGATTTTATTTTGACTGATAGTGACCTGTTCGTTGCAACAAATTGATAAGCAATGCTTTTTTATAATGCCAACTTAGTATAAAAAAGCTGAACGAGAAACGTAAAATGATATAAATATCAATATATTAAATTAGATTTTGCATAAAAAACAGACTACATAATACTGTAAAACACAACATATGCAGTCACTATGAATCAACTACTTAGATGGTATTAGTGACCTGTAACAGAGCATTAGCGCAAGGTGATTTTTGTCTTCTTGCGCTAATTTTTTGTCATCAAACCTGTCGCACTCCAGAGAAGCACAAAGCCTCGCAATCCAGTGCAAAGCTTTGTGTGCCACCCACTACGACCTGCATAACCAGTAAGAAGATAGCAGTGATGTCAAACGACGCAGCTGACTTCTTTTCTTTCACGACTTCCCCACACCCAGCATGCATACCTTTCCGCCATAACTGTAGTGAATGTCTGTTATGAGCGAGGAGCGGAAGTTAACACTTATGAAAAATGGCTACGAAGTCCGTGGCTATCTATCGGCTTATTAGTACTTGAAACGCTTCTTCAGAAGCCTGAAGAGCTAATCGTTCGGCGATACTATATATGCATTAATAGACTATATCGTTGGTATAAACAGTGCACCATGCAACATGAATAACAGTGGGTTATCCAAAAGGAAGCAGAAAGCTAAATATGGAAAACTACAATACGATGCCCCGTTAAGTTCAATACTACTAATTTTTAGATGGAAAACGTATGTAATAGAGAGTAACTTAAAAGAGAGATCCTGTGTTGCCGCCAAATAAATTGCGGTTATTTTAATAAAATTAAGGGTTACTATATGTTGGAGTTTAGTGTTATTGAAAGAGGCGGGTATATTCCTGCAGTAGAAAAAAATAAGGCATTCCTACGAGCAGATGGTTGGAATGACTATTCCTTTGTTACAATGTTTTATCTTACTGTCTTTGATGAGCATGGTGAAAAATGCGATATCGGAAATGTTAAAATTGGTTTTGTAGGTCAAAAAGAAGAAGTAAGCACTTATTCATTAATAGATAAAAAATTCAGTCAACTCCCTGAAATGTTTTTTTCCTTAGGTGAAAGCATTGACTACTATGTTAATCTCAGCAAATTAAGCGATGGTTTTAAACATAACCTTCTTAAAGCTATTCAGGATTTAGTAGTATGGCCAAATCGATTAGCCGACATTGAAAATGAAAGCGTCCTTAACACCTCATTACTTAGAGGGGTAACTCTTTCAGAAATTCATGGACAGTTCGCACGTGTGTTAAATGGTTTGCCAGAATTGTCAGATTTCCACTTTTCATTTAATAGAAAAAGTGCTCCCGGATTCAGTGATTTAACTATACCTTTTGAGGTGACGGTTAATTCTATGCCCAGCACGAACATTCATGCTTTTATCGGGCGGAATGGGTGTGGTAAAACAACAATTTTGAATGGAATGATTGGTGCAATCACCAACCCAGAAAACAATGAATATTTTTTCTCTGAAAATAATAGACTTATCGAGTCAAGAATCCCAAAGGGATATTTTCGATCGCTTGTTTCAGTTTCGTTTAGTGCATTTGATCCTTTTACTCCTCCTAAAGAACAACCTGACCCAGCAAAAGGTACACAATACTTTTATATTGGACTCAAGAATGCTGCCAGCAATAGTTTAAAATCACTAGGCGATCTCCGCTTAGAATTCATTTCAGCATTTATTGGTTGTATGAGAGTAGATAGAAAAAGACAACTCTGGCTTGAAGCTATCAAAAAACTAAGTAGTGATGAAAACTTTTCAAATATGGAACTCATCAGCCTCATTTCTAAATATGAAGAGTTAAGACGTAATGAACCACAGATTCAAGTGGACGATGATAAATTCACTAAATTGTTTTATGACAATATCCAGAAATATCTGCTTCGAATGAGCTCTGGACATGCAATTGTTTTATTTACTATCACAAGATTAGTAGATGTCGTTGGCGAAAAGTCATTAGTTTTATTCGATGAACCAGAGGTTCATCTGCATCCACCTTTGCTCTCTGCTTTTTTACGAACATTAAGCGACTTACTCGATGCACGCAATGGTGTAGCAATAATTGCAACTCATTCCCCAGTAGTACTGCAAGAGGTTCCAAAATCCTGCATGTGGAAAGTCCTACGGTCAAGAGAAGCAATAAATATTATCCGTCCGGATATTGAGACATTCGGTGAGAACTTAGGTGTTTTAACTCGTGAGGTGTTTTTACTTGAAGTGACAAATTCTGGATACCACCACTTATTATCGCAGTCCGTTGATTCAGAGCTTTCTTATGAAACCATTCTAAAAAATTATAATGGTCAGATAGGATTAGAAGGTCGAACCGTTTTAAAAGCGATGATAATGAACAGAGATGAAGGTAAAGTACAATGAAAAAACTACCTCTTCCAGCGAGAACTTATAGCGAAATGCTTAATAAATGCTCGGAAGGTATGATGCAGATAAATGTTAGAAATAATTTCATTACTCACTTCCCCACTTTTTTGCAGAAAGAACAACAATATAGAATATTAAGCTCGACAGGTCAGTTATTTACCTACGACAGGACACACCCTCTTGAGCCTACAACCTTAGTAGTTGGTAACCTGACAAAGGTTAAATTAGAAAAGCTTTATGAAAATAATCTCCGAGATAAAAACAAACCCGCTAGAACATATTACGATGACATGCTTGTTTCATCAGGTGAAAAATGTCCATTTTGTGGTGATATAGGACAGACAAAAAATATAGATCATTTTCTTCCTATTGCACATTATCCTGAATTTTCGGTGATGCCTATTAATTTAGTTCCATCGTGCCGCGACTGCAATATGGGAGAGAAAGGTCAAGTTTTCGCAGTAGATGAGGTACACCAAGCGATTCATCCCTATATCGACAAGGACATTTTTTTTCGTGAGCAATGGGTATATGCAAATTTCGTTTCCGGAACTCCGGGTGCTATCAGTTTTTATGTTGAATGCCCGGCGAACTGGAGGCAGGAAGACAAACACAGAGCTCTTCATCATTTCAAGCTATTAAATATTGCTAACAGGTATCGTTTGGAGGCAGGGAAGCACTTGAGTGAAGTGATTACTCAAAGAAACTCTTTCGTAAAAGTTATAAGGAAATATAGTTCAACCGCAACGTTTCAGCAGCTACAGTCAGAATTTATTGAAGCAAATCTGAAACCTATTATAGATTTGAATGACTTCCCCAATTATTGGAAAAGAGTTATGTATCAGTGCCTAGCAAACTCGGAAGATTTTTTCAGAGGGATCTAGAATATGATGAAAGATAGAAAATTACGACGCTTATCGGAAGTGAACGAATACTTTTTATATGAGGAGGGCTGTTTTTACAAAATCCGGTAGTAACTTGCTAACCAATTCCTAGGCAGGTCATTGGCAACAGTGGCATGCACCGAGAAGGACGTTTGTAATGTCCGCTCCGGCACATAGCAGTCCTAGGGACAGTGGCGTACAGTCATAGATGGTCGGTGGGAGGTGGTACAAATTCTCTCATGCAAAAAATATGTAAAATCGGTAGCAACTGGAAATCATTCAACACCCGCACTATCGGAAGTTCACCAGCCAGCCGCAGCACGTTCCTGCATACGACGTGTCTGCGGCTCTACCATATCTCCTATGAGCAACGTGTTAGCAGAGCCAAGCCACAACTCTAATTTTAATACATAATGAATGATAATAATAATATTAAAAATTTCCTGTGTAACTAATTTACTATATGGTTTCTGATAAGAATCATTGCAAAGATCAAACAACTTGTATTACATTGACAGTTAAGCAGTTAATTTTATCACCTCTAAAATATATCAGCATCTAGCATGCAACCTATCAAAATGGAGAGTTTTATGACTAAAAAACCATGGGAAAGAAGACTTAAAGATTTATCGCACTTGCTCAAATGCTGCATTGATACATATTTTGACCCTGAATTATTTCGCTTGAATTTGAATCAATTCCTCCAAACCGCAAGAACAGTAACATTTATTATTCAAAAAAACAAAAACCAGATTATAGGATATGACATTTGGTATAACAATAATGTTATTGAAAAATGGAAAAATGATCCATTAATGGCTTGGGCTAAAAATTCTCGCAATACGATAGAAAAACAAGGCGATTTAGAAATGTATAGCGAGGCAAAGGCTACTCTTATTTCATCTTACATTGAAGAAAATGACATTGAGTTTATTACAAATGAAAGTATGTTAAACATTGGTATAAAAAAGTTAGTCAGACTTGCACAAAAGAAATTACCTTCATATTTAACTGAATCATCTATTATTAAATCAGAAAGACGATGGGTCGCTAATACGCTAAAAGATTACGAATTATTACATGCCTTAGCTATAATCTATGGCAGAATGTATAACTGCTGTAACTCTCTTGGCATACAAATAAACAATCCAATGGGTGACGATGTGATTTCGCCAACATCATTCGACTCTTTATTTGATGAAGCCAGGAGAATAACTTATTTAAAATTAAAAGATTACTCCATAAGCAAATTGTCATTTAGCATGATACAATATGACAATAAAATAATTCCTGAAGATATTAAAGAGCGTCTAAAACTGGTAGATAAGCCTAAAAATATCACTTCGACAGAAGAGTTAGTTGACTATACAGCCAAGCTTGCAGAAACGACTTTTTTAAAGGACGGTTATCACATTCAAACATTAATTTTTTATGATAAACAATTCCATCCAATTGATTTAATCAATACAACATTTGAAGATCAAGCAGATAAATATATTTTTTGGCGTTATGCAGCTGACAGAGCCAAAATAACAAATGCCTATGGCTTCATTTGGATATCAGAGCTATGGCTCAGAAAAGCAAGCATCTACTCCAATAAACCAATACATACAATGCCAATTATAGATGAAAGACTTCAGGTAATTGGAATTGATTCAAATAATAATCAAAAATGTATTTCATGGAAAATAGTTAGAGAAAACGAAGAAAAAAAACCGACTTTAGAAATATCAACAGCAGACTCAAAACATGACGAAAAACCATATTTCATGCGTTCAGTCTTAAAAGCAATTGGCGGTGATGTAAACACTATGAACAATTGAGTCATAGAACTTCCATTATTCTCCTGAAGATAATAATCGCCAAATAAACCAATACTCAGCTTTACAATATACTAACTAACCGCAGAACGTTATTTCATACAACGTTTCTGCGGCATATCACAAAACGATTACTCCATAACAGGGACAGCAGGCCACTCAATATCAGGTGCAGTTGATGTATCAACACGGTTCAGCAACACCCGATACTTCTTCCAGGCTTCCAGCAACGAGGTTTCTTCCTTCGTTGCAATTTCCAGATCTGCAGCATCCTGAAGCGGCGCAATATGCTCACTGGCTACCTGCATCAGGCTTTTTTTTGTTTCTTCCGCCTCCCGGATCCGGAACAGTTTTTCTGCTTCCGTATCCTTCACCCAGGCTGTGCCGTTCCACTTCTGATATTCCCCTCCCGGCGATAACCAGGTAAAATTTTCCGGTAACGGACCGAGTTCAGAAATAAATAACGCGTCGCCGGAAGCCACGTCATAGACGGTTTTACCCCGATGGTCTTCAACGAGATGCCACGATGCCTCATCACTGTTGAAAACAGCCACAAAGCCAGCCGGAATATCTGGCGGTGCAATATCGGTACTGTTTGCAGGCAGACCGGTATGAGGCGGAATATATGCGTCACCTTCACCAATAAATTCATTAGTTCCGGCCAGCAGATTATAAATTTTTATGGTCCGTGGTTGTTCACTCATTCTGAATGCCATTATGCAAGCCTCACAATATAGTTAAATGCAATGTTTTTGACGGTGTTTTCCGCGTTACCCGCAGCGTTAACGGTGATGGTGTGTCCGTGTGAACCAATACTGAAAGAATGGGCATGAGCACCGATAACAACCGGATGCTGGTGCGCACCAATACCAACTGTATGCGCATGTGCACCGGCACTCACGGCTGTACCGGACAATGAGTGACTGTGGCTGCCCTGACTGTCCGTTTTCGATAAATAAGCAATACCCTGTGTGCTGGTTCCTTTAACTGTGGATAAACTTCCTGTAATGGTTGCTGTTCCATACTGACTCCAGCCAGAACTGTTCATCCTTAAACCACTTGTGTGGGCATGAGCACCCGCGGCCCCTGTTGAACCGCTCAGACTGTGAGCATGAGCCCCCGTGTTATTCGTCGATTTGGTGCCGTAATCGAAACTGCCTGTTGTTTTCGTCCCGTAATCAAACGACGATGTGGTTTTCGTCCCCAAATCCGTACCGGATGCACTGGCACTGTGGGTGTGCGACTTAATTCCATCCTGTTCCTGAGACAATACAGCACGACCGCTGGCGGGTTTCCCCTTGATTGTCCAGCCTCGCATATCAGGAAGCACACCCGATGGATACGCGACAGCAAGTTTTGGGTAGGCTGATTTGTCAAACGCCTGCCCCTGCATCAGGACGTAGCCAGACGGAACGATATCTGATGGCCACGGGATCGGCGCACCTGCCGGAAAGGCCGAATTCTCACCGGCCCCAAGGTATTCAAGAACATCTGCAACGGAATTTTTTGCCAGAATATCCCTGCCAACCTGAGTCAGTTCAGTCAGGCTGGCGGCATCATTTTCCGCAAAATACGGTAATTTATTTTTCGCCGTGGAAAGCCCTGCCAGCGCCGTCAGTGTCGCATTCTTCGGTTGTTTACCCGCAAGCGCGTTAGTCATGGTGGTAGCAAAATCTGGATCATTCCCGAGCGCTGCGGCCAGTTCATTCAGCGTATTCAGTGCGTCAGGTGACGCGTCGATAACATCTGCAATCGCGGCCAGTACAAAAGCGGTGTTCGCAATCTGGGTATTGTTTGTTCCCCTGAGCGCGGTTGGTGCTGTTGGCGTTCCGGTCAGTGCCGGACTGTCCAGTGGGCTTTTCTGTTCGTTTCATCCATTACCACCTTAACCGCCTTTGGCGTTGCAGCAAGCGTTTCAGACGTGCTGTTGGTTGCACTGCTGAGCTGCACTATCCCCTTTCTCGTTGTGTCCGCATCCTCAAGCGCGACAGCTGAAGCTATATCTTCTGCACGTTTTGCCGAATTTTTTGCACGTATTGCCGCCGCTTCTGCCGCACTTTTGCTCTGCGATGCTGATACCGCACTTCCCGCAGCCTCTGTCGCCTTCGTGGATGCCGTTGACGCACTCCCCGCCGCCGCTGTTTTTGCGTCTGCCGCGGCAGAGGCGCTCCGTTCCGCTGCTGTTTCAGATGACCTGGCATTCGTCTCGGACGTTTTTGCCGCCCTGGCAGAATTTTCTGCCGCCGTTGCCGAGGAAGCTGCACGACCGGCACTTGATGATGCGTTCGTTTCTGATGATTTTGCTGCCTCTTTTGAGGCCACCGCATCTCGTGCTGAAGTGGCGGCCTCTGACGCTTTCGTGGCCGCGGTGGAGGCAGACGTGGCGGCTGATTGTTGTGACGCTGCAGCATTCGTTTCTGACGTTTTCGCCGCACCGGCACTGGTGGCCGCCGCGTTTTTTGAGGACTCTGCGGCTGCGGCACTTTTTTCCGCTTCAGTGGCCTTTGCTGATGCCGCTTCTGCGCCGGAGGACGCTTCCTGAGCTGACGATGCAGCCTGTCCGGCGGACGTGCTGGCGGCGCGTGCTGAGTCAGTTGCATCAGTCACAAGGGCCGCGACCTGAGCAGCTGATGCACTGGCATCGCCGGCTGATTTCTTCGCGTCTGCCGTACTCTGTGCCACCACGGACGCGTTACGCGCCACCTCTTCCACCATCAGTTCAAGACGACGCAGCACCTCCGGCCGGGCATCATCCTCCGTCATGGCACAGAGAAAATCATTCAGCGTCCCCGGTTGTGAATCTTCATACACGGTGATGGTCCCGGCGTGCGATGGTGGAAAACCGTCAACCTGCAGGATGACACTGTACTGACCGTACTCCACATCCATGCTGTAACGCCCGGCTTCATCCGGATTCTCTGAGCCCACCGTGTTCACCACCACCGTGGTGCTGTTACGTCTGGCTTTCAGCTGAATGGTGCAGTTCTGTACCGGTTTTCCTGTGCCGTCTTTCAGGACTCCTGAAATCTTTACTGCCATATTCACCCCACAAAAAAGCCCACCGGTTCCGGCGGGCTGTCATAACACTGTGTTACCTGGCTAATCAGAATTTATAACCGACCCCAACGATGAATCCGTCAGTACGCCAGTCGCCACTGCCGGAGCCTTCATAAGCAATATCAACAACGACGGACGCTGCCGGATTAATCTGTATACCTGCACTCCACGCCACTGAGGTATGCCGCATTGCACTTTCGTCCCTGGCAGTGGTCGTCTCTTTCATATACCCGGGAGTGATTTCCGTCTTACGGTAATCCATTGTACTGCCGGACCACCGACTGTGAGCCACTCCGGCCATGGCGTACGCACTGACCTGCTTACTGATTTGTAAAACCGGTCCGGCCATCACGCTCACATAACGTCCACGCAGGCTCTCATAGTGAAACGTATCCTCCCCGGTCATCACTGTGCTGCTCTTTTTCGACGCGGCGAACCCCAGGGAAGCCATCACCCCCACACTGTCCGTCAGCTCATAACGGTACTTCACGTTAATCCCTTTCAGATGACTCACACCGGTATCCCCGCCCGACAACGACGGCAATGTACCCGGTTTCACTTGAAAATAGCCCACCGTAAACGTACCATGTCCACCTTCCGCACGGGCCGGAGTGACTGTCACCGCAAGTGCGGCAAAGACAGCAACGGCAATACACACATTACGCATCGTTCACCTCTCACTGTTTTATAATAAAACGCCCGTTCCCGGACGAACCTCTGTAACACACTCAGACCACGCTGATGCCCAGCGCCTGTTTCTTAATCACCATAACCTGCACATCGCTGGCAAACGTATACGGCGGAATATCTGCCGAATGCCGTGTGGACGTAAGCGTGAACGTCAGGATCACGTTTCCCCGACCCGCTGGCATGTCAACAATACGGGAGAACACCTGTACCGCCTCGTTCGCCGCGCCATCATAAATCACCGCACCGTTCATCAGTACTTTCAGATAACACATCGAATACGTTGTCCTGCCGCTGACAGTACGCTTACTTCCGCGAAACGTCAGCGGAAGCACCACTATCTGGCGATCAAAAGGATGGTCATCGGTCACGGTGACAGTACGGGTACCTGACGGCCAGTCCACACTGCTTTCACGCTGGCGCGGAAAAGCCGCGCTCGCCGCCTTTACAATGTCCCCGACGATTTTTTCCGCCCTCAGCGTACCGTTTATCGTACAGTTTTCAGCTATCGTCACATTACTGAGCGTCCCGGAGTTCGCATTCACACTGCCACTGATATCCGCATTTTTAGCGGTCAGCTTTCCGTCCGGTGTCAGGGAAAAGGCCGGAGGATTGCCGCCGCTGGTAATGGTGGGGGCCGTCAGGCGCTTCAGGAACACGTCGTTCATGAATATCTGGTTGCCCTGCGCCACAAACATCGGCGTTTCATTCCCGTTTGCCGGGTCAATAAATGCGATACGATTGGCGGCAACCAGAAACTGGCTCAGTTTGCCTTCCTCCGTGTCCTCCATGCTGAGGCCAATACCCGCGACATAATGTTTGCCGTCTTTGGTCTGCTCAATTTTGACAGCCCACATGGCATTCCACTTATCACTGGCATCCTTCCACTCTTTCGAAAACTCCTCCAGTCTGCTGGCGTTATCCTCCGTCAGCTCGACTTTTTCCAGCAGCTCCTTGCCGAGATGGGATTCGGTTATCTTGCCTTTGAAAAAATCCAGGTAACCTTCCGCATCATCGCTCGCCCGACCGACGGCCTCCACGAATGCCGATTTGCCAACGGTGTTCACACTGCGGATATAAAAGTAATAATCATGGCCCGGTTTGATATTGATACTGGCGGCTATCCAGTACAGCGCCGTACCAAGATAACGCGTGCTGGTTTCAACCTGTCTGATATCCGCAATCTGCTTTTCCGAGAACCAGAACTCAAACTGTACCGTCGGGTCATAAACGGCAAGATGCGGCGTGGCGGTTATCTGAAAATAGCCCGGCGTCAGCTCAATCCTCGACGGTGCTGCCGGTGCGGCAATCCGGAACGATACCGACGCCGGATCGCCCTGCTGCCCCCACGCATTTACCGCCCGGACTGTCAGCCTGTAGTTCCCCAGCGCCAGTTGCGTGAAGCGGTATGTGGTTTCCGTCGTCCGGGCCGTGCTGACCAGCCGCTCACTGCCGTCGTCCGCTGTTACGGTCAGACGGAGCAGGAAACTCACGCCCTTCACCACCTTCGGTGTGTCCCATCGCGCCAGCACCTGATATTCCCCGCTGTCTGCAGTGACTTCTGCGGTCAGGTGCTGCACCGCTGGCGGCGTGACACCATTCACCGTGCCACTCTGTTCGCCGTCAAAGTGCGCCCCGTTATCCACGATGGCCTCTTTTTCCGGCACATGCTGCACGGCGGTGATGGCATACGTGCCGTCGTCGTTCTCACGGATACTCACGCAGCGGAACAGTCGCTGGCGCAGCGTCGGCAGCTTCAGCTCCCATACGCTGTATTCAGCAACACCGTCAGGAACACGGCTCACTTTTACCTTCACGCCGTCGGTGACGGACTGAACCTCCACGCTGACCGGATTGCCACTTCCGTCAACCAGGCTTATCAGCGCGGTACCGGAGGATGGCAGCGTGATTTCACGGTCGAGCGTCAGCGTCCGGGTCTGGCTGTTCACCGCCAGCACACGACCACCGGTGCTGATACCGGCATAGTCATCATCGCAGATTTCAATAACATCGCCCGGTACATGGCGAAGCCCTTCTGCGCCGACGCTGAAATCCACGGTCTGCGTTTCCAGCAGTTCTGTTTTAATCAGCCACAGCCCGGCGCGGTGTGCCTGCCCCCGGCTGGTACAGCCAAAGGCATCCATCTTCGTAACATTACGACCGTAACGGGCAATGGCCTGCGTATCTTCAACAAGCTCTGTCGCCGTCTCCCAGCCGTTGTTCGGGTCAATCCAGTTCACCTCAACGGCATTATGGCGGTCCTTCAGGGCGCTGAAGCTGTAGCGGAACGGCGCGCCATCATCCGGCATCACCACATTACTGCGGTTATAGGTCCACGTCTTATCCGACGGTCGGTCCTGCACGAACGTCAGCGTCTGCCCGTTCCATACCGGCATACAGCGCATCGCCGAGCAGAAATCGCTGAGCACATCCCACGCCTTACGCTGTGTGGTCAGGTACGCATTACAGGTGATGCGCGGCTCCGTGCCGCCAAAGCCGTCCGGCACTGACTGGTCGCAGTACTGGCCGATGACATACAGCGCCCATTTATCCACATCCGCCGCACCAAGACGTTTCCCCATGCCGTAGCGCGGATGGGTCAGCATATCCCACAGACACCAGGCCATGTTGTTGCTGTATGCCGGTTTAAACGTTCCGTCCCAGATACCGCTGTATTGCCGCGTCTGCGGGTTATAGTTCGACGGCACCTGCAGAATACGCCCGCGCAGATGATAATTACGGCTCACCTGCTGGCTGCCGAACTGCTCCGAGTCCACCTGCACGCCGACCAGTGCCGTGTTCGGGTAGCACTGTTTCACATCGATGATTTCAGTGTATGACGACCAGAGCGTTTTGTTCTGCAGCTGGTCTGTGGTGCTGTCCGGCGTCATCCTGCGCATCCGGATATTAAACGGGCGCGGCGGCAGGTTACCCATCACCACCGAGGCCAGATACTGCGAGGTGGTTTTGCCCTTAATGGTGATGTCTTTTTCCGTCACCCAGCCACCGTTACGTTGTATCTGAACCAGCAGGCGGACTTCCGACGGATTCCTGTCACCCTTTGAGGTGGTTTCCACCAGTGCCTGTACACCGAAGGTAAAGCGCAGACGGTCGATGTTTGCAGACGTAATGGTGCGGGTGATCGGCGTGTCATATTTCACTTCCGTACCCAGCACCGTCTCGGAGCCGGAGGATTCAAATCCCTCCGGCGGAGTCTGCTCCTGCTCACCAGCCCGGAACACCACCGTGACACCGGATATGTTGGTATTCCCCTCAGTGTCCAGCACCGGCGTACTGTTCAGCAGCACGCTTTTTAAGCCATCCACCGGACCTTCAATCGGCCCTTCGCTGATGGCATCGATCACACTCAGCAACTGCGTGGACTTCAGGTTGTCCTTCGCTTCGCGCGGGGTATGCCCCTTACTGCTTCCTTTACCCATTCCTCACGCTCCATAAATGACAAAACCGCCCGCAGGCGGTTTCACATAAAACATTTTGCATCAGCGACCAATCACCACAACCTGACCACCGTCCCCTTCGTCTGCCGTGCTGATCTCCTGAGAAACCACGCGTGACCCCACGCGCATTTCCCCGTACAGAACAGGCAGAACATTGCCCTGGGCAACCATGTTATCCAGTGAGGAGAAATAGGTGTTCTGCTTACCGTTATCCGTTGTCTGTATACGGGGAGTTCTGGCTTTCGGTGCCAGCATCTGCGCCACACCACCGAGCACCATACTGGCACCGAGAGAAAACAGGATGCCGGTCATACCACCGGCCCCAATGGCTGCCCCCCATGCTGCAAGGGTGGCTCCGGCGGTAAAGAATGATCCGGCAATGGCGGCAGCCCCCAGGACAATCTGGAATACGCCACCTGACTTGGCCCCGGCGACTCTGGGAACAATATGAATTACAGCGCCATCAGGCAGAGTCTCATGTAACTGCGCCGTTAACCCGGACGTGCTGACGTCCCGCCCGGCAATCCGTACCTGATACCAGCCGTCGCTCAGTTTCTGACGAAACGCCGGGAGCTGTGTGGCCAGTGCCCGGATGGCTTCAGCCCCCGTTTTCACACGAAGGTCGATGCGGCGACCAAATCGTTGTAAATCCCCGTAAAGGCAGATGCGCGCCATGCCCGGTGACGCCAGAGGGAGTGTGTGCGTCGCTGCCATTTGTCGGTGTACCTCTCTCGTTTGCTCAGTTGTTCAGGAATATGGTGCAGCAGCTCGCCGTCGCCGCAGTAAATTGCGGCGTGATTCGGCACTGATGAACCAAAACAGCACAGCAGCACATCGCCCGGCTGTGCCGCTGACAACGGCACCTGATACAGCCCCGTCGCCTCCAGATTATCCAGATAGAGATTCTGGCCGTTACGCCACCAGTCATCCTCACGATGAAAGTCCGGCATCTCAATCCCCGCCAGATGATAAGCATCCCGGAACAGTGTGTAACAGTCCGTCACACCGTGCTCAAAGCGCCGCCCGGTGAGATGCGGCACACAGCGGAACTTATGAATCGTCCCCCGGCAGACCAGCCACCACGGCAAATCACTCTGCACCTGCAGCCGCCGGTCGGCCTCACTCAGCCAGGGCAGACCACCGGGGTGGCTGTGGACCAGCGCCACAATCTCACCCTGCATTTCTGCCTGCAGCCAGTCTTCCGGCGACATACGGAAATACGCCTCCGGCTCACCGGAGATATTCACGCAGGGGAAATATCTTTCCCCCTCCGGCGTGCTTACCACGAAGCCGCACGACTCCGCTGGCGCACATCGCCGGGCGTGCGCCAGAATCGCTGATTCTGTCTGTGTCATGGGATTTACTGCGAAAGTTTGTTAATGGAAAGGAAGCCGCCAAAGTTGCCGACGTTATTGCGGAACTTACAACCGCTCAGGCATTTGCTGCATTTATCCTTCGTGATATCGGACGTTGGCTGGTCATATTCATCCGCGACAGCCGGACCGCTATAACCGCACTCGTCACCGCGATAGGTCCAGGTGCAGGTGTTGGCCAGCATGATACGTCCCGGAAAAACAGCGCCATCCGTTTCCGTCGGCGTGGACAGTACAAAGGAGGCACTCACCGCGCTCAGTTCGCTGCACTGCTCAATGCGCCAGCGGCTGATCACCTCCTGCTCCGGATCGGCGTAACTGTTTCCGTTGACGAAGTTCACCGCATCCAGAAAACGGGCGTAAACCTTACGCCGGACCACCGTTCCGCCGACCAGACTCTGCATATCTTCCGCCATCCCGGTGACCATACCGTACAGGTTAGAAACCGTCAGCGTGGGGCGCGTACTGGTGCCTTTGCCATTCAGTTCAAAACCGCTCCCCTGAATGGGATACGGCTGATACTGTCGCCCCTGCCAGGTGACCGGCTCACCTTTTTCGTTCTGCTCATTACAGAAAAAATAACGTTCTCCACCGACCTCTGTCAGGTCGATTTCCCAGAGCACCACGCTGGCCGACTGCTCCGCACGGGTGCATTCATTCAGTGTTTCCTGCCGGATATCCTGCATCAGTTCACCACCTGTTCAAACTCTGCGCTGAACTCAACACGCAGCATACTGACCCGCGACGACCATTTTGCGCAGGTCACCTTTATCTGCCGCCACTCATAAGGCGGCGTCCACAGAAAGGATTTCCAGCCCCCGTGCTCTTCCAGAAACGACTCCAGTACCGTGGCCTCCTCACGGGGGACAGAAAGCGTCACGCTGTACGTTTTCAGGTTGGCATTCAGCCCGGCAGGCGCTCGCTGAGAATAGCCATCACCAAAGCGCACCTTTCTTACAGAAGGGACCGAAGCCACATCCATACCGGGTTTCACTTTCCAGCGGAAGGTCTTCATCGTCCACCTCCGGAGAACAGGCCACCATCACGCATCTGTGTCTGAATTTCATCACGGGCACCCTTGCGGGCCATGTCATACACCGCCTTCAGAGCAGCCGGACCTATCTGCCCGTTCGTGCCGTCGTTGTTAATCACCACATGGTTATTCTGCTCAAACGTCCCGGACGCCTGCGACCGGCTGTCTGCCATGCTGCCCGGTGTACCGACATAACCGCCGGTGGCATAGCCGCGCATCAGCCGGTAAAGATTCCCCACGCCAATCCGGCTGGTTGCCTCCTTCGTGAAGACAAACTCACCACGGTGAACAATCCCCGCTGGCTCATATTTGCCGCCGGTTCCCGTAAATCCTCCGGTTGCAAAATGGAATTTCGCCGCAGCGGCCTGAATGGCTGTACCGCCTGACGCGGATGCGCCGCCACCAACAGCCCCGCCAATGGCGCTGCCGATACTCCCGACAATCCCCACCATTGCCTGCTTAAGCAGAATTTCTGTCATCATGGACAGCACGGAACGGGTGAAGCTGCGCCAGTTCTGCTCACTGCCGGTCAGCATCGCCGCCATATTCTGTGCAATACCATCAAAGGTCTGCGTGGCTGCACTTTTTACCTGCGACATACTGTCCGTGGCGCTCTCTTCCCACTCACTCCAGCCGGACTTCAGGCCTGCCATCCAGTTCCCGCGAAGCTGGTCTTCAGCCGCCCAGGTCTTTTTCTGCTCTGACATGACGTTATTCAGCGCCAGCGGATTATCGCCATACTGTTCCTTCAGGCGCTGTTCCGTGGCTTCCCGTTCTGCCTGCCGGTCAGTCAGCCCCCGGCTTTTCGCATCAATGGCGGCCCGTTTTGCCCGTTGCTGCTGTGCGAATTTATCCGCCTGCTGCGCCAGCGCGTTCAGGCGCTCCTGATACGTAACCTTGTCGCCAAGTGCAGCCAGCTGGCGTTTGTACTCCAGCGTCTCATCTTTATGCGCCAGCAGGGATTTCTCCTGTGCAGACAGCTGGCGACGTTGCGCCGCCTCCTCCAGTACCGCGAACTGACTCTCCGCCTTCCACAAATCCCGGCGCTGCTGGCTGATTTTCTCATTTGCTCCGGCATGCTTCTCCAGCGTCCGGAGTTCTGCCTGAAGCGTCAGCAGGGCAGCATGAGCACTGTCTTCCTGACGATCGCCCGCAGACACCTTCACGCTGGACTGTTTCGGCTTTTTCAGCGTCGCTTCATAATCCTTTTTCGCCGCCGCCATCAGCGTGTTGTAATCCGCCTGCAGGATTTTCCCGTCTTTCAGTGCCTTGTTCAGTTCTTCCTGACGGGCGGTATATTTCTCCAGCGGCGTCTGCAGCCGTTCGTAAGCCTTCTGCGCCTCTTCGGTATATTTCAGCCGTGACGCTTCGGTATCGCTCTGCTGCTGCGCATTTTTGTCCTGTTGAGTCTGCTGCTCAGCCTTCTTTCGGGCGGCTTCAAGCGCAAGACGGGCCTTTTCACGATCATCCCAGTAACGCGCCCGCGCTTCATCGTTAACAAAATAATCATCCTTGCGCAGATTCCAGATGTCGTCTGCTTTCTTATACGCAGCCTCTGCCTTAATCAGCATCTCCTGCGCGGTATCAGGACGACCAATATCCAGCACCGCATCCCACATGGATTTGAATGCCCGCGCAGTCCTGTCTGCCCAGGTCTCCAGCGTGCCCATGTTCTCTTTCAGGCGGCGGGTCTGGTCATCAAACCCTTTCGTTGCGGCCTCGTTCGCCGCCTGCAATGCCCCGGCTTCATCGCCGGAACGCTGCAACTGAGCAACATACGCAATCTGCTCCGCCGACACGTTATGGAACTGGCGAGCCATCGCCGTCAGCCCCGACGTCGGGTCTGTGGTCAGCTTCCCGAAGGCTTCAGCGACCTTGTCCACCTCCACGCCGGATGCAGAGGAGAAACGCGCCACACTCTGGCTGATGGACGCAATCTGAGCCTCACCGCTTACCCCCGCCTTAACCAGTGCGCTGAGTGACTCGCTGGTCTGGTTAAACGTCAGCCCTGCCGCCTGCCCGGCTCTGGACAGGACCAGCATACGATCTGCCGTCAGTCCCGCCTGATTGCCGGAAAGGACCAGCGTTTTGTTGAAATCGGACAGGGTTGAGTTGCCCTGATACCAGGCATACGCCAGCGCACCGGTCGCCACCGCCAGCGAGGTGGCCCCCACCATCGGCAGGGTGATCGCACCGGCAAGCCCCCTGAACATGGGGATCATCCCGCCGAAGGAGTCCTTCACCTGCCCCCCCTGTTGCAGCAGGATCAGCCACGGACTTTGCCCGCCTGCAAGCTGCGTGGCCACGTCGGTGAACTGTGCAGGCAGCATACGCATGGCGGCTTTATACTGCCCGACGGAAATCCCCGCTTTCTGTGCAGCCAGCGCCTGTCGGCTCAGCGACTGTTCAACGACTGCCGCTGTTTTTTTCGCATCACTTTCCGTACCAGAAAAATGACGCCTGACTCTGGCCATCTGCTCGTCAAATCTGGCCGCATCCAGACTCAAATCAACGACCAGATCGCCTACCGGTTCAGCCATACCGGACTCCTCCTGCGATCCCTTCTGATACTGTCATCAGCATTACGTCATCCTCCGTCATGTCCGCCACATCCGGGGAAGCGGGGATAACTTCATTCCCGTCCGGGCCAAAGCGGACACCTCCGGCAAGCCCTGCCGCTTTCTGCATCAGCACATCATCTTCAGGCTCTTCGTCAGCCTCGCGCCGGTTCAGCAGACTGAAATCCAGCGGATGCATATCCGGATCGCTGAAAAACAGGCTGAGCACGGTGTACGTCAGCCCGGAAAAGTGCATATCCAGCAGAACATCATGAAAATAATGGGTACTGTAAAAGCGGTGCCAGTCGGCATACTCCGTGGATGACATCCCGGCAAGCATGGCACGCCAGTCGGGTCGCCCCATCTCACGCGCCAGTTTCAGGGCAAAACTCAGCTCACCGTCGAACACTTTCCCGCAGAAACAGGCTCTGCGGGCCCGGCGTCCTCTGTCTGTTCAGGGGCATTATTCACCACAAACTCATACATACCAGACAGCCGGTACACCACGTTTTCAGCATGAGAAATTGCCTCCGTGGGCCAGGTGGTAAGCACTTCCTGCTCAATCTGTTTAACGGCTTCATTCATGGACGGCATCTGCGTCTTCTGCGGATGGTTATGCCACAGGGACATCGCCACCAGAAACGCGCCGGTTCTGATGGCGTCTTCCACAGTAAACTTCCGGTTGCTGTCTGACTCCGCCTGTTCTGCCTGCCGTTTCATCAGGGCGAGATGCTCAATGCGCTGCAGGGCTGACAGTTCAGAAAGCGTGACGGTCACACCGTTATGTTCAAATGATTCGGTTTTCAGGAACATCGCTGACTCTCCGGATTAACTGGCGGTGACGGTAATTTCTGCAACCGCAGCAAACTCACCATTACCGGATACAACCGGAATGTTGACCTTGCCTGCAGCAACGCCGTTCACGGTGATGGTCATACCACTGACCGACACGGTGGCTTTTGTTTTATCCGCAGACACCGCACGAAAGCTCTTGTCGGTTACGCCCTCCGGCTGGAAGGCCACGGTCAGCGTGGTGCTCTGCCCTTTCACCACCGAGGTGCTGGCAGGCGTCACGGTCATGCCGGTTGCCGCTGTTACCGTGCTGCGATCTTCTGCCATCGACGGACGTCCCACATTGGTGACTTTCACCGTGCGGGTGATCACTTCCTTCGCCGTCACCGCCTTACCGATACTGCTGACCCAGCCACGGAACACATCGACCGTGCCGTTCGGGAAGCGGATTTTATAGGCACGGGTATCGCCTTCATTAAACCACGCCAGCAGCGCCTGCTGCCCCTGCTCTCCGGGCATCCACGCCAGCGTGAAGCTGGTATCTCCGGCAGATTTCTGCCCCTGCCCGGTCGCAGTCCAGTCTGCATCTTCATCATCGAGATAGCTGTCGTCATAGGACTCAGCGGTCAGTTCGCCGGGCGTCAGGTCTTTAACTTTTGCCAGACGCGACCAGTCAACGTCTGAAAGCGGATTCGCGTAAGGGTCACCGCTCCCCTTATAAACCCACAGGGTGGTCCCGGCACCTTTCACCGGCATTGTAGGATTTGGTACAGGCATAGCGTCCTCACATTTCATAGGTAATGACATAAGTCAGATCGGCTGAACTCCACAAGCCCGCATCATCGTCGCGCCGGTAGTCATAGCCGCTGGCCACCATACTGGTGATCAAATCTGACAGTGCCGGGATATCGCTCATCACCGGATAAATCCGGGACTCCATCCACGCATCCAGCTCTGAATCCGGCACCTGAGCAGGCAGGAAAACTTCGATATGCAGCTCCGCCTGCCAGGTATCGCTGTCCAGCTCTTCGCCCGTGTATTCAGCGCCGGTGAGATAAACGGCAACTGCCGGAAAATCCGCCTCATCAAAAACAGCGGGGCGACCATCAAAAAACGTCGCCCCGGTGTCATGCTTCTCCAGTGCATCCAGTACGGCTGCACGGAGTTCAGTATGTTTCATCGCTTTATTACCATCCTCAGTTGATGCTGCAGCGCATAGCCCAGCTCTTTCGGAAGACGTTCACGCCGTATCCGCTCAATATTTTGTTTAAACGCCGTGGTCAGCGGCACCGCCATCGGGATTTTCACCACATCAATGGGGTAACGGTTTTTCCCAGCCACACGCTGCATGACATGCCACCGGCCATTTTTCAGTTGCTGAATAAACGCGCCGGGAATACGACGGTTACCCACCACAAGCACGCTGCCGCCACCTTTCAGGGATGAACGCTGCCCCTTTTTACGACGCCTGCGGCGCGAAAGGACAACCCGCGCATTACCCAGCTTGATTACGGGCAAATCCCCCCGGTTAACTTTGATTCTGGCCTGCGGATTTTTGACCGTGGCCCTTTTCAGCCTGGCCCTTTCCTTTACCAGTTTCCGGCGTACCTTTGTCTCACGGGCAACCTGTGACGCCGACTGCGATATCGCGGATGAAGCAACGCGGTTAATGGCCATTGCGGCGGCACCAGGCACCGCCGTTTTGCTGATACGGCTGAGGTTTTCAACGGCCTGCTCAAGACCTTTTATGGCCATACATCCCCCTTTCAGCGGCGACGGTTAACGGCAGGCGGTACGCCCCGTCCAAGCCAGAGATGACAACTTCCGCCATCATCCGGCGAAACCCGATCTACCCAGAAATTTTCCTCACCGATGGTCAGCGTGTCTCCACGCCGCAGCTGCCGCACCTCATCAGTCCGGACAAACAGGGACGGGCTGGAGCCTTCAACGCGCACGCCCTGTCCGGCATAGCTGATATTTTCAGGGTCATCAAAAACACCACGTATCACCGCACCTGACTGCTCACCGGATGTAATGGTGGCTGACGTTCCCATGTACCCGCGTATCGTTTCATCGGCGCGGGCAATGGCAGCATCGAACAGGTTATCGAAATCAGCCACAGCGCCTCCCGTTATTGCATTCTGGCCAGGCCGCGCTCTGTCATTTCGGCTGCCACACCGGCAGAGACACGAAACGCCGTTCCCGGCAGCACAAATGCCACAGGTTCATCCCGCGTGGCGTGAAGTGCATCAGTATGCAGCTTCACCAGTGCCACGACCGTGACCAGTTCAGACGTATCCAGAATCACGGTATCCGGCTGCGCTGATCCCACCTCATTTTCATGTCCGGTCAGCACATTTTCCCGGCTGAGAGGGGTGTCCTGACCGGCAGTTTCATCCGTGTCATCAAGCTCCTCTTTCAGCTCTGCCACACGGAGCGCCAGTTCTTCTTTCGTCCCCGTCAGGCTGACATCACGGTTCAGTTGTTCACCCAGCGAGCGGAGACGGGCAATCAGTTCATCTTTCGTCATGGACTCCTCCACAGAGAAACAATGGCCCCGAAGGGCCATGATTACGCCAGTTGTACGGACACGAACTCATCAGGGTCAGCCAGCAGCATCAGCGGTGCTGACTGAATCATGGTGAACTCACGCGCCGGATCGCCGGTGGTCACCCAGTTTTTCGGGTAACGGGCAGAGGCGTTAATGCCTTCGCGCTGTGCGTCCGCATCCTGAATGCAGCCATAGGTGCGCAGACCGCGTGCCTGAGTGTTCCCCAGCACCATCGTGTTGTCCGGCAGGAAGTTCTTTTTGACGCCGTTTTCCACGTACTGTCCGGAATACACGACGATGGCCACATCGCCATACATCCCCTTATAGGACACCGCTTTGCCCAGGTCTTTCACCGCTGTCTCCAGCTCGGAATTAGAGCCACGACGGGTATCCAGCTTCTCCTTGACGGCTTTGAAGGAACGGAACAGCGCCCAGCCTTTCGGATCGAACACGATGATATTCACCACACCGCTGGCGTTCAGCGCGTAGGCTTCGATATCGTCGGTCGGGTCATACGTGGACTTGTCACGCTTGCTCCACTCCGTGCCGCCGGACTGCGTGATGTTATTCTCCTCACTGCGGCCCATATCCACCTCAACCGGATCGAAGGCTTCACCGGTCATGGTGTATTTGCCCTTAAGCACGGCAGAAACTGCCTGCATCTCTTCGACCTGAGCAATGGCCAGCTCTTCGTCACGCATGTTCTGCATGATGATGCGACGGCGGCGGTAAGCCGGGTCCGCCAGATTCTGCGGATCTTCATCCGGCAGGCGACGCAGGGTCATCTGCGGATTCACTTCATGCTTCGGCTTGACATATCCCGGCGTAAATTCAGAGGTGGAGCCGCCACGGGAACGGATAACCTCACCGGAAACAATCGGCGAAACGTACAGCGCCATGTTTACCAGTCCCGGAATTTGTGAGAGATAGACTTTCTCCGTGGTGAAGGGATAGCTCTCACGGAAAAAGAGACGCAGAAACAGCGGATCAAACTTAAATTTCTGCTCATTTGCCGCCAGCAGTTGGGCGGTTGTGTACATCGACATAAAAAAATCCCGTAAAAAAAGCCGCACAGGCGGCCTTTAGTGATGAAGGGTAAAGTTAAACGATGCTGATTGCCGTTCCGGCAAACGCGGTCCGTTTTTTCGTCTCGTCGCTGGCAGCCTCCGGCCAGAGCACATCCTCATAACGGAACGTGCCGGACTTGTAGAACGTCAGCGTGGTGCTGGTCTGGTCAGCAGCAACCGCAAGAATGCCAACGGCAGCACCGTCGGTGGTGCCATCCCACGCAACCAGCTTACGGCTGGAGGTGTCCAGCATCAGCGGGGTCATTGCAGGCGCTTTCGCACTCAATCCGCCGGGCGCGGTTGCGGTATGAGCCGGGTCACTGTTGCCCTGCGGCTGGTAATGGGTAAAGGTTTCTTTGCTCGTCATAAACATCCCTTACACTGGTGTGTTCAGCAAATCGTTAACGGCATCAGATGCCGGGTTACCTGCAGCCAGCGGTGCCGGTGCCCCCTGCATCAGACGATCCAGCGCAGTGTCACTGCGCGCCTGTGCACTCTGTGGTGCTGCGGCCAGAATGCGGCGGGCCGTTTTCACGGTCATACCGGGGGTTTCTGCCAGCACGCGTGCCTGTTCTTCGCGTCCGTGAGCCTCCTCACAGTTGAGGATCCCCATAATGCGGCTGTTTTCTGCCGCAACCGCTGCGGTGATCTGCGCGTTCACGTCCGGCTGCGCCGCGCTGGCGTTCTCGCCCTCCGTCGCTGGCACCACGTCAGTAACGTCAGCCTGCGAAGCAGTGGCTGAAACAGTTGTTGATTGAGTCTCTTTGGTCATTCGCCCTCCTGAGAGACGGGATTTACGTGCATCCAGTGCATCACGCATGACGGTGATCGCATCGGTGCTGTTAACAAGTTCATCAGCCAGTCCGGCATCAATGGCCTCCTGACCGCTGTACACTGCAGCCTCGGTATCCAGCACAACCTGCACGGACAGGCCGGTATATGCCGACACCTTCTGCGCAAACATCTGGCGGGTTGCGTCCATCCGGGACTGCAGTGTCTCCCGGACGTCATCCGGAAGATGGCTGTAGGGGTTGCCATCCACCTTATGGCTGCCGCTGTAAATCAGCGTGATTTCCACACCCTGTTTCTCCAGCGCAGCACCGTAATTACTGTGAGCCATCATGACGCCGATGGAGCCTGTCCGGGCGGTCTGCGTGACCAGACGCCGGGAGGCGGCACTGGCAAGCAACTGACCTGCACTGCAGTTCATGTCGTTGGCAAGCGCCCATACCGGTTTTATGTCACGCACACGGGCGATGATGTCAGCGCAGTCAAATGCCCCCGCCACCATCCCGCCGGGCGTGTCCATATCGAGCAGAATGCCGTCCACCATCGGATCGCTGGCAGCCTGTTGCAGACGGGCGATAATGCCGTTGTAACCGGTCATCCCCGAGTACGGCTGCAGCGCCCGCGTCCGGCTGACCAGCGTGCCGGACACCGGCAGCACGGCGATGCCGTTCATGACCTGATAACTGCGGGCCTGTCGTGGTCCGTCATCATCACCGGATAATGCCAGCGTCGCGAGTGCCTCCTGGGCAGTCAGGCTGTCGCCGGACACCGCATCCGTCAGGCTGCTGATCCCAAGCTGGCCTGCAAGCGCACAAAAGAAAACCCGCGCATAGGCGGGTTCAAGCATCAGCGGCTCATTAAAGGCCATGCTGGCAATATGCGGGAGATTACGCAGCTCTGCTGTCACTCTTCTCCTCCTCTGTTGATTGTCGCAGCCCGGATTCAAATGCTGCAGCCGCCCAGGCGGGCGGTTTAAGACCGGCTGCACGGCGCTCCATCGTTTCACGGACCTGCTGGGCAAAAATTTCCTGATAGTCGTCACCGCGTTTTGCGCACTCTTTCTCGTAGGTACTCAGTCCGGCTTCTATCAGCATCACCGCTTCCTGAACTTCTTTCAGACCATCGATGGCCATACGACCGGAGCCTATCCAGTCGCAGTTCCCCCAGGCACTGCGGGCTTCCTGAAAACTGAAGCGCGCTTTTGAAGGTAACGTCACCACGCGGCGAACGATGGCCTCTTCCAGCCAGCACAGAAACATCTGGCTCGCCTGACGGGATGCGACGAATTTTCGCCGCCCCATAAAGTACGCCCACGACTCGTTCGCACTGGCCCGTGCCGTGGAGTAGCTCATCTGGGCGTAATTCCGGGAAAGCTGCTCATACGAGACACCCAGCCCGGCAGCGATATACCGCAGCAGTGACTGCTCAAACACGGAGTAGCCGTTATCCGTATCCTGAGCCGTCTGCAGGTTCAGTGAGTCACCCGGCATCAGGTGCGGTACTTTTGCGCCTCCCAGCCGGACCGGCGCTGCGGCGTAATACGCGGCAATTTCACCAATCCAGCCGGTCAGCCTTTCCCGCTGCTCCTGACTGTTCGCGCCCAGAATAAAATCCATCGCTGACTGCGTATCCAGCTCACTCTCAATGGTGGCGGCATACATCGCCTTCACAATGGCGCTCTGCAGCTGCGTGTTCTGCAGCGTGTCGAGCATCTTCATCTGCTCCATCACGCTGTAAAACACATTTGCACCGCGAGTCTGCCCGTCCTCCACGGGTTCAAAAACGTGAATGAACGAGGCGCGCCCGCCGGGTAACTCACGGGGTATCCATGTCCATTTCTGCGGCATCCAGCCAGGATACCCGTCCTCGCTGACGTAATATCCCAGCGCCGCACCGCTGTCATTAATCTGCACACCGGCACGGCAGTTCCGGCTGTCGCCGGTATTGTTCGGGTTGCTGATGCGCTTCGGGCTGACCATCCGGAACTGTGTCCGGAAAAGCCGCGACGAACTGGTATCCCAGGTGGCCTGAACGAACAGTTCACCGTTAAAGGCGTGCATGGCCACACCTTCCCGAATCATCATGGTAAACGTGCGTTTTCGCTCAACGTCAATGCAGCAGCAGTCATCCTCGGCAAACTCTTTCCATGCCGCTTCAACCTCGCGGGAAAAGGCACGGGCTTCTTCCTCCCCGATGCCCAGATAGCGCCAGCTTGGGCGATGACTGAGCCGGAAAAAAGACCCGACGATATGATCCTGATGCAGCTGGATGGCGTTGGCGGCATAGCCGTTATTGCGTACCAGATCGTCTGCGCGGGCATTGCCACGGGTAAAGTTGGGCAACAGGGCTGCATCCACACTTTCACTCGGTGGGTTCCACGACCGCAACTGCCCTCCAAATCCGCTGCCACCGCCGTGATAACCGGCATATTCGCGCAGCGATGTCATGCCGTCCGGCCCCAGAAGGGTGGGAATGGTGGGCGTTTTCATACATAAAATCCTGCAGGTCCCCTGCGTCGCTGTGTCATGCCGGTCTGCACTTCCAGCTCTGCAATATATTTTTTCAGGTCAGACACGGAAGTGGCCGTAAACTCCACCCTTCGTCCGTCTTTCTGTACTGTTGCCACCCGTTTACCTGTCATCAGGTCATGCAGTGCCGCACGGGCAGCGGCAAGTTCTTCCTGTCGCGTCATTCATCCTCTCCGGATAAGGCACGGGCGTAATCTGCCAGTGTTTTCTTGTTGGTTGCTGCACCATCCTCTTCCTGCAGGCTCGCCAGCAGCGCACTGAGATCCAGCTGCCAGCGGGAAATACTGATGCGCAGCGCCGCCAGCGCATAAACGAAGCAGTCGAGTGCCTCATTGCGTCGCTTTTTGCTGTCCCACAGTATTTTTTTCCTGCCATCCACCCATTTTTCGACCTGCTCTTCAGCAGTCAGCTGCTGCGCTTCGGTCAGATCAAAAATATCCGGGTTATTCGGGAAGTGAACGGCACCGGGAAGCGGTTCATCCCCTTCCGGCGTCAGTGTGAAGCGGTTATAAATCTGCTCTTTCGCGGTATCCGTACCGATTTCGGTAAGGTAAACCCCGTTTTTGTTTCGCTTACGTGGCATGCTGGCCACCGGCTTTCCGTAGACGGATGCCCCTTTAATGGGGATCACCCGGAACAGCCCATGTTTTTTCGAGCGTTCATACACAATGGTCGGGTCAATCCCGCCAGTATCCCAGCAGATACGGGATATCGACATTTCTGCACCATTCCGGCGGGTATAGGTTTTATTGATGGCCTCATCCACACGCAGCAGCGTCTGTTCATCGTCGTGGCGGCCCATAATAATCTGCCGGTCAATCAGCCAGCTTTCCTCACCCGGCCCCCATCCCCATACGCGCATTTCGTAGCGGTCCAGCTGGGAGTCGATACCGGCGGTCAGGTAAGCCACACGGTCAGGAACGGGCGCTGAATAATGCTCTTTCCGCTCTGCCATCACTTCAGCATCCGGACGTTCGCCAATTTTCGCCTCCCACGTCTCACCGAGCGTGGTGTTTACGAAGGTTTTACGTTTTCCCGTATCCCCTTTCGTTTTCATCCAGTCTTTGACAATCTGCACCCAGGTGGTGAACGGGCTGTACGCTGTCCAGATGTGAAAGGTCACACTGTCAGGTGGCTCAATCTCTTCACCGGATGACGAAAACCAGAGAATGCCATCACGGGTCCAGATCCCGGTCTTTTCGCAGATATAACGGGCATCAGTAAAGTCCAGCTCCTGCTGGCGGATGACGCAGGCATTATGCTCGCAGAGATAAAACACGCTGGAGGGGTCATCCGGCGTCCATTTGAGGCCAAACGGCGTCTCTTTGTCGCCAAATTTAAGATACTGCTCCTCCCCGCAATGCGGGCAGGCAACATGAAAACGCATAAAATGCGGGGATTCACTGGCTGCACGCTCAATCTGACAGGTGCCTCTCACTTTTGGCGTGGAGCCACGGATGGACTTTGGCCAGACCGAGCCTTCAATACGCTTGTCACCCAGGAACGTCGGAGAGCCTTCCTGTTCAATATCATCATCAAAAGCAGCAAGTTCATCATAACCCGCCACATCCACCGACTTTTCACGGTAGTTTTTTGCCGCTTTACCGCCCAGGCACCAGAAGCCACGCCCATTAGTGAAACGCTTCATGGTGAGCGTGTTATCCCGGTGCTTTTTGCCATACCACGGGGCCAGCGCCAGCAGCGACGGAATATCACGAATAGTCGGCTCAACGTGGGTTTTCATAAAGTTCTCGGCATCACCATCCGTCGGCAACCAGATAAGGGTGTTGCGCTGCTTATGCTCTATAAAGTAGGCATAAACACCCAGCAGCATTTTGGAATAACCGACACGGGCAGACTTCACCACATTCACCTCACGGATGTAGTCGCTGCCCATCGCATTCATGATGGCCCGCTGAAAGGGCAGTGTTTCCCAGCGCCCTTCCTGGTATGCGGATTCTTTCGGGAGATAGTAATTAGCATCCGCCCATTCAACGGCGGTCTGTGGCTCCGGCCTGAACAGTGAGCGAAGCCCGGCGCGGACAAAATGCCGCAGCCTGTTAACCTGACTGTTCGATATATTCACTCAGCAACCCCGGTATCAGTTCATCCAGCGCGGCTGCTTTGTTCATGGCTTTGATGATATCCCGTTTCAGGAAATCAACATGTCGGTTTTCCAGTTCCGGAAAACGCCGCTGCACCGACAGGGGGAGCCCGTCGAGAATACTGGCAATTTCACCTGCGATCCGCGACAGCACGAAAGTACAGAATGCGGTTTCCACCACTTCAGCGGAGTCTCTGGCATTCTTCAGTTCCTGTGCGTCGGCCTGCGCACGCGTAAGTCGATGGCGTTCGTACTCAATAGTTCCTGGCTGGAGATCTGCCTCGCTGGCCTGCCGCAGTTCTTCAACCTCCCGGCGCAGCTTTTCGTTCTCAATTTCAGCATCCCTTTCGGCATACCATTTTATGACGGCGGCAGAGTCATAAAGCACCTCATTACCCTTGCCACCGCCTCGCAGAACGGGCATTCCCTGTTCCTGCCAGTTCTGAATGGTACGGATACTCGCACCGAAAATGTCAGCCAGCTGCTTTTTGTTGACTTCCATTGTTCATTCCACGGACAAAAACAGAGAAAGGAAACGACAGAGGCCAAAAAGCTCGCTTTCAGCACCTGTCGTTTCCTTTCTTTTCAGAGGGTATTTTAAATAAAAACATTAAGTTATGACGAAGAAGAACGGAAACGCCTTAAACCGGAAAATTTTCATAAATAGCGAAAACCCGCGAG
>NZ_RXKV01000026.1:0-2114 GCF_016805595.1 Serratia sp. 4542
CGAACAGCGCCGTCACCATGTGCAGGCCGCGTTCGGCGCACACCGCCACCCGGCTGTCCGGACCGACGCCGCGCGCTATCAGCGCGTGCGCCAGCCGGTTGGCGCGGGCGTTCAGCTGGGCGTAGCTCAGGCTTTCCGCTCCGCTCACCAGCGCGGTGGCGTCCGGCGTGCGGCGCACCTGCTGCTCGAACAGCGCCGCCAGCGTCTGATCCAGCGGATAGTCACGCTCGGTGCGGTTCCAGCCATGCAGCAGCAGTTCGCGTTCCGCCTCCGGCACCACCGCCAGTGAACACACCGGCGTCTCCGGCGCCTGCTCCAGCGCTTGCGCCAGTGAGCTCAGCGCCTGCACCATATAGTCACACACCCGCTGGGCATCGACCGTCTCGGTCACCTGCACCGTCACGCCCAGCGAATCGCCGCCGTCCTCCACCGATAACACGAACGGATAGTTGGTACGCTCTTCGGCGCTCAGCAGGCTGACACCTTCCGGCAACGCCACTGCTTCGCCGTTGTTGTGGCGATAGTTGAGCAAGGCGCTGAACAGCGGCGCCCCAGGGCTGACGCCGCTGCAGCGCTGCGCCAATGCCAGCGGCGCATGTTCATGCGCCAGCAGCCCGCTCAGCCGCACGTGTGCCTCTCTTGCCGCCGTCTCCACGCCTCGCCGATCGATATCCAGACGCAGCGGCAACGTGTTGATAAACAACCCCAATGCCCGTTCCGCGCCTTCGCCGCCCTGCAGACGCCCCAGCAATACGGTGCCGAACACGACCGCGTCTCGCCCGCTGACGCTCGCCAGCACCTGCGCCCAGGCCAGGTGGCACAGGCTGGCCAGGCTGACGCCCAGCCGCCGCGCCTGTCGCCGCAACCGCAGGTTCAGCGCCGAAGAGAGCGCCTGGTAGCGGCAGGCGATTTGCCGCCCTTCGCCGTGCACGTCGCTCAGGCCGAACGGCAGCACCGGCTCGCGGATATCTGCCAACATGTCGCGGAAGAAGCTTTCATGCTCCGCCTCGCTGAGAGCCAGGCGCGCCTGCGCCACCGCATTGCGGAACGGCTGGGCGACGCCCAGCTGTGCCCCACGGCCGGCGAGGATCTCGCCGATCTCTTGCTCCATGAAGGCCAACGTGGAGTGATCGCCAATCAGATGATGCCACTGCTGCAAAGCGCACCAGCTGCCGTCCTCCTCCTGCGTGACGGTAAAGTTGAGCAGCGGCGCGCGGGTCAGATCCTGCCGCTGCTGCAACGGATCAAAGCTGGCCGCCAGCTGTTGCCAAATCGGGCCGTCAGCCGGATCGAAACGCCGCTCGCTCAGCGCCAGCTCAGCCTTGCGCCACACCACCTGCACCGGCGAGGACATGCCCTGCGTGATGAACGCAGTGCGCAGAATGTCATGGCGATCGATCACCTGCTGCATCGCCGCCAGCCAGGCGTCCAGTCGCGCACGGCTGTCGAAACGCAGCACCGCGGACAGCTGGTACGGGTCACCCCGTTCCGCCAGCAGATGGTGGAACAAAATCCCCTCCTGCAGCGGCGACAAGGCGTAGATGTCCTGTACGTTGGCCACGCCGCCCGGCACCTGCGCCACCACCGCGTCGATTTCCGGCTGGCTCAGCGTCGCCAGCGGCAACATCTCCGGCGTAATGGAGGCCCCGCCCGGTAAAATCCGGTTTTCCGGTATGTCGATCTCACCTTGCGCGCTCATCGCCTGCGCCAGCGCCGACAGCGTCGGCGTTGAGAACAACGTCTGCACGTTCGCTCCCCAACCGGCGCGCCGCAGCTGAGCCATCAACTTCACCGCCAGCAGCGAGTGGCCCCCCAGCTCGAAGAAGTTATCGTGGCGGCCTACCTGCTCCACGTTCAGCAGTTCGCGCCAGATCGCCGCCAGCAGCGTTTCGTGTTCACCCTGCGGCGCTTCGTACGCTGCCTGGCTCTGCGCCCCCTGCGGCTCCGGCAACGCCCGACGATCCAGCTTGCCGTTCGGCGACAGCGGCAACGCCGCCACCACCACCCAGGCCGACGGCACCATATAGTCTGGTAGCGCCGCGCTCACATGCTGCCGCAGCGCGCCTGCCAGCGTCTCTTCCGCCACGCCGGCAGCCGGCACCACCCACGCCACC
>NZ_RXKV01000027.1:0-843 GCF_016805595.1 Serratia sp. 4542
GCGCCAGGCCGCTTACTTCAGCAGCGCCTGCGCCTTGGCCACCACGTTGTCCACGGTGAAGCCGAACTCGGCGAACAGCTGCTCCGCCGGCGCCGACTCACCGAAGGTGGTCATGCCCACGATGGCGCCGTTCAGGCCCACGTACTTGTACCAGTAGTCCGCGATACCCGCTTCCACCGCCACGCGCGCCGTTACCGCCGCCGGCAACACCGACTCGCGGTACGCCGCATCCTGCTTGTCGAACGCGTCGGTCGACGGCATCGACACCACGCGCACCTTGCGGCCCGCCGCGGTCAGCTTGTCCGCCGCTTCCACCGTGATGCCCACTTCGGAGCCGGTGGCAATCAGGATGACGTCCGGCGTGCCCGCGCAGTCTTTCAGCACGTAGCCGCCGCGGTACACGTTCGCCAGCTGCTCTGCGGTGCGCGGCTGCTGGGTCAGGTTCTGACGCGAGAACACCAGGGTGGTCGGGCCGTCGTTGCGCTCGATGCCGTACTGCCACGCCACCGCCGACTCCACCTGGTCGCACGGGCGCCAGGTGCTCATGTTCGGGGTCACGCGCAGGCTCGCCAGCTGCTCCACCGGCTGGTGGGTCGGGCCGTCTTCGCCCAGACCGATGGAGTCGTGGGTGTAGACGAACACGTTGCGCAGCTTCATCAGCGCCGCCATGCGCACCGCGTTGCGGGCGTATTCCACGAACATCAGGAAGGTCGCCGAGTACGGCAGGAAGCCGCCGTGCAGCGCGATGCCGTTGGTGATGGCGGTCATGCCGAACTCGCGCACGCCGTAATGAATGTAGTTGCCCGCCGGGTCAACGTTCAGCGCTTTCGAGCCGGACCACAT
>NZ_RXKV01000028.1:0-318 GCF_016805595.1 Serratia sp. 4542
TTCCAGATTGTTAAAGAGCAAAATACTTCGCAGCATACTGTCGCCAATATACTCTGAAGTATTGAAATACCGGACTATATGGTGGAGCTAAGCGGGATCGAACCGCTGACCTCCTGCGTGCAAGGCAGGCGCTCTCCCAGCTGAGCTATAGCCCCATACAGTCACGCGCAGTACCTTTTCCACTTCCGAGAAGTGGTAGGCCTGAGTGGACTTGAACCACCGACCTCACCCTTATCAGGGGTGCGCTCTAACCACCTGAGCTACAAGCCTATAAAGGTATTTCTGCTCGTTACTTTCTATCAGACAATCTGTGTGAGC
>NZ_RXKV01000029.1:0-602 GCF_016805595.1 Serratia sp. 4542
GAGCAGGCTCTCGTACACCGGATTGCCCGCCGCCAGCGCATCCGCCGCCGCCGCCACCGCCCGCTCGTTCGGCGTCTGCGCCACGCTGGCGAAGCTCGTGCCGTTGCGCCCGACGCTCAGCGTCACCCCGGTCGGCTGGTAGCTCAGCCCGGTGCCGAGGAACAGGTAGTTCGGCGCCACCGCGTCAAACTGCCCGCTCACCCCCTGCTGCGCGCTCAGAATGGTGTACTGCTGGCCCAGCAGGCTGCGCACCTCGCTTTGCGTCAGCAGGTTGGGGCTGTTCTCCAGCGTCACCGCCACCTCGCCGCCGCCGATCGTCGCCGATCCGCTGCTCTGGATCCGATCGCTCTGGCCGTTCGGCCCCACTTCCACCGCGTAGCGCGAACCCGGCTCGAAGCTGACGTTGCCCGCCACGTTCAGGGTGCCGATCGAGTTACCCGGCGCCACGGTGCCGCCCTGACGGGCGGTCAGCGAACCGACCGTGCCGCTGCCGCCGACGATGCCGCCATTCTGCACGCTGACGGCCGAGGTGACCGAGCCGTTGACTGCCAGCCGCCCCTGATTGACCAGCGTCGGGCCGCCATAGGTGTTGTTACCCGTCA
>NZ_RXKV01000030.1:0-602 GCF_016805595.1 Serratia sp. 4542
TGACGGGTAACAACACCTATGCCGGCCCGACGCTGGTCAATCAGGGGCGGCTGGCAGTCAACGGCTCGGTCACCTCGGCCGTCAGCGTACAGAACGGCGGCATCGTCGGCGGCAGCGGCACGGTCGGTTCGCTGACCGCCCGCCGCGGCGGCACCGTGGCGCCGGGTAACTCGATCGGCACCCTGAACGTGGCGGGTAACGTCAGCTTCGAGCCGGGTTCGCGCTACGCGGTGGAAGTGGGGCCGAACGGCCAGAGCGATCGGATCCAGAGCAGCGGATCGGCGACGATCGGCGGCGGCGAGGTGGCGGTGACGCTGGAGAACAGCCCCAACCTGCTGACGCAAAGCGAGGTGCGCAGCCTGCTGGGCCAGCAGTACAACATTTTGAGCGCGCAGCAGGGGGTGAGCGGGCAGTTTGACGCGGTGGCGCCGAACTACCTGTTCCTCGGCACCGGGCTGAGCTACCAGCCGACCGGGGTGACGCTGAGCGTCGGGCGCAACGGCACGAGCTTCGCCAGCGTGGCGCAGACGCCGAACGAGCGGGCGGTGGCGGCAGCGGCGGATGCGCTGGCGGCGGGCAACCCGGTGTACGAGAGCCTGCTC
>NZ_RXKV01000002.1:0-273112 GCF_016805595.1 Serratia sp. 4542
TGAAGTAAGCGGCCTGGCGCCAGCCGATAAAAAAGCCGGTCATCGTGACCGGCTTTTTTTATGCCATCACCCGATGAATCTGCAAATATTGCAGCAGCATGATGGTCTTGCCGTCTTTAATGCGGCCGTCGGCGATCATCGCCACCGCTTCGCTGAACGGCAGTTCGATCACTTCGATATCTTCATCTTCAATGCCGCCGCCGGCCGCGCGCCGCTCATCGTCATGGTATTCGGCGATAAAGAAGTGCACGATCTCGGTCACGCCGCCCGGCGACATGTAGGCTTCGAAGATTTTCTTGACCTCGCCCACCTGAAAACCGGTCTCTTCCACCGCTTCGCGGCGCGCGCACTGCTCCGGCGAATCGGCGTCCAGCAGGCCGGCGCAGGCCTCGAGCAACATGCCGCTTTCGTTGCCGTTGACATAGGTCGGCATGCGGAACTGGTTGGTCAGCACCACCGTGCCCTTGGCGCGGTTGTACAGCAAAATGGTGGCGCCGTTGCCGCGATCGTAGACCTCACGCACCTGTTGCACCGAACCGCCGTTTTTGCGTTTCAGATCGAACGTGTACTTGTGCAGCACATACCAGTTGTCCGACAGCAGCTCTTTCTTCACATTCTCAATTTTCGACGACATGCCCTTTTCCCTTGAGTAGCAACCTGAAGATCATACCGCGATTGCGCCGCGCCGCGGCAGACGATTTGCAACAAAACATCATCGCTCCCAACGGTACCCCAACCTGAAATCATCTTAAAGTAAGTACATCTAAGTAGCGGAAAACCTGAAAAAAAACCATAAGGAAGAGCGCCAATATCATCCTAATAACACGCGCCTACTTTATTTTTCAACGCCTCTTTAGGGAAAACCAACGTGAAACTGACTCATCGCTGCTTGTTACCGTTAAGCCTTTTATTGATGGCCAGCGCCGGCGCCCACGCGGCGGACTGCGCCAACGTGCCGGAATGGACGGCTAAAACCTACGCCATCAAAGGCACACAGGTCATCAAGGACAATGCGCTGTTCGCCAATAAATGGTGGGCAGAAAAGCACCATATCCCCGGCGTAACCGGTTGGGTCGGCGAACCCTGGCAAAACCTCGGCCAGTGTACCGCCCAGGAAGCCCCCTGGTGGCAAGCCTACGCCGAGCAGGAGGGATTCAACGATGCGCTGCGTTACATCGGCACCAGCCTGGATGCGCTGAATCAAGACGCCGAACAGGCGCTGGCGGACTCGCAAGATGCCCGCACGCCGCTGTATTGGCTCAAGCGCACCATGCAGATGTACCCGTCAGACACGCCAAATGTCTACCGGCTGCCGATCGTTCACGCCGCCAGTTGGTACAACTCCTTGTATGGCAGCATGGCGCGCGGAATTTTCTTCTACACCCGCACGCTGGGGAATCAGGGCGACAGCGTCACGATCAAGACCGGGGCCATTCCGGCAGGCAGCTCATGTTTTGCGGCGACCAGCGCCCGTTTCGATAATGTCGACAGCATCTACTCGGAAAAACGAAAGCTTGATGCCAACAAGGAGACCACTTATACCTTCGCGCAAACCGGCGTACTGGCCTTAGGCTGCAGCCATCCGCAAAAACAGCAAAACGGCGAATTGGTCCGGTTTGAGGTGAGCGGCGGTGGCGACAGCAACCTGCACATTCTCGGTCAAAATACGCAAGGCGACTGGGAGCAACAGAAGGCCGGCGCCAGCATCCTGGGCGGCGTCGTGTTGTATGACGGTAAATCCAATCACTTCGTACCGAAGAAAATCACCGACAAAACGCAGGAGATCATCAATAAATCGCTGGGGGAAAGCCTCAGCATTGCCGCGCTGTATGAAGCGGTGAACGGCATGGATGGTACCCACGAGATGTTCACGGCGTCACAGGGCTCCCTGTTCCTCAACTACAGCAAATGCTGCAGCGCGGAATACCGCGAGGGCGCGGTCAACGTCGGTTTCTTCGCCGACAAGACCACCCGCGCCAATGCCGCTCACTGGGGGCTCTGGCACGAACTGGGGCACGAGAACGAGCCGCAGTGGGAATACAACGTGTTCCCCGAAGTGCAGGTCAACCGCTATTCGGTACTGGCCTGCCGCATGCTGTCGGAACGTAACGATTTTGACTATGGCCCGACCTGCAAACTGGGGGCAGACAAAGAGTGGGATCGGGATGCGGTGCGTAAGTTCCTCGCTTCGGAAGTGCGCTACGACGAGTTCCCGAAGCAGCAGCACGATCTCGCACTGGGATTCTTTACCCATCTGCTGCACGCTTATGATGAATCCTTCTTCCCGCGCATCAATCAGGAACGGTTGAAGCAGGCCTTCGCGGCACCGGGTAACACCATGCAGGATAAATATAAATACGTCTTCGGCACGCCGCAGAAGGTCATCGACTTCAGCGTGGTCGTCTACAGCCGGGAGGCGGGGCAGGATCTGCGCGAGTACTTTACCCGCTGGGGGTTGCGCTTCAGCGATGCTGCGGCGAAACAGGTTGCCGCGATGCATCTGCCGACGCCTTGACCGGCAGTGACAAAAACCGCCGACGAGGAGCCTTGCGCAAGATTTGATCCACGCTAAAGACAAATCGCCGGAGGAAACCAGCCCGCCGCTGAACATCGGCGGGCATTTCGCTATTCATTTGATTATACGACGACAATTGTTCCCGTTTTGTTGACAACTTGATACAAATCGCGGTGCATTTTAGTTGCAAAAGTTATAGTTTTGCTTTCGAATGAAACTGGCGAAGCGCCTCACCTGAGAGAAGGATCCGTGATTGCTTGTTAAACGTTCCGTGACCGGCAGCCTGGCCAGAGCGCTGTTCGGCATCGTGATACTGTCGGTGCTCGCCACCGGGTTGGCGTTGACCACCGTCGCCGGCAGCCAGAGCGACGCCGAAGCGATCAATATCGCCGGTTCGCTGCGCATGCAAAGCTACCGGCTGGCCTTCGATCTCGACCAGCAGAGCCCGGAGCTGGAGCTGCACCTGCAGCAGTACCGGCAATCTTTACAGGCGCCGGCGCTGCAAAAGCTGGCGCGGTTTTACGTACCGGCCGAGGTGCGGAATCACTATCTGGCGCTGCAACGGGCATGGCAAACGATGGAGCGCCAGATCCGCGGCGGGCAGGCGGCCGCCTACCGGGCGGAGGTCGCCGGCTACGTCAACCGCGTCGATCATTTCGTTTCTGCCCTGCAGCGCTATTCGGAGCTGAAACTCACCCTGGTGGCCGCCGTCAGCGTGATCGGTTACGCCGCCATCATTGGCCTGGTGCTGTTCTGCATTCGCTTTATGCGCCGCCAGGTGGTCACGCCGCTGCAGCATCTGGTCGACGCCAGCCAGCGCGTGCAGCAGCGCGACTTCAGCCACCCGCAGCTGGACGTGGCGCTGCCGAACGAGCTCGGCGTGCTGTCGCAAACCTTCAGCGCCATGTCGGACGAGCTGGCCCGGCTCTATCAGTCGCTGGAGCTGAAAGTGCAGGAAAAGACCCGGCGCCTGCAGCAGGCCAACGAAACGCTGGAGGTGCTGTATCGCTGTTCGCAGGCGCTGAGCGTGCGCCAGATCGATCAGCAGGCGTTCGAGAATGTGCTGCGCATCGTGCGCCAAAGCGAACGGCTGCGCTGCATCCGGCTGAACGTGGCGGACGACCACGGCCAGTGGCAACTGAATGAAGGGGAACCGGCGCCGACGCAAGCCTGGAACACGCTGCCGATCACCCAGAGCGACAAACCGCTTGGCGAGCTGCGTTGGCAGCCCGAGGCGCACCCGCCGCATCCTCATCTGATGCAGAGCTTGGCCAACATGCTGGGCCGCGGCGTCTACTTCAACCGGGCGCAAAAGCAGCACCAATATTTGCTGTTGATGGAAGAGCGCGCGACCATCGCCCGCGAGCTGCACGATTCGCTGGCGCAGACGCTGTCGTTCCTGCGCATTCAGCTTACGCTGCTCAGGCGCGCCACCGATGCGCCGGCGGCGCAGGTGATTATCGACGATTTCGATCGCACGCTGGCCGATGCCTATCGCCAACTGAGAGAATTACTGGCCACCTTCCGTCTCAATATTCAGGAGGCGGACCTGAACGCCGCGCTGGAGCAGCTGTTGCAGCCATTAAAGGCTCTAACCCCCGCGCGGATTCAGTTACACTGTCGGCTACCTTCGCAGGCGCTCAATGCCCAGCAGCAGGTGCACGCGCTGCAGATCGTGCGCGAGGCGGTGCTCAATGCCGTCAAGCACGCCGGGGCGAATGAAATCACCCTGTGTTGCGAAGTCAACGCCGCAGGCGACAACGTATTCAGCATTATCGACGACGGTTGCGGCATCGCCAGTCTGGAGGAACCGGAAGGGCACTACGGCTTGACCATCATGAGCGAACGCGCGGCGCGATTGGGAGGAACGCTGCACATTCGGCGCAGAAACGGCGGCGGCACGGCGGTCTGCCTGACATTCCCGCCCTGACCTCGCCGCTGTTCACTTTGCGTTACGGCTGCCGCCGGGCAGAAGGCCGCCCGGGGAGGTTTGCGGCGAAGATTGCCGCTATTTTTGAAGAGACAGTCCCACTGTGAAGCACGCCCCAGGGCGCGTTTGAGTGGCTTTACTTGCTACAGGGAGCATATTTCATGGTGATGAAGCAATACCGAGTCATGATCGTTGACGATCATCCGTTGATGCGGCGCGGCATCAAACAACTGCTGGGACTGGATGCGCGATTTGGCGTGGTGGCAGAGGCCGGCAACGGCAGTGAGGCGGTTGCGCTGGCACTGCAGCACACGCCGGACGTGATCTTGTTGGATCTGAACATGAAAGGCATGTCCGGGCTGGACACGCTGCGGGCCCTGCGCGACGAAGGCGTGGATGCGCGCATCATCGTGCTGACGGTTTCCGACGCGCGCAGCGATCTGTATGCGCTGATCGACGCCGGCGCCGACGGCTACCTGCTGAAGGACAGCGAGCCGGAACAGCTGCTGGAACACATCAGCGCCGCCGCCGAAGGGCAGAACGTGATCAGCGACGCCATGGCCGACTATTTGCTGGCGCGCGGCGAGCAACGCGATCCCTTCGCCGCCTTGACCGAACGCGAGCTGGACGTCTTGCAAGAGGTGGCGCGCGGCCTGTCCAACAAGCAGGTGGCGGCGCAGTTGCATATCTCTGAAGAAACCGTGAAGGTGCACATCCGCAACATACTGCGCAAGCTGGACGTGCGTTCTCGCGTGGCGGCGACGGTGATGTACCTGGAGCACAAAAGTCAATGATCGCCCCGCCCCGGCCAATGCGCCGGGGCAGCTTACTCGATGGCGCTGAGCAGCGCCTGATGATGCTGGTGCACCCAGCTCTTGTTGAACGGCCCCCAGCTTTCCAACTGATAAAAACCGTCGTTGTTGCGCACGCCCTGCTGCACGAACTGCAGCTCGACGCCCATGCCGGGCAGCGCCTTCAGCACATCCTGCAACGTGCGGCGCGGCCAGCCGGTCAGCGCCATCAACCGCGGCACATTGGGCCGCTCACTGTGGCTGATCAGCCAGCACAAATAAAGCCGACGGGCAAATACCGGGTTAATTCCCATGCCAAGCTCCTGCTGTAAGGTAAGTCCAGTTTTTACTTTCCGGTTCCCTGCGGCGAAGAGATGCGCAAGGCCTTTGATAGTAATAAAAATGTCTTAATAGCGTACAATTACCGACGCCAGTACACCCACGCCGTTTTCCGCTACCGTTATTTACACTATCTCCTTTTTTTCTCCACGCTTTCCTCGGCTATCCCGAGTAAAGTGCAATAGCGCCGGAATCCTTCCCTGCCGCTGAAATGCATAATTCTGATGCGTTTTAAAGATAGAACAAGTCATAACGAGGTTCGCGCTGCATGGCCAATTTTTTTATTGATCGCCCGATTTTTGCCTGGGTGCTGGCAATTATTCTTTGCCTGACCGGGGCGTTGGCGATTTCTTCCCTACCGGTAGAACAATACCCGAATTTGGCGCCGCCGAACGTGCGCATCAGCGCAACTTACCCAGGTGCTTCGGCGCAAACGCTGGAAAACACCGTTACTCAAATCATTGAACAGAATATGACCGGCCTCGACAACATGATGTATATGTCGTCGCAGAGCACCAATACCGGCCAGGCCACCGTCACGCTGACGTTCGAAGCCGGCACCGATCCCAACGAGGCGATGCAGCAGGTGCAAAACCAGCTGCAGGCGGCGATCAAACGTCTGCCGCAGGCGGTGCAGAATCAGGGAGTCACGGTGTCGAAATCCGGCGACACCACGCTGATGATGGTGGCGTTCGTCTCCACCGACAACAGCATGGACAAGCAGGACATCGCCGATTACATCGTCTCCAACCTGCAGGATCCGCTCAGCCGCATCAACGGCGTCGGCAGCATGGACGTGTACGGCTCGCAATACGCCATGCGCATCTGGCTCGATCCCAACAAGCTCAACAGCTACCAGCTCACGACCCAGGACGTGGTCAAGGCCATTCAGTCGCAGAACGCCCAGGTGGCGGTCGGCCAGCTGGGCGGCACGCCGTCGGTCGACAAGCAGGCGCTGAACGCCACCATCAACGCCCAGTCGCAGCTCCAGACGCCGGAACAGTTCCGCCAGATCACGCTGCGGGTCAATCAGGACGGCTCGCTGGTGACGCTGGGCAACGTCGCCACCGTCGAACTGGGCGGCGAGAATTACAACTACCTCAGCCGCTACAACGGCATGCAGGCCGCAGGCATGAACATCAAGCTGGCCTCCGGCGCCAACGAACTGCAGACCGACCAGCTGGTGAAGGACAAGATCGCCGAGCTGTCGCAGTACTTCCCACACGGGCTGGAGGCCAAGGTGGCCTATGAAACCACCCCGTTCGTCAAAGCCTCGATCAAGGACGTGGTGAAAACGCTGCTGGAAGCCATCCTGCTGGTGTTCCTGGTGATGTACCTGTTCCTGCAGAACTTCCGCGCCACGCTGATCCCCACCATCGCCGTGCCGGTCGTGCTGATGGGCACCTTCGCCATCCTTTCCGCCTGCGGCTTCAGTATCAATACCCTCACCATGTTCGCCATGGTGCTGGCGATCGGCCTGCTGGTGGACGACGCCATCGTGGTGGTGGAAAACGTCGAACGCGTGATGAGCGAGGAAGGCCTGCCACCGCGTGAGGCCACGCGCAAATCCATGGGGCAAATCCAGAGCGCGCTGGTCGGCATCGCGCTGGTGCTGTCGGCGGTATTTGTGCCGATGGCGTTCTTCGGTGGCACCACCGGCGCCATCTATCGCCAGTTCTCCATTACCATCGTCTCCGCCATGGTGTTGTCAGTGCTGGTGGCGATGATCCTGACCCCGGCCCTGTGCGCCACGCTGCTCAAACCGATCGCCAAGGGGCACCATCACGGCAAGCGCGGCTTCTTCGGCTGGTTCAACCGCATGTTCAACCGCAACGCCGAACGCTATGAGCGCGGCGTGGGGCGGATCCTGCACGCCAGCGGCCGCTACATGGTGATTTATCTGCTGTTGCTCGGCGGCATGGCGCTGCTGTTCATCAAGCTGCCGACCTCGTTCCTGCCGCAGGAAGACCGCGGTATCTTCACCGTACAGGTGCAGCTGCCGGCGGGCTCCACCCTGCAGCAAACCTCTAAGGTGGTGGAAAAGGTCGAGCAGTACTTCCTGACCGAAGAGAAACAGGATGTGGTGTCGGTGTTCGCCATCATCGGCTCCGGCCCGGGCGGCAACGGCCAGAACGTGGCGCGCCTGTTCGTGCGATTGAAAGACTGGGATCTGCGCACCTCGGGCGCCAACAGTTCGTTCGACATCATCGATCGCGCCACGCTGGCATTCAACAAGATTAACGAAGCGCGGGTGATCGCCAGCAGCCCGCCGGCGATCACCGGCCTCGGCAACTCCTCCGGCTTCGATATGGAGTTGGAAGACCACGCCGGGCTCGGCCACGCCAAGCTGATGGCGGCGCGCGATCAGCTGCTGCAGCTGGCCGGGCAAAACCCGCTGCTGTCGCGCGTGCGCCACAACGGCCTGGACGACAGCCCGCAGCTGCAAATCGATATCGATCAGCGCAAGGCCCAGGCGCTGGGCGTGTCTATCGACGACATCAACAACACCCTCTCCACCGCCTGGGGCTCGACCTACGTCAACGACTTCGTCGACCGCGGCCGGGTGAAAAAAGTCTACGTGCAGGCCGCGGCGCCGTTCCGCATGCTGCCGGATGACATCAACAAATGGTATGTACGCAACAGCGCAGGCGGCATGGTGCCGTTCTCGGCCTTCGCCACCTCACACTGGGAGTACGGCTCGCCGCGGCTGGAGCGCTATAACGGCAGCTCGGCGCTGGAGATCGTCGGCGAGGCGGCCAACGGTGTCAGCACCGGCACTGCCATGGCGGAAATGGAGAAACTGGTCAGCCAACTGCCGACCGGCTTTGGCCTGGAATGGACCGCAATGTCCTATCAGGAACGGCTGTCCGGCTCACAGGCGCCGGCGCTGTACGCCATCTCGCTGCTGGTGGTGTTCCTGTGCCTGGCGGCGCTGTATGAGAGCTGGTCGATCCCGTTCTCGGTGATGCTGGTGGTGCCGCTGGGGGTGATCGGCGCGGTCGCCGCCACCTGGCTGCGCGGCCTGGAGAACGACGTTTATTTCCAGGTTGGCCTGCTGACCATCATTGGGCTGTCGGCGAAAAACGCCATTCTGATCGTCGAGTTCGCCAATGAGCTGAACCATAAAGGGCAGGATCTGATGTCCGCCACGCTCGATGCGTCACGCATGCGTCTGCGGCCGATCCTGATGACCTCGCTGGCGTTTATCTTCGGCGTGCTGCCGATGGCCACCAGCAGCGGCGCCGGTTCCGGCAGCCAGCATGCGGTCGGCACCGGGGTCATGGGCGGCATGATCTCCGCCACCCTGCTGGCCATTTTCTTCGTGCCGCTGTTCTTCGTACTGGTGCGCCGCCGTTTCCCGGGTAAAGCGCATCCGGCAGGCAATACGACGGCCGCCGGGGACTGACCCGCGGGATATAAAAAAAGCAGCGTCGGGTGAACCGATGCTGCTTTATTTCGAACGATAATCTCGTTCCCAAGGTGTTTCAGTGACGCTCCAATGACTCAACCTTGCCATCTGCTTCAACGCTGTGTCAGTTGCCCAACATCTCATCAATGAAGTCTTTCCAGTTTCCTAATTCACGATCAACCATAATACTTTACAACCTCAATTATTTGACGAAGCGGATTCTACGCCTGTTTTTTGACCATGTGAAGGGAAACGGGAACGATGCCGGGCCCGGAAACCGGGGTTAGCGCACATTTTCGTATTTATCTGATCAATACTCAGTGCAGCTATTCCCTTGTGATATCAATTTCTCCACGATAGCGTGTAAAAGGTATAAAAATACGCCAATGGAGCGCCGATCATGTCCACCTCTTTGTCTCTTTCACAGCTGAAAACGCAGGGCCGCTATCAGGAAGCCACTGCACTGGCGCTACGGCAGCTGGCAGCAGAACCGGAAGCGGCGATGCTGCACTTTCAGCTGGCCTGCCTGTATGACGTACAGGGTCTGGAGCAACAGGCCATTCCCTGCTACCTCGCGGCGCTGGCCCGCGATTTGCCGCCCGCCCAGCGCCGCGAGGCCTGGCTGGGCCTCGGCAGCACCTACCGCGCCCTGGGAGAATACCCGGCTTCGCTACGGGCTTTCGACGACGGCCTGACCGAGTTCCCGCAGGCCAACGAGCTGATGCTGTTTCGCGCTATGGCGCTGTACAACCTGGGCGAAAATAAACGGGCCGTGGCCGATCTGTTGTTGCTGTTGGCGGACACCTCGTCAGACCCCGACATCCGCGGCTATCAGCGCGCCATTCGGCACTATGCCGCCGATCTCAATGTTATTGGTTAGAGGAAAACGATGGAAATTGTCACCGATCTGAACCGCCGCGCCATCGACTGGCAGCGGCTGTGCGAATTGCTGGAGGCAGCCGGACTGGGCAAGCGCGATCCACACACCCTGCGGCGCGTTTACCAACACAGCCAGTTTTGCTATTGGGGGTTTATCGGCGACGAGCTGATCGCCACCGCGCACGCCATCAGCGATCTGACCTCGGTCGCTTACCTGGCCGACGTGGCGATCGATCCGCGCTTTCAGGGACAGGGATTGGGGCGCCGGTTGATGGATCGGGTGATGCAAGACCTGGCGCCGCTCGGCAAGATTTTCATCTATTCCGTCCCGGAAAAGCTGGCCTTTTATAAAAAGTACGGCTTTCACGATTTGACCACCGGCATGGTGTATGCGGACGGCGCCTCCCTGCAGCGCCTGCAACAGGGAGGCTACGTGCGTTAAACGCGCTTCACAGGGTTTTGCTCATAAAGATACGGCTAGTCCCCGGCGGCAAGCAAGGCACTTCGCCCATACGTTGCCAGCCATGCCGTTGATAAAAGTCCGGCGCCTGAAAGCTGATGGTGTACAACACGGCGGAAAGGCAACCGCGCCGGCGGCCTTCCTGTTCGAAGCGGCGTAACAGTTCGCTGCCCAGCCCCGCGCCGCGCAGCGCTTCCGGCAGATAAAAGAGATCGAGAAACAGCAGCCCTAACGATGAACGCCCGGTAATTCCCCCCAGAACTTCCCCACTGTCGGGATCTTTTACCACCACCGCCAGCGGCAGACGATCGCCGTAGCCGATCTGTTGATCATTAAAACGGTCCAACCCCTCCGCAATACAAGACGTTATTTCCGGCGTTACCCGATCGGAAATTTCGATATGACATTCTTTCACGCCAGCTCTCCGTATCAACCGTCCACATTACGCGCTGTTCGTCGCTCAAAACATCGCATTTTCTTTGTTTAGATTTATCTTTATCTCAATTTTAAACCGAATTTCCGCATAAACTCATAGACTGTCTTTCCACCGTTCAAAATAAAACCGCCAGCGCGGCAAGAAAACAAGAAATATCTTAGTTATTAACCCATTAACGAAATCAGCCACGCTACAAGTATCGATAAAAACGATCGAATTTACTTTTGTGATAGGTGACATCTATGTTAATTCCTTTTAATAACCTGAGTATTAATAGAGGATTTCTATTCTATTAAACCGTCTCCGGCTAAAGGGCCGGCTAAAAAGCAGATTTACTCTTTATAAATCATGTTAGTATATGAGACTTTCCTTATTTGCCGCCGCCGAGAGAGAGCCTCCGCCTACGCGACAAGATAAGTTCAATGTGAAATTATTTAGATTGTTTCTTTTTTTATGTTTTAAGATATCGATCCTCACCGGGAAATAGAAAGTAAAGGACTATAATAAAATGGAAATTGATATTTTCAGCGATTGTGCCTATACCAGCGTCGGCATCCGACAACTCATTAAGCAAACCTGGGCGGAAAAACGCGCACCGGCCGGCTTTAGCCGCAAAAGAGTCTGCTTCATCGATGTCACCATCGCCAATTTTGAAGCGCGTTACCGCGATGAATATGCCAACCCCAACACCTACAAAATAGTCATTATCACTGACTGCCCGCATGAAATGGTGATTGTCGACAGAAAGACCATTATATTATCAAACCTTATATCATTGAGCCGTTTTAGCCACCTGATCGGCGACTTATATAAACGTTACAGCCACTATACCGAGCCGCCGCAACTGTCCCAGCGTGAGTCACTTTTCCTCTCGGAATGGTCGACGGGAAAATCGCTGGCCGATATCAGCAGTGCCATGAATATCAGAAATAAAACCGCCAATCATTACAAGTCACGAATAATGAAAAAACTCGGCGCCAGCCGGATAAAACCGCTATTGCACATTACCCGCGTGCGCTGTTTAACCGATCGTTTAAACATAAGAATAAATAAAGAGTAACGCCCTCTTCTTCAGATTCGCATTTGCGGCTGAACGCCTTCGCCGGCATCTCTTCGAGAGCACCGCCGGCGAAGGCCGCCGCTCCGCCACGTTGCCTCTCCCTCTCCCAGGCACCCAAACGCACCTCGCCCGCATCGTTGTCTGGATCTCGCCGCCGCTTTACTGGCATTATCTCTGCTATCGCCGGGCGGCGAGAGGGCCAAAGATCGCGCCCGCCGCTCAGTATCGACTCGACGAGACAGGTAGCTTTACGCCATGGCAAACAAACCGCAACAGACAACGCTGACGATGTACGGCATCAAAAACTGCGACACCATCAAAAAAGCCCGCCGCTGGCTGGAAGATCAGGGCGTGGCCTATCATTTTCACGACTACCGCGCCGACGGCCTGACCGAACAGCAGCTGCGCGGTTTTATCGCGCAACTGGGTTGGGAGCCGCTGCTCAATACTCGCGGCACCACCTGGCGCAAGCTGGATGAAGCGCAACGCAACGCCTGCGATAACGCCGACGCCGCCATCGCCCTGATGCTGGCGCAGCCGGCGATCATCAAACGCCCGCTGCTGAACGACGGCAACGGCCACGCCCTGCTCGGTTTCAACGCCGACGCTTACCAGCAATTTATCGCCGAGGTCGCCGTATGACTTGCCCGGTTATCGAACTGGCCCAACAGCTGATTAAACGCCCTTCCCTCAGCCCAAATGACGAAGGCTGCCAGCAGCTGATGATCGATCGCCTGCAGGCGATCGGTTTCACCGTCGAGGCGATGGACTTCGAAGACACCCAAAACTTCTGGGCCTGGCGCGGCGAAGGGCAAACCCTGGCGTTTGCCGGGCATACCGACGTGGTGCCGACCGGCGATGAAAAGCGTTGGGATAACCCGCCGTTTGAACCGGCGATCCGCGACGGCATGCTGTATGGCCGAGGTGCGGCAGACATGAAAGGCTCGTTGGCCGCGATGGTGGTGGCCGCAGAGCGCTTTGTCGCCGCCAACCCGAATCACCAGGGCCGCCTGGCTTTTCTGATCACCTCCGACGAAGAGGCCAGCGCCACCCACGGCACGGTTAAAGTGGTCGAAACGCTGATGGCGCGCAATGAGCGCCTGGATTACTGCCTGGTCGGCGAGCCGTCCAGCACCGAGCGCGTCGGCGACGTGGTGAAAAACGGCCGACGCGGCTCCATCACCGCCAATCTGCACATTCACGGCGTGCAGGGGCACGTCGCCTATCCGCACCTGGCGGACAACCCGGTGCACCGTGCCATGCCGGCGCTGAATGAACTGGTGGCGATCGAATGGGATCGCGGCAACGATTTCTTCCCGCCGACCAGCATGCAGATCGCCAACGTGCAGGCCGGTACCGGCAGCAACAACGTGATCCCAGGCGATCTTTACGTGCAGTTCAACTTCCGTTTCAGCACCGAACTCACCGATGCGATGATCAAGCAGCGCGTGGAAGAGCTGCTGGAACGCCACCAGTTGAATTACAGCATCGAGTGGCGGCTGTCCGGCCAACCGTTCCTCACCTCGCGCGGCGCGCTGGTGGATGCGGTGGTCAACGCCGTCGAGCACTATTCTGAACTGACGCCGCAGCTGCTGACCACCGGCGGCACCTCCGACGGCCGCTTCATCGCGCAGATGGGCGCGCAGGTGGTGGAACTGGGGCCGGTCAACGCCACCATCCACAAGGTCAACGAATGTGTCAACGCCGCGGATCTGCAGCTGCTGAGCCGCATGTATCAACGCATCATGGAGCAATTGGTCGCATGATCAACGCAGAGATGCTCACCGGCCGCTCAACCGAACACCTGGCGCCGCTGAGCGGGAACCACCGGTTGCAGCCGCAGGCGGTCAACGCCTTTCTGGCGATGCAGCAGGCGGCGCGTGAGGCGGGATTCGATCTCCAGCCCGCCAGCACCTTCCGCGATTTCGACCGGCAGTTGGCTATCTGGAATGGCAAATTCTGCGGCCAGCGGCCAGTATTAGATAAGGACAGCCGCCCGATAGACGTTGCGCCGCTGTCCGCCGCCGAGCGCTGTGAGGCGATCCTGCGCTGGTCGGCCCTGCCGGGCGCCAGCCGCCATCACTGGGGCAGCGATCTCGACGTGTACGACCCGTCGCTGCTGCCGGAAGGGCAAAAGCTGCAGCTGGAGCCGTGGGAATATGAAGAAGGCGGTTACTTTGCGCCGCTCAACCAGTGGCTGACGGCGCATATGGCCGAGTTCGGTTTCTATCGCCCCTTTACCGAAGACAGCGGCGGCGTGGCGGTAGAGCCGTGGCATCTGAGCTACCGGCCGCTGGCGCAAGAAGCCGAGCATTTGCTGACCCCGGCGCTGTTGCTGGCGGCCTGGCAAGATAAGGAGGTCGCCGGTGCCGAATGGCTCGAACGCCATCTGCCATCGATTTTTTCGCGTTTTATACGCAGTGAAGGAAAGGAGTAGCTATGCAATGGTTAGCTGATTACTGGTGGATTATCCTGCTGGTTCTGGTGGGAATGGTCGTCAGCGGCATTAAGGAACTGCGCCGCGTCGACGTGAAAAGCTATCTGGCCAACAAGCCGGAGATACCGCCGCACCGCGACAACAACGCCCAGTGGGATGACGAAGACGACTGGCCGAAAAAGAAATGACATCAGGGCGCTCATCGGCGCCCTGAATTTTTAGCGAAAGGCGATCAGCTCGCCGCGCTTGCCGGACAATGCCTCGTCCCAGTAGCGCTGCGGCACATAATAATGCAGCCTTTCCAGCGCGGCGTTCATCATGCCCTGGTTGATTGCGTGCCCGACGTTTTCCTCCACGTCCAGCGTAAAATCGGCGCCGCCGGCCCGTAGCGCTTCTGCCGCCGCGTGAGCGTGTTGCACCGCGATCACCGCGTCCTCTTCACCGTGGATCAAATGCACCACGCTGTCGCCGAAAGCCTGCTCAGGCAGCTGGGCGAAACGCCCGCTGAACGCGACCACGCGCCCGGCCAGCCGGGTTTCCGCTTTTAACGCCTCAAGCGCCATGATCGCCCCCTGCGAGAACCCCACCAGCGCCGTGCCGGCATAGCCTACGCCGCTCAGCTGCTGCCAATGGCGCACCACCGCCACAAACTGCGGCATTACGTCTGCGATGCGGGCCGCGCGGTTCTCTTCAGTCACGTCCTGCACCGAAAACCACTGGCGCCCGGCGCCGTTGCCGAACGCTTCGGGGCCACCGATGCTCACCACCTGTGCCTGAGGAAAGTCTTTGGCGAAGTAGCTGCCGATCTCCCCCATCGCCACCGGGTTGTCGCCGACACCGTGAAACAGCAAGATCAGCTGCGCCGCCGGGGTCGCCGGGCTTTGGACAACGAAATGCTCATGTTTCATCGATGACTCCTTAATAGTAACCCAACCTGGTGCGGCGACAGTCGTCGCCTCACCGCTGACAGTGACTATACGCCGTTGAGAAATCGGGAAAATCGGGTTTTATTGAGCGAGTTATTCAATTTATTGCAACGACTGCGTCCAGTCGCGCCAGTAGCGGCAGTGCTGCGCATTCAGCTGTTCCAGCGCCTGCGCCGCTTCGTGCCGCCAGTGGCGCAGCAAGGCTTTCTGGCCGCTGACGCCCGCCAGCTCCGCGCAGGCCGCCGGGGATTGCCGCCGTTGCAGATGGCCGCGCAGCGCGGGCAGCGGCAGATTGCTGGCCAACAGCAAACGCTGCAGTGCCCCCAGGCTGGCCTCCAGCGGCCGATGGGCGAAAGCGAACCCGGCCAGCTCGCGCCAATCCTCTTCGCCCAGCGGCGTGTCGCCGTCGTCGCCCGGGATCGCCAGCGCGAGTTCAATGCGCTGCCGTAGCCAGGGCCAGTCGCGCGCCAGATGCTTGTGCGCAGCGTGCCGCAGCGCCTCTCCTTGCTCGCTCAGGGGCAAGATAGCCATCGCGGTATAGCAGCCGCTGCTGGCCTCCGGCTTGCTGCCGATGCGCACCAGCTCGAAACCGCAGGATTGCCAAAAGCGCCACAGCGGCTCGGTATAGCCAAAGCTGACCGACAGAAAATCCAGCCCCTGCGCCTGGCGGCGTTGCCGCTCGACCAGCTGACGCGCGATACCCTGCCGCCGCAACGCCGGCAGCGTCGCGATGCGGGTAATACGCCGTGACCGCAGCGTCGGCGCCCACCACTGGCCGCCATGCGCCGCCAGCGACTGCGCCACCAGGTTGCCGCGCGGCCGGCGGCGGCCGGCCCACACATCGTGCGCCAACTCGGCGCTCAAGCCGCCTTCGTCCACCAGCCACACGGCGCCGACCACCTCCTGCCCGGCCTGCGCCAGCCCGAAGTGCATGCCGGGTGCATCCATCAGCCTGCGCAAATCCAGCGGCGAAGTGCGGTAATGCGCGCTGCTCAGCAGAGCATAGAAACGCGCCAGCCGCTGCGGATCGGCGCACAGTTCGCGCTGGTCCGCCTGGCTGTAATCGATCGTCTGGCCATCCGCCGGCCAGGCGGGCAGCTCGTTGAACAACAGCGCATTGTCCGTTATCCGTTCCAGCGCATCCCCCTGCGCCCAGCGCATCGGCTGTTGCAGGCTCAACGCCTGATAGGAAGGCAGCCCGGCGCAAAACTTCAGCAGAAAACCACGGCCGGTGCCCTCATAGCCCTGCACCGTGGTGGTCAGCAGCACGCGCGGGAAATAACCGATCAGCTGCTGCAACAACGGCGCGGGGATCGCCGCCGCTTCATCCACCAGCAGCCACCCCACGGCGCTGACGTCCCCCTCCCGGCACTGTGCCAGCAGGGCATCGGGCGCCCAAAACTGCGCGCGCCCCTGCGCCCATTCCCCAGCCACCTCAGTGGCGGCGCGGCTCGGCCCGGTTATCCAACAGGTCAGCGGCGACTGCGCCACCAGCATGCCGGCCAGTGTCGATTTGCCGCGGCCGCGGGCGGCGGTCAACACCCACACGCCGGATTCGGCCTGCAGCAGCGTCGTCAAGATCGCCTGTTGTTCCTCGGTCGGCCGGCCGTCCGGCGGCTGCCATCCTTCACGCGCCGGCAGCGCGGCCAACGTCAGGGGCTCATCCTGCCGCCAGATCGTCACTTCGCGGTCGTCGGCCAGATGCTGCTGCAGGTGGTGGATGAAATGCGGGGTGGTAATTGGCTGCGGGCAATCGCTCCAGCGCAGGCTGTCGCCGTCCGGCTGCTGTGGCCATTGCCGCCAGGGCGGCGTCAGCAACAACAGCCAGCTGCCAGCGCGCAATGCGCCGCACAGCGCCGCCAACGCCTCAACGTCCAGCGACTGACCGGCGTCGAACACCGCGTGCAGCCGTTCCTGCCCCAGCAGTTGGCGCACTGCGCCGCTCGCCAACGCCGTCAGGCCGGGCGGCGGGTTTTCCCCCACCCACGGCCAGTCGCCCGGCAGCATCGCCGCCAGCCGCTGCGCCTGTTCGCGACACCAGTCGGTCTCACCGCTGAGCACCAGCAGGCGCCGGATGCCCTGTCGCCGCATGAGTTGTTGCGCTGCCTGTAACATAAGGCTGTATCTCAATCCGAAAAAAATGCCGGAGTCAGGCTCCGGCACTTGAGGCGTTAACGGGATGCGAAGGTGTTGCAGGTATTGGGATCGCCGCTGTCGAAGCCCTGTTTAAACCAGGTATAGCGCTGCTGAGAGGTGCCGTGGGTGAAGCTGTCCGGCACGACGCGGCCCTGGCTCTGCTGCTGCAACCGATCGTCGCCAATCGCCTGCGCGGCATTCAGCGCCGCCTGCAGGTCGCCCTCTTCCAGCATCTGCTGCTTCTCGGCGTATTTACCCCACACGCCGGCGAAGCAGTCCGCCTGCAGCTCCATTTTCACCGACAGACGGTTCACTTCCGCCTGGCTGGCGCCCTGCTGCATCTGGCGCACCTTGGGCTCGATGCCCAGCAGGTTCTGCACGTGGTGGCCGACTTCGTGCGCCACCACATAGGCCTGGGCAAAATCACCGCCGGCGCCCAGCTTGGTTTTCATGTCCTGATAGAAAGACAGATCGATATACACCGTTCTGTCGCCCGGGCAGTAGAACGGCCCCATCGCCGCCTGGCCGGTGCCGCAGCTGGTGGGCGTGACGCCGCGATACATCACCAGCTTCGGCGGTTGATAGGTTTTGCCCATGCGCTGGAAAATCTCTTTCCAGTTATCCTCGGTGGAGGCCAGTACCACCGAAGTGAATTTGGCCAGTTCATCGTCTTTCGGACTGATGTTGGCGCTCTGCTGTTGACCCTGCGGTGCGACGTTACCGCCGTTCAACAGCGGCGACAGATCGATGCCGTAATAGCCGGCCACCAGCACCACCACCAAAATGACGATGCCGCCCTTGCCGCGCACCGGCACGCGGAAACCGCCGCCACCGCCGCCCAAACCTGAAGACTGCCCGCGACGATCCTCAACATTGTCACTTTCCCGACGCCCTTGCCAACGCATAAATATACTCCAGATATTTCCCCTGCTCGTTGAAGTTGCGCCGCGATCGTAAGCGCAAAGGCAGCTTCAAGCCTGAGTGGGATAGGTTTTAGTCATCTCGCATCCATCATTATAAATGGTCTGCCGCGGAGGAAATGTAGAAATTTTCTGGAAAAACGCAGAATAGCGGGACGATCCGGCCGGATCGCCCCGAATGGCGGTGCCAATGCTTAGTCGAGCTTCACGCCGATGCGGCGCGCCACTTCTTCATAGGCTTCGATCAGGCCGCCCAGGCTTTGACGGAAACGGTCTTTGTCCATCTTGTCCAGGGTGTTTTTGTCCCACAGGCGGCTACCGTCCGGCGAGAACTCATCGCCCAGCACCACTTCACCGTTGAACAGGCCGAACTCCAGCTTGAAGTCGACCAGGATCAGGCCCGCGTCGTCGAACAGCTGGGTCAACACGTCGTTGGCGCGGTAGCTCAGCTCGCGCATGCGCGCCAGATGCTCTTTGCTCACCCAGCCAAAGGTTTCGCAGTAGGATTCGTTGACCATCGGATCGTGCATGGCGTCGTTTTTCAGGAACAGATCGAACAGCGGCGGATTCAGCACCAGGCCTTCTTCGATGCCCAGACGCTTCACCAGCGAACCGGCAGCGCGGTTGCGGATCACGCACTCCACCGGCACCATGTCCAGCTTCTTCACCAGCACTTCGTTGTCGGACAGCAGACGCTCCATCTGGGTCGGGATGCCGGCTTCTTCCAGTTTGCTCATGATGAAATGGTTGAACTTGTTGTTCACCATGCCTTTGCGATCGAACTGCTCAATGCGCTGACCATCCAGTGCTGACGTATCGTTGCGGAACTCCAACACCAACAGATCGGGATTCTCGGTGGTGTAAACGGTTTTTGCCTTTCCGCGATACAGCTCAGCTAGCTTTTGCATCTTACTTACTCCAGTGATGTATCCCCGTTGTCTCCCGAGCGCGGCCCGAAATTAGGGGGTATAGAATTGACCTAATGAATTCTTTGGCGTGCCGGACACTATTGTGCCAAACCTGCGACGCAAACGATACCGTATCGACAAAACAAAAAGGGGCCGAAGCCCCTTTTTGATTATTTAACGCTGGTTTTACTGAAGGCAGACTGGAATGCCGCCACCAGTGCGTCGTTTTTCGACTGGGTGAGCGGTTTGCCTTTCGGATCGATGAATTGCAGGCTGGTGCGGTTGTTGAGATCGCCGACCTGCAGTTTGTAATCGCCTTCCGCCAGTTCAGGATCCTTGACGCCCAACGCATCCCAATCGCTGCTGCTCAGGGACTTGTAGGTCACGGCGACGGTGCCCTGCGGACGGCTGCGGTCACCCACTTTCATCCCCAGTTTTTCGAGCGCCGCCGGCAGGCGATCCCACACCACGGTGTACGGGCCGCGCACCACCAGCATCGGCAGGCCGGTGTCATCGGCGCCGCTCTGCACGTCCAGCGCGCCGAAGCGGCTGGCGGTCTGGCTGCTCGCCAGGTTGTCCTGCTTGTCCAGGCCTTCGATCAGGGTGTTGATCATCATGCCGTTGTAGCGCTGAATCTCAGACTGGTCGGTCACCTGCTCGGTCTTGCCCTGCTGCTGCAGGCCAACGCTTTTCACCACCAGCGCCTGCTGGTAGCCCTGCTGCTGCACGCTGATCTGATAACGGCCTTCGTACTGGTTGTCTTCGTCCAGACGGTTCCACTTCACCCAGTCGGTGGTCAGGGTCTGACCGGCGTCCTGGCGGGAAGCGATCGCGATGTTCTTCGCCTGCAGCAGGCTGACCACGCGCGACCACAGGTTCTGGTTCTGCGGGCTGTTTTCCAGCAGCAGCGTGCCGCTGTCGCCGGCGTATTGCGCGCGTGAACCGCTCAGCAGCGCCAACGGCTGCACCGGCGGACGAATGTCCAGTTGCTTGCCGACGTTGCCTTGCAGCGTCGTGGCGGGAACGTCATAGTTGCCGCTCTGCACCGGCAGGATCATGCCGGACGGCACGTTCAGCGCCTTGAGCGGAGCCGCGTCGAGGTAAGCCTCGTCGCCGCTGACCTGGCGCTTGTAGCGCTGATCGCTGCTGCAGGCTGCCAGCATCATCACCAAAGAGATGCCCACTACTTTTGCTACCGTCGACTTTTGCAATGAATAAGCCATCAAATTTCCCTTAGAGTTACAGCAAACCGACGCTTTTCAGCGCGCGCTCCACCACCGGGCGGGCGGCTTCGCTCAACGGCGTCATCGGCAGACGCAGCGTATCGGTTGCCATCAATCCCAACGCCTTACAGGCCCACTTCACCGGAATTGGGTTTGCTTCTACAAATAGATCCTGATGCAACGGCATCAAGCGCTGATTTAAGCGGCGCGCTTCGGCAAATTTGCCCTGCGCCGCCAGCGCGCAAAGTTCCGCCATCTCGCGCGCGGCCACGTTGGCCGTCACGGAAATCACCCCTTTGCCGCCCAGTTGCATGAAGTCCAGCCCGCTGGCGTCGTCGCCGCTCAGCAAAATGAAGTCTTCATCGTCAACCAGCACTTGGATCTGACTAACGCGACTTAAGTTCCCCGTCGCTTCTTTTACAGCAACAATATTCTTGATTTTCGCCAGCCGAGCGATGGTCGGCGGCAGCATGTCGCAGCCGGTGCGCGATGGCACGTTATACAGGATCTGCGGCAGCTCGGTGCTCTCGGCGATCGCCTTGAAGTGCTGGTACAGCCCTTCCTGCGTCGGCTTATTGTAGTACGGCGTCACCGTCAGGCAGCCCACTACGCCGGTATTGGCGAAGCGGGTGGTGAGCGCGATGGCTTCGGCGGTGGCGTTGGCGCCGGTGCCGGCGATCACCGGGATGCGGCCGTCGGCCAGCTCCAGCGTCTGCAGCACCACGTCAACGTGCTCGTCATGGGCAAGCGTTGCGGACTCGCCGGTGGTCCCTACGGAAACGATCGCCGCGGTGCCACTGGCTACATGATAATCGATCAATTTTTTTAGGCTCGCGCGATCGACAGCACCTTTGTCGTCCATCGGCGTAACCAGTGCAACAATACTTCCCGTAAACATTGGCCGTCCCCTCCACAAACAAGTCACTCATGGTACTTTTGCTGCCTATCCAAAAGCAAGCGCACAACCGCGTTGTAAGCGCTTGGCAGGCGGTTTTTTTTATGTTTACCATGGTAACCCCATTAAGCACGACAGGAAGCGCTATTTTGCCTCAGTCAGACGAACACTATCTCGTGATTACCGCGCTCGGCGCCGACCGCCCCGGAATCGTCAATACCATCACCCGCCACGTCAGCAGTTGCGGATGCAATATCGAAGATAGCCGTCTGGCCATGCTGGGAGAGGAGTTCACGTTCATCATGCTGCTGTCCGGCAGCTGGAACGCCATCACCCTGATCGAATCCACCCTGCCGCAAAAAGGCGCGGAGCTGGATCTGCTGATCGTGATGAAGCGCACAAACTCGCACGAAAGGCCGCCGATGCCGGCCACGGTGTGGGTGCAGGTGGAAGTGAAGGACTCGCCGCACATCATCGAACGCTTTACCGATCTGTTCGACTCCAGCCAGATGAATATCGCCGAACTGGTCTCGCGCACGCAGCCGGCGGACGGCGACCTGCCGCCGCAGCTGTATATCCAAATCACCGCCCACAGCTCCGGCGATCGGGACGCCTCAAATATTGAGCAAGCCTTCCATCGCCTATGTACAGAATTGAACGCGCAAGGCAGTATTAGCGTGGTGAACTATCCACAGCATGACGAGAAAGATGGAGAGTAGTGATGAGCCCATTGAAAGCCGGTGACACAGCGCCGAAATTTAGTTTGCCTGACCAGGACGGTGAGGAAATTAATTTGGCCGACTTCCAGGGACAGCGAGTATTGGTCTATTTCTATCCGAAGGCGATGACGCCGGGCTGCACCGTGCAAGCCTGCGGCCTGCGGGACAACATGGACGAATTGAAAAAGGTCGGCGTCGAAGTGCTGGGCATCAGCACCGACAAACCGGAAAAACTGTCGCGCTTCGCTGAAAAGGAGCTGCTCAACTTCACGCTGTTGTCTGATGAAGATCATCAGGTAGCGCAACAGTTTGGCGTATGGGGCGAGAAAACCTTCATGGGCAAGACCTACGACGGTATTCACCGCATCAGTTTCCTGATCGATGGCAAAGGCAAGATTGAAAAAGTGTTTGATGATTTCAAAACCACCAATCACCACGACATCGTTCTGAGCTACCTGCAGCAGTAATTCTCACGAGGCGCAGCGGCCTGCTGCGCTTCGTTTCTTCCCTGTCAGTCGGCCTTGTCTTCCACTTCGACCCGCAGTTCATCCGGCCAGGCATGGATCACCGCCTTCACCAGCGTCGCCAGCGGTATGGCGAAAAACACGCCCCAAAAGCCCCACATCCCGCCGAACACGATCACCGACAGGATAATCACCAGCGGATGCAGGTTGACCGCTTCGGAGAACAAAATGGGCACCAGCAGGTTGCCATCCAGCCCCTGCACCACCAGATAGGCGACGATCAGCGTCCAAAAATCGGCGCCTACGCCCCACTGGAACAGCGCCACCACCACCACCGGAATGGTGACCAGCACCGCGCCGATGTAGGGGATCAACACCGAGAAGCCCACCAGCACCGCCAGCAACAGCGAGTAGCGCATGTCCAGCACGGCGAACACCAGGTAGGTCGCCACGCCGACAATCACCATCTCCAGCACCTTGCCGCGAATGTAGTTGGTGATCTGCTGATTCATCTCGTTCCAGACCTGCCCCGCCAGGCCGCGATTGCGCGGCAGCACGCGGCGCACCGCGTTCAGCAGCTGTTCTTTGTCCTTCAACAGGAAGAACATCATCATCGGCACCAGGATCAGGTAGATAGCCAGCGTCAGCAGGCCGACCAGCGACGCCAGCGAGAATTTCACCACCGACTCGCCCATGCCGGACAGCCGGCTGCGCAGGTTTTCCGCCATCATGTCGATGATGCCGGCATCCACCAGCGCCGGGTAACGCTTCGGCAGCGTCGCGGCAAAGTTATAGAACTGATTGAGCATGCCCGGCAGATCGCTCATCAGATTGATGCCCTGCTGCCAGGCGGTTGGCGCGACGACGAACACCAGCAGCATGGCGACGCCCGCGAACACCAGCAGCATGATGCTCGCCGCCCAGGTGCGCGAACAGCCGATGCGCTGCAGGCGCGCGGTCGGCCACTCCAGCAGATAGGCCAGCACGATGGCGACCAGCAACGGGGTCAGAATGCCGTGCAGAAAATAGAGAATGAGGAAGCCGGCGACCAGGATCACCAGCAGCGCGATAGCCTGCGGATCGGTGAAGCGGCGGCGGTACCACTGTAATAACATCTCCAGCATCAGAGCGGGCTCCTCGAGATTTGGCGGGCGGGCATGGCGATTCCTGTGATGGGCCTGATTAAAGCATAGATAGAACGGGCGCACGCGGGTGTGCAAAGCACTCAGAGTACTCAAAGTTGGCCATACATCAACAGCGATTTGGCTGAATTTATCGCGCCGGCGAACGATTGGCGCAAAAATCCGCAGACGCGGCGACAGACTGGGTGAACGGCCCCGAACGGGGCCGCGGCAGATTACAGCGAGGCGCTGATGGAGAGGGGCGAACCGACCGCCAGTGCGAACAACAGCACACAGCCAATCGCGATTGCCGCCGCCAAATCATTTTTCATTGTCCCGTCCCCTGATGCTTAAAGTGATTATCGTCACGAACTCTGTCGGTTCTACGTTGACGGCCTTTGCCGATGCACGTCATTAAAAACCCCCGCCTGGGCGGGGGAGAAGACGTTCTGGTGCATCAAGTATTACAAGGAGGTCATGAGGGATTGCTAACCCTAAATGACTATTTCAAGCTAGGATTATTCCCAGAACATGGCAAGCGATCGCGTCGAGGTTATCCGCACTTTGAGATAAACCTCATAAAAAAATCCCGCACGGCAGCGGGATGAAGGGATGATAACGTCATAAATTTTTTATGCGGACAATGAGGCGGTATTGTCGTCATTTGGCGACAATACCGCGCCGCCACGGCGGTCACAAGGGAAATCTGACTGCCGTAAGGAAATCAGAATTTCCCCAATACACGCGATCGTACGCCCGTAAGCATCAACGAAAAGAAATGGGATTTTCGTCAGACCGTCGCCGGCCAAAAACCGGTAGCATAACCGGCATAATCCCAAACGCCGTAGGGGGAGAGATGAACAACAAGCCGTTTGAATTTGATGAAGCCATCTGCCTGGCCATTGGGCGCGGCGTCTGCGAAGTCGTGAAGATAGGAGACGAAATCAGCGTTTTCTCCCTGCTGGAAGCCATCGAGAGCTTTATCGAACGGCAGGCGCTTAGCGAGAGCGAAGTCGCGGCGGCGGACGACGCGCTGGATCTGATCACCGGTTTGGTCCGCCGCCAGTGCTGAGGCCGGTTACGAGGTGCAGCCGATGAGCCGTTGCTCTATCGCAACGCCGGGCATCATTTGTCGTAAACCGGCAATCAATTCGTCGCCCGCCGCATGCAGCGCCGCCAACGGCATTGCCGGCAGGCTCTCCAGGATGAACCACATCCGTTCGGCCTCGGCGCTCAGCCGGGTTCTGACGCCCTGACGCCAGTTCCAGCGGCGGCAGGTCACGCCGCGATCGTCGCGCCAGACCACCTCCCCCGCCTCCGGCGATTCATGGATCACCGCACCCTCCTTGACGGTATCGAACAGCTCGCTGCCTTCCGCGACGATCAGCCGCGGCTCGCCGACATAAGCCGCGATATTCTCGCCCCCCACCGGCACCGCATAACGAATGCTGACGGCGTTGTAGAGATCGACCACCGGATCGATGCTGGGCATCGTGCCGTCGCGCAGCGCGCGCTTGCGCAAGGCATCGGCGGAACAGGGCGTACGCTTGGGTTTGGCGCCAAACCGCATGAAGACATCGCGCCAGGCCGAGAGATGCGCCTCAGCCCAGGGCGCGTCCTCCTCGCCGAGGGCGCGACAGGCCTGCGCCAACGCCAGCGCCCCCACGTCCGGGTTGGTTATGGGAGCCGCGGCCACGGTAATGCTTAACGCCCGGAATCCAGGCGCCAGCGCAGCGACGGCCGGATCGATTGACGGATCGACTAAAATCATTGAATAATCCTATATTGACCATTTTATTTCATAATATTGACCGATGAGCGAAAAAGTCAACAGACCGACCGAGTTCGGCGCCGACGTGCAAACCGTCAGCGAAGCGGTGTCGCACCGCATCAAACAGCAGCGAAAAAGCCAAAAACTGTCGCTGGACGAACTGTCGCGCCGGGCGGGCGTCAGCAAGGGCATGCTGGTGGAGATCGAGAAAGGCAGCGCCAATCCCAGCATCGCCATCCTGTGCAAACTCGCGGCAGCGCTGGGCCTGTCGGTGGCGGATATCGTCAACGTGACCCGCGCCCCCGCCGCCTACCTGATTGAAAGCCAAGACATTCCCACGCTGTGGCACGGCGATCGCGGCGGCTCGGCCCGCTTGCTGGCAGGCACCCGCGGCCCAAACATGATAGAACTGTGGCGCTGGGAAATGGCGCCGGGGGAAGCCTATGCATCGGGCGGCCATCCGGTGGGCACCTTCGAGCTGCTGCACGTTGAACAAGGCGTCTTGAGCCTTGCCGTCGAACAAACCGAGCTCAGGATTACGCCAGGCTATTCGGCGGTCGCCAGAACGGACAGCCCGCACCGTTACGCCAACGAGGGCGAAGACACGCTGATTTTCACCATGACGGTCGCCGAACTGCACGCCTGAACGGCGGCCCAGACCTTAACGCTTGCACAGGAGAAGAGCCCTCATGACAATCCCTGCCCCACTGGAGTGGCGGCGTGCTGACTATCTCGTCAGCACCGAGCCCAGCCTGCTGGATATTGACGCCATTCATGCATTTCTGACCCGTTCGTCATGGGCGGAGGGCATTGATAAAGAGACCGTTCGCCAGTCCCTCTCCCACAGCCTGTGCTTCGGCTTGTATCACGGCACCAGACAAATCGGTTTCGCCCGGCTGGTCACCGATTACGCCACCTTCGGCTATCTGTGCGACGTTTACGTGCTGGAGACGCATCAAAAAGGCGGGTTGGGCCTGTGGCTGGCGGAATGCTGCCAGGCCCATCCGCTGATGGCGACGCTGCGGCGAATCATGCTGGTCACCAGCACCGCCCCCTGGCTCTATGAAAAAGTGGGGTATAGCGCCATCAACTGCCCCGATTTTGTTTGGCAGATCGCCCGACCGGACATCTACCGACGTTAATTTTTCAGCAAGGCCGCCCCAGTTCACACTCTTCCCCCGCGACATTGGCAATCGCGGCGGTTAGAGCCCATGCTGGCGACAAATTTTACCGTTTGCCCCTTTCAAGGAGAATCTATGCCCGTTTCAGCCCGTAACCAGTTAGCCGGTACCGTTTCCGCCGTCGCCAAAGGCGCCGTCAATGATGAAGTGGAGATCACCCTGCAGGGCGGTGAAAAACTGGTGGCCATCGTCACGGTACAAAGCCAACAGTCGCTGGGGTTAACCATCGGTAAAGAGGCCGTCGCGCTGATTAAAGCGCCGTGGGTGATCCTGGCGACGGAGGATTGCGGTTTGCGTTTTTCCGCCCGCAACCAGTTTGCCGGGGAAGTGATTGCGGTTGAGCACGGCGCGGTCAACAGCACCGTACACCTCAAAGCGGATGCCGGTTTTGTGCTGACGTCGGTGATCACCAATGAAAGCCTGCAGGAGATGGCGCTGAAGAACGGTTCGCGCGCCATCGCCCTGATCAAAGCCTCATCGGTGCTGCTCGCCGTCAAAGCCTGATACCGCCAGGCCCGCACAAGCGGGCCTTTCAAGGCGCTATTTCAGCGCCTGCTCGGCCAGCAGCCCGAGGGCGATGACGATCATCGCCGCGCCGGAGATACGCCCCACCACCTTCGCAGCCTGCGGGCGCGTGCGCAGCACCGACTGCGAACCGAATCCCACCAGCAGGTACACCAGGCCGCAGCTGATCAAATGCACCACGCCCAACGCCAGCATCTGCATCGGCACCGACCATTCGGCCCGGGCGTCGGTAAACTGCGGCAGCAGCGCCAGAAACAGCAGAAACACCTTGGGGTTCAGCCCGCTGACGCACACGCCCTTGCCGGCCCAACGCAGCCAGGAATCGGAACGCTGATCTTCACCGGCGCCGGGCACCGGCGGGTGCAGCAGCATGTTGAAACCGATCCACAACAGATAAGCCGCCCCCAGCAAGGTAAGCGCCGTCAGCGCCAGCGGGTTGCCGACCAGCAGCGCGCCGACGCCTGCCACCACGATCGCAATCATCAGCAGGTGGCCAAACAGCAAGCCGGCGACGGCGGGCACCACGACCCGCCCGCGAATGCCCGCCGAGATCACATAGGCCCAATCCATACCCGGCGTGATCACCAACAAAATCGACACCGCCCAAAAAGCGGCGAACAGAGCGAGCGTCATGCCGGCGCCCTCTCAAACGCGCCGCGCCATTCCGAACAGAGAATCATTGCGCTTTCCTCTTGGAAGAAGAACGGCCTCCGCCTGCCGCGGCGGCCGTCAAAACCGTTCAACAGATGGCAAGAATATCCTCAAGGCGTTAAAATGTGCTTTCAATTACTTGCCTGAAACCGGCATAAGCGGGGAAATTTTTCCAAATGGATAAGATTGATCGCAAGATTCTTGCTGAACTGCAGGCCGACGGGCGTTTGTCGGTGACCGAGCTGGCCGAGCGGATCGGGTTGAGCGTCTCTCCCTGCCACCGCCGGGTGCGGGCGTTAGAGGAGTCCGGGGTGATCAGGGGTTACCGCGCCCAGCTCGATCCCGGCAGCCTGGGCTATAACTTTTCCGCCCTGGTGTTCGTCACCATGCGCGAAGGCGATCGCCGCGCCGTTGAAACCTTCGAAAACGCCATGATGGACATTCCACAGGTGGTGCAGGCGCAGCGGCTGTTTGGCGATCCGGACTATCTGCTGCACGTGATCGCCCGCGATCTGCCCGCTTTCCAACAGCTTTACGACGAGAAACTCTCCGCTCTGCCGGGCGTGCAGCGCCTGAGCTCCACGCTGGTGATGAAAACCGTGGTGCCGGAGCGCTCGTTCCTGCCGCTGGGAAAATGACGACGGGAGCGTTGCCGCTCCCGTTTTGACTTCCTTAAGGCACAATCACGAAATCCGGATTGGCGACGGCAAACAGCGCCTCGCGATCCGCCGCCGGTGGATAAATCCACTGCGTATTGATCTCCTGCTTAATCTTTTTGCCTTCCTGACGGGTAAAGCGCACCTGGCGCTCCCAGCCTTCGGTATACAGCGCGCCCCAGGGCCCCAGATCCAGGCAGGTCACATACTTCGGCTGGCTGTACGGGTGCGTCGGCAACCCCGCCAGCTCCGCCGCCGCATTGTGGCCGGCCACCCGGCCAAGGCTCATCGCATGCTGGCAGGTCATCAGGTTGTGATTGCCGAGATCGTCGGTCGCCGCCTTCACCGTATCGCCGGTCACGAAAATGCCCGCCGCCGCCGGCGCGCGCAGGAAGGCGTCGCCGATCACCCGACCGCTGCCGTCGCGCTCGCCGGGGATCTGCTCGGTCAGCGGATGCGCCCGCACGCCCGCTGCCAGGATCACCGTGTTGGCGGCGATACGCTCACCGTTCGACAGCATCACCCCCTCAGCGTCGATAGCCGAGACGCGCAGGCCGGCTCGCGCTTCCACGCCGCACTCCGCCAGCGCCTGGCGAATCACCGCCCCCGGCTCCACGCCCATTCCGGCGCCCACTTCCGGGGCGCTATCGACGATCACCACACGCACGTTCTCGTCTTTGCCCAGCGTATCCCGCAGCCGCTGCGGCATCTCCGCCGCGCTCTCCAGCCCGGTCAGCCCCGCGCCCACCACCACGGCGGTGTTGCGCGCCGGCGTCGAGGGTTTGGCTGCCAGCGCTTTGATATGGGCATCCAAACGCTGCGCGCTTTCCAGCGTATCGACGTTGAAACCGTATTCGGCAAAGCCCGGCACCGCAGGCACGGAGAGCCGACTGCCGGTGGCCCACACCAGGCGGTCGTAGGCCAGCTCAAGGGATCCCCCCGTCGCCTGCGCCACCGTGAGCGTCTTGGCGGCGGCATCGATGCGCTCTACCGCCCCGGCCAGGTGGCGCGCGCCGACGGCGGCGAGCTGCGCGGAAATGTCCGGATTCATGTTTTCCAGCACCGCTTCATACAGGCGTGGCCGGATGGTGACCGTTGGCGTCGGCGAAACCATGAGCACCTCGATATCGTCATGTTTACCGGCGAGGGTAATGGCGCGCATGGCGGACACGGCGGCCCAAAAACCGGCAAAACCGGAACCGGCAATCACTATTTTCTGCGTCATGGGATGACTCCTTCATACAGGGTTAACCGGGCGATAAGGCTGCCCGCAGTTTTTTCGGATGAACGATGCCGTTCCGCTCCCGTGGTAGGGTGCAGAAGGCCCGCCCGCCCCTTCCGAAGAGGCGGGAAAAAGTGTGTTTGGCTTTAAGGAAAGGCGGTGGTTAGGTTTTGGCCCGCGCCGTTTTGCCGCTGCGCGCGGTGCGTTCCGTCATGCGCTCATCGAGCCAGAGGCTGACCTCACCAAAGAAGCCCTGCGGCGCCTTGCGGCCAAAGCGGGCCGCGACGGCGCCGAGGGTCTGCGCCGCCAGCGCATCGCGCATCGCCTTCTCCGCCTGCAGCATCACCGCGTGGATGGCACATTTTCCGGAGACTGCCCAATCCGGCGGGGAATCGTCGAACACCGCGCAGCGCCCGCGCACCTCCTGGCAATCGAACAGCGGCTTGTGCCCTTCGATGGCGTCGATGATCGCCAGAAAACTGATCTCATCCGCCGGGCGCGCCAGCCGGTAGCCGCCGCGCACCCCTTCGCTGGCGACGACGATCCCCGCCTTTTCCAGCTTGGGGAAAATCTTGGCCAGAAAGCTGGGGGAGATGCCCTGCAGCTCGGCGAGTTCGCGGCTGCTGAGCGCGCGCTGGTTATCGCCGACCAGCCACAGCAGGCAGTGGATGCCATATTCAACGCTGGTTGTGATGTACGCCATATGTCCGTTTTCGACCGTCAATGAACCTTCAATAACGCAGACTATATGAGTCTGCGTTTATCTTGTCAATAAAACACGGATCAACTTTGTCCGCGTTTTATTGACAATGCACGCCGCCGGCGACGTAGAAAGCGCCCTTCAAAATGAAAAATAAAACTTTTTTGCCCGATTCGCGCCCGGCTAACGTTTCCTTGTCGGCTGCGGCTGACTATGATGTGATGGGTGCCGCCGCCGCGGTTTGTGAGCCGCCGCACTTTCGCGCGGATTGCGCCGTGGGAATAAAGAACTCTTGTCTGCTGCTGACGTCTTAGAAATGATTATTTAAGGGAAACGCCTGACTATGACCAACCGGTTGACCAAAACCGCGTTAGCGGTGCTGCTGCTCGGCACGCTGAACGCCACCGCCCTGGCGCCAGCACAGGCGGAAAGCCAGGACCAGTTGCCGGATATGGGCACCTCCGCCGGCGGCACCCTAAGCATCGGACAAGAGCTGGCGATGGGTGATTTCTACGTGCGCCAACTGCGCGCCAGCGCCCCGCTGATCAACGATCCGCTGCTGAGCCAGTACATCAACCAGCTGGGCAACCGGCTGGTGGCCAGCGCTTATTCGGTGCGCACGCCGTTCCATTTCTATCTGGTGCGCAACGACGAGATCAACGCCTTCGCCTTCTTCGGCGGCAACGTGGTGCTGCATTCCGCGCTGTTTCGCGTCAGCGACAACGAAAGCCAACTGGCTTCGGTGCTGGCGCACGAAATCTCGCACGTCACCCAGCGCCACCTGGCGCGCGCAATGGAAGACCAGCAGCGCAACGCCCCGCTGACCTGGGTGGGCGCACTCGGCTCCATCCTGCTGGCGATGGCCAACCCGACCATGGGCATGGCGGCGCTGAGCGGCACCCTGGCCGGCACCCAGCAGGGCATGATCAGTTTTACCCAGTCGAACGAACAGGAAGCCGACCGCATCGGCATTCAGGTGCTGCAGCGCGCCGGTTTCGATCCCGAAGCGATGCCCGACTTCCTGCAAAAACTCTCGGATCAGTCGCGCTATGCCTCCAAGCCGCCGGAAATGCTGCTGACGCACCCCTTGCCGGACAGCCGCCTTTCCGACGCGCGCAACCGCGCCAACCAGATGCCGAAACACATCGTGCAGTCTTCGCAGGACTACCTGATGGCCAAGGTGCGCGCACTGGGCATGTACAGCTCGGAAGGCTATGGCCTGAACGAAGAGCTGCTCGGCTCACTCAGCAAGGGCAACGTGCGCGAACAGGCGGCCGCCAAATACGGCCGCGCCATCCTGTTCTATGAAGCGAAAAAATACGACGACGCACGCAACATCATTCAACCAATGCTGGCGCAGGATGCGAAAAACGTCTGGCTGATCGACCTGATGACCGACATCGATCTCGGCCAGAAACGCGCGCCACAGGCCATCGCCCGCCTGCAGGCGGCCAACGCCGCCCAGAACAACAACCCGGTGCTGCAGCTCAACCTGGCCAATGCCTATGTCGAAGGCAACCAGCCGGCGCAGGCCTCGAAGATCCTGAACCGCTATACCTTTGCCCATCCGGACGATCCGAACGGCTGGGATCTGCTGGCGCAGGCCAGCGCCGCCCAGGGGCTGCGCGATGAAGAGCTGTCGGCCCGCGCCGAAAGCCTGGCGCTGACCGGCCGGCTTGATCAGGCCATCGGCCTGCTCAGCAATGCCAGCTCGCTGCAGAAACTCGGCAGCCTGAAACAGGCGCGCTACGATGCGCGCATCGACCAGCTGCGCCAACTGCAACAGCGCTTCCGCCAATACCAGCGCAGCTGATTCAACAAGGAATGAACGCCATGAAAAACGTCACGATTTACCACAACCCGCGCTGCTCCAAGAGCCGTGAAACCCTGGCGCTGCTGGAGCAGCACGGTGTCGATCCCAAGGTGGTGCTGTATCTTGAAACGCCCCCGTCGGCCGATGAGCTGAAAAAGCTGTTGAAAGAATTAGGCTTCACATCCGCGCGCGATCTGATGCGCAAAAAAGAAGATCTGTACAAAGAATTGAAGCTGGCGGACGACAGTCTGAGCGAAGAACAGCTGCTGGCGGCGATGACGGCGAACCCGAAACTGATCGAACGCCCGATCGTGGTGAAAGGCAGCAAGGCGCGTATCGGCCGGCCGCCGGAGCAGGTGCTGGAGATTTTATAAATTCGAATTCGGGCGCGGACTGTCGCGCCCTTTCTTTTGCGGTAGCCGCTACAGCCCCAGGATCTCTTTAACGAACGGGATGGTCAGCTTGCGCTGGGCGGTGATCGAGGCACGATCGAGCTGATCGAGGGTCATAAACAGCGTGCGCATCTCGCGATCCAGCCGTTTCAACAGGAAGCGGCCCACGTCTTCCGGCAGCTCGAAGCCGCGCAGTTTGCCACGCAGCTGCAGCGCCAGCAGTTTTTCTTCGTCCGACAGCGGCTGCAACTTGTAGATCTGCCCCCAGTCCAGGCGCGAAGCCAGATCCGGTAAACGCAGGTTCAGCTGGCGCGGCGGACGATCTCCGGTGATAAACAAGCGAGTGCGGCCGGTTTCCAGGATGCGGTTGTAGAGGTTGAAGATCGCCATCTCCCACTCTTCGTCGCCGGCGATGCATTCGATATTGTCGATGCAAACCAGCGCCAGCTGCTCCATGCCGTCCAACACTTCGGGCACGAAGTAAGCGCGTTTGTCGAGCGGCACATAGCCCACCGCTTCCCCCTGCTGCGAAAGCTCGGCGCAGGCCGCATGCAGCAGATGGCTGCGCCCGCCGCCTTCACGCGACCAAAAATAGATATAGCTGCCATGTTCCTGACGGACGGCGGATTGGATCGCGGCTAATAGGGATGGGTTCTCGCCCGGATAAAAACTGGCGAAAGTTTCATCATCGGGAAGATAAAGTGGCAGTGAAAGCTGTGCCGGCGTATTCAGAGAAGCACCTCAACCAAAACTGGCAGAAAAACGCGGGCAGTTTAACACAGAAAACGGGCGCTGTTGAACCGGCAGGATCTTATGCCGCAATAGTGAGCAATGCCTTAGCGCCGTTTAATCGATTGCGGCTCCCTCATCGGCAAGAATAGTCTGATATCAAACCCTAACCTCATGCCTACGCAGGTTAAATTTGTAATTTAAGTAAAACCTGACCTAGTATAGGTAGGCAAAACGCAATCACCATCAACAAGGTTTCTGCAAGGATATAGACGATGAAAGTATGGAATAAAGTGCTGTTAGCCTCCTTTATCGGGTTGTTGGTTGCCGGCTGTGATGACTCTTCCAAGGTTGACGCCAACCTGGATAAAGCCAAAGACAGCGCCGAGCAAATGAAAGACGCCGCCCAGAAAAAAGCGGACGATCTGACGGACAAAGCGAAAGCGACGGCGGATGAAATCAAAAAAGAGGCCGCCACGCAGGCAGACCAGCTGAAGGACAAAGCCTCGGCAATTAAAGATGAAGCCGCCAAGCAGGCCGACGCCATCACCAACGACGCCAAGGCCAAGGCCGCCGCGATCAAGGATGACGCCGGCAAACAAAGCCAGCAGCTGGTGGATCAGGCCAAGGCCATCAAAAACGACGCCATCAACGGCGCTAACGATCTGACCGAGCAGGCCAAGGCGAAGACCGAAGCCATCAAGAACAGCGCCGAAAACAAAGCGCAAGAGTTGAAACAAGAGACCGATGCGGCGGTGAACGGCAATACGCAGCCGGCCACCCAGCAGTAAGCCATACTCAGCCACCAAGAGAGGAGCAGTAAATGGGGATTATTTCCTGGATTATCTTCGGCCTGATCGCCGGTATTTTGGCTAAGTGGATCATGCCCGGCAAAGACGGCGGCGGCTTTATCCTGACCGTTGTGCTGGGGATCATCGGCGCCGTAGTCGGCGGCTATATCAGCACCTTCTTCGGCTACGGCAAGGTTGACGGCTTCAACTTCGGCAGCTTCGTGGTAGCGGTTATCGGCGCCATCGTGGTGCTGTTCGTGTACCGCAAAATTCGCAGCTAATATGACATTGGGGAGCTGAGGCTCCCCTTTTTCACTCTTTAACTATACGTCCGTCATTAAGAATGAATGCTGTCCTACCGTCCCAAAACTCAGCAATAAAAATATCTTTCGGCTCTATGCCATGTTCACGGATAGTTTGGTTCAACCACTCCTCATCTTTACTAATCTCCTGCAGCTCATAAGGCCTGGCCCTGCCATTTTTCATAATGATAACTGAAGGCAGTTCATTTCCCTCGCATACCGCAGTTATCTGACCGCCCGGCTCAATTTGCGCATAGACAATCTCCTGAAAGGCGTGAATCCCCTGCGCATGCAGCTGTGAGGAAACGTTCAAGATGTCGATTTTATTTTTCTTGGCTAAAATATTTTCCATCAAAAAGCGGCCGTTTTTTATAATTGGTATCGGGTTGCCTATAGTGACCGAACGAAAGAAGTTGCAATGTTTACTGATTGCATTCAACAGAGAAATTAGTCCTACTCCGATAAGTAATACAACGACATACTGGTACAAAGGGATGCTGTCGCTATAGATAACGCCCCCAATAATGCCCCCGAGCACAAAGTTACCGATAAAATCCACTGGGGTCATCTGCGATAGCTGGGTCTTTCCCGACAGGTTCAGGTGGGTGATAACAATGACAAAGCCAATCACAAATTTGAGCAAAATATAGCCGTAGTACTCCATGCCCTCTTTCCTTTTAACCGATGTTGTTAATGCTATCAGCTACTTTATCCCAACGGATATAAATGCAGAAACACGAATAAAAAGGGCAGCCCCTGGGCTGCCCTTTTCGTTACTTCTGCTCCGCCGGTTCGTCCGGCGCGTCGAGCACCTCTTCTTCCTTGCGGAACAGGCTGATGACCTTGAACAGCAGGCTCAGGCCAATGCCGACGATGGTCGCCAGCGCCATGCCTTTCAGCTCTGCCGCGCCGATATGCACCTTGGCGCCGCTCACGCCGATGATCAGGATCACCGAGGTCAGAATCAGGTTTTGCGCTTTGTTGTAATCCACTTTGGACTCGATCAGCACGCGAATACCCGAGGCGCCGATCACGCCGTACAGCAGCAGGGAAACGCCGCCCATCACCGGCACCGGCACCGCCTGGATCGCCGCCGCCAGTTTACCGATGCAGGACAGCAGGATCGCCAGCACCGCCGCGCCGCCGATCACCCAGGTGCTGTAGACCTTGGTGATAGCCATCACGCCGATGTTCTCGCCGTAGGTGGTGTTCGGCGTGGAGCCGAAGAAGCCGGAGAACACCGTCGAAATGCCGTTGGCGAACATCGAACGGTGCAGCCCCGGATCGCGGATCAGGTCTTTTTTCACGATGTTGGCGGTCACCACCAGGTGGCCGACGTGCTCGGCGATCACCACCAGCGCCGCCGGCAGAATGGTGAAGATGGCGAACCACTCAAAGCGCGGGGTGTAGAAGGTTGGCAGCGCGAACCAGTGTGCCTCGCGGATCGGGGTCAAATCCACCACGCCCATGAAGAACGACAGCGCATAGCCCACCAGCACGCCGATCAGGATCGGGATAATTGCCAGGAAGCCGCGGAACAGCACCGAGCCGAGCACCGTGACCGCCAGCGTCACCAGCGAAATGGTGATGGTGGTCGAGTCGGCGCTGGTACCTTCCGCCGGCAGCAGCCCCGCCATGTTGGCCGCCACGCCCGCCAGTTCCAGCCCGATGACGGCGACGATCGCCCCCATCGCCGCCGGCGGGAACATCACGTCCAGCCAGCCGGTGCCGGCCTTTTTCACGATCAGCGCCACCAGGCAGAACAGCACGCCGCACATGATGAAACCGCCCAACGCCACTTCATAACCGAGCGGCAACAGCAGCAGCACCGGCGAGATAAACGCGAAGCTGGAACCGAGGTAGGCCGGGATCTTGCCTTTACAGATGAACAGATACAGCAGCGTGCCGATGCCGTTGAACAGCAGCACGGTCGCCGGGTTGATCTTGAACAGGATAGGCACCAGCACGGTGGCGCCGAACATGGCGAACAGGTGCTGGAAGCTGAGCGGAATGGTCTGGAGCAGCGGCGGGCGCTCGCTGACGCCGATGGCGCGACGGGTCATGTGTGCTTTTCCTCGGTTTATTGGTTTTATAGGTTTTAGTCAAAAAAAAGCCGACTCATTAAGTCGGCTCAAATGTTTACTTGGTACCAAATATCTTGTCGCCCGCATCGCCCAGGCCAGGCACGATGTAGCCCTTGTCGTTCAGGCATTGATCGATGGAGGCGGTGTACAGCTCAACGTCCGGGTGCGCTTTCTCCAGCGCGGCGATGCCTTCCGGCGCCGCCACCAGGACCAGCACCTTGATGCTGTGGCAGCCGGCTTTCTTCAGCAGATCGATAGTGGCGATCATCGAACCGCCGGTGGCCAGCATCGGGTCAACGACCAGCGCCATGCGCTCTTCGATGTTGGAAACCAGCTTCTGGAAGTACGGCACCGGCTCCAGGGTTTCTTCGTCGCGGTAAACGCCCACCACGCTGATGCGCGCGCTCGGCACGTGCTCCAGCACCCCTTCCATCATGCCCAGCCCTGCGCGCAGGATAGGCACTACGGTAATCTTTTTCCCTTTGATCTGATCCACTTCAACTGGCCCGCACCAGCCTTCGATGGTGACTTTTTCCGTCTCCAGATCGGCGGTCGCTTCATAGGTCAGTAAACTACCCACTTCTGAGGCCAGCTCACGGAAGCGTTTGGTGCTGATGTCATTTTCGCGCATCAGGCCAAGCTTGTGTTTTACCAGCGGGTGTTTCACCTCAACGATCTTCATCATTTTTCTCCTATTAAGGTGGTTGCGGCCAAAAAAATCGCGGGATTATACCTCCTTTTTTTCGCCGCGCCACCCACAATAGCCCGATCGGGATCAACAAAAGTTTGAATATCAGTATAGATGACGAAAAAGCAGAGCCGGTTCACAAGCCGCTCGCAAACGTTTGCCTGCGCTGTTAGAATTGCCGCGCCTTATTCCGGAATCAACATCGGAAGCACAGTTTTCAAACCGCAAACCGTCGTGGGGAATCGCGCAGTGACCGACAAAACCTCTCTCAGCTATAAAGACGCAGGTGTCGATATCGATGCAGGCAACGCATTGGTAGATCGCATCAAAGGTGTAGTTAAACAGACCCGTCGCCCGGAAGTGATGGGCGGTCTGGGCGGGTTTGGCGCCCTGTGTGCGTTGCCGCAGAAATACCGCGAGCCGGTGCTGGTTTCCGGTACCGACGGCGTGGGCACCAAGCTGCGTCTGGCGATGGATCTGAAACGCCACGACACCATCGGCATCGATCTGGTGGCGATGTGCGTCAACGATCTGGTGGTTCAGGGCGCCGAGCCGCTGTTCTTCCTCGACTATTACGCCACCGGCAAACTGGACGTAGACACCGCGGCCAGCGTGATCACCGGCATCGCCGAAGGCTGCAAACAGTCCGGCTGTGCGCTGGTGGGCGGCGAAACCGCTGAAATGCCGGGCATGTACCACGGCGAAGATTACGACGTGGCCGGTTTCTGCGTCGGCGTGGTCGAAAAATCCGAGATCATCGACGGCAGCAAAGTGCAGCCCGGCGACGCGCTGATCGCCCTGGGCGCTTCCGGCCCGCACTCCAACGGCTACTCGCTGGTGCGCAAAATCCTGGAAGTGAGCAACACCGATCCGACCGCCACCCAGCTGGAAGGCAAACCGCTGGCCGACCACCTGCTGGCGCCGACCAAGATTTACGTGAAGTCCGTGCTGGAGCTGATCGAGAAGGCGGACGTACACGCCATCGCTCACCTCACCGGCGGCGGCTTCTGGGAAAACATTCCACGCGTGCTGCCGGAAGGCATGCAGGCGGTGATCGACGAAGCAAGCTGGCAGTGGCCGGCAGTGTTCACCTGGCTGCAGCAGGCCGGCAACGTCAGCCGTCATGAAATGTACCGCACCTTCAACTGCGGCGTAGGCATGGTCATCGCCCTGCCGGAAGCCGAAGTGGAAGCGGCCATCGCGCTGCTGACCGCGGCAGGTGAAAAAGCGTGGAAAATCGGTAAACTGACCGCCTCTTCCGACGAACAACAAGTGGTCATCAACTGATGAAAAAGATCGTGGTGTTGGTCTCCGGCCAGGGGAGCAATCTCCAGGCGCTGATTGACGCCTGCCAGCAGGGCCGCATCGCCGCCGAGATCGTGGCGGTGTTCAGCAACAAGGCGCTGGCTTACGGCCTGCAACGCGCCGAGGCGGCGGGCATCGCCGCTCAGGCGCTGGATGCCAAGGCTTACGCCGATCGCGCGGCGTTCGACGCCGCGTTGGCGGACGCTATCGACCAGTACCAGCCCGATCTGGTGGTGCTGGCCGGCTACATGCGCATCCTCAGCCCGCAGTTCGTGCAGCGTTATGCCGGCCGCCTGCTGAACATCCACCCTTCCCTGCTGCCGAAATACCCGGGGCTGCATACTCACCGTCAGGCCATCGACAACGGCGACAGCGAACACGGCACCTCGGTGCACTTCGTGACCGAACAGCTCGACGGCGGCCCGGTGATTTTGCAGGCCAAGGTGCCGATTTTCGCTGACGACGAAGAGGATGACGTGGTTGAACGGGTGCAAACCCAGGAACACACGATCTATCCGCTGGTGGTGAGCTGGTTCGTCGACGGCCGCCTGGCAATGCGCGATGGCGCCGCCTGGCTGGACGGCGAGCGCCTGCCTGAGCAGGGTCACGCCGCCGACTGATGCGCGCAGCCTGAACCTTGCCTAAACGGCGCCCGCGCGGCGCCGTTTTTTTTCGCCTTCATCCATTCTGTGAAGTTATACTTTGCACAATTTCACGGCACAGAGGAGCCCACATGTCCAGCACTGCCAGCGTCAGGTTACGCCCATTGGAACGGGACGATCTGTCGTTCGTCCATCAGATGGACAACAACGCCAGCGTTATGCGCTATTGGTTTGAAGAACCCTACGAAGCCTTTGTCGAGCTTTCCGATCTCTACGACAAACACATCCACGATCAGAGCGAGCGCCGCTTTATCATCGAGCACGAAGGCGCCAAGGTCGGCCTGGTAGAGCTGGTGGAGATCGATCACATCCACCGCCGCGCAGAGTTCCAGATCATCATCGATCCCGCCCACCAGGGCAAAGGCTACGCCAGCACCGCCGCCCGCTTGGCAATGGACTACGGCTTCTCGGTGCTGAACCTGTACAAGCTGTACCTGATCGTCGACAAGGAGAACCCGAAAGCGATCCACATCTACAGCAAGCTGGGCTTCAACGTGGAAGGCGAGCTGATCGACGAGTTCTTCGTCAACGGCGAATACCGCACCGTGCTGCGCATGTGCATCTTCCAGCCGCAATACCTGGCGAAGTTCAAAACGCCCAATGATAAGCCGCTGGTGAAGTGACGATCGGCAAGAAAAAGAGAAAACCCGCGCAGGCGGGTTTTTTATTGGGAAATAAGTGGCTAGTATTAAGGCATGCTATTTTATCGCCAGGAAATAGCCTGATGAATACGGAAATAAATAATATTTCCCGAGATAATTAATCGAACAATAATTAATAGTGATAGTAAGAGTTACCCTCTGCCTCTACAAAGGAAAAATACCATGACAACCGTCTCAAACCTGCTGCTTTTTATCGGCCTGGCGATGCTCGCCATCGCCGCCGGCCTGAATACCTATAGCGGCTACGCGCCTGCAGATCCCAATAGCACCCCGCTGTTTTCCCCGCTCTGGTGGACGCGCTGGTTCCCGCTCTATGCCTCGGGGGCCGCGCTGCTGCTGGTGGGGGTGGTGCTGCGAATTTCGGGGCGGGAACGTTAAAAATCAAATTTCATCGTAGATATTACAGAGCAATATATGCGCCGTATTCATTATCAAAGCGAATATTTCTGCAATGTGTATGTATTGCAAACTGAATGATTTGAAAAAATCAATGTGTTATTTTTTGATTGCTGCGTAATAAAAAACCCGCTTTTGCGGGCTTTTTATAATCTGTTAACAGCTTATCATACTACAGATAGTATCAGTAACTACGTCCAATCTTGATAGCCGTCTTCATGAATCCAGACAAGACCACCAGGGCATTCCTCTTCATAGAACCAAATGTCTTCATTTCTTGTTTTCCATTCCTCTTCTGTCTTAGGGAATACAGCTTTGTAATGTGTTACCTGTTCTTCAATGTCTCCCTCAAGGAATTGGCCATGCTTACCTAACCTTACTCTCCCTTCAGCCATAAGGTGATGAATTAAGTCGAAAAAATAGTTTTTCTTTTCTTCGTAGGACAATGTGTTTCTATCAAAATTATCAGCTCTCATAGCTGACCATACGGTTCCAATGGAAGCGCCATCCAACTCTTCTCTAAACAGTTTGTATTGTTCATCGCTATACAACATGGTAGCCCTCATCGAAATTTGATTTAATTTTTTACCGCCATTAATGGCGGTATTCAGGCTGGAGCTGATGACCGATTTCCCGGCCACCCGCGGCGCCACCGTGCTCCAGTCACCGTTGCTCAGCTGCGGCAGTTTGACGTTGTTCGGGTTAAGCGGTTTGCCCGCCGCGTCCTATCGGCGTTTATATGGGATACAACATCAAGAGAAAACGGCTCCGAAGAGCCATTTCTGTGTGCGGGTTAGATCCAATCTTCATAGTCGCTGTCATGGATCCAGACGATAGACAAAACACATCAATCCACACGAGCATCCTTTTATTCAGGCTTATCGGTCAAGCCAAGCAATCGAAGATCGTTTAAAATTTCGTTTTTGTCATCTTCAGTTACATCCTTAAGCATTTCGAATAAATCATTTTCGGATAAAATTTTTAATATGATATCTGTGTGGAACTTTACTGTTTGATCACTACATCTACCAGCCATAAAGATGAGCGTCACTAGCTCAAGCATGAGGCATTCTATTGGTTCTTCAAACGAACCTTCTAATGACTCATACGCAAACGCCTGATCAGATGTAGCACAAACTGAATGATGACCATCACGTTTCAGTAGGTTAAGTATATTTCTGCAATAAGCGTAACTTGAATAGGCAAAGCTACTCCTTATTTCATCATAACTCATCACATTCATTGTTATTTACCTCTTCCTGGAATCAAACGCACCTGCCAACCTTCACTTCTGACCAGATTATCATTGATGATCACCCCAGCCAGCTCCGCCGCCAGCGCCCCTGCCGCCGCGCCTTTGGCATTGCCCTTGCCGATTTCTGCGGCCACGCCCGCCAGAACGGCATGACTTACGGCCCGGCCCGGTATATCGAGAACCTGACCGTTATCCCCGATCAGATTGGCGCCCTCGGCCTGAACCTGACTGCCGATGTTCGCCAGCAGCGCATTGGTCAGGTTGTCTTTGAAGCTGCCGCCGTTGATGGCGGTATTCAGGCTGAAGCTGATGACCGATTGCCCGGCCACCCGCTGCGCCACCTTGCTCCAGTCGCCGTTGCTCAGCTGCGGCAGTTTGACGTTGTTCGGGTTAAGCGGTTTGCCCGCCGCGTCCTATCGGCGTTTATATGGAATACAACATCAAGAGAAAACGGCTCCGAAGAACCGTTCGCATGGGCGTTAGATTTCCGTCAACCGTGGCCTATAGTGGTACTTTTTACCTTGGCTCATTTGCATGAGCAAAGCGTGCCTAACCTCAAACTGTTGGGAGCGGTGAGGTTACTCAGGCTTCTCAAGCAATCCAAGCAACTCCATATCATAAAGCAAATCGCTTTTTTCATCTTCGCCAATACCTTGAATTAGAGATTCAAGGTTTGTTTTTTCCAAAATGGAAGAAATTGAGTTTCGGTAATTATTCTCAACATCTTTTGGCCCTCTGCCGGCTATAAGGATGAGTGTAAACACTTTCAGCATTAACATTTCCACAGGCGATAACTGTGCATTTTCGTATTGATAAGATGCATACCCTATTTCTTCAATACCGTACTCCCAGGTCGTACCATTTTTATTAAAAGCATTAATGTGACTTCTACAACAGCTATAAAAGCAATCTAAATACTCAGCTCGCAATTCTTCATAAGTCATGCGTTCTTCATCCATCATTTCAATCTCCCAGGGATCAGCATTACGTCGTTATTGTCGAGAACCTCTACTTTTATTCCAGGGTATTTTTTCTCAAATTGTTCTACGACACCCAAGCAGCTATCACATGCAGCACGTTCAGTGAAAATGGTGACTCTCCCCTCAGCTGATACATTGTTACCTAACTTATCAGCCAGGTTGTCCAGAATTTTGTACTCTGAATCTGTATTCCTAGATATGAGGATACCATCAGAACTTTTAATGGTTTCATATTTAAAGTTTTGGTTTCCATCACCTATGAAACTTTTTTCTGCTTTAGCTATCCTGCTGTGTGCCGCAAGTGTTTTCGGCATACCAGGAACATCGATTTGTGCAACAGCTGCATTTCCTTTTTTTCGGATTTTTTCCGCAAATGGCGCCCTAGCATCCAGCACTTGCTGCCTGAACGCAGCCGCCTGTTGAACGGTCTTCTCATTGACCAGATACCCTTTCCAGGCGCTGGTTGGCCCTACCAGTTTGGATGACAGGTATTGGTTGCCGACGTTCGCTTTACCCATACCGGCAAATGTGCTGGCAATAGAGACCGCCATCACCGAGGCATTCACCCAGTCCGGCGACCAACCGGTCAACTTGCTGATTTGTTCTATCTGCTGGTTGCGAGCAAACAGCTGGCCGTCGGTTATCTGGTCGCCCAAATCATACGTGAATAACTTTTCGCTGTCATAACCGGCAAACGCCGGATAGTTGCCGAAACGCTGGCGCTCTTTTTGTACCCAGTAGTTGGCAATAAGGCCGTCTTCATCCCGCGTTGACGGATACTGATTCATCAGGGCTTCAAACTGCTTGCGCTCATCTGAGTTTAGCGCTTCCTGCGTGGTGCAGGCGACTTTTCGGCAGGATGCGGCCATCAGACGCGCTTCTTTTTCCTTGTCGCCCTTAGCCAACGCTTTAATGGCGTTGAGTTCTTCCTGGTGCAGCTGCCGATTGAAACGCTCGACAAACTCACCCGCATTTGCACCGCTGGTGGCGCCTGCGGCTTTGGCGGTTACGATGGCCCCTGCAAAGGCGCCCGCTACGCGGCTGATTTGAGCCTGACGCTCTTGCCAACCTTCACTTCTGACCAGATTATCATTGATGATCACCCCGGCCAGCTCCGCCGCCAGCGCCCCGGCCGCCGCGCCTTTGGCATTACCCTTGCCGATTTCTGCGGCCACGCCTGCCAGAACGGCATGACTTACGGCCCGGCCCGGTATATCGAGAACCTGACCGTTATCCCCAATCAGGTTGGCGCCCTCGGCCTGAACCTGGCTGCCGATATTCGCCAGCAGCGCATTGGTCAGGTTGTCCTTGAAGCTGCCGCCATTGATGGCGGTATTCAGGCTGGAGCTGATGACCGATTGCCCGGCCACCCGCTGCGCCACCTTGCTCCAGTCGCCGTTGCTCAGCTGCGGCAGTTTGACGTTGTTTGGGTTAAGCGGTTTGCCCGCCGCGTCCTATCGGCGTTTATATGGGATACAACATCAAGAGAAAACGGCTCCGAAGAACCGTTTTCTGTGCGTGGGTCAGGTCCAATCTTCATAGCCGCTATCATGGATCCAGACGATAGACAAAACACATCAATCCACACGAGCATCCTTTTATTCAGGCTTATCGATCAAGCTAAGCAATCGAAGATCGTTTAAAATTTCGTTTTTGTCATCTTCAGTTACATCCTTAAGCATTTCGAATAAATCATTTTCGGATAAAATTTTTAATATGATATCTGTGTGGAACTTTACTGTTTTATCACTACATCGACCAGCCATAAAGATGAGCGTCACTAGCTCAAGCATGAGGCATTCTATAGGTTCTTCAAACGAACCTTCTAATGACTCATACGCAAACGCCTGATCAGATGTATCACAAACCCCATGGTTATTCCCATCTTTCAATAGGTCAATTATCTCCCTGCAATAAACGTAACTTGAATGGGCAAAGCTACTTCTTATCTCATCATAACTCATCACGCTCATTGTTATTTACCTCTTCCCGGAATCAAACGCACTCCGTTATTGTCCAAAACGTCAATTTTCACCCCAGGGTACCTACTCTCGAATTGTTTAACAACGCCCAAGCAACTGTCGCAGGCAGGTTTTTCGGTAAAAATAGTAACAGAACCTTTAGCAGAATAATTACTTCCTAATTTATCAGCTAAGTTATCCAATATTTTATATTCAGAGTCTATACGTCTTGGTACTGGTCTACCATCATCAGTAAGCAAAGTCTCATATTTGAAATTTTCTTTTCCCTTTCCAACAAAACCTTTCCCTTCAACATTTATGAGATTGTGACCCGCAAGTGTTTTTGGCATTCCAGATATATCAATATTGGCCACGGCAACGTTGCCACCACGTTTCCAGTCTGATGGTAGACCAGCCCTCAGTTCTGTAACCTGGTTTTTGAATGCAGCCGCCTGCTGAACGGTCTTCTCATTGACCAGATACCCTTTCCAGGCGCTGGTTGGCCCTACCAGTTTGGATGACAGGTATTGGTTGCCGACGTTCGCTTTCCCCATACCGGCAAACGTACTGGCGATAGAGACCGCCATCACCGAGGCATTCACCCAGTCCGGCGACCAACCGGTCAACTTGCTGATTTGTTCTATCTGCTGGTTGCGAGCAAACAGCTGGCCGTCGGTTATCTGGTCGCCCAAATCATACGTGAATAACTTTTCGCTGTCATAGCCGGCAAACGCCGGATAGTTGCCGAAACGCTGGCGCTCTTTTTGTACCCAGTAGTTGGCAATAAGGCCGTCTTCATCCCGCGTTGACGGATACTGATTCATCAGGGCTTCAAACTGCTTGCGCTCATCTGAGTTTAGCGCTTCCTGCGTGGTGCAGGCGACTTTTCGGCAGGATGCGGCCATCAGACGCGCTTCTTTTTCCTTGTCGCCCTTAGCCAACGCTTTAATGGCGTTGAGTTCTTCCTGGTGCAGCTGCCGATTGAAACGCTCGACAAACTCACCCGCATTTGCACCGCTGGTGGCGCCTGCGGCTTTGGCGGTTACGATAGCCCCTGCAAAGGCGCCCGCTACGCGGCTGATTTGAGCCTGACGCTCTTGCCAACCTTCACTTCTGACCAGATTATCATTGATGATCACCCCGGCCAGCTCCGCCGCCAGCGCCCCTGCCGCTGCGCCTTTGGCATTGCCCTTACCGATTTCTGCGGCCACGCCCGCTAGAACGGCATGGCTTACGGCCCGGCCCGGTATATTGAGAACCTGACCGTTATCCCCGATCAGATTGGCGCCCTCGGCCTGAACCTGGCTGCCGATATTCGCCAGCAGCGCATTGGTCAGGTTGTCCTTGAAGCTGCCGCCGTTGATGGCGGTATTCAGGCTGGAGCTGATGACCGATTGCCCGGCCACCCGCTGCGCCACCTTGCTCCAGTCGCCGTTGCTCAGCTGCGGCAGTTTGACGTTGTTTGGGTTAAGCGGTTTGCCCGCCGCGTCCTTGCTCCAGCCCATCGCGCTGTCGAAACCGTTGAGCGCGCCGCCGATCGCCATCGCCGTGGCGGTCGCCTTGACGTTTTCATTGCTGCCCAGCGCCTGCAGGGTTTTCGACAAGTTGCCCTGGTTTTCCACCAGCGCCACCGCCGCCTGGGAGGCCAGCGAAGACATCCCGGCCGTGACCGCGCCGCTGGTTACCGCCCCGCCGCCCACGGCGCCGGAAACGCTGGAGGCCGCCGTGGCCGCCAGTGAACTGCCTGCGGTCACCGCCGCGGCCGCAATGGCGATCACCGCCGCCACCGCCGGGTTCAGGTGCTGGCTCTTGTAATCCCAGCTATCGTAAGCGTCTTTGACCTTGCTCCACTGCACGTCGTTGCGCTTGTTCAGATCTTTGACCCAGGTGGTGCCCGGCGTATTGCCCAGGGCGTCGATGGCGCTTTGCAGCGCCTGGCCGTTTTTCACCTTCACATCGGCGCTGACGCCCTTGGCGGCCTCTACGATCAAGGCGCCACCGGTATGAATGCTCGGCAGTACCCACTTATTGTCTTCGTACCCTTTGTTGGCCTGCTTGATAAAGAAGCCTTTCGAGTTGGTGACGGTCTGTTCGAAACTGGTGTTCTTCACTGCCCTGAAGTTGACCTGGCCATGGGTACTGGTCAGCCTCGCGTTTTTGCCGGCCTCAATCTTGCTGGCTTCGTAGGTGCTGTCGTCACGGCTCATCAGGGTGATGTTGCCGGCGGCGGTAAACTCAGTAACCTTGTTGGTCACGTCATGGCGGGTCTGTTTAACCTCGGTTTTCTTGCCCCACCATTTGCGCTTGGTTTCCTTTTTCTCGTAGTGGCTGGACTCTTCCATCGCCTGAGCGTAGAGATAGCCGCCCTTGGCGGCGATATCCATATTGCCGGCGCGCATAGCTTCAGCCTGGTTGTGGGCGTCGACCTGAGCTTTTTGTTTGGCCTCGTCAATGCCTTTGCTTTGGGCTTCCTGGCGCGCAGCGGTCAGCTGGTTTTGTGCCTCGTTTTTTGTTTTGTTGCCTTGATTAATTCGCTGCTCTGCCTGCGTGACATCATTTCGAGCAGCAGCCAGACTACTTCTTGCAGCACTAAGTTCTCCTTCGCGCTGTGCTACGAATTTATCCCAACTCCCTACTTCAGCAGACCAACCACTGCCATATTCGTGAGGTGGGTTATTACGCATAAACTCATCCCGCCTTTCCTCAGCATCTCTGACGGCAGCCTCTGCTTGCTGAACGAACGAAATTCTTTGCGTAACAATATGTTCAGCATTTGTTTTTGCCTGCAGTGCCTGATTAATTTGCTGCTGCGTATTTCGAAGCTGCTGCTCGGCAATGGCTATCCGACTTCCCCAATCCGTCACCGCTACCGGTGATTTCCAGTTCGCCCCTAATCCTTTAACCACCAGCTTGGTCGCCTGGAACAGAATGCTGCCGCCGGAAATCACCGTCATCAGGCCACCGGCATTCAGCTCGGTACCTTGCTGGGTGCGAGTTTCGGTAAATTCGTTGCCGCCCTCACGGTAAGTGTGGTTTTGCACCGCCTCGAAGCGCATATCGCTGCCGGAAGTCAGCGTCATGTTGGCGCCGGAGGTCAGCTTGGCGCCGTAAGTCAGCAGTTGGTTGTTCGCCGACGCGGTCAGGTTTTTCCCGGCGCTGAGGGCGGTGACCACATGGCGCTCGTCTTTGTTGTTGTCGTTGGCGGCATCGATAGCGGAATAGGCAACATTCGATAACCACATATTTTGTCCTGCCAACAGCGTGATGTTGCCGTTAGCGGAAAGCGCGCCGCCCTGGGTGCCAATGTCGCGGGCCGAGTTAATCAGTAAATTGCCGCCGGCGTGTACCCGGCTACCCAGTTCAGGCGTGCGAGAAGAGGGGAAAAAGCGACTAAATTTCCCCCCCAATTCACGATAGTTCAGATCGGCATTATGGCCGGCCAACAGCGTGACATCTTTGCCTGCTTTAATGTGCGTCCCGCGCAGCGCCAGATAACCGCCGCTGTTGAGCAGCACTGAACCACTGGCGTTCAACTGTCCGGCATTCAGCAGCTGGTTGAACTGCGTTTGTCGTTGTTCAGGAGATAAATTCTGCGTTAAGCGGTCGTTATCCAACGCCTCGTCATTTCTGACAATCGAAACCGTGCCGTTCGCTGTCATTGCAATATTTTGGCTTTGCGGCGCGAAGTGCGTGTTACGTAGATAAATACCTTGCCCGGCATTTAAGGTTAAGTCCCCGGCAGCATTCAATTGGCTCAGCCAGCGGGCACCATCGATTCCGAAATAGCGCGGGCTAGGTACAGTGTGCACTTTGACGTTGCCATTGCGGCTGGTCAAAGTGACATTATGTCCTTTCAGATAGCTTTGACGGGCATCCAGCTCATTCACTGCTGCAACGTTCAGACTCTTGCCGGCAGTCAGCTCAGCACCGTCGGTGTAAAACACATCGTCGGCAACCACAGTCAGGTCGTTACGCGCGTTTATTTTATCGGTACTGATGACGCGCCCCGCATGCAGCACAATATTGTGAGCTGCCAGCGAGTCAGGCCGCCCCGAAGCCACCACTTCACTAAGCTGATTTCCCGCCGGCGTCGGTGTACTGATTTCTATCTTATTTTTAAAATCCGCAGTGAGATTATTGCCGGCGGTAATCGATGATTGTTGCTGCCCCTTTGCTTGCCAGACAACAAGCTCCTGCTGCTTGGTATAAGGGGCTTTTTCCGTAACATACAGCAGATCCCAATCTCCGGGAGGCGCATCTTCGTCACGGGCAAACTCCCCAACGCCAAACGTGTTCGTTCCCAGGCGCCAGTACCGATCTTTCTGACCGAGTTGAATGCTCTTTACGGTAAAATCATTCCCCGTCAGGATCAGATCTTTGGCCGCGCTGATATTCGACTGATCGTTCCATAGCGTTGTCGCGTTGATATAAGCGTTGTTGCCTGAATTTATCACTCCCGGCGCCTGTGATTTCACCAGGAGATACTCGTCTTTCCCCACATTAACCTTGTCGCCTTTCGACAGGTTAATTTCGCCAAACCAACTGCCGATGCCAAAGTCCTTCAGTTCAGGTTCCAACAGCACAATAGCGTCAACACCTTGCCGCGAGTCGTAATAACTTCCCACCAAGGATTTATTGAACGCTTTGGAGTTACCGGGAGTACTTTTCCAAACGGCTTGAACCTCTTGCCTCACATTGTTCAAACTCTCCGTGCGTATCACCAAATCGCCACTGTTGGTCAGGATTTTCGCCGAACGGTTCTCGACGGATTTAGCCTTGTTGCCCTGCGCATCCTTTTGGATCCACATATTTTTATTTGCGTGCAGCTTGGCATTTTCCCCGGCGTTGCGGATATGGTCGCCAAAGATACGCATATCGCCACTGGTGCTGGTTTGCCCGTCATTCACCAGCGTCGTCGTCGCCAACGTGGCGTTGCCGTCCGCCTGCACGACAGCACCCCGCGTAATGTGCAATCCCTTGGCGCTGACATTGAGGTCACCTTTGCTGTGCGTGGTGCCGTTAAGCACCAGGTTACCGTTAACGCTCAGCGTAATATCCCGCTGTTTGCTGGTGAGGTCTTTCAGGTTCACCCCCACCCCATCCTCGTTGGCCACCAGGCGGATTTTGTTGGCGTACATGCCGCCCAGCGCTTTGGTATCCACCGCCAGTTGGGGCTTAGCGCCTTCACCGGCGATCGGTTTGATGCTGCCGTCCTTGAAGCTAATGCGGTTGGCGCCCTGGGTCAGCGACAGATTTTGCGCATTGATTTTGCCGTTCAGCTCGGTGGCGCGGCTGATGATATCGACATAGTCGGCGCCGCTGCCGTCCAGCCCTTTGCCGCCGATGGTGACGCCGCCTTTTTTCACCTCCAGCGCTTCCAGCGCGCCCTGCTTGTCGAACTGCGGTTTGCCGGTGGTTAACGTCACGCCCGGCGCGTTGATAAAGCCGCAGCCGTCGCAGGTGATGCCATTCGGGTTGGCGATCATCACGTTGGCCTTGTTGCCGAATACCTCGAGTTTGCCCTGAAGCTCGGAACGACTGCCGCCGATCACCTCGTTGATGATCAACTCCGCCGGCTTTCCCTTCAGGTAGGTGTTGCCCTGCGCGCTGTAGATTTCCACGCCCAGCTGCGTTTTGCCGCCGTGCGTGGCGTTATTCAATACGGCGCCCTGTGGCCCAACGTTGAAATCTTTATAGGTGTTGTGCGAGATGCCCGCACCGTTCGGCGTGGCGATATTCACCACCGGCACGTCGCCCGGCTTGATAACCACCTGCGTATTGCCGTTGGCAGCGGTAATGCCGGCGGCAAACGCCGGGTGCAACGGCTGGAAAGCCGTCAGGTAGATCAGCAAATAGCTGGCGCCCCGCGCCAACGGAGGGTTGAGCTTATCCATATTCATTCCTTCGAAAGGATGTTGTTTTGAACGCCGAGGCGCTCCTGCTGTGTGCTGGCGTTATAACGTGACGGTGGCTTGCCAGTAGGCCACCCAACGATCCGGTTGCAGGCTGTCTGGGTGCGTCAACGGTTTACCGACGGTGACCGCCTGATTGAACCAGCGGCCGCTTAGCGTGGCGCCCAGCGCCGCACCGACGACGCTACCGCCGTCTATCTGCCCGGCGCGCCCCCGCAGCCAGCCGGCGTCTAACGCGCCGGTCAAAGAGAGCGCCCCCAGCCCCGGCAAGGTCTGCCATTGCCAGTTGAGTTCATTGCGCCAGTAGGCGCCGCGATTGCCGGTCAGGTACTGCTCTTTAAAGCCACGCACCGAGTATTGCCCGCCGATGGAAATGCGCTCGCCGGCATACAGGTTGTCTGCGCTGGTTTGTGCGTAGGCCGAGGTCAGGTAGTAGAGAGAGGGGGCGAGCGGATAGAAATAGCTGGCGCTGAGACCAAGCTTGCGGAACTCGCTGCGCGGCGCTCCGTCGCGCTCCGGATCGTCGGCGGTAGCGCCCAGCATGCGCAGCCCGCGGCTTACCGTCGGGTTCAGCGTCATATAGCCGCCGCCCGCGACCGCACTGTAATTAAGGCCCAGGCTGGCGATGCTGAGCGTCGGGCTGCTGACGCCCAACCGTTCCCCCGCCAGCTTATTTTCCGTGGTGCGCCGCGCCAGCCCGATATCGACGGCCAGCTTACGTTTGCCATCCCGCAGCAACGTGCGGTTGGCGCCCAAACGCTGGGTCTGGTTATTGCCCTGATAGCGGTAAGTGGCACCGTTGAACGGCACCTGCTGGAAAAAATCGTTCCAGGCATACTGGTAGCTGAACAGCCAATAGCCATAGGGTAAGGTGACGCTGCCGTTCAGGCTGCGGCTGCGATGATGCGGGCTGAAATCGTTATTGCGCGCTGCAGAAAGCGACCATTGATCGGAGAGACGCAGCGGATTATCCAGCGAGAAGGCGGCGTTCATCTGCCCGGTGCCGGTGCTTCTCTGGCCGCTGTTATCGGCGCCGAAAGAGAAAGAGACCGGTGCGCGCGTGGCACCGCGCAGCAAAACCACTTTGGAAAAGCCGGGTTGCTCGCCAGGTTGAATATCGATAGTCACCTGTTGTGACGGCAGGCGATTGAGTTGCTCCATGCCCTGCTCAATATCGCGCAGATTCAATACGTCACCAACCAGACCGGGAAACGCCATCTTCAACGCCAGCGTCTGCTCGCCGCCCTGCGTGATGGACTCGATTCGCCCTTCGCTGGCGCTGACGGTCAACACGCCGCGGGAGATATCCTGCTCCTGCAGCCAGGCCTGCGAAGTGACATAGCCGCGTTGCAGATAAGCATTGGTGGTTTCGCGCACCAGACGGTTGATGTGTTCCAGCGTCAGGCAGCGCCCCTGATACGGGCGGGCCAGGCTTTCTTTTACCGACCAGGAAAGATGTTCGGCGCCCTGAAAAACGATCTGCCGCACCGGTTGGCAAACCGCCCCTGCAGTGGCCGGCTCAGGCAGCGGTAGCGCCGGTAGTTCAACGTTATTTTGCAGCGCCTCGCGTTGCTGCTGCGCCTGTTCCAGCAACGATTTCTGCTGTTGGGTAATGCTGTCGCGATCGGCAGGGCTGGTGATTTCCGCGCACCACGCCGAGCTGCAAAACGCTAATAATAGCGACCAGGCGCCAAGCCTCCATGCACACATTCAAACACATCCATTTACACTGATTTACACAGATTGGCGAATTATAAACAATTCGCTGGCTCCGTCCATGCAAATGAGAATTATTTTTATTAATGTAGCCAGTGAAAAGACGTGCTTGCCGTGTTAGCGAGAATAATCGGAGGAAACACAAAAACGGGAAAAGGGGCGCCGTATGCAACGCCCCCAGAACTCAACCATACCGCCCGGTAATATAATCCTCGGTGCGACGCTGGCGCGGCGAGGTGAAGATGGCGTCGGTGTCGTTATACTCCACCAGCCGGCCCTGATGAATAAAGGCGGTGTAGTCGGAGACTCGCGCCGCCTGCTGCATGTTGTGCGTCACCAGCACCACGCTGTAACGCTGTTTCAGCGCGGAAATCAGCTCTTCGATGGTCAGCGTGGAGATCGGATCCAGCGCCGAGGTCGGCTCGTCGAGCAGCAATACCTCCGGCTCGATGGCGATGGCGCGCGCGATCACCAGGCGCTGCTGCTGGCCGCTGGACAAGCGGAACGCATTTTCGCGCAGCCGATCCTTCACCTCATGCCACAGCGCGGCGGCGCGCAGCGAACGCTCCACCGCCTCATCCAGCAAGCGCCGGTCGCGCACGCCCTGCAGCCGGAGGCCGTACACCACGTTTTCATAGATCGATTTCGGGAACGGGTTCGGCCGCTGGAACACCATGCCCACCCGCCGCCGCAGCGCCGCCACGTCGATCTGCGCGCCGGAGATCGCCGCGCCGTTCAGCTGCAGCTCGCCCTCGATACGGCAGTTGTCCACCAGATCGTTCATGCGGTTGAAACAGCGCAGCAGCGTCGATTTACCGCAGCCCGAGGGACCGATCAGGGCCGTCACCCGGTGCTTCGGGATACGCAGCGAAATATCGTGCAGCACCTGTTTATCGCCATAAAACAGGTTCAGGCCGTTGACCGCCAGCGCGGTCTGTTCATCGTCGAGATGCTGGACATCCAGCCGGGGCAAACTGCCTGGCGTCATCAAACCCATTACGCACTCCCCAAAAATAGCGTCATTGTTACTGCGACCATGCTCGGTACCGCTCCCTCAACGAATGGCGGATACCCATCGCCGCCAGATTCAAACTCACCACGATCGTCACCAGCAGGAAGGCGGTGGCGAACACCAGCGGCCGCGCCGCCTCTACGCTCGGGCTCTGGAATGCCATATCGTAGATCTGGAAGCTCAAATGCATAAACTTCCGCTCCAGGTGCAGATACGGGAAAATCTCGTCCACCGGCAGCACCGGCACCGATTTCACTACCCCCACCAGCATCAGCGGCGCGGTCTCCCCGGCGGCGCGCGCCACCGCCAGAATCAGGCCGGTCATCATCGCCGGCGCCGCCATCGGCAGCACGATGCGCCACAGCGTCTCGGCCCGGCTGGCACCCAGCGCCATCGAGCCCTGCCGCAGCGAGGTGGGAATGCGCGACAACCCCTCCTCGGTGGCGACGATCACCACCGGCAGCGTCAGCAGCGCCAGCGTCAGCGCCGCCCACAGCACGCCGGGCGTGCCGAAGGTCGGGTTGGGCAAGGATTCAGGATAGAACAGCTGGTCGAGCGTGCCGCCTATCATATAAACGAAAAAGCCGAGGCCGAAGACGCCATAGACGATCGAGGGCACGCCGGCCAGGTTGACCACCGCAATGCGGATCACCCGCGTCAGCAGATTGTTGCCGGCATACTCGTGCAGATATACCGCCGCGATCACGCCAAACGGCATCACCACGATCGACATCAGGATCACCATCAACACCGTGCCGAAAATGGCCGGGAACACCCCGCCTTCGGTATTCGCTTCGCGCGGGCTGTCGGTGAGGAACTTCTTCACCTGCTCGCCCCAGTGCGCCAGCTTCTCGGTGGTGTTCATGGCGTTCGGGTACCAGGCATCGCGCACCTGGCTGAGCGGAATGGTCAACGTCTGGCCGTGCATGTCGCGCAGCAGCAGCGCATCGCGCTGGCGATCGCGGTTCAGCCCCGTCAGGCGTTCGGACAGCAGCTGGTATTGCCGCTGTAACTCCAGCCGCTCGGCCTTGATGGCGTCCTGCGCACGGGCGTCCAGCTTATCGTCGCGCTGCAGGCGCTTTTCCCTCAGCCGCAGCGCGTCAAACTGCTGATTGATGCGCGCCATATCGCGGAATTGAATATCGTGCGCCTGGCGCGAGAGCGCGGCGATTTGCGGCAGCCGCTGCTGCAACGCCTGCCCCAGATTGCGGCCGGTCAGCGGTTGCCCATCCTCCAGCAGCCCCGCCAGATAGCCGTAGGCGGTACCGTGGCTGTCGCGCTCCAGCACCAGCAGGCCGCGCGGCGTGCTTTGGCTGCGAATGTCGCTGGCCAGCAGCGTGCGGAAGTCCTGCCCCTCGCGCTCGCGGTTGCCGACCTTGATCAGATAGCGTTCGACGCTTTGCGCCTCGCCCGGCGGCGCCACGCCCGCTTCCGTCAGCTGGCGGCGCGAAATGCTTTGCTGCTGGTACAGCTCGCCGATCACCGTCACCGGCCCGGCGCCGTTCTGATTCAGCTCAAACTGATAAACCGGGCTCGGCCAGAAATAGCGCATCCCTTGCCCGGCCAGCAGCAACAGAATGCCGATCAGCGCCAACAGGCTGACGGCCACCGAACCGGCGGTCAGCCATATCCACGGCGACCCGCTCTTCACCCAGTTCTTCATGGCGCCTCCTGATTCGGCGTGTAGCGCTTGCGCAGCCGCAGGCGCACCGCCTCCGCCAACGTGTTGAACACGAAGGTGAAGACAAACAGCACCAGCGCGGTCAGGAACAGCACGCGGTAATGGCTGCTGCCGGAGACCGCCTCCGGCATTTCAATGGCGATATTGGCCGCCAACGCCCGCAGCCCCTGGAACAGGCTGCCGTCGATAATCGGCGTATTGCCGGTGGCCATCAGCACGATCATGGTTTCCCCCACCGCGCGGCCAAAGCCGATCATCAGCGCGGAGAAAATACCGGCGCTGGCGGAAGGCAGCACCACTTTGATCACCGTCTGCCATTGGGTGGCGCCCAGCGCCAAAGAGCCCTGGCTCAGGGTGGCCGGCACGCTGAACAGCGCGTCCTCCGCCAGCGAGAAGATGATCGGCACCAGCGCGAAGCCCATCGCCACGCCCACCACCAGCGCATTGCGCTGGTCGTAATTATCCCCCAGCCAGAAATGCAGCGGCTCACCGAACAGCGCCACCTCCAGCCGCGGCCCCAGGCTGAGCGCCAGCCACACCGTCAACGCCAGCAGCGGCAACAGCAACAGCAGATCGACGCCCGGCCGGCAACGCGGCATAAAGCGATGGGTCAACGCGCCGCACAGCAGCACCGCCGCCGCCAGCAGCAGCGGCAACGCCAGCACCGCCAACAGATACTGCTCGATGATCGGCGCCAGCCAAATGCCGGCCACCAGCCCGATCACCACCGTCGGCAGCGCGCCCATCACTTCGATAGCCGGTTTGATCACCCGCCGCAGCCCCGGCGTCATAAAGTAAGCGGTATAGATGGCGCCGGCCAGCGCCAGGGGAATGGCGAACAGCATCGCGTAAGCCGCCGCCTTGAAGGTGCCGAAGATCACCGGCATCAGGCTGAATTTGGGTTGGTAACTGTCTTCGCCGGAGGTGGACTGCCAAACATAGGCCGGCTGCGGGTAGTTCTCATACCACACCTTGCCCCACAGCGAACGCCAGGTAACGTCCGGATACGGGTTGTCGAGCGCATAGCGCTGCCAGCCCTGCGCGCTCTCCAGCAGCAGGCCATCGCCGCGCGGCGCAAACGCCATCTGCTGCACCTCGGCGCCCAAACGGGTATTCAGCAGCGGCTGCGGTTGAATGGTGGAGAACAGCGAGAAGCCGCCATCGGGCCGCAGGGTGGCGAACACCCGGCGATAGGGCTCAGCCACCGTCAGCTCCTGCCCGTCGGCGCCATGGTCGAAATGCTGCACCGGCGTCAGGCGCCAGCGCTGCTCTTTTTCTACTTCGAACCACTCGCGCAGATTGCCGTCGGCGCCCTTGATCAACAGCGCGCTGCCGCCGGGCAGCGCCGTCATCTGATACGGAGCATGTTCGCCAAGGGTACGCGTTTCACGCAGCTGCAGCTGCGCGCCGTCGATCTGATAACGCGCCAGCCGGTTGCCGGTCAGCAGGTAAAGCTGGCGGCCATCCGGCGTCAGCACCAGTTGTTCTGCATCCTGTTCCAGCGGCCGCTCGCTGAACTGCGGCGGCCGGTCAGGGCTGAAACGGCCGAACACCAGCCGCCGATCGTCGGTCACCCCAGCCAGCAGATACTGCCCGCGATGGGCATCCGCCAGCGACAGCCGTTTCAGCGGCTTGCGCTGCGGATCCAGCGCCAACGGCTGCTGCCCGAGCGGGAACAGCCACTGCGGCCGGCCGTTTTCCGCCGTCGCGAAATCCGCGCGCGTCACCACTAACCGGCCGTCGGCCTGCGCCAGCGCAAACAGATCGCGCTCTCCGGCGGCCTGGGCAAGCAGCGCCGGTTTGGCCAGCAGCGTCTGCTGCGCCAGCGGCGCCTGGGGCTGGCCGTTCGGTGCCGGCGTCAGGCGATAAAACTGCCCCGCGCCCTGCGCGTCGATGCGGTAACCGACGCGCTGCTGCACGTCCATGCCCAGCGCCAGCACCGGGGCCGACGCCGCGATCGGCAGTGGCTGCGCCTGGCCGAGCGAGGCCGGTTTGAACAGCGGCAGCACGGCAAACAGCAAATAGACGAAGATCAGCATCAACGTCATCAGCACCATCAGCCCGCTGGCGGTTACTGCCGCCTGCACGCCGCGGTCGATGCGCCCGCGCATGCGATCTCGGGGATGTTGATTGGCCGTCGTCTGTGTCATGTGTCTCGCTGTCGCTGATGTAATCGGGCTTGCGCCGTAAGATAACCGGGCATCTTATGTCAGTTTTATGACGTTTGCATGACAAAGTTACCCGCCACACTACAGGTTTTTTACACTGCAAACAGACAATATGGCGTTGATATATTGCTGAAAAATGAACGTAAATACGCTTAATATCACCAAGAATAAGCCTGCTAACCTTCATTTCATGCTGCTCATTCCACCCCCCTGCGCCCTGCATCGGCGAAAATTTACTGCCGCCAAAAAACGCCGCGCGCCAACGCAATGGATATGTTGGACTTTCCTGTCAATCTCTCGCAATAATGATGAAGGACACTAGAGCGGCATCCGGGCGCTGCGTCCCGGATCCTATTCTAAATTTGAACTGGAGTGGCAATGGGTCAGGAAAAGCTCTACATCGAAAAAGAACTAAGCTGGTTATCCTTTAATGAACGCGTGTTGCAGGAAGCCGCAGATAAGAGCAATCCCCTGATTGAACGTATGCGTTTTCTGGGCATTTACTCCAACAACCTCGACGAGTTCTATAAAGTCCGCTTCGCCGATCTCAAACGGCGCATCCTGATCAGCGAAGAGCAAGGCTCCGCCGGCGCCTCGCGCCACCTGCTGAAAAAGATCCAGGCCAAGGTGCTGAAAACCGATCAGGAGTTCGACGGCCTGTACAACGATCTGCTGCTGGAAATGGCGCGCAATCAGATCTTCCTGATCAACGAACGCCAGGTGTCCGAGAACCAGCAAATCTGGCTGCGGCAATATTTCAAACAGCATCTGCGCCAGCACATCACGCCGATCCTGATCAACCACGACACCAACCTGGTGCAGTTCCTGAAAGACGATTACACCTACCTGGCGGTGGAGATCATTCGCGGCGCGCGCATCGACTATGCGCTGCTGGAGATCCCGTCCGACAAGGTGCCGCGCTTCGTCAATCTGCCGCCGGAAGCGCCGCGCCGCCGTAAGCCGATGATCCTGCTGGACAACATTCTGCGCTACTGCCTGGACGATATCTTCAAGGGCTTCTTCGACTACGACGCACTCAACGCCTACTCGATGAAAATGACCCGCGACGCGGAGTACGATCTGGTCACCGAAATGGAATCCAGCCTGCTGGAACTGATGTCCTCCAGCCTGAAACAGCGCCTGACCGCCGAGCCGGTGCGCTTCGTGTATCAGCGCGACATGCCGAACGAAATGGTGGAGCTGCTGCGGGGCAAGCTGGGCATCTCCAACTACGATTCGGTGATCGCCGGCGGCCGCTACCACAATTTCAAAGATTTCATCAGTTTCCCGAACGTCGGCAAGGCCAACCTGGTCAACAAGCCGCTGCCGCGTCTGCGCCACATCTGGTTCGACGGTTTCCGCAACGGCTTCGACGCCATTCGCGAAAAAGATGTGCTGCTCTACTACCCGTACCACACCTTCGAGCACGTGCTGGAGCTGCTGCGCCAGGCGTCGTTCGATCCGAGCGTGTTGGCTATCAAGATCAACATCTACCGGGTGGCGAAAGATTCGCGCATCATCGAATCGATGATCCACGCCGCGCACAACGGCAAAAAGGTCACGGTGGTGGTCGAGCTGCAGGCGCGCTTCGACGAAGAGGCCAACATTCACTGGGCGAAGCGCCTGACCGAAGCCGGCGTACACGTGATCTTCTCGGCGCCGGGCCTGAAAATCCACGCCAAGCTGTTCCTGATTTCGCGCCGTGAAGGTGATGAAATTGTGCGCTATGCTCATATCGGTACCGGCAACTTTAACGAAAAAACCGCGCGCATCTACACCGACTATTCGCTGTTGACCGCCGACTCACGCATCACCAACGAGGTACGCCGGGTATTCAACTTTATCGAGAACCCCTACCGGCCTGTCACCTTCGACAACCTGATGGTGTCGCCGCAGAACTCGCGCCTGAAACTGTATGAGCTGATTGACAACGAAATCGCCAACGCCCAGGCCGGGGAACAGGCCGGCATTATGTTGAAAATAAATAATCTGGTGGATAAAGGGCTGGTAGATCGGTTATATACCGCGTCCGGCGCCGGCGTGAAGATCCGCCTGCTGGTGCGGGGCATGTGTTCCCTGATTCCCAACCTGCCGGGGATCAGCGACAATATTCAGGTGATCAGCATCGTCGATCGCTTTTTGGAACACGATCGGGTGTACGTTTTCGACAATAAAGGTGACAAACGGGTATATCTGTCCTCCGCCGACTGGATGACCCGCAACATAGATTACCGTATCGAAGTGGCGGTATCGCTGCTGGATCCGGCGCTGAAACAGCGCGTTCTGGACATCCTGGAGATCCTGTTCAGCGATACGGTCAAGGCCCGTTATGTGGATAAAGAACTGAGCAACCAGTACGTGCCGCGCGGCAACCGCCGCAAAGTGCGTGCCCAGGTGGCTATTTACGAGTATTTAAAAGCTCTGGAACAACCAGGACAGTAGGCCAGCAACTATGCCGCTAAAAAACACTGCAACGAACAAACCGCAGGAAATCGCCGCCATCGACCTCGGGTCGAACAGTTTCCACATGGTGATCGCCCGCGTCGTCAACGGCGCCTTACAGGTATTGGGCCGTTTAAAACAGCGGGTGCATCTCGCCGACGGATTGGACAGCAACAACGTACTCAGTGAAGAGGCGATAGAACGCGGCCTGGCCTGTCTGGCCCTGTTTGCCGAACGGCTGCAGGGCTTCCCGGCGGATAACGTCACCATCGTCGGGACGCACACCCTGCGTCAGGCGGTGAACGCCGAAGTGTTCCTCAAGCGCGCCGCCAAAGTGATCCCCTACCCGATCGAAATCATCGCCGGTCAGGAAGAAGCACGTTTGATCTTCATGGGCGTGGAGCACACTCAGCCGGAGAAAGGCCGCAAGCTGGTGATCGACATCGGCGGCGGCTCCACCGAGCTGGTGATCGGCGAAGACTTCGAGCCGCTGCTGGCGGAAAGCCGCCGCATGGGCTGCGTCAGCTTCGCCCAGCTGTTCTTCCCGGGCGGCGAGATCAGCAAAAACAACTTCCGCCGCGCGCGGCTGGCGGCGGCGCAGAAGCTGGAAACGCTGGCCTGGCAGTACCGCATTCAGGGCTGGCAGTATGCGCTGGGCGCTTCGGGCACCATCAAGGCCGCCCACGAAGTGCTGGTGGCGATGGGGGAAAAAGACGGTCTCATCACCCTGGATCGCCTGGAAATGCTCGCCGAGCAGGTGCTGCAGTTCAAAAGCTTCAGTTCACTGAGCCTGCCGGGGCTGTCGGAAGATCGCCAATCGGTGTTCGTGCCGGGGCTGGCTATCCTGTGCGGCGTGTTCGATGCGCTGGCGATCCGCGATCTGCGCCTGTCCGACGGCGCGCTGCGCGAAGGCGTGCTGTATGAAATGGAAGGCCGTTTCCGCCACCAGGACATCCGCAGCCGCACCGCCAAGAGCCTGGCCGATCACTACAACATCGATCGCGAGCAGGCCAAGCGGGTGCTGGAAACCACCGAGCTGCTCTATTCGCAGTGGATGGCGCAGAACACCAAGCTGGCGCATCCGCAGCTGGAAGCCCTGCTGAAATGGGCCGCCATGCTGCACGAGGTGGGGCTGAGCATCAACCACAGCGGCATGCACCGCCATTCGGCCTACATTCTGCAAAACTCCAACCTGCCTGGCTTCAACCAGGAACAGCAGTTGCTGCTGGCGGCGCTGGTGCGCTTCCACCGCAAGGCGATCAAGCTGGAAGAGCTGCCTCGCCTCAACCTGTTCAAGAAGAAACACTACCTGCCGCTGATCCAGCTGCTGCGTCTGAGCACCCTGCTCAACAACCAGCGTCAGTCGACCACCACGCCGGAAACGCTGCGCCTGACCACCGACGACAACCACTGGACGCTGCGCTTCCCGGCCGGCTACCTGGCGCAGAACAACCTGGTGCAGCTCGATTTCGAACGCGAGCAGGCCTACTGGAACGACGTCGTCGGCTGGAAGCTGCTGATCGACGAAGAAGGCTCGCAAGACGAACAGCGCTCCGCCTGATCCCCCCGCCCCCTGCCAGACAGGGGGTTTTTCTTTCCGCCCTCGCCCCGACAACCTAAACGAAACCCTAATGCGCCGTGCCGCACGCCGGAAAAAAATGGACAACTTTTGTCATCAGCGCCTAAAATCCGGTTACAAATTCTCGAGCGAATAACACAGGATACCGGCATACCGGGTGATATATGCGCAAGAAAACCACCGGACAGATGACGAAGATAGTGTTGTTTATCAGCTTTATCATTTTAGTCGGCCGACTGCTGTACGCCGCCGTGGTGGCGGTGCCTCATCATCAGGAAAAAAAGCAGGCCGCTGCACAAAACGCCGCCGAAGTCAGCGCGCCGCAACAGGACGCCTCCCCTGAATAACCGCCGCGCCCCGTCCGTTTCATAAAAATGACTCCGGCACTCGCTATGCTCTATCTTTTAATGAGCCTGCGTCAGGAACGCCGAGCGCCCGTTAAGGAACACCATGTCAGCCGCAACCCATAACGTCAAAAAAGTCGCTGAACACCGCCAGCGCATTCTCACTCTGTTGTTGAACAATAAGGAATTGGTCGACGGCATTCTCGGCCGGCCAGGGGATGAGCACGCCCTCAGCCAAAGCGAACTGCTGAACCAGACGGCGGAAATCACCGGCCTGTTGGACGACATGCACGCCGCCGACCTGGCGGACCTGCTGGAAGCGCTGCCGCAGGATGAACGTATGGCGCTGTGGCGGCTGGTGGGCAACAGCAAGCGCGGCCAGACGCTGGTGGAGGTCGCCGAGCCGGTCTGGGACAGCCTGATCGAGGAAATGAGCGACAAAGACCTGCTCAAAGCGATCAAAACGCTGGACGTCGACGAACAGGCCTACCTGGCGCAATACCTGCCGCGTAACCTGATGGGCCGGTTGCTGACCTCGCTGGAGCCGGAGCAGCGCGCCCAGGTGCGCGAGATGAGCCAGTACGCCAAAGACAGCGTCGGCTGGATGATGGATTTCGAACTGGTGACGGTGCGGCCGGACGTCACGCTCGGCGCGGTGCACCGCTTTTTGCGCATGCGCAAAACCATTCCCGACGCCACCGATAAACTGTTCGTCACCGACCGCAAAAACACCCTGCTGGGCGAGCTGCCGCTGACCGCAGTGCTGCTGAACGATCCGGAGATCCCGGTGCGCGAAGTGATGGACAGCGATCCCGCCACCTTTCAGCCCGAAGACAAGGCCGATGAAGCGGCCGGCGCGTTCGAGCGTTATGACCTGATCAGCGCCCCGGTGGTTGACGCCAAGGGCAAACTGATGGGCCGCCTGACCATCGAAGAGATCGTCGACGCCGTCAACGAAGAGAGCGACACCAACCTGCGCCGCATGGGCGGTTTAAGCCCGGAAGAAGACGTGTTCGCCCCGGTCAGCAAGGCGGTCAAGACCCGCTGGGCCTGGCTGGCGATCAACCTCTGCACCGCGTTCGTCGCCTCGCGCGTGATCGGCCTGTTCGAACACACCATTTCCCAGCTGGTGGCGCTGGCGGCGCTGATGCCGATCGTCGCCGGCATCGGCGGCAACACCGGCAACCAGACCATCACCATGATCGTGCGCGCGCTGGCGCTGCACCAGATCGAAGTCGGCAACATCTCGCGCCTGATGCTCAGAGAGCTGGGGGTGGCCATCATCAACGGCGTGGTGTGGGGCGGCATCATGGGCGTGATCACCTGGCTGCTGTACGGCGACGCGGCGATGGGCGGCGTGATGACGCTGGCGATGCTGCTCAACCTGCTGCTGGCGGCGCTGATGGGCGTGGTGATCCCGATGACCATGCTCAAACTGGGCCGCGATCCGGCGGTCGGCTCGAGCGTGCTCATCACCGCGCTGACCGACACCGGCGGCTTTTTCATCTTCCTCGGCCTCGCCACCCTGTTCCTGCTGTAATACGCCAAAAGCCGGCCCCGCGCCGGCTTTTTCGTCATTCTGTCGCCGGGTTTGCGTTAACGCAGCAAAGTCGGCCTTCCCGGTAGGTTTTCCTCTCGCGCTGTACTACCCTTTGCCAATAAATCGTCTTAATTCATCCACGTCATGAATCCAATCACTGACAGAGGCCATCGGTAAGGGTGTCTATGGAGATCAGCGCGCCGAACACGTTCGGCACCCACAAAGGCGTCATGCTGACGCATTCCCTGTTAGTGGCGTTGGCGACGTTTCTGCTCGCCTTGCTGAGCCTGTCGCTGTCCAGCGAAGCCCGCCACTTCACGCCGCTGTGGTTCCCGACCGCCGCCGCGATCGCCGTGCTGTACCGCCACGCCCCGCGCCACTGGGGCCTGCCGCTGCTGGCCAGCGGCCTCGGCATCGTGCTCGCCAGTTTCTTGCTGTTCGGCGTCAGCGCCACTCCCGTCAAGCTGGCCGCCATCAACCTGCTGGAAGCGGCGGTTTGCGCCCTGCTGCTGCGCCGCACGCTGCCGGCGAACGATCCGCTGAGCGATCTGGGCTGCTGGCTGCGCTTTGTGGTGTGCGCCGTGATCTTCACCCCGCTGTTCAGCGCGCTGCTGGCCGCCGGGCTCTCGCCCACGCCGGATCAAACGTTCTGGCAATCGTTCGGCATCTGGTTCATCTCCGAAGCAATAGGGGTGCTGTCGCTGGCGCCGCTCGGCCTCACCTATCACCGCCGCACCTTGGCGGCGCTGAACCCCTACCCGCTGCTGCTCACGCTGATGGGCTCCCTGGCCTTCAGCTACCTGGCGCTGACCTATCTGCCGTTCCCGTTCACCTTCGTCATCCTGCCGCTGCTGTGGGCCGCCATCGCGCTGCCGCGCTTCGAAGCCTTCGCCGTCTGTTTCTGCACCCTGCTGCTGATCACGGTGCTGATCTCGCTGGGCGTGCTGCACCTGCAGGCCTCTGCACACGTCTTCGGTGAGCTTGGCCTGTACTTGCCGATGCTGCTGATCCTGATCCCGGCACACGCGATGGCGATGGTGATGCACACCTTCCGGGTGGAGAAACAGCACATCGTCGAGAGCGAAAGCCGCTTTCGCAGCGCGCTGGAGTATTCCGCCATCGGCATGGCGCTGGTGTCGCCGGAGGGCAAATGGCTGCAGGTCAATCAGGCGCTGTGCAAACTGCTCGGCTATACGCCGGAAGGGCTGCACCGCCTGACGTTCCAGGCCATCACCCACCCGGACGACCTCAACGCCGATCTCAGCCAGTTGCACGATCTGCTCGACGGCCACATCAGCAGCTACACCATGGAGAAACGCTATATCCGCAGCGACGGCCAGACCGTTTGGGCGCTATTGGCCGTCTCGCTGGTGCGCGACGCCGAAGGGCAACCGCTGTACTTCATCTCTCAGGTCGAGGACATCAGCGGCCTCAAACGCAGCGAGGCGGAGAACAACCGGCTGGTGGAGCGCATTACGCTGGCCAACCAGGTGGGCGGCGTCGGCATTTGGGAATGGGTGATGAGCCAGGAAAACTTCACCTGGGATCAGCGCATGTTCGAACTCTACGATCTCAATCCCGACCAAACGCCGACGCTGGCGCTGTGGCGCACCCTGCTGGTGCCGGAAGATCGCGAGCGTACCGATCGCGAGCTGGCCGCGCTGCTGGCCGCTCCCAAGCCTTTCGTTATGGAATTTCGCATTACCACGCGCGGCGGCAAATTGCGCCATATTCGCGGCCAGGGCAACGTGATCCTCGACGACCAGGGCCAGCCGCTGCGCATGATCGGCACCAATATCGACATGACCGAGCTCAAGATCCTCGCCGAGGCGCTGCACGAAGAAAAAGAGCGCCTGCACATCACCCTCGACGCCATCGGCGAAGGGGTGATCTCCACCGACAGCCACCTGCGCATCACCTTTATGAACCCGGTGGCCGAGCAGATGTGTGGCTGGCCGCTCGAGCTGGCGATCGGCATGCCGGTCGCCGGCGTGGTACGCCTGACCAATGGCAAAGACGGCCCGGAAATCGAAAACCTCACGCAATACCCGCGGCAGTGGCCGGCGGATTACGCGCTGGTGCTGCACAGCCGCGACGGACGTTATTTCGACGTGCAGCAGTCGGTCTCACCGCTGAAAACCCTCGATGGCGAAACCATGGGCGCGGTGATGGTGCTGCAGGACGTCACCGCCTCGCGCGAACTGATGAAAAAACTCAGCTATAGCGCCTCGCACGACGCGCTGACCGGTCTGCCGAACCGCACCCGCTTCGAGAAGCAGCTGAAGGCGGCGATCGCCGCCGGCGGGGAACCGTCGTCGTCGCATTCGCTGGTGTTCCTCGATCTGGATCGGTTCAAAGCGGTAAACGACACCGCCGGCCACGCGGCGGGTGATGCCTTGCTGCGGGACATCGCCCAGCTGATGCGGCACCAGCTGCGCAACAGCGACTGCCTGGCTCGGCTAGGCGGCGACGAGTTCGGTTTGATCCTGTTCGACTGCCGGCTGGAGCAGGCGAAATCGCTGATGCAACAGGTAGTCAGCCAAATCAGCCAGCATCCGTTCTACTGGGAAGGGAAAATTTATCGCGTCGGCGCCAGCGCCGGCATCACGCGCATCGGCGGCGACGCCAAAAGCAGCGAACTGCTGGCCCAGGCCGACATCGCCTGCTACACCGCCAAGCACCACGGCCGCGGCCAGGTTTATCTGTACGAAACGCGGCAAAAACAGATGCTGGAACGGCAGCATGAATTGCTGAACCCACAGGAGGTACAGACGATCATCAGCGAGGGGCAGCTGCGGCTGCTGACCCGCGCGGTCGCGCCGCCGGCAACGCCGCTGTCGGCCGCGTTTCACCACGTGAAACTGCAGGTGATGGCACCGGACGATCGGCCGCTGCCGCACGAGGCGTTCATCGCCGCGGCGCAGCTGTACGGCCTGATGCCGGACATCGACCGCTGGGCGGTGACGCAGCTGCTGGTATCGTACGCCGACGACATCAAGCGCAAGGGGCTGTCGCTCGCGTTGCCGCTGGCTACCGACAGCCTGCTGAACACCGACTTCCAACGCTTCCTGACGGAAACGGTGCGCGCTTCCTCGCTGCCGCCGCGGGCACAGCTGTTCAGCGTTGATGAAGCCGTGGTGCTGGAGCACGCCGCGCAGTGCCGAGCGTGTCTGCGCGAACTGCAGCAGCTGGGCTGCCGACTGATCGTCAATGGCTTTGGGCATAACATCAATGCCTTCGATGAGCTGGGCGATCAGAAGATAGACATCATTCGCATCGATGAACGCTTTATCACCAACCTGCACTGCAACCAGATGGATGAGCTGATGGTCTCGATGCTCAACGGCGCGGCGCATCGGATCAAGGCGCAAACGCTCGCCGGGCCGGCCCACCAGCCGGTGACGCTGCAGGCGCTGCGCGATGTCGGCGTCGATCTGGCAGACGGCGACCAGGTGGCGCTGGAGCAGCCGTTGGCGGTTCTGCTCAGCGACGGCTACTTCGGCATCCGCTAACGCCTTCCCTCGCCGGCGCCGTCTCACGGGCGGCGCCGCACCTCTCATCTTTCACATTATGTTAACCAATACGAGATTAGTGATATAAATAACACCTGAAGCTTAAACGATTAAGTAAGATGAAGCTCCCGTGCGGACATCGACGTATCCGTTGATTTTCCTCGACATGTGATAGCTCAGGGATAAGGGACTATGGAAAAGAAATGGTTTTCCGCCAGGGAACTGATGGGGAAAGCGGGGTTGCCCTCGACCCCGCAAGGGGTCAATCTGATGGCCCGACGCGAAGGCTGGGTCAGCCGCCGCCGCAGCGGCGTGCAGGGTAAAGCGCTGGAATACCATATCGACAGCCTGCCGTTCGGCGCGCGCAGCCTGTCGGCCTTACGCGAGGCCGACCATCCCGACTACGACATCAAACGCCAGGATCCTATTCGGGTCTGGATCGAGTATTACTACCATCTGACGCCGGCCGAGCGGGAAAAGCTGCTGGCGTTCCTGATGCGCGAAGGCATGAGCCGCCTGCTGCAGCTGATCGACGCCCCGCGCTAGCCCGAATGCGCCTCACTCCTCCCCTTCCGGTGCCCAACCGTCGTTGTGCCACAGGTGCAGCGTGGCGTAAGAACGCCACGGGCACCAACGTTCGGCATAGCGTTCGATCTGGCGCGGCGTCATGCCGGGGAAACGCTGTTTGATCAGGTAATCGCCGGCCAGGAACACGTCCGGCCACGACCAGGCGCGCATCGCGATATAGCTGGCGGTCCAGCTGCCGATGCCCGGCAGCGCGGTCAGCGCCTTTATGCCCTGTTCGATATCCAGCACGTTATCGAGCTGCAGCCGCCCTTCGCCCAGCGCGCGGGCGATCTCGATCAGCGCCGCCGCGCGCTTCAGCTGTACCCCGAGCGGGCGCAGTGCTTCGGGCTGCAGCTGCGCCACCCGTTCGGCGCTAGGGAAAACGTGGGTGATGCCCTCGTGCGGCGCCGCCAGCGGTTCTCCCCAACGTTCGGCCATCCGCCCGGCGAAGGTTGCCGCCATTTTCACGCTGACCAATTGCCCCAGCACCGCACGCGCCGCCTGCTCGAAGCTGTTTACGCAGCCCGGCAAGCGCAGCCCCGGCGCATCGGCCGCCAGCGAACCCAGCGCCTCATTGATGCGATCCGGCGCGGCGTCCAAATCGAACAGCAAGCGTACGCGGCGCAGCACCTCCGTCGTGACCAAACTGAGCGCCGGCGCGATCTCTACCTTGACCCGGTTGCGCGCTTCTTCCGGCTGCACGCTGAGCCAGCCGCAATACTCCGTACCGCCCTGGCTGACTGAGATCGAACGCAGATAGCGGCGGCCCTCGACCCGCTCTACGCCCTGCACGGCGCGCGCCTGCAAGAAGTTCAGCATGCGATCCCAGTCATAGGGCGGCCGATAGCCCAGGTGGAACACCAGGCCGCTGGCGGCGGCCCGTTCACCGCGCGCGCCGCCGCTGCGCAGCGCCGACGGAATCAGGCGATAGCGCGCCTTGAACAGCTCGTTGAAACGCCGCAGGCTGCCGAAACCGGCGGCGAATGCCACTTCGCTGAGCGGCAGATCGGTATCCGCCAACAGGCGTTTGGCCTGCAGCAGCCGGTGCGACTGCGCGTAATCGATCGGCGAAGCGCCAAACTGCTCGGCGAAGATACGCCGCAGGTGGCGATCGGAAATGCCGAGCCGCGCCGCCAGCGCTTCGCAGCTGTGTTCGGACAGATAGCCCTGCTCGATGAGCTGCACCGCCACCTGTGCATAGCGGTTGCCCAGATCGATCAGCGCCAGGCCGGGCGCCAGTTCCGGCCGGCATTTAAGACAGGGGCGAAAGCCCGCCAGCTCGGCCGCCGCCGCGCTCGGATAGAAGGTGCAATTTTCCAGCTTCGGCGTGCGGGCGCTGCACACCGGGCGGCAATAAATGCCGGTGGAAGAGACGCCGACGAAAAAGCGGCCGTCGAATTTGCGGTCACGCGCGCGCAGCGCGTCGTACAACGCTTGCTGTTGGGTATTCATGGCAACGCTCGGGTTCGGTTTTTTCTGCATTATGGGGCTCGGCTGGCGCGCTGACGTGCGGAATTCGGACATTAAGTTAAGCATACCGATGCCGCGCCCGCTAAATTTTTCGACACTCGCGCATCAGCGCATTGCCCACCGGCCCCGTCTCGGGTAAAGTCGCCCCCCTTCATTGGCATGGGGACAAAAAAGAGATGTTTATTGGATTCGACTATGGGACAGCCAACTGTTCCGTCGCGGTGATGCGCGACCACGGCCCCGAGCTGCTGACGCTGGAAAACAACGAACCGTATCTGCCTTCGATGCTGTGCGCGCCGACCCGCGAAGCGGTGAGCGAATGCCTGCACCGCCATTGGCAGGTGCCGACCGGCAGCGAAGAAAACCAGCAGCTGCTGCGCCGCGCCATCAGTTACAACCGCGAAGAAGACATTCCGGTCGGCGGCGACAGCGTGCTGTTCGGCCTGCAGGCGCTGGCGCACTACATGGAAGATCCGGAAGAGGTGTACTTCGTGCGCTCGCCGAAGTCCTTCCTCGGCGCCAACGGCCTGAAGCCGCAGCAGATCGCCCTGTTCGAAGACCTGGTCTGCGCCATGATGTTCCACATCAAACGCCAGGCGGAAAACGTGCTGCAGGCCGGTATCGATCAAGCGGTGATCGGCCGACCGATCAACTTCCAGGGCATCGGCGGTGAAGAGGCCAACCGGCAAGCGCAGGGCATTTTGCAGCGCGCCGCCGAACGCGCCGGTTTCAAAGAGATTGAATTCCAGTTCGAGCCGGTGGCGGCAGGGCTGGACTTCGAGGCGACGCTGAGCGAAGAGCAAACCGTGCTGGTGGTGGACATCGGTGGCGGCACCACCGACTGCTCGGTGCTGCTGATGGGCCCGCAGTGGCGCGACCGCGCCGATCGTCAGCAGAGCCTGCTGGGCCACAGCGGCTGCCGGATCGGCGGTAACGATCTGGACATCATGTTGGCCTTCAAACAGCTGATGCCGCTGTTCGGCCTGGGCGGCGAAACCGGGAAAGGCATCGCCCTGCCGGCGCTGCCTTACTGGAACGCGGTGGCGACCAACGACGTACCGGCGCAAAACGACTTCTACAGCGCCGCCAACGGCCGCGTGCTGCGCGATCTGATCCTCGACGCGGCGGAGCCGGAAAAGGTCAAACGCCTGCTGAAAGTGTACCAGCAGCGCCTGAGCTACCGGCTGGTGCGCGCGGCCGAAGAGAGTAAGATAGCCCTGTCAGGCCAAACCGCCATCAGCACGCCGCTCAGCTTCGTGCAGGCCGATCTGGCGGAAAGCATCAGCCAGGATCAGCTCGCCGACGCCATCTCACAGCCGTTGATGCGCATCCAGGAGCAGGTCAGCGCCGCGTTGGCCAGCAGCCAGACCGCGCCGCAGGTGATCTACCTGACCGGCGGCAGCGCGCGTTCGCCGCTGCTGCGCGCCGCGCTGCAACAGCAGCTGCCGGGCATTCCGATCGTCGGCGGCAACGACTTCGGCTCGGTCACCGCCGGGCTGGCGCGCTGGGCGCAAACGCTGTTCCGTTGACGGCCCAAGGGCGCGGCTCGCCGCGCCCTTGCTCATTGGAGGCTATGCATCATGTCCACCATCCTTACCCTCGACAGCGACAGGCTGCGGCTGCGCCCCTGGCGCGACGACGATCTGCCGGCCTTCGCCGCGCTTAACGCCGATCCGCAGGTGATGCGCTATTTCCCGGCGACGATGACGGCCGAAGAAAGCCACGCGCAGGCCGAACGCATCCGCGCCTTCATGCAGCAACATGGCTGGGGGCTATGGGCGGTGGAAGTGAAAGGCGGCGCGCCCTTTATCGGTTTTGTCGGGCTGGCGCGGCCGGGCGACGACCTGCCTTGCTCCCCCTGCGTGGAGATCGGATGGCGGCTGGCGGCGGCCCACTGGGGCAACGGCTACGCCGCTGAAGCGGCACGCACTGCGCTGGCGTGTGCCTTCGACACGCTGCACTTGCCGGAAGTGGTGTCCTTCACCGCCGAAGATAACCAGCCGTCACGCCGGGTGATGGAGCGCATCGGCATGCACTTTGACGGCGAAACCTTCCTGCACCCGCGCCTGCCGGCGGGGCACCCGCTGCAAAAACATGTCTTGTACCGGCTGAACCGGCAAACGTGGCGCGAACGCCGCGGCGATTAATACGGCAGGCTGCCGCCCGCCTCATCAAGAGTAATGCGCCTTACCCGGCGCTGGCGTGGTTCAGCGCCTGGATGTCGTCCTCATCCAGCGTCAGGCGCGTGGCGCTGACCAACTCATCCAGCTGCGGCAACGAGGTGGCGCTGACGATCGGCGCGGTGATGCTCGGGCGCGCAATCAGCCAGGCCAGCGAGACCTGCGCCGGGGAGGTGCCGTGCTTGCCGGCCACCTGATCCAGCGCCGCCAGAATGCGGAAGCCGCGCGGGTTAAGGTAGCGTTCGACGATGCGATCGCCGCGCTGGCTTTTGCCTTCATCCGCTTTGCTGCGGTATTTGCCGGTCAGGAAACCGCTGGCCAGCGCGAAGAAGTTGATCACCCCGAGACCATGGCGCTGCGCCACGCCTTCCAGCTCGGCTTCATACCCTTCGCGCGCATACAGATTGTATTCCGGCTGCAGGGTTTCGTAGCGCGCCAGCCCGTTGCTTTCACTCACCCGCAGCGCTTCTTCCAGACGATCCGCCTGATAGTTGGAGGCGCCAATCGCCCGCACCTTGCCGGCCTTGATCAGCGCATCGAACGCCGCCAGCGTCTCTTCCAACGGCGTATCGCGGTCATCGTCGTGCGATTGGTAAAGATCGATATAATCGGTTTGCAGGCGGCGCAGCGAGTCTTCCACCGCCTGCTGAATATAGCGCGGCGACAACCCCTGTTTGCCTTCGCCCATCGGTTTGCCCACCTTGGTGGCAATGATCACCTGGTCGCGCTTGCCGCTCTTCTTGAGCCATTCGCCGATGACGGTTTCCGATTCGCCGCCCCGGTTGCCCGGCGCCCAGCTGGAATAGACGTCGGCGGTATCGATAAAGTTGAGCTGATTGTCCACCAGCGCATCCAGCAGGCTGAAAGAGGTCGCTTGATCCGCCGTCCAGCCGAACACGTTGCCGCCGAAGGTCAACGCCGGCACCTGAATGCCCGAACGGCCCAGTTGTTTTTTGCTCATTGCAGAGGCTCCATGGGGTTGAATGATTTACTTGTTAAGTATTAGTCAAAATAATAAAAAGCCGTTAAAACTCATTGGCTATAAGCAAAAACCCAGCGCTTATAAACAGCGTAGGCAACAATCGTTAACTTATTCGGAAAATGCTGACGGTTCCTCCTTATTTCCTTCATTTTTATGCCGCTTTCACTGGCTAAACTAGTATTCTGTAAGGAGTGTCATTTTTTTGGCAACGCGTGCTCGCACGGTTGCCCTCTGGAGAGAACTGTCGCCGCCATGAATGCAAAACCCCAACGTCGTTCCCTGATGCTGCGCCTGCTGGTTGTCGCCATCGTGGCCATTGTCGCCGTGCTGGTTTGGCGCCACTTTAACGCCGCGCCGCCGGCCGCCGAAACGCCTGCGGCCGCCCGCCCTGCCGGCGGTGCCAAGGGGGCGACAGGCGGCAAACGGCGCGGCAATCTGTCGCCGGTGCAGGTGGCCACCGCCACGCAGCAATCCGTGCCGAGCTATCTGATTGGGCTGGGCACCGTCACCGCCGCCAATACCGTTACCGTCACCAGCCGGGTCGACGGCCAGCTGATGACGTTGCATTTCACCGAAGGGCAGCAGGTGAAGGCCGGCGATCTGCTGGCGGAGATCGATCCGCGCCCCTTCCAGGTGCAGCTGACCCAGGCGCAGGGGCAACTGGCGAAAGATCAGGCCACCCTGGTTAACGCCCGGCGCGATCTGGCCCGCTACCAGCAACTGGTGAAAACCAACCTGATTTCCCGGCAGGAACTGGACACGCAGGCCTCGCTGGTGCAGCAGACCGAAGGGTCAATCAAAGCCGATCAGGGCGCGGTAGACAGCGCTCAGCTGCAGCTGACCTACAGCAAGATCATTGCCCCGATCTCCGGCCGCGTGGGCCTCAAGCAGGTTGACATGGGCAACTACATCACCAGCGGCACCACCGCCATCGTGGTGATCACGCAAACGCATCCGATCGACGTGGTGTTCACCTTACCGGAAAGCAATATCAGCGAGATAGTCAAGGCGCAGAAAGCCGGGCCGGTCAGCGTCGAAGCCTGGGGGCGCACCAACAAAACCCTGCTGGCGCAGGGCAATCTGCTCAGCCTGGATAACCAGATAGACACCACCACCGGCACCATCAAGCTGAAGGCGCAGTACGCCAACCAGGACGACGCGCTGTTCCCCAATCAGTTCGTCAATGCGCGGCTGAAAGTCGCCACGTTGCAAAACGCCATCGTGGTGCCGACCGCCGCCGTGCAGATGGGCAACGAAGGCAACTTCGTCTGGACGATGGACGATGAGAATAAAGTCAGCAAACGCCTGGTCACCGTCGGCATTGAAGACAGCCAGAACGTGGTCATCGCCAGCGGCCTGAACGCCGGGCAACGCGTGGTGACCGACGGCATCGACCAACTGACGGAGGGCATGAAGGTTGAGGTGGTGACGCCGCAAACCAAAGCGGCCGGCGGCAACGCCGCACCGCACGCCAAGCGGGAGAAAGCCTGATGCAGGTGATGACGCCGAACCCCGGCGGCGGCCCGTCCCGCCTGTTTATTCTGCGCCCGGTCGCTACCACGCTGCTGATGGTGGCGATCCTGCTGGCGGGGATCATCGGCTACCGCGCGCTGCCGGTTTCCGCCCTGCCGGAAGTGGACTACCCGACCATTCAGGTGGTAACGCTGTACCCCGGCGCCAGCCCGGACGTGGTGACCTCCGCCATCACCGCACCGCTGGAGCGCCAGTTCGGCCAGATGTCCGGCCTCAAGCAAATGCTGTCGCAAAACTCCGGCGGCGCCTCGGTGATCACCCTGCAGTTCCAGCTGGCGCTGTCGCTGGATATCGCCGAGCAGGAGGTGCAGGCGGCGATCAACTCCGCCACCAACCTGCTGCCGACCGATCTGCCCTACCCGCCAATCTACAGCAAGGTTAACCCCGCCGATCCGCCGATCCTGACGCTGGCCGTCACCTCCACCGCCATGCCGATGACGCAGGTGGAAGACATGGTGGAAACTCGCGTGGCGCAAAAAATTTCCCAAGTGACCGGCGTCGGTCTGGTCACCCTTTCCGGCGGCCAGCGCCCGGCGGTACGCGTGAAGCTCAACGCGCCGGCCATGGCGGCCAACGGGCTCGACAGCGAAACCGTGCGCACCGCCATCACGGCCGCCAACGTCAACTCCGCCAAAGGCAGCCTGGACGGCCCGACCCGCTCGGTCACCCTGTCCGCCAACGATCAGATGAAGTCCGCCGATGAGTACCGGCGGCTGATCGTCGCCTACAAAAACGGCGCGCCGATCCGCCTGCAGGACATCGCCACCGTCGAACAGGGTGCGGAAAACACCCGGCTGGCGGCCTGGGCCAACAAGCAGCCGGCGATCGTGCTGAACATTCAGCGCCAGCCCGGCGTCAACGTCATCACCACCGCCGACAGCATTCGCGAAATGCTGCCGACGCTGATTAAAAGCCTGCCCAAGTCGGTCGACGTCAAAGTGCTGACCGACCGCACCACCACCATTCGTGCCTCGGTCAGCGACGTGCAGTTCGAGCTGCTGCTGGCGATCGCGCTGGTGGTGATGGTGATTTACGTGTTCCTGCGCAACGTGCCGGCAACCATTATCCCCAGCGTGGCGGTGCCGCTGTCGCTGGTCGGCACCTTCGCCGCCATGTACTTCCTCGGTTTCTCCATCAACAACCTGACGCTGATGGCGCTGACCATCGCCACCGGCTTCGTGGTGGACGACGCCATCGTGGTGATCGAGAACATCTCGCGCTACATCGAGAAAGGCGAAAAACCGCTCGACGCCGCGCTGAAAGGGGCCGGCGAAATCGGCTTCACCATCATCTCGCTGACCTTCTCGCTGGTGGCGGTGCTGATCCCGCTGCTGTTCATGGGCGACATCGTCGGCCGCCTGTTCCGCGAGTTCGCCGTGACGCTGGCGGTGGCGATTCTGATCTCCGCCGTGGTGTCGCTGACGCTGACGCCGATGATGTGCGCCCGCCTGTTGAGCCATGAGTCGCTGCGCAAGCAGAACCGTTTCTCCGCTGCCTCGGAACGTTTCTTCGAACGCGTGATCGCCGGCTACGGCCGCTGGCTGAAAGTCGTGCTCGCCCACCAGTGGCTGACGCTGTGCGTGGCGTTGAGCACCCTGGCCGTCACCGTGCTGCTCTACCTGTTCATCCCCAAAGGCTTCTTCCCGATTCAGGACAACGGCCTGATCCAGGGCACGCTCGAAGCGCCGCAGTCGGTGTCGTTCAGCAAAATGGCGGTGCTGCAACAGCAGGTCGCCGCGCAGGTGCTGCAAGATCCGGCGGTAGAGAGCCTGACCTCGTTTATCGGCGTCGACGGCACCAACGCCGCCCTCAACAGCGGCCGGCTGCAGATCAACCTGAAGCCGCTGAGCGAACGCAGCGACAGCCTGCAGACCATCATCGACCGGATGCAGGAGAAGGCGGCAGCGCTGCCCGGCCTGAAGCTCTATCTGCAACCGGTGCAAGATCTGACCATCGACACCCAGGTCAGCCGCACGCAGTATCAGTTCACCCTGCAGGCGATGTCCCTCGAGCAGCTCAGCCAATGGGTGCCGCAGCTGATCGACGAACTGCGGCAGACGCCCGAGCTGCAGGACGTCAGCAGCGACTGGCAGGATCAGGGGCTGGAGGCCTATATCAACGTCGATCGCGACTCGGCGTCGCGCCTCGGCATCCAGATGAGCGACGTGGACAGCGCGCTGTACAACGCCTTCGGCCAGCGCCTGATCTCCACCATCTACACCCAGGCCAACCAGTACCGCGTGGTGCTGGAGCATGACGTGCAGGCGACGCCGGGGCTGGCGGCGCTGAACGATATCCGCCTCACCAGCAGTACCGGCGCCGTGGTGCCGCTGAATACCCTCGCCAAAATTGAACAGCGCAACGGGCCGCTGGCGATCAACCACCTCGATCAGTTCCCGGCGACCACCGTCTCCTTCAACGTGGCGGAGGGCTACTCGCTGGAAGAAGCGGTCAACGCCATTACCCAGGTCGAGAAGACCCTGGCGATGCCGAAAGACATCACCACCAAATTCCAGGGCGCGACCCTGGCCTTCCAGGCGGCGCTCGGCAGCACGCTGTGGCTGATCCTGGCGGCGGTGGTGGCGATGTATATCGTGCTGGGCGTGCTGTATGAAAGCTTCATCCATCCGGTCACCATCCTCTCCACCCTGCCGACCGCCGGGGTTGGCGCGCTGCTGGCGCTGATGCTGGCGGGCAGCGAGCTGGACGTGATCGCCATCATCGGTATTATCCTGCTGATCGGCATCGTGAAGAAAAACGCCATCATGATGATCGACTTCGCCCTGGCCGCCGAACGCGAGCAGGGCATGAAGCCCTATGACGCCATCTATCAGGCCTGCCTGCTGCGTTTTAGGCCGATCCTGATGACCACGCTGGCCGCCCTGCTTGGCGCGCTGCCGCTGATGCTCAGCACCGGCGTCGGCGCGGAGCTGCGCCGGCCGCTCGGCATCTGCATGGTCGGCGGCCTGATCATGAGCCAGATCCTGACGCTGTTCACCACCCCGGTGATTTACCTGCTGTTCGATAAACTGGCGCGCAACACCCACGCCAAAGAAGAAGCGCGGGAGACACCGTGAAATTCTTCTCGCTGTTTATCTTCCGGCCGGTGGCCACCACCCTGCTGACGCTGGCGATCGCGCTGGCGGGCGCGCTGGGCTTCAGCCTGCTGCCCGTCGCGCCGCTGCCGCAGGTGGACTACCCGGTGATCTCCGTCACCGCAACCTTGCCGGGCGCCGATCCGGAAACCATGGCGACCTCGGTCGCCACCCCGCTGGAGCGCGCGCTCAGCCGCATCGCCGGGGTTAACGAAATGACTTCGATGAGCTCGCTCGGCAGCACCCGCGTGATCCTGCAGTTCGATCTCAGCCGCGACATCAACGGCGCGGCGCGCGACGTGCAGGCGGCGATCAACGCCGCGCAAAGCCTGCTGCCCTCCGGCATGCCGAGCCGCCCGACCTATCGGCAGATGAACCCGTCGGACGCGCCGATCATGATCCTGACGCTCACCTCCGACACCTACAGCCAGGGGCAACTTTACGACTTCGCCTCCACCCAGCTGGCGCAGAAAATCGCCCAGACCGAGGGCGTCGGCGACGTCACCGTCGGCGGCAGCTCGCTGCCTGCGGTGCGGGTGGAGCTGAACCCTTCCGCGCTGTTTAACCAGGGCGTATCGCTGGACAGCGTGCGCCAGGCCATCAGCAACGCCAACCTGCGCACGCCGCTCGGCTCGGCCGAAAGCCAGGACAAGCGCTGGCAGATCCAGAGCAACGACCAGATCAAGAAGGCCGAGGGCTACAAGCCGCTGATCGTGCATTACAACAACGGCTCCGCCGTCCGGCTGACCGACGTCGCCAACGTCATCGACTCGGTGCAGGACGTGCGCAACGCCGGGATGACCAACGCCCAACCGGCGATCCTGCTGGTGGTCAGCCGCTCGCCGGACGCCAACATCATCGCCACCGTCGATCGCATCCGCGCCGAGCTACCCGATCTGCGGGCCAGCATTCCGGCCTCGATCAAGCTGAACATCGCGCAGGATCGCTCGCCGACCATTCGCGCCTCGCTGGCGGAAGTGGAGCAATCGCTGGTCATCGCCATCGCGCTGGTGATCCTGGTGGTGTTCGCCTTCCTGCGCTCCGGCCGCGCCACACTGATCCCCGCCGTCGCGGTGCCGGTGTCGTTGATCGGCACCTTCGCCGCCATGTATCTGTGCGGTTTCAGCCTCAACAACCTGTCGCTGATGGCGCTGACCATCGCCACCGGCTTCGTGGTGGACGACGCCATCGTGGTGCTGGAAAACATTTCCCGCCACGTGGAAGCCGGTATCAAGCCGCTGCAGGCGGCGCTGCAAGGGATACGCGAGGTCGGCTTTACCGTGCTCTCGATGAGCATGTCGCTGGTGGCGGTATTCATTCCGCTGCTGCTGATGGAGGGGCTGCCGGGGCGCCTGTTCCGCGAGTTCGCCGTTACCCTGTCGGTGTCTATCGGGCTGTCGCTGATCATCTCGCTGACGCTCACGCCAATGATGTGCGCCTACCTGCTGCGCCCGCAAACGGAACGCGCGCAGCAGCGCGTGCGCGGCTTCGGCAAGCTGTTGATGAAACTGCAGCAGGGCTACGGCCGCTCGCTGCACTGGGTGCTCGACCATGCCCGCTGGGTGCTGGCGATCCTGCTGGCGACGGTGGCGCTGAACGTCTGGCTGTACATCAGCATCCCGAAAACCTTCTTCCCGGAACAGGATACCGGCCGTCTGATGGGGTCGATTCAGGCCGATCAGAGCATTTCGTTCCAGGCCATGCGCCAGAAACTGCAGGATTTCATGACCATCGTGCGCGACGATCCGGCGGTGGATAACGTCACCGGCTTTACCGGCGGTTCGCGCACCAACAGCGGTTCGATGTTCATCGCGCTTAAACCGCTGTCCGAACGCAAAGAGAGCGCGCAGCAGGTGATCGCCCGCCTGCGCACCAAGCTGGCAAAAGAGCCCGGCGCCAGCCTGTTCCTGATGGCGGTGCAGGATATCCGCGTCGGCGGCCGGCAGGCCAACGCCAGCTACCAGTACACGCTGCTGTCGGACGATTTGAGCGCCCTGCGCACCTGGGAGCCGAAAATCCGCACCGCGCTGGCCGCCCTGCCGGAGCTGGCGGACGTCAACTCGGATCAACAGGATAAAGGCTCGGAGATGGATCTGATTTACGATCGCGACACCATGTCGCGCCTCGGCATCTCGGTGTCCGACGCCAACAACCTGTTGAACAACGCCTTCGGCCAACGGCAGATCTCGACCATCTATCAGCCGCTCAACCAATACAAGGTGGTGATGGAAGTGGCGCCTCCTTACACCCAGGACGTGAGTTCGCTGGACAAAATGTTCATCATCAACAGCGAAGGCAAGGCGATACCGCTCTCCTATTTCGCGCATTGGCAGCCGGCCAATACGCCGCTGGCGGTCAACCACCAGGGGCTGTCCGCCGCCTCCACCATCTCGTTCAACCTGCCGCTCGGGGCCAGCCTGGGTGACGCCACCGACGCCGTCACCCGCGCCATGACCCAGCTCGGCGTACCGCCTACGGTGCGCGGTGCCTTCGCCGGCACCGCCCAGGTGTTTCAGGACACCCTGAAATCGCAGGTGATCCTGATCCTGGCGGCGATCGCCACGGTGTACATCGTGCTCGGCGTGCTGTACGAGAGCTATATCCATCCGCTGACCATCCTCTCTACGCTGCCTTCCGCCGGCGTGGGCGCGCTGCTGGCGCTCGAGCTGTTCGGCGCGCCGTTCAGCCTGATTGCGCTGATCGGCATCATGCTGCTGATCGGCATCGTGAAGAAAAACGCCATCATGATGGTCGACTTCGCGCTCGAGGCGCAGCGCAACGGCGGCATCAGCGCCCGCGAGGCGATTTTCCAGGCCAGCCTGCTGCGTTTCCGGCCGATCATGATGACCACGCTGGCGGCGTTGTTCGGCGCGCTGCCGCTGGTGCTGGCCAGCGGCGATGGCGCCGAGCTGCGCCAGCCGCTCGGCATCACCATCGCCGGCGGCCTGGTGATGAGCCAGCTGCTGACGCTGTACACCACGCCGGTGGTCTATCTTTACTTCGACCGACTGCAGGCGAAGTTCCGCCGCAGTAAGCAACTGGCCCCGCTGCCACACTAATGGCCGACCGATGCTGATGAAACACGCCGCCACGGTACGCTGGCAACTCTGGATAGTGGCATTCGGCTTCTTTATGCAGACGCTGGATACCACTATCGTCAACACCGCCCTGCCCTCGATGGCCGCCAGTCTGGGGGAGAACCCGCTGCGCATGCAGTCAGTGATCGTCTCCTATGTGCTGACGGTGGCGGTAACGCTGCCGGCCAGCGGCTGGCTGGCGGACAAGGTCGGCGTACAGCGGGTGTTTTTCAGCGCCATCGTGCTGTTCACCCTCGGCTCCATTCTCTGCGCCCGCTCGGAAACCCTGAACGAACTGATCGCCTCGCGCGTGATTCAGGGCATCGGCGGCGCGATGATGGTGCCGGTCGGCCGCCTGACGGTGATGAAGATCGTGCCGCGCGAGCAGTACATGGCGGCGATGACCTTCGTGACGCTGCCGGGCCAGATCGGCCCGCTGATGGGGCCGGCGCTGGGCGGCTTTCTGGTGCAATACGCCAGCTGGCACTGGATTTTCCTGATCAATATTCCGGTGGGCATCGTAGGCGCCATCGCCACGCTGCTGCTGATGCCCAACTACCAAATGCAGACCCGACGCTTCGACCTCAGCGGCTTTATCCTGCTGGCGATCGGCATGGCGTCGCTGACGCTGGCGCTCGACGGCCACAAGGGCATGGGGCTCTCCGGCAGCGCCATCGCCGGCTTGGTGGCGCTGGGCGTTGCGACGCTGTTGGGGTATGTTTGGCATGCCTACGGCAATAGCCGCGCCCTGTTCTCGCTGCGGCTGCTGCGCACCCCGACTTACAAGATCGGGCTGCTGGCCAGCCTGCTGGGGCGCATCGGCAGCGGCATGTTGCCGTTCATGACGCCGCTGTTCCTGCAGGTGGGCATGGGTTTCACGCCGTTCCACGCCGGGCTGATGATGATCCCGATGATCATCGGCAGCATGGGCATGAAACGCATCGTGGTACAGGTGGTCAACCGCTTTGGCTACCGCAACGTGCTGGTGGCCGCCACGCTGCTGCTGGCGCTGGTCAGCCTGAGCTTCCTGTTGGCGGCGATGCTCGGCTGGCTGTGGCTGCTGCCGGTGGTGCTGTTCTTCCAGGGGATGGTCAACTCGCTGCGCTTCTCGGCGATGAACACCCTGACGCTGAAAGACCTGCCGGATCGGCTGGCCAGCAGCGGCAATAGCCTGTTGTCGATGGTCATGCAGCTGTCGATGAGCCTTGGCGTCAGCGTTGCCGGCATCTTGATCGGCAGCTTCGCCCATCACCAGGTGGTAGCCGACAGCCCGGCCATCCACAGCGCATTTATTTACAGCTACTGCTGTATGGCGTTGATTATCGCTCTGCCCGCACTGGCCTTCGCGCGCGTGCCGGCCGATAGCGCGCCCAACCGCACGCTGACCAAAGAGCCGGGTACCGGTTCAACGAGGTTGCAATGAAGATAGGCATTACCGGGAAACTGTTCCTGGCCATTTTCGCCACCTGCATGCTGGTGCTGATCACCATGCATTGGGGGGTGCGCGTCAGCTTTGAACGCGGCTTTATCGACTACATCAAGCACAGCAACGAGCAGCGCATCAATATGCTGAGCGAAGCGCTGGAGGAACAGTACAGCCACCACGGCAACTGGGTGTTCCTGCGCAACAACGATCAGGTGATCTACCAGATCATGCGCTCGTTCGAACAGAACAGCGACAGCAGCCACAACCTGCCGCCCAAGGGCTGGCGCACCCAGTTTTGGGTGGTGGACAGCCAGTTCAACCGCCTGGTAGGCCACTCCGGGCCGGTCCCGAAAGAGGGCCCGCGCCACCCGATCCGCTACAACAACGAGATCGTCGGCTGGGTGATCACCACCCCGGTCGAGCGCCTGACGCGCAACACCGACATCAACTTCGATCGCCAGCAGCGGCGCACCAGCTGGATTATCGTCGCGCTCTCCACCCTGTTGGCGGCGGCGGTGACCTGGCTGCTGTCGCGCGGCATGCTGGCCCCGGTCAAGCGCCTGGTGGCGGGCACCCATCGCCTGGCGGCGGGCGATTTCACCACCCGCGTGGCGGTCAGCAGCCAGGATGAACTGGGCCGGCTGGCGCACGACTTCAACCAGTTGGCCACCTCGCTGGAGAAAAACGAACAGATGCGCCGCGCTTTTATGGCCGACGTCTCGCACGAGCTGCGCACGCCGCTGGCGGTGCTGCGGGGCGAGCTGGAGGCGCTGCAGGACGGCGTGCGCCAGCCGACGCCGGCGTCGCTCAGTTCTCTGCAGGCCGAGGTGTCTACCCTGACTAAACTGGTCGACGATCTGCACCAGCTGTCGCTTTCCGATCTCGGTGCGCTGGCCTATCGCAAATCGTCGGTGGACTGCGTGCACCTGCTGCAGATCGCCGTCGCCGCCTTTCGCGAACGCTTCCGCGCCAAAGGGCTGGAGATCGTTACGCATCTGCCGGCCCAGGCGCCGCTGTTCGGCGATCCCGACCGTTTGAACCAGCTGTTCAATAACCTGCTGGAAAACAGCCTGCGCTACACCGACGCCGGCGGCCGGCTGGAAATCAGCGCCGAGCTGCAGCCAGGGCGGCTGTTCCTCTACTGGCAGGACAGCGCGCCGGGCATCAGCGATCAGCAGCTGACGCGCATTTTCGAACGTTTCTACCGGGCGGAAGGTTCACGCAACCGCGCCAGCGGCGGTTCCGGGCTGGGGCTGGCGATCTGCCACAACATCGTGGAAGCCCACGACGGGAAAATCCGCGCCGAGCATTCGCCTTTAGGCGGCGTGCGCATTACAGTAGAATTTGCTACCCCGATAAAAAATAAGGCGCCCTGATGGACATTCAGAATCACTCTGTGCAGATCATGATTGTTGAAGATGAGCCCAAGCTGGGCCAGCTGCTGGTGGACTATCTGCAGGCGGCGGGTTACGCCACCCGCTGGCTGACCAACGGCAACGAGGTGGTGCCGACCGTGCACCAGCATCCGCCGGCGCTGATTTTGCTCGACCTGATGTTGCCGGGTGCCGACGGCCTGACGGTGTGCCGCGAGCTGCGCCGCTTCAGCGACGTGCCTATCGTGATGGTGACGGCGAAAATCGAAGAGATCGATCGCCTGCTGGGGCTGGAGATCGGCGCCGACGATTACATCTGCAAACCCTACAGCCCGCGCGAAGTGGTGGCGCGGGTGAAAACCATTCTGCGCCGCAGCTATCGGCCGCAGGAGAGCGCGCGGGAAGATGACCTGCTGCACATCGATGAGCCGCGTTTCCAGGCCAGCTATCAGGGGCAGTTGCTGGATCTGACGCCGGCGGAATTCCGTCTGCTGAAAACGCTGGCCAGCCAGCCGGGCAACGTGTTTTCACGCGAGCAGCTGCTGAACAACCTGTATGACGACTATCGGGTGGTCACCGATCGCACCATCGACAGCCACATCAAAAACCTGCGCCGCAAGCTGGAACTGATCGACGGGGAAAAATCCTTTATTCGCTCGGTATACGGCGTGGGCTACCGCTGGGAAGCCGAGCCCTGCCGGCTGGTGAATGGGGTTTAGGGGATCAGCGCGTCCAGTCTTCAACCGCCAACCCGGGCACCATGGCAAATGCGCGATCGTTGGTCACCAGCGTCGCGCCACGGCTCTGCGCGTGAGCGGCGATCAGTTGATCCAGCGCGCCCATGATTTTGCCCTTTCTCTCCATGTTCGCGCGCATTTCACCGTAGCAGCGGGCGGCCTCGCTATCCCATGCATAGACCGTCACCGCGGCAAGAAAGGCCTCGACCATGCTTTGCAACGCCTTGTTCCGCCGTTTAGCCACACCGTAAAGCAGTTCCGCTTCCGTGACGCTGGAAATACATACGGCAGAAGGCGGGAGCTTTTCCATGACGTTAAGCACCTGCGGATGCTGCCGAAACAGGTGGCTGACGGTGTTGGTATCAAACATGTACATCGCCTACTCTTCCTCTGAGAATGGATCGCGGTCTGCAACCCCTTGCTGACGATCTTCCGCGCCAAGAAACTCTTGCGGCACCGGCGTTTGGGCGATAATGCTCAGCAGCGGAGCCCAGCTGTCCGGCTTTGCCGGATATTTGGATAAAATCACGTTGCCCTCCCGATCGCGACGGATATAGACACGATCCGTATCAAATTCAAATTCCACCGGTAACCTCACCGCCTGATTTCTGCCGTTTTTAAACAGCTTTGCGATTCTTTCCATCTCGACACCTCCACAGCAGGCATAGGCCAAAGCATATGCCTGTAGCGTGTCGATGCCAAGATGTATCGCTCACTTTTCACTCACCTTTACGTAGCGGGCAAACGGTAACGCGCAATGCTGCTCGATGAAACCACGTAATTGTCATTATGCGGCGCACTGCGCAATCACCACGCCTTCCCTTAGCTTCCCGTGCGGCGCCGGGATTCTCGGATGAAAACTCCGCGCCGGCGCAAGAAAACTGCGCATTTTTTAGACTAAGCTGCTGTGAGGTTTAGCCGCCGATTTTCAAGCGATTGGCTACACTTACATCACGAATCGGAACCTACAGGAGAAGAACCATGGCAATCGGTCATTACGAGCTGAAAAAAGCAAAGAACGGACAGTACCACTTCAACCTGAAAGCCAGTAACGGCGAGATCATTCTGGCCAGCGAGATGTACGCCAGCAAAGCGTCGGCGGAGAACGGCATCGCCTCGGTGCAGACCAATGCGCCGCACGAAGCGCAGTTTGAACTGAAGCACAGCACCAGCAATCAGCCCTATTTTGTGCTGAAGGCCAAGAACCATCAGGTGATCGGCGTCAGCGAAATGTACAGCTCGGAAAGCGCAGCCAAAAACGGTATCCAGTCGGTGATGAAAAACGGCCCGACCACCGATATCCGCGATTTGAGCGCCTGATCCCCCGTGTCGCCCGCGCGGTGGCCGCCATCGCGCGTTTTCCGTTTGACCGGGATCAATCTCCCTTGAATAAATCCGGTTAACTGCTGATTTCTTGCCGCGCTGCGGCTACAATTCCCCGCTTTTACTGCGCCATCTGGGGCGCGATATACCCACTGGCTTTCATACGGCAGCTAGGCGGCAAGTTCGTGAGTCTCCAGGAGCTTGTTCAACCAAGTGACTGGAGTGAGCGAATGCAGCCAACAACGCTGCAGTTCGAAAGACAGAGGTATACTGACCTGAAATCAGACCGAGACACACTATGTTTACACCGGAACTTCTCTCCCCGGCCGGAACGCTGAAAAACATGCGTTACGCCTTCGCCTATGGCGCCGATGCGGTTTACGCCGGCCAGCCGCGCTACAGCCTGCGGGTGCGCAACAACGAATTCAACCACGAGAATCTGGCGCAGGGCATCAATGAAGCCCATGCGCTGGGCAAAAAATTCTACGTGGTGGTGAACATCGCCCCGCACAACGCCAAGTTGAAAACCTTCCTGCGCGATCTGAAGCCGGTTATCGATATGGGCCCGGATGCGCTGATCATGTCCGATCCCGGCCTTATCATGATGGTGCGCGAAGCCTTCCCGCAGATGGACATCCACCTGTCGGTGCAGGCCAACGCCGTTAACTGGGCGACGGTGAAGTTCTGGAAGCAAATGGGTCTGACCCGCGTGATCCTCTCGCGCGAGCTGTCGCTGGAAGAGATCGCCGAGATCCGCGCCGAAGTGCCGGACATGGAGCTGGAGATCTTCGTCCACGGCGCGCTGTGCATGGCCTACTCCGGCCGCTGCCTGCTGTCCGGCTATATCAACAAGCGCGATCCCAACCAGGGCACCTGCACCAACGCCTGCCGCTGGCAGTATAAGGCTGAAGAAGGCAAAGAGGACGACACCGGCAATATCGTGCACCTGCACGAGCCGATCCCGGTGCAAACCGTCGAGCCGACGCTGGGCATCGGCGCGCCGACCGACAAGGTGTTCATGCTGTCTGAAGCGCAAAAACCAGGCGAATATATGAGCGCCTTCGAAGACGAGCACGGCACCTATATCATGAACTCCAAGGATCTGCGCGCCATCCAGCACGTGGAGCGTCTGACGCAGCTCGGCGTGCACTCGCTGAAGATCGAAGGCCGCACCAAGTCCTTCTACTACTGCGCCCGCACCGCCCAGGTCTACCGCCGCGCCATCGACGACGCGGCCGCCGGCAAACCCTTCGATCCGACCCTGCTTACCACGCTGGAAGGCCTGGCGCACCGCGGCTACACCGAAGGCTTCCTGCGCCGCCACGTGCACGAAGCGCAGCAGAATTACGACTACGGCTCCTCGCTCTCCGAGCGCCAGCAGTTCGTCGGCGAATTCACCGGCGTGCGCCGCGATGGCTGGGCGGAGGTCGACGTGAAGAATAAGTTCTCACTCGGCGACAGCGTCGAGATGATGACGCCGGGCGGCAACGTGGTCTTCACCCTCGAAAGCATGCAAAATAAGAAAGGCGAGCCGATTGAGGTGGCGCCGGGCAACGGCCATATCGTTTATTTGCCGATCCCGCAGGATATCGATCTCAATTATGCGTTGCTGATCCGCAATTTGGCGGAAGAAAATAGCGCCGGGGCATAAAAATGAATCGCCGTCATTCGGCGGCGATTTTTAGCAAATATTAGAATTGGATCACATCAATGTGCGCGCAGCTTGGTTACTATCACGCTGCTTAAAACGAACAACGAAAATATTTGCATAGCAATACTAGGAACCACCTCCTTAGCCGGCCCAATCTCCCTTGGGCTGGCTTTTTCTTTATGGGCTCGCCTATTTTTTTTGCTGCGCCTATTTCCATAACTTATTCTCGTTATCCGTTTTAATAATAATAATCACGCCGCTTCGATATATAAATAACGCTACAGCGATTAATCCTCTCGTCTTTAAAACCTGGCTTATTTCCGCGTAAAATTCAGATAAATTCGCCTTGCTTCATATTCACTGAACGCCGGGGAATAACCAGAATTAGCTGAATATTCTGATGGCCTGGTGGCGGCAGCTGGTTTATCTTGAGGCATTCTTGGTTTTCCGCCGGAGGAGATCGGCAATGCCTCAACACTCACATGCGCCCGCCCTGCTTATTCTCAACGGCAAAGGCGCCGGTAACGAAGAGCTGCGTCAGGCGGTCAAACGCCTGCGCGCAGAACGCATCACGCTGCACGTGCGCGTGACCTGGGAGCACGGCGACGCCGCGCGCTACGTCGCGGAAGCCGCACAGCTCGGCGTCGGCACCGTCGTCGCCGGCGGCGGTGACGGCACCATCAACGAAGTGGCGGCCGCGCTGGTGCAACTGCCGGCGCACAACCGGCCGGTGCTGGGCATCCTGCCGCTCGGCACCGCCAACGATTTCGCCATGGCCTGCAATATTCCCCCGTCGCCGGAACAGGCGCTGCAGCTGGCGATCAAGGGCCGCTCGGTGCCGATCGATCTGGCCAAGGTCAACGGCGAGCGCTACTTCATCAACATGGCCACCGGCGGCTTCGGCACCCGCATCACCACCGAAACGCCGGAGAAGCTGAAGGCGGCATTGGGCGGCGTGTCCTACTTCGTGCACGGCTTGCTGCGCATGGATACGCTGCAGGCCGACCGCTGTGAAATTCGCGGGCCGGACTTCCGCTGGGCCGGCGAGGCGCTGGTGATCGGCATCGGCAACGGCAAACAGGCCGGCGGCGGCCAGGAGCTGTGCCCCAGCGCGCTGATCAACGACGGCCTGCTGCAGCTGCGCCTGCTGATCGCCGATGAACTGCTGCCGGCGCTGGTCGCCGCCCTGTTCAACGACGAAGAGAGCAACAGCATCCTCAGTGCAGCGCTGCCGTGGCTCGAGATCGACGCGCCGCATGAGATGACTTTCAACCTCGACGGCGAGCCGCTCAAAGGCCGTCATTTCCGCATCGAAGTGTTGCCGCAGGCCATCGAATGCCGCCTGCCGCCTAACTGCGCCCTGCTGGGCTGACCTTGTCGGGCGCAGCCGCTGCGCCCCGCTTCTTCCCCCTCCGCTTACCCGCTTCCGCTCACGATCAAATGTGATCCTCTCCGGCAAATTCATTAATTCATACTTGTATGGTAGTTAGTTCATGGCGTATTTTCGCGCTATCTCTCCGCAGCTACAGGATGTGAAGGTTATGAAAATCGTCAACGCCGAGGTGTTCGTCACCTGCCCGGGGCGCAACTTTGTCACGCTGAAGATCACCACCGATGACGGTATCGTCGGCCTCGGTGACGCCACGCTGAACGGGCGTGAACTGTCGGTGGCCTCTTACCTGAAAGATCACCTCTGCCCGCAGCTGATCGGCCGCGACGCGCAGCGGATCGAAGACCTCTGGCAATTCTTCTACAAAGGCGCTTACTGGCGGCGCGGCCCGGTGACCATGTCGGCCATTTCCGCCGTCGACATGGCGCTGTGGGACATCAAGGCCAAGGCCGCCAACATGGCGCTGTATCAGTTGCTGGGCGGCGCGTCGCGCTCGGGGGTGATGGTGTATTGCCACACCACCGGCCACTCGATCGACGAGGTGCTCGACGACTACGCCAAGCATAAAGAACAAGGCTTCAAGGCGATCCGCGTCCAATGCGGCGTGCCGGGCATGAAAACCACTTACGGCATGGCCAAAGGCAAAGGCCAGGCCTATGAGCCGGCTACCAAGGGCGACTGGCCGGAAGAGCAGCTGTGGTCGACGGAAAAATACCTCGATTTCACCCCCAAACTGTTCGACGCGGTGCGCAACAGGTTCGGCTTCAACGAGCACCTGCTGCACGACATGCACCACCGCCTGACGCCGATCGAAGCGGCGCGCTTCGGCAAAAGCGCCGAACCGTATCGCCTGTTCTGGATGGAAGATCCGACACCGGCGGAAAACCAGGCCTGTTTCCGCCTGATTCGCCAGCATACCGTCACGCCGATCGCCGTCGGCGAGGTGTTCAACAGCATCTGGGACTGCAAACAGCTGATTGAAGAGCAGCTGATCGACTACATCCGTACCACCCTGACGCACGCGGGCGGCATTACCGGCATGCGGCGCATCGCCGACTTCGCCTCGCTGTATCAGGTGCGCACCGGCTCCCACGGCCCTTCCGATCTGTCGCCGATCTGCATGGCGGCGGCGCTGCATTTCGATCTGTGGGTGCCGAATTTCGGCGTGCAGGAATACATGGGCTATTCCGAGCAGATGCTCGAGGTGTTCCCGCACAGCTGGACGTTCGACGACGGCTATATGCATCCGGGCGACAAGCCGGGCATCGGCATCGAGTTCGATGAGAAGCTGGCGGCCCGTTACCCGTATGAACCGGCCTACCTGCCGGTCGCGCGTCTGGAGGATGGCACCTTATGGAACTGGTAAACACCATGCGCAGCGTCGTGATCGAACAGCCCGGGCGCCTGGCGCTGCAGACGCGCGCGCTGCCGCAGCCGGCGGCCGGCGAGGTGCGGGTCAAGGTGAAATTCGCCGGCATCTGCGGCTCCGACGTCCATATCTATCACGGCCATAACCCGTTCGCCCGCTATCCGCGGGTGATCGGCCACGAGTTCTTCGGCCTGATCGATGCGCTGGGCGAAGGCGTCGATCCGGCGCGCCTCGGCGAACGCGTCTCGGTAGATCCGGTGGTGAGCTGCGGCCACTGCTATCCCTGTTCGGTCGGCCGGCCCAACGTCTGCACCTCGCTGCAGGTGATCGGCGTGCACCGCGACGGCGGCTTCAGCGACTACGCCTGCGTACCGGCGCGCAACGCCTATCCGGTTCCGCCCGCCATCAGCGATCGCCACGCCGCGATGATCGAACCCTTCAGCATCGCCGCCAACATCACCGCCCACCTGCAACCGCGCCCTGACGACATCGCGCTGATCTACGGCGCCGGGCCGATGGGGCTCACGGTGATCCAGACGCTGAAAGGCGTGTACGGCGTCAAGCAAGTGTGGGTCGTCGATCGCATCGCCGAGCGGCTGGACATGGCGCGCGCCAACGGCGCCGACGAGACGTTCAACAACGCCGAGGCCGCACTGCCGCAGGCGCTGCAGCAGCGCGGCATTCAGCCGATGCTGATCGTCGATGCCGCCTGCCACCCTTCTATTTTACCGGAGGCGATCGCGCTGGCCTCACCGGCGGCGCGCATCGGCATCATGGGCTTTTCCGGCGACGCCTGCACCCTGACCCAGCAGAGCATCACCAGCAAAGAGCTGTCGATCTTCTCCTCGCGCCTGAACAGCGCGCGCTTCCCGCAGGTGATCGCCTGGATGGCGGACGGCAAGCTAGACCCGCAGCGGCTGCTCACCCACTGCGTGCCCGCCGACGACGTCGAACGGGCGATGCTGATGTTCGAGCGGGATCAGCGCACCTGCTGCAAGGTGCTGCTGCAGTTCGAGTAACGCCAAGGCCGCATCGGGGCATTGGGCGGCCCCCGCCGCCCGTGCAAACAACGAAGCATCACGATTAAAACGACACCCAGTGGAGTGCTTTATGTTTAAAAACCTGCGTTGGACCATCGTGTTCCTGCTGTTCATGGTCTACATGATCAACTACCTCGATCGCGTGGCGCTGTCGATCACCGTGCCGATGATCGAACAGGATCTGATGCTGAACGCCGAACAGTTCGGCCTGATCTTCGGCAGCTTCTTCTTCGGCTATGCCATCTTCAACTTCGTCGGCGGGCTGGCGGTCGACCGTTTCGGCCCGACGCTGGTGCTGGGCGTGGCGGTCGGCCTGTGGTCCCTCTTCTGCGGCATGACGGCAATCGCCACCGGTTTTTACTCGATGCTGATCCTGCGCGTCCTGTTCGGCATGGCCGAAGGGCCGATCTGCGCCTCGGCCAACAAGATGATCAACGGCTGGTTCCCGAAGAAGCAGGCGGCGACCGCCATGGGCTTGCTCAGCGCCGGTTCGCCGTTGGGCGGCGCGGTGGCCGGGCCGATCGTCGGCTATCTGGCGCTGGCGTTCGGCTGGCGACCGGCGTTTATGATCATCTGCGCCATCGGCATCGTCTGGATGCTGGTGTGGTTCTTCGTGGTGGCGGATAACCCGGCGAAAAGCCAGCGCGTCAGCGCCGAAGAACGGGCGCTGATCGCGCGGTTGAAACAGGAAAACCTCGGCGAGGAAAGCGCGCTGAGTGACGCAGCGCACGGGCTGGGTTACTACCTGAAGCAGCCGATCATTCTGGTCACCGCCTTCGCCTTCTTCTGCTACAACTACATTCTGTTCTTCTTCCTGAGCTGGTTCCCCTCGTATCTGGTGCAGGCGCACAACCTGAACATCAAGGAGATGAGCCTGACCACGATGATCCCGTGGATCGTCGGCTTCGTCGGGCTGGCGCTCGGCGGCTATATTTCCGACAAAATCTTCAACATCACCGGCAAATTGCTGCTGTCGCGCAAAATCGTGCTGGTCACCAGCCTGCTGGCGGCGGCGGTGTGCGTGGCGTTGGCAGGCACCGTCAGCAGCGTGGTGCCGGCGGTGATGCTGATGTCGGTGTCGATCTTCTTCCTCTACATTACCGGCGCCCTCTACTGGGCGATCATCCAGGACGTGGTGCATAAATCCCGGGTCGGCGGCGCCAGCGGGTTCATTCATTTGATCGGCAGCGTCTCCGGCATCATCGGGCCGATCGTCACCGGCTACATCGTGCAGAACACCGGCAAATTCGACAGCGCCTTTATGCTGGCGGGCGGCGTCGCCGCGCTGGGCGCGCTGCTGGTGCTGCTGGTGATCAAGGCGCCGCGCGCAACGGCGGGCGTGCAAATCTTAAAACCATAACGCCAGGCGGGGCGGCTTCGCCCCTTTGCTTACCTCTCCAGGGACATTGAACATGAGACTTTCCGACCACCGCGTTCTGCCGGCCGCCATTATTCGGCCCGGCTACGCACGTGAGCGCGTGAAACCACGCATGGTGCATATCGGCTTCGGCGCGTTTCACCGCGCGCACCAGGCGATGTACGCCGACAGGCTGGCCAGCGAGCACGGCAGCGACTGGGGCTACTGCGAAATCAGCATGCAGCACGGCCGGCAAAAGATCGCCGACCTACGGCAACAGGATCTGCTGTTCTCGGTGGCGGAGATGGACGACGACGGCTGGCGGGGCCGGGTCATCGGCGTGGTGCGCCAGGCGCTGCACCTGCAAACCGACGGGCTGGCGGCGGTGCTGGCGGCCCTGACGCAGCCTGAGATCGCCATCGTCTCGCTGACCATCAGCGAAAAGGGCTATTGCCACCACCCTGCCAGCGGCCGGCTGATGGCGGAACACCCGGCAATCGCGCATGATATCGCCCATCCGGCACAGCCACAGTCGGCGCCGGGGCTGCTGCTGGCGGCGCTGCGCCTGCGCCGTGAACGCGGGCTGCCACCGTTCGCCGTGATGTCCTGCGACAATATGCCGGCCAACGGCCGGGTCACGCGCCAGGTGCTGCTCGACCTGGCGCAGCGGCAGGATCCGGCGCTGGCCGACTGGGTGCGTCAAGAGGTCGCCTTCCCTTCCACCATGGTGGATCGCATCGTGCCGGCGATGACGCAGGAAGCCCGCGGGCAGCTGCTTGCCTGGCTGGGCGGCGTCGAGGATGAGGTCGGCGTGGCCTGCGAGCCGTTCAGCCAGTGGGTCATTGAGGACCGCTTTCCCCAGGGGCGACCGGCCTGGGAAAAGGTCGGCGCCGAACTGGTGAGCGACGTGCTGCCGTTTGAGGAGATGAAGCTGCGCATGCTGAACGGTAGCCATTCGTTCCTCGCCTATCTCGGCTATCTGGCCGGTTATCAGCACGTCGGTGACTGCATGCAGGACGCGGATTTTGTCCGCGCCGCCCGTCACCTGATGCTGGCGGAACAGGCACCAACTCTGCAGGTGCCGAACATCGATTTGGCGCAGTATGCCGACTCGCTGCTGCGGCGTTTCCGCAACCGCGCGCTGAAGCACCGCACCGCACAGATCGCCATGGACGGCACGCAAAAGCTGCCGCAGCGGCTGCTGGACGCGATCCGCTGGCATCTGGCGCGCGGCAGCCGCTTCGACTGCCTGGCGCTGGGCGTCGCCGGCTGGATGCGCTACGTCGGCGGCCGCGATGAGCAAGGCACGCCGATCGACATCAGCGATCCGCTGCGCGACCCCATCGCCGCGTTGGTCGCCGGCAGTGAGGAAGGCCGGCCCCGCGTCCTGGCGCTGCTGCAGCTCGACAGCGTCTTCGGCCAGGATCTGCCCGACTCGCCTGGCTTCGTCCGCGCCGTCAGCCACGCTTATCATCAACTGCTGAGCCTGGGGGCCAAAGCCGCCGTCGCCGCTCTGCCGCTTACCGACCGGGAGGTTTCCGATGACCGTCACCACGCATAACGCCGTCAATACCGGCAATCAACCGCTGCTGCGGCGCGTCGCCAGCGCTTCGGCCATCGGCACCGCCGCCGAATACTATGATTTCTTCGCTTACGGCACCGCCGCGGTGCTGTTCTTCGGCCAGCTGTTTTTCCCCAGCGCCGATCCGCTGATCAGCACGCTGGCGGCCTTCGCCACCTACGCGGTCGGTTTCCTGGCGCGCCCGCTGGGCGGCATCGTGTTCGGCCACATCGGCGACAAGGTCGGCCGCAAGAAGGCGCTGGTGATCACCATCCTGATCGTCGGCCTCGGCACCTTCTGCATCGGCCTGCTGCCCACCTATGAGCAGATCGGCATCTGGGCGCCGCTCGCGCTGATCTTTATCCGCGTGCTGCAGGGCTTCGGCGTCGGCGGCGAACAGGCCGGCGCGGTGCTGATGACCGCCGAATACGCGCCGCCGCCGCGGCGCGGCTTCTACGCCAGCTGGGTACAGATCGGCGCGCCCGCCGGTTTCCTACTGCCGTCTGGGCTGTTCGCGCTGCTGACCGCCGTGCTGTCGCCGGCGCAGATGCTGGACTGGGGCTGGCGCATTCCGTTCCTGCTCAGCCTGCTGCTGGTGATCGTCGGGCTGTTTATTCGCCTGAAGATCGACGAGTCGCCGGTGTTTACCCAGATCCGCGCCACCAAGGCGGTGGAGAGCCGGCCGGTGGTGGAAGTGGCCCGCCGCTACCCCGGCCTTATCGGCAAAGGGGTGTGCGCCAAGCTGATTGAAGCCTGCGCCTTCGCCATGTTCACGGTGATCGTGCTGGCCTACGGCAAGGCCAACCACCTCAACGAGACCATTCTGCTGGAAGCGATGATCGTGGCGGTGCTGCTGGAGATTTTCGCCATTCCGCTGATGGGCCACCTCTCCGATCGGGTTGGGCGCAAACCGGTGTACATCGCCGGCGCGCTGCTGCAGGTGGTGTGCATCGTGCCGTTCTTTATGGCGATCAACCTCGATAGTTTCTGGGTGACGCAGATCGCCATGATCGTGGTGCTGACCTTCGGCCACAGCATGTGCTACGCGCCACAGGCCTCCTACTTCCCGGAGCTGTTCCCCACCCGCGTGCGCTGCAGCGGCATCGCGCTGATCTGGCAGATAGGATCGCTGATCGGCAGCGGCATTCTGGGGCTGCTGGCGGTGAAGATCCTGCAGGTGACCGGCGGCCACTACTACGGGTTGGCGGGGTACATGATGGTGCTGGGCGTGGTGTCAGCCATCGGCCTGAGCCTGATGCCGGAAACCGCGCCGGGGCGGCGCAAGCAGGAATATCAGGATTGGCATCACTGAGTTACCCTACCCGGCGGGTGGATTTATCCCCCCGCCTTCAACCAATAATCTGCTAGTATGGTGGCATTCGAATTCCAGCCAGATGCCTGATTGTCGCCATGTCTGAAACGTACAGTCTCACCAACAACGTCCCGGTCAACCAGCAGATCTATCGCTTCCTGCGCAAGGATATCGTCGACTGCACCATCCCCCCCGGCACCCTGTTGTCCGAGAAAGAGATTTCCACCCGCTTTTGCGTTTCGCGCCAGCCGGTGCGCGAAGCCTTCATCAAGCTGGCGGAGGCCGGCCTGGTGCAGATCCTGCCGCAGCGCGGCACTTTCGTGATGAAAATCTCCGCCAAGCGCGTGGCCGACGGGCGCTTTATTCGTCAGGCGGTGGAATGCGCCATCGTGCGCCGCGCAGCGGAGCGCGCCACCCCGGCGCAGCTGATGACGCTGGAGCATAACCTGCACCGTCAGGCGCTGGCGGCGCAGAACGGGCAGACGCGCGAGTTTCTGGCGCTGGACGATGAATTCCACCAGCTGCTGACCCAGTTCGCCGACTGCCCGCTGGCGTGGGAGACCATCGAAACCATCAAGGCCACCATGGATCGGGTGCGTTTCCTCAGCCTGAGCGAAGTCTCGCCGCCGGAGAGCCTGATCAAGCAGCACTACCGCATCTACGAGGCGCTGAAAGCGCGCGATGCCGAGGCGGCGGAGCGCGCCATCCACGATCACCTGCAGGAGATGATCTACTCCATCACCCCGATCGCCCTGCAGAACACCGAGTGGTTCGAGATCGAATAATTAATCGCTTAGCGCGCCGGGGGCGATCGTCCCCGCGTATTTGGCCTCGCCAATGGCATTTCCTCTCAATCGCATCTATTGTTTGTCCTTGCCGGATCAAGTTCGGTAGTATCGCTTTACAGCTTCAATCACCGCTTTTTTACTTCGCCGGTGGTCAAAAACCCTTGCATTGCCGGTGTATGAAGAAGCTTAATCGGGAGTGAATCATGACTGATATTGTGCAGTTGCTAGGAAAGGAAGCGGAAGATCTGCTGCAACACCGCTGTACCACTATCCCCGCCGAGAATCTCTACCTGCCGGGCGCCGACTTCGTCGACCGCGTAATGATCGATAACAACCGTCCCAACAGCGTGCTGCGTTCGATGCAAACCCTGTTCAACCACGGCCGCCTGGCCGGCACCGGCTACCTGTCGATCCTGCCGGTCGATCAGGGCATCGAGCACTCCGCCGCCGCCTCGTTCGCCGCCAACCCGCTGTATTTCGATCCGAAGAACATCGTCGAGCTGGCGATTGAAGCCGGCTGTAACTGCGTCGCCTCCACTTACGGCGTGCTGGCGTCGGTATCGCGCCGCTACGCGCACAAGATCCCGTTCCTGGTCAAACTCAACCACAACGAAACGCTGAGCTACCCGACCCAGTACGACCAGACCCTGTACGCCAGCGTCGAGCAGGCGTTCAACATGGGCGCGGTGGCGGTCGGTGCCACCATTTACTTCGGCTCCGAGCAGTCGCGCCGCCAGATCGAAGAGATCTCGATCGCCTTCGAGCGCGCGCATGAGCTGGGCATGGTCACCGTGTTGTGGGCCTATCTGCGCAATCCGGCGTTCAACAAGGATGGCGTGGACTACCACTCCAGCGCCGATCTGACCGGCCAGGCCAACCACATCGCCGCCACCATCGGCGCCGACATCGTCAAACAGAAAATGGCGGAAAACAACGGCGGCTACCGCGCGGTGAAATTCGGCTATACCGACGATCGCGTCTACACCAAGCTGACCACCGATCATCCGATCGATCTGGTGCGCTACCAGCTGGCCAACTGCTACATGGGCCGCGCCGGGCTGATCAACTCCGGCGGCGCCGCCGGCGAGAACGACCTGCAGGAATCGGTGCGCACCGCGGTGATCAACAAACGCGCCGGCGGCATGGGCCTGATCCTGGGGCGCAAGGCGTTCAAGAAATCGATGAAAGACGGCGTGGCGCTGATCAACGCCGTGCAAGACGCTTACCTGGACAAGAAGGTCACCATCGCCTGATGTGACGGACCACCTGTCCCAAAGCCCGGCTAGCCGGGCTTTTTTGTGCCCGCTTTCTCCCCCTCATGCCACAGACCTTCTTTTTCTTTCACTTTAAACTTTCAAAATAAAATATTTATCTTTCAAAATGTGATCTATTTAAAACAAATAGCCCAACAAAGTGACTACTGTAAGGCCCATGGCGACAGAGCCGCCGTTCGCTCCAGGCCATATCAGTCCATTACAGGAGAACATAATGATTGAGCTAATCACCCACGGCGCCGAGTGGTTTATCGGCCTGTTTCAGAAAGGCGGTGAAGTGTTTGTCGGCATGGTGACCGGCATTTTACCTTTGTTGATCAGCCTGTTGGTTATCATGAACGCGCTGATCAAATTTGTTGGCCAGGAACGTATCGAACGATTGGCGCAGCGCTGCGCGGGCAACCCCGTCTCGCGTTATCTGCTGCTGCCGCTGATCGGCACCTTTGTCTTCTGCAATCCGATGACCCTCAGCCTGGGGCGCTTCATGCCGGAGAAATACAAGCCGAGCTACTACGCGGCGGCCTCCTACAGCTGCCACTCGATGAACGGCCTGTTCCCACACATCAACCCCGGCGAGCTGTTCGTTTACCTCGGCATCGCCAGCGGCCTGACCACCCTCGGCCTGCCGCTCGGCCCGCTGGCGGTGAGCTATTTCCTGGTGGGGCTGTTCACCAACTTCTTCCGCGGCTGGGTCACCGATCTGACCACCAGCCTGTTCGAACGCAAGATGGGCATCCGTCTGGATCGCCAGGTGCAACTTTAATTCGTGGAGTGCAGCATGAGTGCTTATATCCGTATTGAAAAAGGCGCCAGCGGCTGGGGTGGCCCCCTGGAGCTGCCGATAGAGCCCGGCAAGAAAGTGGTGTACATCACCGCCGGCACCCGGCCTTCGATCGTCGATCGCCTCAGCGAATTGACCGGCTGGCCGGCCGTCGACGGTTTCAAAGAGGGCGAGCCGCCGGCGGAAGAGATCGGCGTGGCGGTGATCGACTGCGGTGGCACCCTGCGCTGCGGCCTGTACCCGAAACGCCGCATTCCGACGGTCAACATCCACGCCACCGGCCAGTCCGGCCCGCTGGCGCAGTTTATCCTCGAAGACATCTATGTCTCCGGCGTGCGCGACCACAACATCAGCCGAATCGAAGCGGCAGATAGCCAACCCGCCGCCGCCGTTGCAGCACCGCCCAAGGCGCGCGACTACGACACCAGCAAGAAGATCACCGAGCAAAGCGACGGGCTGCTGGCGAAGGTCGGCATGGGCATGGGATCGGTGGTGGCGGTGTTCTTCCAGGCCGGGCGCGACACCATCGACACCGTGCTGAAGACCATCCTGCCGTTTATGGCGTTCGTCTCGGCCTTGATCGGCATCATCATGGCCTCCGGCCTCGGGGACTTTATCGCTCACGGCCTGACGCCGCTCGCCAACAGCCCGATCGGCCTGGTGACGCTGGCGCTGATCTGCTCATTCCCGCTGCTGTCGCCGTTCCTCGGCCCCGGCGCGGTCATCGCCCAGGTGATCGGCGTGCTGGTCGGGGTGCAGATCGGCCTCGGCCATATTCCGCCGCAGCTGGCGCTGCCCGCGCTGTTCGCCATCAACGCGCAGGCCGCCTGCGACTTCATTCCGGTCGGCCTGTCGCTGGCGGAAGCCAAGCAGGATACCGTGCGGGTCGGCGTGCCCTCGGTGCTGGTCGGCCGCTTCCTGACCGGCGCGCCGACGGTGTTGATCGCCTGGGCCGCCTCGGCCTTCATTTATCAATAAGCTGATTTTCAGGGAGACGTTTATGCACACCATTTTTCACACCACCATCACGCAGATCGGTGGCTGCGCCCGCGACGCGTTGCTGGACAACATGCTGATCACCTTCCGTGAAGGCGCGCCGGCGGATATCGAAGAGTTCTGCTTCATCCACCGCCACGGTGCGACCGCCGGTGAGCTGCAGGTCGGCGGCGTGATGGAGCTGGCGCAGCAGCGCTACGCCATCACCGCCGTTGGCAGCGTTGCCACGCAGAACCTGCGCGAACTGGGCCACATCACCGTGCGCTTCGACGGCGAAGCCGAAGCCGAATTCCCCGGCTCGATCCACGTATCCGGCCCGACGCCGACCGATATCCCGTTGGGCAGCACGCTGTCATTTATCGCATAAGGAGTAGACCATGTCTGAAGTAGCTGTAGTGATTGGCGGCGGCCAAACGTTAGGCGCCTTTTTGTCCCACGGGCTGGCGCAGGCCGGTTATCGGGTGGCGGTGGCCGATCTGAACGCCGACAACGCCAATCTGGTGGCACAGCAGATCAACGAAGCGTTTGGCGCAGGCGGCGCCTGCGGTTTTCAGGCCGACGCCACCGACGAGCAGAGCGTAATCGCGCTGGCGGCGGCGGTTGACCGGGCGTTCGGCCAGGCCAACCTGCTGGTGTACAGCGCCGGCATCGCCAAGGCGGCGCCGATCACCGATTTCCCGCTGGGCGACTTCGATCGCTCGCTGCAGGTGAACCTAGTGGGTTATTTCCTCTGCGCCCGCGAGTTCTCGCGCCTGATGATCCGCGACGGCATCGCCGGGCGCATCATTCAGATCAACTCCAAGTCCGGCAAGGTCGGCAGCAAGCACAACTCCGGCTACAGCGCCGCCAAGTTCGGCGGCGTGGGGCTGACGCAGTCGCTGGCGCTCGATCTGGCGGAATACGGCATTACCGTGCATTCGCTGATGCTCGGCAACCTGCTGAAGTCGCCGATGTTCCAGTCGCTGCTGCCGCAGTACGCGCAAAAACTGGGCATCGCGCCGGACCAGGTGGAGCAGTACTACATCGACAAAGTGCCGCTGAAGCGCGGCTGCGACTACCAGGACGTGCTGAACACTCTGCTGTTCTACGCCAGCGACAAGGCCTCTTACTGCACCGGCCAATCGATCAACATCACCGGCGGCCAGGTGATGTTCTGACGCCATCGACGCCCCCTTCCGCGGAAGGGGGCCTAAGGAGAACCCCATGACTCAAGCTCTGATCGCCTTCGCGCTGCTGGCCTGGCTGCTGCAAATCGCCTTCGGCTGGTGGCAACTGCAACTCTTCAACCGCGCCTTCGACGGCCTGTGCCGGCTGGGCACCGTCGGCGTCGGCCGTTCCGGCGGCCGCTTCCGCCCGCGAGTGGTGCTGGCGCTGGCCTTCGACGCCGATCGGCGGGTATGCGGCAGCCTGTTGCTGCGCGGCCTGACCGTTTTCGCCCGGCCCCGCCCGCTGCCTCGATTGCACGGTTTGCATCAGTGGGATTTGCGCCCGGATGTGATCTTCCCCGAGGATCGCGCATGCCAGTCTGCACTATCGTTAGCGATTAAACCCAAATCGTGATATTTTCACATTAAAAGACATTACCTTTCATAGTGAATTATTCAGCGAGGGGAAATGCCCAACTCTTGTGAACGGGAATCGCGATGAAACCAAAGCAGCGGCAGGCCGCTATCCTTGAATATCTGCAGCGACATGGCAAAACGGCAGTGGACGCCCTGGCCGAGCATTTCTCCACCACCGGCACCACCATCCGCAAGGATCTCACCCTGCTGGAAGAAGAAGGCGAGGTGATCCGCACCTACGGCGGCGTGGTGCTCAGCCGCGACGACGGCGATCAGCCGATCGACCGCAAAACCCATATCAATACCGAGAAAAAGCGCCACATTGCCAGCGCCGCCGTGGCGCTGATCGCCGACGGCGACTCGCTGATCTTCGATGCCGGCAGCACGGTGCTGCAGATGGTGCCGCACCTGGCGCAGTTCAATAACATCACGGTGATGACCAACAGCCTGACCATCGTCAACGCGCTGGTGGAGCTGGACAACGATCAGACCATCCTGATGCCCGGCGGCACCTACCGCAAAAAATCGGCCTCGTTCCACGGCAGCCTGGCCGAATCGGCGTTTCAGCAGTTCAGCTTCGACAAACTGTTTATCGGCGCGGACGGCGTCGATCTCAACGCCGGCGTCACCACCTTCAACGAAGTGCACAACGTCAGCAAAGCGATGTGCGAAGCCGCCGGCCGCATTATTCTGTTGGTAGACTCCTCGAAATTCGGCCGCAAGAGCCCGAACGTGGTGTGCGAACTCAGCGCCGTCGACACGCTGATCACCGACCGAGACATCAACCCCGATTACCTCGCCGCCCTGCAGGCGAAAGGCATCAATATCCTTCTGGTAGGAGACCCCGATGAGTAACGCCAACGCCCTGCTCGCCTTCGCCCGCGAAACGCTGGAGATCGAGCTGACCGAAGCGCAACGCCTGCTGGCGCGCCTGGACGACAACTTCGTCTGCGCCTGCGAACTGCTGCTGAACTGCCGTGGCAAAGCGGTGATTTCCGGCATCGGCAAATCCGGCCACATCGGCAAGAAAATCGCCGCCTCGCTGGCCAGCACCGGCACGCCGTCGTTCTTCGTGCACCCGGCGGAAGCGCTGCACGGCGATCTCGGCATGATCGGCGCCGACGACGTGGTGGTGTTTATCTCCTACTCCGGCCGCGCCAAAGAGCTGGATCTGATCCTGCCGCTGCTGGCGGAGAACGGCATTCCGGTGATCGCCATCACCGGCGGCAAAGAGTCGCCGCTGGCGCAGGCCGCGGCCTGCGTGTTGGATATCGGCGTCGAGCGCGAAGCCTGCCCGATGGGGCTGGCGCCGACCTCCAGCGCGGTCAACACGCTGATGATGGGCGATGCTCTGGCAATGGCGCTGATGCGCCAGCGCGGTTTCAACGCGGAAGATTTCGCCCGCTCGCACCCGGGCGGCAGCCTGGGGGCGCGCCTGTTGAACCGCGTGCATCACCTGATGCGCACCGGCGATCGCCTGCCGCGCGTGAGCGAAAGCGCCAACGTGATGGAAGCGATGCTGGAGCTGAGCCGCACCGGGCTCGGGTTAGTGGCGGTCTGCGACGCGCAGCAGCGGGTGGTGGGCGTGTTTACCGACGGCGACCTGCGCCGCTGGCTGGTGAAGGGCAACAGCCTGCAGGATCCGCTCAGCCCGGCGATCACCCGCCCCGGCTATCGGCTGCCGGAGCAGTGGCGCGCCGGCGAGGCGCTGGAAGCGCTGCACGAACAGCACATCAGCGCGGCCCCGGTGGTCGATATGGACGGCGTGCTGGTGGGGGCGCTCAACCTGCACGATCTGCATCAGGCCGGCATCGGCTGATCAACGCCGGGGGCGCCATCACCGGCGCCCCCGGTCTGATCATTTCCAATCAGGATTGTTCTCGAACTGCTGCTTCAGCAGCGCCTTCATGTCGTCATTCGGCTTGCCGAGCCACTGGTACTTGGCATACTTCTTCGGATGATCGACGGCTTCCGGCCGATCTTCCACTGCCACCCGCACGCCCCAGGCCTGGGATTTGTCCGCGCTGAACGCCACGATCAAAAAGTTGTTGCCGCAGTCGTGCGGCTTGCACAGGTTGCCGACCAGATACTCTTTGCCCTTCCAGTTCAGATTCTGCGCCGGCGTTGAGGTGCCGACGCCCTTGCGCGCCCAGCCCGGCATCCGCGCCTGGCCTTTCACCATGTTTTGCCAGCTGGCCTGATACCCCGGCTGCTGAATCAAATCCGACGTGGTGACGATCTGCTGGGCAAAGCTGCCCGCGCTGAAGCTGAGCAGTGCGCCGAAGAGGGCGCAACGCAGCGCCTGGTGTCCCGTCATAGTCCTTCTCCCTAGGTTAAATCAGGTTTCGCCCATAAAACCGGGCCTGAACTAGTCAGACCACGGTTGCGGCAAAAAGTTGACTCACCACCAGGCGTGGAAATGATGCACCGGCCCGATGCCGTGCCCCACCTCCAGCGTGTCCGCCTGTTGCAGCGCTTGTTGCAGGTAGTCCTTGGCGGCGGCCACCGTAGCCGCCCAGTCGGCATGGCGCGGGCGCAGCGCCGCCAGCGCGGCCGAGAGCGTGCAACCGGTGCCGTGGGTATGGCGGGTGGCGACGCGCGGCGCGGTAAAGCGCTGCTCGCCTTCAGCGGTAAACAGCCAGTCCGGGCTCTCGCTCTCGCTCAGGTGGCCGCCCTTCATCAGCACCGCCCGGCAGCCCATCGCCAGCAGCGCCCGCCCCTGCTCGCGCATCTGCGCTTCATCTTCCGCCGGCGCGCACGCCAGCAGCGCCGCCGCTTCCGGCAGGTTCGGCGTAATGATCGACACCAGCGGCAACAGCTCGCGCCGAATAGACGCCACCGCCTCCGGTGCCAGCAACGGATCGCCGCTTTTCGCCAGCATCACGGTGTCCAGCACCACGAACTCCGGCCGGTAATGGCGCAGCCGTTCGGCCACCGCCTGCACGATGTCGGCGTTGGCCAGCATGCCGATCTTGACGCTGTCGATGCGCACGTCGCTGAACACCGAGTCCAACTGCGCGGCGACGAACGCCGGATCGATGTAATACACCGACTGCACGCCGCGGGTATTCTGCGCCACCAGCGCGGTGATCACCGAGGTGCCGTAGGCGCCGAGCGCCGAGAAGGCCTTCAAATCGGCCTGAATACCGGCGCCGCCGCTGGGATCGGTGCCGGCGATGGTCAGCGCGTTAATGCGTTTCATCACAGATCCTCCCCGCGCAGTTGATACAGGGCGTCGAGGAACGCCGGCGTAAAGCTGCCCGGCCCGCCGGCCTGTCTGGCCGCGAGACCGCCGCAGTGGGACATCACCCGGCAGGCGGTCGCCACGTTGTCCAGGCGATCGCCCGGCAGGGCGCAAAACGCCGCCACGACCGCCGACAGCGCGCAGCCGGTGCCCACCACCCGCGTCATCAGCGGGGAACCGCCTTCGATCGCCCAATCGCGTTGGCCGTCGGTGACGTAATCCACCGCGCCGGTGACCGCCACCACCGCGCCGCTGCGCTGCGCCAGCTCACGCGCGGCGGGCAAGGCCGCCAGCGAATCGTCGCCGCTGTCCACGCCGCGGCCGCTGGCCAGCAACCCGCTGAGCGCCATGATTTCCGAGGCGTTGCCGCGTATCGCCGCCGGTTTCTCGTCCAGCAGCTGTTTAGCAAAGGCGGTGCGGTAGGAGAGCGCGCCGACCGCCACCGGATCCAGCGTCCAGGGCTTGCCGGCCTGATTGGCGGCGGCCACCGCCACCCACATCGATTCGGCGCGCAGCGCATTGAGGGTACCGACGTTGATCAGCAGGCCGTCGGCCAGCGCGCTGAACTGCGCCGCCTCTTGCGGCTCCACCACCATCGCCGGGGAGGCGCCGAGCGCCAATAGCACGTTGGCGGTCAGCGATTGCACCACTTCGTTGGTCAGGCAGTGGATCAGCGGAGGCCGCTGTTGGAATTGGGTCAGACAGGCCGCGGCGCGCGCGCCGGGTAGTGCATCAGGTCGAGCGATCATATTCCTCCCAACCAGCGTTCAAGAAGGCGGCGCCGGCTGGGCGGCCGTGACTTCCCTACGCTGGCATTATCCAGATCAGGTAATACGGGTATTTCTCAGCCTTCACGTAGAAGGGCACCCCGAGTCATGAAAATCAATAGGTTGTGATCAACGTTGCGTTAATCCCTGCAGGGGATCATGCCAGCGGCGGCGCGGACAAACAAGCGAATAAATTGGCTCGGCAGGCATACGCCGCGCAATGCGCTATAGTGAGCACAAACCACCGGGAGATGCCATGCAGATAAGACCCTACCAAGAGACCGATCGCCCCTTCCTGCGCACGCTGTACCTGGCGTCGCGCAAGGCGGCGTTCGGCTGGCGCGATACCTCAAACTATCAGTTGGAAGATTTCGACGGCGCGACGCTGGGCGAAGCGATTTGGGTGGCGGAAGACGGCGGCGTGCTGCTGGGATTCGTCTCCGTCTACCGCGAAGACAACTTCATTCATAACCTGTATGTCGATCCCCATCAGCCGCCGCGCGGCGTCGGCAGTGCGCTGCTGCAGGCGGCGGAAGCTACCTTCACCGCCACCGGCTCGCTGAAATGCCTGGTGAAGAATGAAAAGGCGCTGGCGTTCTACCGCAAACACGGCTGGCGCATCATCTCTACCGGCAACGACGGCGAAGAAGATTATTACCTGATGCATTCGCCGGCCCGCTAACGCCGCCTTTCCCGTCACAGAACTCATTAATGATAATGGATTTCATTATCATTTAAGCATAACCTTCCTTGTCTCTCTCAATGAACTTGGCAAGGAAGGTTATGCAACACCAAACGGATACACGCTTCCCCGATGCCGCAGCGGCGGACTACGATCGCCGTATTCTGACCCTGGTGCCCGGCTATCAGTTTGCCCAGGCGCTGCTGACGGCGACGCTCGCACAGACGCTGCCGAATGACGCCACGCTGTTGCTGGCCGGCTGCGGCACCGGCAGTGAACTGGAGGCGCTGGCCGCCGCCAACGCCAGCTGGCGTTTCAGCGCCGTGGAACCCTCCGCCGGCATGCTGGCGGCCGCGCGCGCCAAGGCCGAAGCCGCGGGTTACGCACAACGGGTGAGCTTCCAGCCCACCTTGCTGCAACAAGCGCCGCAAACCCGCCACGACGCGGCGGTGTGCTCATTGGTGCTGCACTTTATCGCCGACGATGGCGCCAAACTGGATTTTCTGCAGCAGCTGGCGCAGCGCCTCTCCCCCACCGCACCGCTGCTGCTGTTCGACTATCAGCCGGAGGGTCTGCCCGTCAGCCACTACCAACATTGGCTGCAAAGCGCCGGGCACTCGGCGGCGCAGGCGCAGGAGGTGATCGAACGCACCCGCCGCAACTGGCACCCGATGGCGGCGGCGCGCAGCCGTCTCCTCCTGGCGGAAAGCGGCTTCACCGCGCCTCAGCAGTTGTGCGGTGCGCTGGGCTTCCAGCTTTCACTGCTCCACCGCCGTCGATGAGGGCGGCATCCCGCGCAGCGTCAGCCGCCAAAACAGCAGCGCGCTCAGGCTCACGCCTGCCCCCAGCCAGCAGACGCCGCTCCAGCCCGCCCAGGCGTACATATGGGTGCCGGCAAAGGCACCCAGCCCGCTGCCGACGGCGTAAAACAGCATGTAGCAGCCCACCAGCCTGCTGTGCGACTGCGGGTGCGCGCTGAAGATCATGCTCTGGTTCAGCACGTGGATCGCCTGGCCCGCCAGATCCAGCAATACGATGCCCGCCACCAGCCAAACCAGGCCGCTGCCGAGCAAACCGAGCGGCAGCCAGGCCAGCGTCAACAGCAGCAGACACACGCCGCTGGCCGCCTGCCCCAGCCCGCGATCCGCCAGATGCCCGGCGCGCACCGCCGCCAGTGCGCCCACCGCGCCGACCAGGCCGAACGCCCCCACCGCGGCATGGGTGAAGTTGAACGGTGCCTGGCTCAGCGGCAACACCAGCGAACTCCAAAAGAGGCTGAAAGCGCCGAACATCAGCAGCGCCAACATGCCGCGAATTTGCAGCGTGCGGTCATGCAGCAACAGGCTCAGCATCGAACGCAGCAGCGCGGGATAGCTCAGCGTACTGGGAGCGGTGCGCGGCGCAGGCAGCAGGCGCGACAAGATCGGCAGCAATACCAGCGTCACCCCGGCAGAGAAGAAATACACCGTGCGCCAGCCGCCGACGTCCGCCAGCGCGCCGGACAGGGTGCGCGCCAGCAGCAATCCCAGCACCACTCCGCCCTGCGCCGCACCAACCACCCGCCCGCGCTCCTGCGGCGCCGCCAGGGCTGCGGCGTAAGCGATCAGCCCCTGCGTCATGGCGGTGCCCAATAAGCCTACCAGCAACATTCCCGCCAGCAGCCAGGGCGCGCTGTGCGCCCAGCCCACCAATAGCAGCGCGCCGATCAGCCCCAGCTGTTGCCCCGCCAGCAACCGATGCCGGTTCAGCCGATCCCCCAACGGCACCACCAACAGCAGCGCCAGCGCACAGCCCAACTGAGTCACGCTGATCACCATGCCGACCGCCGCCAGGCTGATGGAAAAATCATGGGCGATAGCGTCCAGCAGCGGCTGCGCATAGTAAACGTTGGCCACGCTGAAGGCGCTGGCGGCGGCCAACAGCAGCACCAAGGGGGCCGGCAGGCGCCCCAGCACCGCACAGGAGGGACCCAGCAGTTTGTCGCTCATTGCACACCTCAGTCTGGTTTCATTATTAAACCCAATGAACTTTAGGCGTGGAGGTTTTATAATGCAACCAGAATATGCAGCTGGAGATAACCGTCGTGAAACGTAAAAGTCTGGAAGACGCGCCGTGCCCGGTGGCGCGCACGCTGGATGTGATTGGCGACTGGTGGTCGCTGCTGATCGTGCGCGACGCCTTCGACGGCGTCACCCGCTTCAGCGAATTTCAAAAAGGGCTGGGGATGGCGAAGAATATCCTTGCCACCCGGCTGCGCGCGCTGGTGACGCACGGCGTGCTGGAGATCGTGCCCGCCGCAGACGGCAGCGCCTATCAGGAATATGTACTGACCGAGAAAGGCCGCGCGCTGTTTCCGGTGATCGTCGGCCTGCGCCAGTGGGGGGAAGATCATCTGTTCGCCGAGGGAGAAGCGCACTCAACGCTGGTGGAAAGCGACAGCGGCCGCCCCGTCCCGCGCCTGACGCCGATCGGCAGCGCCGGGCAGACGCTCACCCCGCTGAATACCCGGGTGGTGAAGGTGGAGGAACGGTGATGAGAGTTAGTGGCGGTGCCCGCAGCTCACCCGCTGAAAAACCTGGCGGATAAAGAGCCATTCCAGACACCCGGCCAGCAGATAAACCGCGCCAAAAATGAGCGCACCAAACCATTCCGTATCGTTAAAATGGAAAAACTCGCTGGCGTCAATCAGCCAAGCGGTTTGAGCCTGGGTACAGGAAAAAGCTTTATTGTCAGCACAGCCAGCCCAACAACAGCCAATGTGTTAGCGAGCAACAGGGCAAGTTTTTTCATAGCCTTTCATTCTACAACCTAACGCAGTCCAACAAACTAAACCTAAGAACATGTGTTAATGGTTAACCCTCAGGTTGCCCCGTTCGTCGGAGACAACCATGAATGCGGCGGTAATCAAATGCGAACCTTCGGGTGTCTGTATATCGTAGGCGACGGAATAACGCTTCCCTGGCCGAAAAGCATAGTCGAATACCGGCATGCACCTCCCCGGCTCAACGAAGAAAATGTCATTATCGATAGCTTTAATGAGCTTATCGCCTGATTCGCTATAAATCTGAACGAAGCGAATATTATCCCCCGCCTTCATAGAAGAAAGAATGCAGACATGGTTATCTTTGGCAGTGACGACGGCGGGGAAGCGTGGAGTCAGCTTATCGCCAGGCCCCGGACAGCCGACCAGGAGGCAGGCCGTGAATAGAACCAAATATTTTTTCATGCTCCCCTCATCCCTTAATAATTTTTCGATAAAGTGCATAAATGTCACGCAAACTATCGGTTCCCCTGTACTTGCCCACTCGTCCAGGACGTTGATAATAACGCCACGTTTCAATACCATAAACCAACAGCAGCCAGTAATCAGCAAAAATCGAAGCTTGTTGCTCCAGCGAGTAATCAGTAATTTTATTCTTATCAAGGCGATAGTTGTACTCAGCCGCCCAACTAAACAACCCACGCATTCTTACCCATTGTCCATGCTGATGCTGCCATACATGCCCCAACTCATGGATGAAAAGATGTTTTTCTTCTATCAGAACCGTGTTATCAGAAAAATCGTCTTTATAGAGTCCCCTCCGTAACCATAACTCGCCATTAGGTGCCATGGCATAACTTCTGTTTTGTAAGCCAAACGGGAAATAGCTATCACAGTGTATCCATACACGACCATATATAATTGAGCTTCCATATATATGGCGAGCCAATTTAATTTCCCCCATGGTCATACGTCGTAACGTCCCTTCCTCGGCTAATGCGTTCATTTATCCCTCCTTGAATTTATCAATATCCTAATGCTTTTCTAAAATGAATCTATACATGACCGCTTAAATGGTTTAATTTGGCACAATCCATTTATAACTTGAATAATTTGCAGAAAAATCCTCATCGAATTTCTATAATTAATTAAACGAAAAAAACATATTGCAAATACCTTTGTAGTAGCCGCGGTCAGGATACCCTTATCCAGCCCCCCTGCATGATTCGCTTCGCAGTGTCATCCGGGTAATGTATAGTCCGCGTTTTACGGAGATCTCATGCTGACCAACTCATCCATTCGTCTGAACAAATACATTAGCGAGAGCGGTATCTGCTCACGCCGCGATGCCGATCGATACATCGAACAGGGCAACGTTTTCATCAACGGTAAGCGCGCCACCGTTGGCGCTCAGGTATTTGCCGGGGATGTCGTGAAGGTTAACGGTCAGCTGATCGAACCGCGTAATGAAGAAGATCTGGTGCTGATCGCGCTGAACAAGCCGGTCGGCATCGTCACAACCACCGAAGACGGCGAGCGCGACAACATCGCTGACTTCGTCAACCACAGCAAACGCATCTTCCCGATCGGCCGTTTGGACAAGGATTCGCAGGGGCTGATCTTTCTGACCAACCACGGTGACCTGGTCAACAAGATCCTGCGCGCCGGCAACAATCACGAGAAAGAGTATCTGGTGACGGTCAACAAGCCGGTGACCGACGAGTTTATTCGCGGCATGGGCGCCGGCGTGCCGATGCTGGGTACGGTGACCAAAAAGTGCAAGGTGAAGAAAGAGGCGCCGTTCGTGTTCCGCATCACGCTGGTGCAGGGGCTGAACCGCCAGATCCGCCGCATGTGCGAACACTTCGGCTACGAGGTCACCAAGCTGGAACGCACGCGCATCATGAACGTCAGCCTGAAAGGCTTGCCGCTGGGCGAATGGCGCGATCTGACCGATGACGAGCTGATCGAGCTGTTCAAACTGATTGAAGGCTCCTCGTCCGAGGCCAAGCCGGCGAAGAAGGCCCCGGCCAAATCCGCCGCGGCGAAAAAACCGGGCGCCGGCGGCCCCAAAAGCGCCGACAAAGCCGCTGCGCCGGCCGGCCGTAAGCGCTTTACCCAGCCAGGGCGCAAGAAAAAAGGGCGTTAAGCACCGCTCGCGCTTCTCGCCAAGCCCGCCGTTGTGCGCAATGCTGATCAGTTAGCGTTTTTCTGCAGGCGTTCGTGACATTTTCGGTCGATAAAAGTGAGATGCCCCATGTGGCTCACGCACCTCGACCGAGCCAGGGGCCGAAGGCGCGCCCCCTGGCAACCCGCGCCTTTGCCCTATCAGACGGTTGGCTTTGCCAACTCCCCTCCCTCCGCCATACCGCATTGAGGCCGGTTGCGACAGGCGTCCCTGCCTGTCTCACCTGAAACCGCCGTCCATGGCGGTTTCGCCTAATGCGCTATGCCTGCGTTCGGCGTCTTCAAGGGCGCCCAACACCGCGCTCATCTCCAACTTCTCTACCACAACCTCATAAGCGACAGATTTCCCGGTAGCAGCCAGCTCAGGTGTTGACCTTGGGCGCGCATCACCGGCTGCCGAGCAAGACTGCGTTGTCAGGGGCAACCGGCCAGGGAAGGCCGGTTGAGGCGAGACTAACAGGGACGTTTGTCGCAGCCGCCCCGCCCGACAACGCAGACGCGGCGAGGGTATCCGCGTAGCGGACAGATGGTGTTAAGCGAAGGCGCGGGTGGAGGGGCCGCGCCATCGGCCCCTCCAATTGCCGTTCATATTGGCCGCAGAGAAATGCGGGACATTTACGGCAATTCCCCTGCACAGAACGCCCAGAGGCTGGATAAAAAAATGCCACTCAGGCTTAAGTGAGCGGCATTGCGCCGTTGCGCGGTTTTTTTCATCATAAAAGTCAGCCACAGGCCGCCACTGAGCCCTCACCATAAAAAAGGCCCGCATCAAGCGGGCCTGCAAGTACCAGAGAAGTCTAGAGGAAAAATCAGAACGACCAGCGCAGGTTGGCGTTGACCGAATTAACGCGGGTATCGGCGCCGAATTGCCCCTGATAGCCGACATCCAGCGTCGCGGCACGCGACAGTTTCACGCTCACGCCGATATCGCCCACCATCACGTTGTCATCCACGGCCTGGCCCTGAGTGACGAACGCGTCACTGCCGGCAAACGCCATGCGCGATGAGGTGTTCTTATCGCCGTAGGCATGCTGCCAACCGAGCGAGCCATAGAGGCTGACGTTCTTCGGCAGCTCGGTCACGCCGCGCACCCCGAGCGTGGAGTAGAAGGTGTTCATCGTTTCATTGCGCACGCTCAGCGCCGCCGCGCCACCCGACTCCTGGAAGCTGTCGGTATGCAGGCGGATGTAGCTCAAGTTAATGAACGGTTCGACGTTCATCTCCGGCTGGCCGAAACGGTAACCCGCTTCGGTGAACGCCAGCAGCGAGTTCGCGTCATAATCCGACTTCAGCCGATCCGAGAAGCCGCTGAAATCGACGTTGCGCTTGCCTTCGATCTTGTGCCAGGTGTAACCCAGCGCGCCGCGCAGCGAGAACGCATCCTGCTGCCCCGCCGCATACAGGCCGAGGTGGTAGTTGTCGGTATCAGCCTTGGAACGGCGGCTGTCGACGTCGTAGTCGCCGCGGCTGTAACCGAAGTAGCCGCCGATGCGCACGTTATGGTCCGCCAGCTTGCGATCCGCCCCCAACAGGAAGCCGGTGGTGTTGCCATCCAGCTTGCCCACGTTACCATTGCCGCTGTTTCTGCCCCAGGAACTGAAGGTCTGCCCCCAGACGCCGCTGTTTTGCGCCTGCGCCGGTTGCACCAGCGACATCGCCAGCGGTGGTATCGGCAGGCTATCGTTGTCGAACAGGCGCAGCATGCGCTGGTTCAGCACGTTGAACAGCTGGGTGCTGCCGGCGATCAGGTTAGACTGCATCGACGGATAGACTTCGCCGGACAGCTGATTGAACGCCTCGCGCGCTTCCGGCGCGCTCAGCAGCAGCAGCGAGTTGTACAGCGCCAGCGAAGGGCCGTTCTGCACCAACGTCGAGAGCGCACCGGCGGTATTCCACTGGTTGCCGCTCTCGGCCACCGTTTGGAAAATGCCCGGCTTGCCGCTGCCTGGGTTCTCGCCCCCCGGATTTTCACCGCCTGGGTTTTCCCCACCCGGATTCTCGCCCCCCGGATTTTCACCACCTGGGTTTTCACCGCCCGGATTCTCGCCCCCTGGATTCTCACCCCCTGGATTCTCACCGCCTGGATTCTCACCGCCTGGATTTTCCCCACCCGGATTCTCGCCCCCTGGATTTTCACCGCCCGTGTCTTTCTGCGCGATGGTGAGATCCACGGCGTTGGCGCTGTGGTTCAACGCCACATCGAGGAAGGCAGACTTGGAGACCGCCGCCGCGAATTGGCCGTCAATGCCGCCGTCCGAGGTCAAAATGCGGTAGCTTTGGCCGGTTTTATAGCTGGTTTGCGGATCCAGCGCCGTGACCTGCACCTTGGCCCGATCGCTGATGGTGGTTTTGCCCGCCACCAGCAGTTGGTCACTGCGGCCGTCACCGGCGATATCGACGTCATAGAAGGATTCGCCGATAAAGTTCAGGTAGCGTTTCAGCGTCAGCGTGCCGATATTGCCGTCGCCGGGCGAAATATGGCCGCCGGACTGGATCTCGGTCTGGCCCAGCGTGCCGTTGCCGCCCAGCGTGCCGCCGGCCTTGATCGACGCGGCGCTGCTGTAGCCCTGCCCGTTATTGACGTCGGAACCCGCCGTCGCGTTGAGGATCAGCGTGCCGCCGTTTTCGGCGCTGAGGGTTTGGATCTCGAAAATGTCGTCTTCTTTCTGGGTATTGATATCGCTGGCGATGATGAGTTTGCCGCCGCGCGCGGTGACGTTGGCCTGCAGCCCAGTGAGATCGCCGTTCAGCGTCGTGTGCCCAGCGGTGTTGATCACCTCGCCTTCGCCGCTCATCTTGTTGCTGAAGACGTAATTGCCGTCGGTATGGTTAAAGTACACATAGCTGCGGAACAATCCGCCCCGCAGGGCGATCGCCGTCTGGGCATCGATAGTGCCTGCAGCGCCCGCCGCGCCGAGCGTCGGCTCGGTCAACCCGGTGCCGGTATCCATGTTGCCGCGGCTGCCGATAATCAGCGCGCCGCGGTTAGAACCGGAACCGGTCTCGCCCAGCACCACTTCGTTGCCGCCGGCGGAGAATGTCCCGCCGTCCATGACCGCCAACACGCCATTGCCGTAATCGCCGACGTTGACGCTGCTGCCGCTGGTAAACCGTGAGCCGTTGCCGGCGATCGTCAGCTCGGCGGTTTTACGCGCGCCGGAGACGCCCGCCACCTGAATATTACCGACGTTGACCGCAGCGCCGTTCAGCACGTCCAGATCGCCGTTGAGCGTGAGCGCACGGCCGACGTTCCACTGGGAATTGGCCCCCGTGACCGTGGCCTTCGGGCTCAGCGTATCGGTCTCGCCCGGCCCGCTGCCATTACCGATGCGCGCGTCAAAGGCGGTATTCAACACCGCGCCGTCTTCAATCGCCAGCGTGGATCGCGCCCCTAAGTCGGTGCCGACGCTGAGAAAATTGCTGGTGACGCGGGAACCGGCACCGGTGGCGATCAGGTGGCTGTCATAGCCGCGCGTGGTGCCGACCACGATCTCTTTCGCGCTGGCCAGCGCGCCGTCTTCAACCCGCAGGGTGCCCCGCCCCAGATTCAGGCCGCCGCGCAGCACGAACTGATCGTTCACCGCGTTCAGCTCAGCGTTCGGCCCGCGAACCGTGACCAGGCTGTCATGAATTTGGCCGTTGAACATCCGGCCGATATTGATGTTATAGGCGCTGATCTTGCCATTCTCGATCAGCAGGTTGCCGCTTTGATTGCGGCCGACGTAAACGTCCCCGGTGTAGGCCAATGATTCGGTAATTTTTGAGTCGCCGTCAAAAATAGCATCGTCTGCGCGAGCGATATCGGCGGGCGCCAGCATCAACAGCGGCGCGGAAAATAGAGCGAGGTAAAGTTTGGAAAGCGGTGTTTTAACCGCTAAAGGGTGCGATGTCTTGTCATTCACGGGCTATCTCCGTACTCGTTGGCATGATGGCGCGAAATTTATTGTTATGGGTAAACTCACTGCGCTAGAGGAAGTGTGAGGCGTTATTTCGCGCACGCCGGTTTAGTGATCGTCGAAGCAAAAGCTTATTGCCCCCCGGCGCTGACGCTCCGACGATGGAAAACCAGGAAGCGGCAATACCGCCCCCAAAGCGAATTATTTATGCGTGACCACCGGCGTACAGGTCGGCGCGCTCAGCGACGGCGACGAACCTAAAATTCCCGGCATCATCAGCGACGAGCAATCGAAAATACGGCCCTTTTCCGTGGTGGCGCGATATGAAAGTTTTTGGCCGCCCAGCGCATCCGGCTGCGCGCCATTGACGTTGGTCACGGTAATTTCGTCCGATGAGCCCAGGCCCAGCATTTTGGCGGTTTCCGCCTGCAGCAGTGGAATGGCCTGATCGGTTTTCAGGGTGGAACAACCGGCTATCATCATCGTCGCGGTTAAAGCGATAAGTGGTTTCTTCATAAATTATCCTTTATAACCAATCAGTTAAAATTATCGATTGGCTTTATGTTTTCTCTTATCCAAATCCTCGAATAATATATTTCCCTTTCCTAAACGAAAAAACCCTCCTAAAGTAGGGAGGGTTGATAATAATTCATCAGACTTATCTGAACTGTGAAGGCGAAAGGAGAATCCTTTGGGGCAGGATTATGCGTTGGTCGTTGATGACCATCCATTGGTAGCAAGCGGCATCGCTAATTTTCTCAGCACGCATTGCCGATTCAAACAGGCGCATGTGGTGACCAATGAAGAGAATTGCTACCGTCATATTAGGGAAAATGGCCCGCCGCGTTTACTGGTGATTGATTTTTGGCTCTCTTCCGGTACAGCGTTGAAATTACTCAAAGAAGTAAAACAACGTTATCCGCAGGTACGGATTTTAGTGGTCAGCGGCGACGAGAATAACGATATCTGGCAGAAAGTGCACAATGCCGGCGGGCACGGATTCGTATTAAAAAACGAGCCACCTGAATTATTCGCCAGGGCGGTTTTTGCGCTAAACAATAATCAGGAGTGGTTCCCAGATGGAAATGAACTTGCTATTAAAAGCAGCCGCGAACATTTAAATAAATTCAATTTAACGCCGAGGCAAATCGACGTATTAACCATGATGTTGCGCGGCCTGCCAAATAAAAGAATCGCGACGCAGCTCTCTATTTCCGAACCTACCGTCAAAGAACATATCAGCAATATATTGAAAAAGATCGGCGTCAACAGCCGGGTGGAAGCCATCACGCTGTTGCACGGCAAACGGGATCCGTCGTCATGAGGTTTTTCCAGAATTTACAAAATGATGGTATCTCCCCACGCGCGCAGATCCGCCTGCTGGACAACACCTTCATGCGGCTGGTATTCAGTTTCACCGCCGTGCCTTTCGTCGGCATCCCGTTCGCCATCTGGATTTATTTGCTGGGTGATGAACTCGGCCCAACCATTACCTGGATCATCGTTTACCTGCTATGCGCCGTGGCGATCCGAATATGGCACCGCCGCTACCTGCATGAGGCCAAAGAAAATGATGAAGACGCCGTGCTGCGCCGCTGGCTGCCGCGCATTAATAAGGTGGCGTTTATTCACGGGTTGGGGATCTCATCACTCTATTTAATTACGCCGCAGACCCATAACTTTGACTTTTTTCTGCTGCTCAATATCAGCATCGCCGCGATCGTCGCCGCCAACGCAACGCATCTGACGCCGGTTATCAGCACCTTTACCCGCTTTTTCTTCGCTTCCTGGGGGCTGCTGAACCTCGGCATCATCTGCCGGCTGGAAGACGTGATGTTCATCGTGCTGATGCTGAACTTGCTGTACGGCTTCGCCATTTACCGCCACGCGTTAACCTCGCATGCGTTCTTTATCCAGCAGGCGCTGCTCGAGGAACAAAGCTCGCGCCTGGCGGAGCAGTTCCGCCAGGCTAAAGAGGAGGCGGAACAGGCGCTGCTGGACAAGAACCAGTTCCTGACCACCGCCAGCCACGATCTGCGCCAGCCGGTGCACGCCATGGGCTTTCTGATCGAAGCCATCATCCACAAAAACCGCGACGACAGCCTGACGCCGCAGCTGCTGGATCTGCAGCAGAGCGTGCGTTCGGTGCATTTGATGTTCAATTCATTGCTCGATCTCAGCAAGATCGAATCCGGCAACGTGCGCACCGCCGCCACCCATGTGGATATCGGCGCCCTGCTCGACTCGGTGATCACCCTGTTCCGCGAAGAGGCCAACAGCCGCGCCCTGGCGCTGCGCACCTGGCGGCCCAAACGGCGCATCAGCGTGATGGGCGATCCGCTGCTGGTGCGGCAATCGCTGATTAACCTGATCCAAAACGCCCTGCGCTACACGCAACAGGGCGGCGTGCTGATCGCCATCCGCCCGCGCGGCGCCGAGTGCCTGGTGGAAGTGTGGGACACCGGCGTGGGCATCGCCGACGAAGAGAAAAGCAAAATCTTCTCCCCTTACTACCGCCCCGAACTGGCGTGGAAAATCGACAGCGCCGGCCACGGGCTGGGGCTGGCGGTGGTGGCGCGCTGCGCCAAGCTGATGAAGGTGAAGTACGGCATGCACTCCGTCGAAGGCAAAGGTTCGCGCTTCTGGATGCGCTTCACGCAATACATCGGCGAAGATAAAGCGCCGGAAACCGCGGCCGCCTACGACAACACCGCCACGCCCATCCGCTATGCGCCGCTGCGCGGCGCCTGCCTGGTGGTGGACGACGATCCCTTGGTGACCTCCGCCTGGGAGAGCCTGATGAGCACCTGGGGCATCACCGTGCGCTGCGCGGCCTCCGCCGAGGAAGCCTTCGCCATTGTCGACGACGGTTTTACGCCGTTCGCCGTGCTGTGCGACCAGCGCCTGCGTTCCGGCGAGAGCGGTTTCGACATCCTGAAAGCGCTGTTCGAACGCCTGCCGGACGTGAGCGGCGCGATGGTCAGCGGCGAGTTCAACTCGCAGATATTGCAAGAGGCCGAGCAGGAAGGCTATCTGGTGCTGCGCAAACCGCTGGAGCCGGCCAGGCTGCATGCGCTGCTGACGCAGTGGGGGGCGGCATCTTAGCGGGCCAGATGACGCAGCAGGCCTTCAAGGTTACGCTCCCCCTCCGGGGTTTGCGCACCGGCCTTCAGCCCGCCGCGAATCAACCGCTCCGCGGCCGGGCGTGCGAACAATCCCGCCCAGGCGTCGTGCTCGCGATAAAAACCGGCCTGCAGATCCGGCGCAGGCATCGCCTGTTTGGCCGCCGCAATCACGCCCTCTGGCAATGCCGCGATGTTGCGCGCTAACCGATCGACGAAATCATCAAGCTCGGCGGCAGGCAAGGCGCGGTTAATCCAGCCATAACGCTCTGCGGTAGCGGCATCGATGAGATCGGCACCCAAGATCGCCTCCAGAGCGCGGCCGCGCGTCATTCGGCTCGTCAGATACTGCGTCGCGCCACCGCCGGGCGTAATGCCCATCAAGGCCTCGCACTGGGCCAGTCCCGCCGTTTCCCGTGCCGCGAAAGCCATATCGGCCGCAGCCACAAACTCGGCGCCGCCGCCGCGCGCCAGCCCAGCCAGCTTAACGAGAGTGACCTGCGGCTGGCTGCGCAGCAGTTCGCCAAACGCCTGGAACGGATTAAGCCCCTCCGGCGCGTTGCTCGCCAGTTCGTCGAAAGCGTGCGGCTCATCGATCAAGGTCATGTCGACGTGAGCAATGAAAAACTCTGGGTTCGCGCTCTGGAACACCAACACGCGCGTATCCGGATCGTCACGCACCGCGAGCAATAAACGGCTGATTTCCGACATCAGCGCCACATCAAGCACGTTTACCGGTGGGTTATCGATAGCGATCGTCATCACGCCGTGCACATGAGACAGCCTGAGTTTGCTGAAATCTGTATCTGTCATCTCAATGTCCTTTTACCTGGGGTACAAGTGCGGGTTATTCGCGCCCTGTTTCGAATGGTATACTTTGCATACCTGGCGTCAATTACGCACCTTAAGCATCCCAGGGATGCAGGAGGATACCGATGGATAAGACCGATGTTGTTTACCGCGCCGACTGCCCAAGCCGCATCGTGCTCGATCAGATTGCCGATAAATGGTCCATGATGGTGCTGGAAGTGCTGCGCGAGCCGCAGCGTTTCAACGCCATCAAGCGCCGTCTGGATGGCGTCACGCAACGCGTGCTGACCCAGACCCTGCGCAAACTGGAACGCAACGGCATGGTGCATCGCAAAGTCTTGGATGGGCGAGTGCTTGGCGTCGAGTATTCGCTGACGCCGCTCGGCAAATCCCTGCAGGGGCCGTTCTCGATACTGTTCGACTGGACGTTAGGGAATATTGAGGCGATTCAGGAGTGCCAGCGCAAGTATGATGAGCAGGACGGGTGATGCGATCCCCAAAGTCTTTCACTTGCAGGTAAACGAGGGTTAGGCAGCCATCGGGCTATCAGGGCATGATGAATCGCTTAAACAGCAGCTGCTGGATGTCCTGATGGTGTGACAATGGAGTCAATACAGTGCCTTACGGTACGCGTGTGCTCAAAGGCCACCTGCTGTTCCAATGCAATCCCTTAATGTTGAGCACTGTAATGCTTAAAGCCCATCCAACAGCTGTTCCTTCGAGAACACACGCCCTTCCGCTTTATCCTTCGCTGACAGCATCAGTAATTTCAGCAGAGCAATGGCGTTCTCTCGCTTCTGCTGCTCATAGGATTCTATAACGTAGTTGATGGTCTCTACTTTCATCGTATCCCAGTCGCTATCAATCATACCAAGGTCTGAACATAGGCCATATTTCGACCACAAACAATGTTCGGCTTTACCCAAGGCTGGAAGCATGGCGGAAAAGATATGGCCAAATAAAGAAAAACCCCCTGTAAAAACAGAGGGTCTTAGTCACTACGGCCTAGTTACGAACAGGCTGCAGGAAGTGTTAAATCACTCCCACTCAATCGTCGCCGGTGGCTTGCCGCTGATGTCGTACACCACGCGGGAGATGCCGTCCACTTCGTTGATGATGCGGTTGGAGACGCGGCCGAGGAAGTCATACGGCAGGTGCGCCCAGTGCGCGGTCATGAAGTCGATGGTTTCTACCGCACGCAGGGAGACCACCCAGTCGTATTTGCGGCCGTCGCCCATCACGCCGACCGAACGCACCGGCAGGAACACGGTGAACGCCTGGCTGACTTTGTTGTACAGGTCGGCTTTGTGCAGCTCTTCGATGAAGATGGCGTCGGCGCGGCGCAGCAGATCGCAGTACTCTTTCTTCACTTCGCCCAGCACGCGCACGCCCAGACCCGGGCCCGGGAACGGGTGACGGAACAGCATGTCGTACGGCAGGCCCAGCTCCAGGCCGATCTTGCGCACTTCGTCTTTGAACAGCTCTTTCAGCGGCTCGACCAGGCCCAGCTTCATCTCTTTCGGCAGGCCGCCCACGTTGTGGTGCGACTTGATCACGTGCGCTTTGCCGGTGGCGGAAGCGGCGGATTCGATCACGTCCGGGTAGATGGTGCCCTGTGCCAGCCATTTCACCTGCTCTTGCTTGCAGGCTTCTTCGTCGAACACTTCAACGAACACGCGGCCGATGATTTTACGCTTGGCTTCCGGCTCGTCCACGCCCGCCAGCGCGGTCAGGAAGCGGTTTTCCGCCTCGACGTGCACGATGTTCAGGCCGAAGTGGTCGCCGAACATTTCCATCACCTGCTTGGCTTCGTTCAGGCGCAGCAGACCGTTGTCGACGAATACGCAGGTCAGGCGTTTGCCGATGGCGCGGTGCAGCAGCATCGCGGTCACGGAGGAGTCGACGCCGCCGGACAGGCCGAGGATCACGTGGTCTTCACCCACCTGCTCACGGATACGCTCAACCGCATCTTCGATGATGGTGGCCGGGGTCCACAGGGCTTCACACTGGCAGATGTCCAGTACGAAACGCTCCAGCATGCGTTGGCCCTGGCGGGTGTGGGTCACTTCCGGGTGGAACTGCACGCCGTAGAAGCGTTTTTCTTCGTTGGCCATAATGGCGAACGGACAGGTATCGGTGCTGGCGATGGTCACGAAGTCGGACGGGATCGCGGTCACTTTGTCGCCGTGGCTCATCCACACGTCCAGCAGCGGTTTGCCGGCCGGGCTGATGGCGTCTTCGATGTCGCGCAGCAGCGCGCTCTCTTTGACGATTTCCACCTGCGCGTAGCCGAACTCGCGTTCGTTGGAGCCCTGCACATGGCCACCCAGCTGCATCGCCATGGTCTGCATGCCGTAGCACACGCCCAGCACCGGCACGCCGGCGTTGAACACGTAGTCCGGGGCGCGCGGGCTGCCGGCTTCGGTGGTGCTTTCCGGGCCGCCGGACAGGATAATGCCGCTTGGGTTGAATTCGCGGATCTGCTCTTCGCTAACGTCCCAGGCCCACAGTTCGCAGTAAACGCCGATTTCGCGCACGCGGCGGGCGACCAGTTGGGTGTATTGCGAACCGAAGTCCAGTATCAGGATGCGATGCTTATGGATATTTTGTGTCATGTGAGGCGAATTCCAGCAACAAGAGAAAAAGAGCGAAAATGTGTGTTTCGGGATGGGGCTTAACGCCCCACCCCGGCCTCTCACTCAGGAGAGGTTAAGGCATTAGCCCATGCGGTAGTTCGGCGACTCTTTGGTGATGGTCACGTCGTGCACGTGGCTTTCCTGAATGCCGGCGCCGCTGATGCGCACGAACTCCGCCTTGGTGCGCAGATCGTCGATGGTGGCGCAGCCGGTCAGGCCCATGCAGGAGCGCAGGCCGCCCATCTGCTGGTGCACGATGGCTTTCAGCATGCCTTTATAGGCCACGCGGCCTTCGATACCTTCCGGCACCAGTTTGTCGGCGGCGTTATCGGTCTGGAAGTAACGGTCGGAGGAGCCTTTGGACATCGCGCCCAGCGAGCCCATGCCACGGTAAGATTTGAACGAACGGCCCTGATACAGCTCGATTTCGCCCGGGGATTCTTCGGTGCCCGCCAGCATGGAGCCGACCATCACGCAGGATGCGCCCGCAGCGATCGCTTTGGCGATGTCGCCGGAGAAGCGGATGCCGCCGTCGGCGATAACCGGGATGCCGGTGCCTTCCAGCGCTTCCACCGCGTCGGCGATGGCGGTGATCTGCGGTACGCCCACGCCGGTCACGATGCGGGTGGTGCAGATGGAGCCTGGGCCGATACCCACTTTCACCGCGCTCACGCCGGCTTCAGCCAGCGCTTTGGCGCCCGCAGCGGTCGCGACGTTGCCGCCGACGATCTGCAGATCCGGGTATTTGGCGCGGGTTTCGCGGATGCGCTGCAGCACGCCTTCGGAGTGGCCGTGCGAGGAATCGATCAGCAGGACGTCAACGCCTGCCGCCACCAGCGCGTCAACGCGCTCTTCGTTGCCGGCGCCGGCGCCGACCGCCGCGCCTACGCGCAGACGGCCATGCTCGTCTTTACAGGCGTTCGGTTTGCGTTCCGCTTTCTGGAAGTCTTTAACGGTGATCATGCCCAGCAGGTGGAAGCTGTCATCCACCACCAGCGCTTTTTCTACGCGCTTTTCGTGCATCTTCTGCAGCACCACGTCGCGCGCTTCACCTTCTTTCACGGTGACCAGGCGATCTTTCGGCGTCATGACCGCGGTGACCGGCTGGGTCAGATCGGTCACGAAGCGCACGTCGCGGCCGGTGATGATGCCGACCAGCTCGTTGTCTTCGGTCACGACCGGGTAACCGGCGAAGCCGTTGCGCGCGGTCAGCTCTTTCACTTCCTGCAGCGTGGTGGCCGGGGTAACGGTCTGCGGGTCGGTGACTACGCCGCTTTCATGCTTCTTCACGCGGCTGACTTCTTCAGCCTGGCGCTCGATAGACATGTTTTTGTGGATGAAGCCCAGGCCGCCTTCCTGCGCCAGCGCGATGGCCAGGCCGGATTCGGTAACGGTATCCATGGCTGCGGACAGCATAGGGATGTTCAGGCGGATGGTTTTGGTCAGTTGAGTGCCGAGCTCTGCGGTGTTAGGCAGAACCGTGGAGTGGGCTGGAACCAGGAGGACGTCGTCAAACGTCAGAGCTTCTTTAGCGATACGTAGCATGGGCAATATCTCACCAGGGTGGGCTGTGAAAAAGATAAAATATTGCCGCGGCATTATACAGAGCGGAATCGGTTGCCTCCAGCACTTTCTTGCAAAAAGTCTTGATTACCTTTTTCAGCCATGTAGTATCGACCAATTAAGTGATTGTTTTGAAATTTGATCTGGGTCACATGTCGCTACCTGTTTCGCCTTCCATTTTTACCGTAAGCCGCCTCAATCAGACGGTTCGCCAACTGCTGGAAATGGAAATGGGGCAGATTTGGCTCTCCGCCGAGATCTCCAACCTCTCCCAGCCCGCCTCCGGCCACTGGTATTTCACGCTGAAAGACGACCGCGCCCAGGTGCGCTGCGCGATGTTCCGCAACAGCAACCGCCGCGTCACCTTCCGGCCGCAAAACGGCCAGCAGGTCCTGGTGCGCGCCAGCATCACGCTGTATGAACCGCGCGGCGACTACCAACTGATCGCCGAGAGCATGCAGCCCGCCGGCGACGGCCTGCTGCAGCAACAGTTCGAGCAGTTGAAACAGCGCCTGAGCGCCGAAGGGCTGTTCGATCAGCAATTCAAGCAGCCGCTGCCCGCCCCGGCCAAACGCGTCGGGGTGATCACCTCCGCCAGCGGCGCGGCGCTGCACGATATTCTGCAGGTATTGCAGCGGCGCGATCCGTCACTGCCGATCGTCATCTACCCCACCTCGGTGCAGGGCGCGGAAGCGCCGATGCAGATCGTGCGCGCCATCGAGACCGCCAACCGCCGCGACGAATGCGACGTGCTGATCGTCGGCCGCGGCGGCGGTTCGTTGGAGGATCTGTGGAGCTTCAACGACGAACGCGTGGCGCGGGCGATCTTCGCCAGCCGCATTCCGATCGTCAGCGCCGTCGGCCATGAAACCGACGTCACCATCGCCGACTTCGTCGCCGATCTGCGCGCGCCGACCCCTTCCGCCGCCGCCGAACTGGTCAGCCGCAATCAGCTTGAGCTGTTGCGCCAGCTGCAGTCGCAGCAGCAGCGGCTGGAGATGGCGATGGATTACTACCTGGCGCAGCGCCAGCAGCAGTTCACCCGCATTCACCACCGTTTACAGCAGCAGCATCCACATCTGCGCCTGGCACGCCAGCAGACGCTGCTGTTCAAGCTGCAGCGCCGGATGGAAGACGGCATGCAGCAACAGCTGCGCCTGGCCGCCCGCCGCAGCGAACGCGCCCAGCAGCGGCTGGCGCAGGTGCAGCCGCAGGGCCGCATTCACCGCTACCAACAGCGCGTACAGCAGCAGGAATACCGCCTGCAGCAGGCGATGGAGCGGCAGCTCAACGCCTACCGCCAGCGCTTCGGCGTGGCCTGCAGCCAACTGGAAACCGTCAGCCCGCTGGCGACGCTGGCGCGCGGCTACAGCGTGACGCAAACCCCGCGCGGCGAGCTGCTGAAAACCACCAAGCAGGCGCAGGTCGGCGAACTGCTGAAAACCCGCCTGCAGGATGGCTGGGTGGAAAGCGAGGTGAAAACCATCACCGTCGCCAAGAAGCCGCGCAAGAAACGCGCGGCCGAGTAACCCCTACTCCAGCGTAAAACGCTCGCCCGGTTCGCCGTTTACCCACAGCGCGCGCGTCTCGCCTTCCGGCAGGCTGAGCGCCAACGTGCGCCAGGCCGGGCGGAAACGCCCTTCCGTCGTGATATCCAGCATGATGCGCTGATTGTCGCAGCGCATTTCCCAGCGCAGCCACAGCGCATCGCCCTGCCGCCAGCCTTCGCTTTCACCGTCGTCCTCAAACAACAACCCACTACTTGCACCGCAGCCCTTGAGCGGAAACAGCCACAGCTCGCGCCGATCGTCGGCGGCCACGTCCACATGCGCCAACCGCTGCGACAGCGGCAACGCCGCCCCGGCGCGCACCAGCAGCGGCAGACGCTCCAGCGGCGCCGCCAGCGTTACCGTTTGGCCGCCGCCGAACCACTGGCCGCTGTAGAAGCAGTACCAGCCTTCGCCGTTGTCCGGCAGATACACCGAACGCCGGCGCTGCCCCGGCTCCACCACGCTGGCCACCAGCAGATCGCGGCCGATCAGAAAATCGTCGTTCTCGTCGAAGGTGCGCGCATCCTGTTCATGATCGAGGAAGGTCGGGCGCAGCATCGGCTCGTCGTCGGCGCAGGCCTGCCATAGCAGGGTGTAGAAATACGGCAGCAGCCGGTAACGCAGGTTGATCGCCTCGCGCACCGCCGGGGTGGCGGCCGGGTACATCCAGGGCTCGTTGACCGTGGCGTCGTCGTTCCAGGAGTGGATAGTGAAACGCGGATGCATCACGCCGTTTTGCACCCAGCGCACCAGCAGCTCCGCGTCCGGCTTGTCGCCGGAGAAGCCGCCGACGTCGTGGCCGAGGTTATACAGCCCGGACAGGCTCATGCCCAGCCCCATGCGGATGTTGTAGCGCAGCGTCTGCCAGCTGGTGCGGTTGTCGCCGCTCCAGGTCTGCACGTAGCGCTGCATGCCGGCGCAGCCGGAGCGCGAGATCAGGTACGGCCGCTTCTGCGGCGCGAAGCGCTGCTGGGCCTCCATCGAGGCGCGCATCATCAGCAGCGGCATCACCGGGCGGATGTGCTTGATGGCGATCGGCCGCCCGAAGCCGTGGCAGCGCGCTTCACCGTCCCACACTTCGTATTCGTTGTTGTCGTTCCAGGTCGAATCGATGCCCATCTCCAGCAGCTGCTGCGTGACGCCCTGCTGCCACCAGCGCACCGCCGCCGGGTTGGTGAAGTCGAGGTGCGATCCCTCATCGTCCCAGAAGCTGGAGCGCTCGGGCGCGTCGCTTTGCGAATCGCGGATAAACAGCCCCTGCTGCGCCACCGCCTGATACTGCGGGTGATCCTGCAGCAGGCACGGCTTGATGTTGGCCGCCAGCCTGAGACCGGCGTCGTGAAACGCCTGGCTCAACTGCCTGGGCTGCGGCACCTTGTCGTAATTCCAGTTGAACACGTAGCGCTTGTTGTTGATCGAGGTGTAGCCCGACGACAGCTGGAAAGAGTCGCAGGGAATGGCGTGTTGACGGCACAGCACAATGAACTGCTGCAGCTGCTGCTGGGCATCCGGCGCGTCGGTGTAGTGCATGGTCGAGCCGCTGTAGCCCAGGCTCCACTTCGGCCCGAAGTGGGTGCGGCCGGTCAGGCGCACGAAGGCCTTGGTGACGTCCACTACCTTCGGCCCGAGGAACAGGTAGTAATCCAGATCGCCCGCTTCGGCCTGATAGCGGCGATAGGCCGCGTGGTAGTTGTCGATCTCGTTGCCCAGATCCAGCCAGCAGCTGCTCAGGTTATCGTAAAACAGGCCGAAGCTCGCCTCCGGCCCGCGGGTGATGGTAAACGGAATGTGTTTGTACAGCGGATCGGTGCTGGCGGCGTTGTAGCCCATGGCGTCCAGATTGCGCATCTCGAAGCGGCGGCCGGTGCGTTCCAGATCGCCGGCTTTCTCCCCCAGGCCGTAATAGCGCTCATCGGCGAAACGCCGCTGGTAGTGCGCCACGCCGTCGCCGTGTGCATTGAGCAGGTAGGCGCTGGTTGGCCGATCCGCCGCCAGCGGCCGCCACTCGCCGGCGGCATTGCAATACTCCCACGCCAACCACAGCGGTTGATGCACCGTCACGCGCAGCCGCGGCGTGCTGACCACCAGCCTATCGCCCTCCTGGCGAAGCTGATAGCCCGGCAGGCTGAAGCCGTCGACGCTGAGCCGATCGCGCCCCTCCCAGGGCACATCCTCCTGCGGCGCGATGCTCCAGGTGCGATCCAGCGCCAGCCCGCCCTCACGTTTGATCAACACGCGGAACAGATCGTTTTCCAGCACGTACAGGCAGAAACGGTGGCGTTCATCGACCAGCAGCTCAACGTGGTCGGCATGCTGCGCCGCCAACGTCCAGTTTTTCAAGGTTTTCATAAGCATTCCACTTAGCTGTGTGAAGGTGTTTTCTTACCGCCGCGTTCGGCGATCAGGGCAATCAGGAACAGGGCGCCGATCAGGTCGAAGAAACCCATGGCGATGAACAGCGGGTTGAAGCCGATGGTGTCGGATACCGCGCCGATCAGCAGCGTGAACAGGAAGCTGGCGATCCAGGCACTGGAGCCGCGCATACCATTGACCGTCGCCATCTGATTTTTATCGAACGACTCCACCACCAGCGCACTGAGCATGCAGGAGATCACCTGGTGGCCGAAGCCGCCGATCGAGATCAGCGCGATCGCCACATAGGGATCTTGGGTGATCGCCACGAACGCCAGCGACACCATCAGGAAAGCGCCGGTCACCGAGCTGGCGACCACCGAGTTGACGCGGCTGCAGCCGAACCATTTGCGGTACAGGGTGGTGAGATAGCCGCTGGCGACGCTGCCGATATCCGCCGCCAGGAACGGCAGCCAGGCGAACATCGCGATCTGTTTCAGGTCCATGCCGCGTTCGGTAGCCAGGTACAGTGGCACCCAGAAGCTGAAGACCGCCCAGGCCGGTTCAGCGAGAAAGGCCGGGATGGCGATGCCGTAGAACTTCTTGTTCTTGCACAGGCTGGCCAGCGAGGTGAGGAACGGCAGCTTCGGCAGCACCGGCTCGTTGTCTTCGCGGATCAGATCCAGCTCTTGCTGGCTGAGGTTCGGGTGCTGCTGCGGCGAGTGGTAGAACAACCACCACAGCACCACCCAGATCAGCGCCAGCGCGCCGGAGAACAGGAAGGCGCCCTGCCAGCCGAAGGAGACGTGAGCGATGACGATGATCGGCGGCGCCAGCATGGCGCCGATGGAGAAACCGACGCCCGCCCAGCCGGCGGCGATCGGCCGTTCCCGCTTCGGGAACCAGTCGGAGATCGCCTTGGCGTTGGCCGGGGTGGCCGCCGCCTCCGCGCCCCCCATGAAGAAGCGCAGAATGGCCAGTTGCAGCCAGCTGCCGGCGCCGGCGTGCAGTATGCATACCACCGCCCAAATGCTGGCGCAGATCAGAAAGCCCATCTTCAGGCCGATAACGTCGATCAGCCAGCCGCAGATCGGCTGAAACACCGTGTAAGCCAGCTGGAACGACGCCACCACCCAGGCATATTGCTCGGTGCTCATGTTCAGGCTGGTTTTCAGCTCCGGCGCCAAAATGCCCAGCGAGTTACGGGTGATGTAGTTGACCGTGACGCCCAGCAAGAACAGCGCCAGCATCCACCAGCGCAGCGATTTGAACTTGCGCCGGCCGCTCTGCGCGACCGCCTGATTGATCTCCACACTCATCGGTTCTCTCCCCGCGGCCGCCGGCGACGGCAACGCGCGTTTTAGTAGGGTACGTTGTGCTATCAAACAAGGGACGGTGAAAACGGGTCGGCGCCGTAGCATTGGCCGACAGAAAATCACAACCCCATGATTTATTTTTTGTTTTCTTTTTCGCACACCGTTAAAATTGGACCGACAGGTCGCTAAAATTGGTGTACCAATGCAGACTACTCAGCGAGAGCGCGCAGCGAAACGGGGTTTTTTGCAAAGATTTTCACAGGCGGGTGAAAAAATAGTCATAATGGGCATGAAAGCCGGTCAAGACGCTGAAAATCCGCGGTGAAAATATTCTCATGGACGAATTTGAAGGAGATCACAGAATGAACGGAAAGCTGAAAATTCAGGAGATCGCTCGCCAAACCGGATTGTCGATCAGCACCGTTTCCCGCGTGCTGGCGGGCAAGGCCAACACCAGCGCCGAGGCGCGCCGCAAGGTGCTGGACTGTGCGCAGCAAAACGGCATTCTGCAGGGTATTTCCAGCGGCCGGCTGATGCTGAACAACGTGATGGTGTTCGCGCCGCAGCGCGCGTTCGACGTGCGCACCGACATCTTCTACTACAAGGTCATTCAGGGTATCGCCGCCGCGCTGATGGAGCACGAGGTGCGCATCCGCTACTGCGGGCTGGAAGAGCAACACAGCGACGGCGCGCTGTTTCTGGAAAAGATGAGCGACCCGCACACCGAAGCGGCGCTGATCATCGGCATCGACGACGAGCATATCCACACCCTGGCCGCCGATCTGCACAAGCCCTGCGTGCTGATCAACTGCAGCGATCGGCAGATGCGGCTGGACAGCGTCTCACCGGATCATCAGCTGATCGGTGATTACTCCGCCAGCTACCTGTTCCAGCAGGGGCACAGCCATATCCTCAATCTGCAGTGTCTGCGCCGCCACACCATGGAGCTGCGGCTGGCGGGCATCCGGCAGGCCTACGCCCGGCATCATTTGCCGTTCGACGACGGCCGCCATCTGGTCACCACCTCCGGCTTCGGCAGTGAAGAGGCCGAGCAGGCGCTGGCCACCTATCTCGACGGCCTCCTCGGCCACTCCCCGCTGCCGACGGCGATCCTGGCCGGCGGCGACTACATGGCGGTCGGGGCGGTCAAGGCGCTCAACAAGCGGGGCCTGAGCGTGCCGGGCGACGTCTCGGTGATGAGCACCGACGGCTTCAACCTGGCGGAAATCCACGATGTGCCGCTGACCTCGGTGCAGGTTCCGCGCGATGAGCTGGGCTACGAGGCGATCCAACTGCTGCAGCGGCGCATGCTGCGCGCCGACGCGCCGCCGTGCAATCTGCTGCTGCACGGCCGGCTGGCGGTGCGCGCCTCGGTGCGGCGCATCAGCCCGCACAAGACCGCGCCGGCGGTGAGCACGCATGACCACAGGCTTTATGACGAGTAGGCTACACTTAGGCACAGTGCATTCATTCGATGAGGTAAAATTTTTGCCTAAGGAGAGCCACTATGCCAGCCCAGCGCATGCGTTCCGTCATTCCTCCCTACATGCTGCGCCGCATCATTGAACACGGCAACGCCCCGCAGCGCGACTGCGCGCTGCACACGCTGAACCACGTGCAAAGCCTGCTCGGCAACAAGCCGCTGCGTTCGCCGACCGAGAAAAACGCCCGAGCCGGCGAAGCGCTCCGCGATATCTACGATGCCCAGAACGGTACCCAGCTGCCCGGCAAACAGGTGCGCAAAGAGGGCCAGCCCAGCAACCACGACGTGGCGGTGGACGAGGCCTACGACTATCTCGGCGTCACCTACGATTTCTTCTGGCAGGCCTACCGCCGCAATTCACTGGATAACCAGGGGCTACCGCTGGTTGGCAGCGTGCACTACGGCAAGGAGTACCAGAACGCCTTCTGGAACGGCCAGCAGATGGTGTTCGGCGACGGCGACGGCGAGATCTTCAACCGCTTCACCATCGCCATCGACGTGGTCGGCCACGAGCTGGCGCACGGCGTGACCGAGAGCGAAGCCGGGCTGATCTACTACCAGCAGTCCGGGGCGCTCAACGAGTCGTTGTCCGACGTATTCGGCTCGTTGGTCAAGCAGTTCCACCTGCAGCAAACCGCCGATAAAGCCGACTGGCTGATCGGCGCCGGGCTGCTCGCCAAGGGCATCAAAGGCAAAGGGCTGCGCTCGATGTCGGCACCCGGCACCGCCTACGACGATCCGCTGCTGGGCAAAGACCCGCAGCCCGCCAGCATGAAAGATTATATCCAGACCAAGGAAGACAACGGCGGCGTGCACCTCAACTCCGGCATCCCCAACCGCGCCTTCTACCTGGCGGCGACGGCGCTGGGCGGCTTCGCCTGGGAGAAAGCCGGCTACGTCTGGTATGACACGGTGTGCGACAAAGCGCTGCCGCAAAACGCCGACTTCGCCACCTTCGCCCGCGCCACGGTGAAACATGCGCTAGCGCGTTTCGACCAGAGCGTGGCGGACAAGGTGCAGCAAGCCTGGCATCAGGTGGGGGTGGAATAATGAAACCGCTGCCGACGCTCAATCAGGATACGGTCATTGAGCTGGCGCGCGAGGGAGGCTTCGCCTACATTCCCAAACTGGCGGGCCAGCGCCGCATCGCGCTGGCCGATATCACGCCGGAGCAGCGGCAGCGCCTGAATCAGTTGCTGAACCAGACGCTGCCCTATGCGCAGGAAGAAGGCCAGCCCACCTCCCCCGGCTGCGGCGACCAGCGCTACTACCGCGTGCAAATCAACTACACCAGCCCCACCCTGAGCACTGAGATCGTGCTGTTAATCCCGGAAAGCAGCGCGCCGCAGGCGCTGGTGGATCTGTGGAAAACCGGTCAGGTGGATGAGTGAGGGCTTACAGCGGCTGATAGCTGAAATTCACCCGTTTTTTGGAGATCAGCCCGTGCCCGTTCTGGCATAGGTAATCCACCGCCCCGCAGGCTTTCAATTCTTGCAGCGGCTGCCCGCACTCCGGGCAGCTCGCCAGCTGCCGATAATCGCTCTGGCAGGTTTCACAATGGTAGTGACCCGCTACCCACTTCATGGTCTGACGGCAGTGCGGACAGTGCGCTTCCATAACGACTCCAGGTTAAATCGCGCCCCATGAGCGCAAGAAATAGATCCCCAACGCGGTGGTGAAGAACGAACCGACGGTGGTGATGGCGATAATGTTGGCCGCCAGCGTGGCGTTGCCGCCCATGGCGCGCGTCATCACATAGCTGCCCGAAGCGGTCGGCGTGGCGGAAAACAGAAAGATAATGCCCAGCGCCGCCCCCTGAAACCCGCACAGCCAGCCGGCCAGCGTCATCAGGCACGGCACCAGAAACAGCTTGGCCGCCGACGACAGCGCCGCCACGTTGGACGAGCGGAACATGGCGCGAAAATCCAGGCTGGCGCCGGTGCACAGCAGCGCCAGCGGCAGCGACAGCGCGGAGATATAGCTGCCGGTCTGGCGGATCACGGTCGGGATGCCCAGCCCGGTTTGCGCATACAGCAGCCCGCACACCAGGCCGATGATCAGCGGATTGGTAACGATGCTGCGCAGCAAAGACAGGTGGCTGATTTTCTTGCCCTGCCCGCCCTGCAGGCTGCGCGTGAGGGTGATGACCGACAGTATGTTGAACAGGATCACCGTCACCGTCAGGTACAGCGAGGCGAGCGCAATGCCTTCGCTGCCGTAGGCGGTCATGGCGTAGGCCAGGCCGACGATGGCGGTATTGGCGCGGAAACCGCCCTGTACAAACACCCCGCGCTCACGCGGTTCTTTCACCAGCCACTTGGCGGCCAGCTCCAAGAGCAGGAAGGTCGCCAGCGTGCCGACCGCGCCGAACAGCACCAGCGGCAGGTTGCCGAGCAGCTGCGGGTGGTTGGTGGCGATGCTGAAAAACAGCAGGCACGGCAGCGCCAGATTGAACACCAGGCGGGTCGCGCCGTCGACAAAGCGGTCATCCATCAGGCGCCAATGGCGCAGCAGGATCCCCAGCAGCATCATCAACAGATTCGGCACGGTGACGTTAAACGCAAAACTCCAGGTTTCCCAGGACATGGTGTTCCTTCAGGCAGGCGAGGTAATCTTCAGATAATAAAACGATTTCGGGCCAATAAAAAAGGGGCGCGGCATCACTGCCGCGCCCCACATGAGCGATTACTTGCTCTTTTTCAGGTGGCTCATCAGGCGCTTGCGCTTACGCATCTGGGTCGGCGTCAGCAGGTTGCGTTTGCCGGCGAACGGGTTGTCCCCCTCTTTGAACTGGATGCGGATCGGCGTCCCCATCACGTTCAGCGAGCGGCGGAAGTAGTTCATCAGATAGCGTTTGTACGAATCGGCCAGATCGCTGACCTGGTTGCCGTGGATCACCACGATCGGCGGGTTGTAACCGCCGGCGTGGGCGTATTTCAGCTTCACGCGGCGGCCGCGCACCAACGGCGGCTGGTGATCGTCAACCGCCATCTGCATGATTTTGGTCAGCATCGAGGTATTTACGCGGCGGGTTGCGCACTCGTAGGCTTCCTGCACCGATTCGAACAGGTTGCCGACGCCGCTGCCGTGCAGCGCGGAAATAAAGTGCACGCGCGCGAAGTCGACGAAGCCCAGACGCAGGTCGAGCATCTCTTTCACGTGCTCGCGATCTTCTTCGCTCATGCCGTCCCACTTGTTGACCGCAATCACCAGTGAGCGCCCACTATTGAGGATAAAGCCAAGCAGCGAGAGATCCTGATCGGAGATGCCTTCACGCGCGTCGATCACCAGCAGCACGACGTTGGCGTCTTCAATCGCCTGCAGGGTTTTGATCACCGAGAACTTCTCGACGGTTTCGGTCACCTTACCGCGTTTACGCACCCCGGCGGTGTCGATCAGCACATATTCGCGTTCGTCGCGCACCATCGGAATGTAGATGCTGTCGCGGGTGGTGCCCGGCATGTCATACACCACCACGCGCTCCTCGCCGAGGATGCGGTTAGTGAGCGTAGACTTACCAACGTTCGGACGACCGACGATCGCCAGCTTGATCGGCAGATCCTGCGGGTTGAACTCTTCTTCCGGCTCTTCGTCTTCTTCGCCTTCCAGCGTTTCGCCGTTTTGCTCGGCCCAGTAAGCGGCGTTGGCCTCTTCCTCGGTCAGCTCGACGTCTTCCGGTTTTTCCGGCACGAACGGCACCAGCACGTGTTCGATCAGCTGGGTCACGCCACGGCCGTGGGAAGCGGCGATAGCGAACACTTCACCCAGGCCGAGCGAGTAGAAATCGGCGGTGGCGGTATCCGGATCCAGGCCGTCGGTCTTGTTGGCCACCAGGAAGGTCGCCTTCTGGCGGCTGCGCAGGTGCTGAGCGATGCCCTGATCCGCCGGCATCAGGCCGGCGCGGGCGTCGACCATGAACAGCACGATGTCCGCCTCTTCGATCGCCAGCAGCGACTGACCGGCCATGCGCGTTTCGACGCCGTCTTCGGTGCCGTCGATACCGCCGGTATCGACGATGATGAATTCATTGCCTTCGATTTCAGCACGACCATACTTGCGGTCACGCGTCAGCCCCGGGAAATCCGCCACCAGCGCATCGCGCGTATGGGTTAAACGGTTGAACAAGGTGGATTTACCCACATTCGGGCGCCCGACCAGCGCGACGACAGGTATCATTGTTGAAGCCTCATTACTTAATAATCAATGCGTTACTGCACTGTGGATAGACACCAGCGGTGCAGCTTATAAAAATACGAAACGGCCCCTGAACATTCAGGAGCCGTTTTCAAGCCTTGCGACGAGCGGCGTTAGCGGGTGAAAGCGTAAACTTTCCCGCCGCGAGCCTGGATGACCAGCTTGTCGCCGGCCACCATCGGCGCAGACAGGAAGCCGGAGCTGTCCACTTCCTGCTGGGCGACAAAACGGCCATCGGTGGTGTTGATCCAGTGCAGATAGCCTTCGGCGTCACCGGTCACCAGATAACCATTATACATCACCGGCGGCGTCAGGTTGCGGTGCAGCAGATCGCTCTGCGTCCACACGGTCACGCCGCCTTCGGTGCTGAGCGCGACGACGCGATCGTTTTGGTCGATCAGGTAGATGCGGCCCGCGTCGACGATGAAATCGTTCACCGACCCCAGCTCGCGTTTCCAGATAATCTGGCCGGAACGCAGATCCAGCGCCGTCAGGTTGCCGTTGTAGCCCAGCGCGTAGACCACGCCATCAACGATCACCGGCGTGGTGTCCACGTCGTTCAGGCGATCGATTTCGGTCGCGCCGCTCGGCTGAGAAATGCGCTGTTGCCAGATCAGTTGACCCTGCTGCATCAGCACGGCGCTGACGCGGCCGTTGTCACCGCCGACGATGGCGGCGCCAAAGGCGACGGCCGGCGCGGATTCACCGCGCAGCGACAGCGAAGGCATGTCCAGGTTAACCGTCCATTTTACCGCGCCGTCGGCCTCGTTCAACGCCTGCAGCATGCCGTTGGAGGTGTGCACCAACACCATGCCGTCGCTGACAACCGGACGGGAGATCGCTTCGCCGGCCACTTTGGTCTGCCAGGCGATGGCGCCGTCGGCGGTGTTCAATGCGTAAACCACCGCTTTTTCGCTGCCGACGTAAACCTTGTCACCCGCGACCGTCAGGCCGCCCGACAGCAGCGCAGACAGGTTGCTGGAGAAGAAACCGGTCTTCTCGGAGAGATTGACCTTCCACTTCTCGTTGCCGCTGTCGGCGTCCATCGCTTTCACGATGCCGAAGCGATCGGCGGCGTAAATGGTGCTGTCCTGATAAGCCGGACGCAGGTGGGAGTAATACTCACCGATACCGTCGCCCACCGAGGTGCTCCACGCCTTGTTCGGCGTAAACTGATTTTCAACTTTCGGCAACGGCGACATGGTAACCACGTCTTCTTCGCTGTTAAACAGCGAGCAACCACTCAGCAAGGCAGCGGAAACCAGTCCGACCAAGAGTGTTTTACGCAATTGCATGGGAATTCCCCTTAGCTGGACAAGTTATTCAATTTCATGCGCAGCAGAACCTGCAGCGCCTGAGAAGCGTTGGATTCAATGCCTTTGCTGTAAGCTTCGCGCGCGCCCTTGGCGTCGCCCTTGGCCAGCAGCACATCGCCGCGCACATCCTGCATCATCGCCGCCCAGCCTTCGCCTTTCACGCCATCCAGCGTTTTCAGCGCTTCATCCAGCTTTTTCTCCTGCAGCTGGACGCGCGCCAGACGCAGATCGATCATTGCCAACAGGTTGTCGTCTTTGGTCTGGCCCTGCGCCAGCGCCAGTTGTTGTTCCGCCTTGGCGAAATCATTCTGTTCGACAAAGTGCTTGGCCAACTGCAGCGCGGCCAATACGCCGTAGCTGTTGCCGTTAGCCTGGACAAATTTCTCCGCGGCAGCCACGTCATCCGGCTTGCCGGCCGCCAGACGATCGCTGGCTTCCTGATAGGATTGCGACGCTGCCATCATGTTGGAGTTTTCATGGCTCTGCCAGTAACGCCAGCCAACCAGGGCACCAATTCCGAGCACCACGCCCACCGCCAGCGCTTTGCCGTTCTCGGCAAAGAACCGACGCAGTGCGTCGACTTGTTCGTTTTCAGTGGTATAGACTTCCACGGTGTCCTTCTCCTTAACCTAACATCAAAGCCAGACGCGCAGCGACTTCGCCTTGCGCCAGCGTTTCTTGTTCACCACTGCGCAGGTCTTTCACCACCACCTGCTGCGCCGCCACTTCGCTCTCACCCAGGATCAGCGCGATGCGCGCGCCCCATTTGTCCGCACGGGTGATCTGCTTCTTGAAGTTGCCGCCGCCGTAATTGGTCATCAGCTTCAGCTGCGGCGCCGCGTCGCGCACCTGTTCAGCCAGCTGCATCGCCGCGCTTTGGGTGCCCGCGCCGGAAGAGATGACGTACACGTCGATAGCCGACGGCGCCTTGAATTCCGGGTTAACCGCCTGCACCAGCAACACCAGGCGCTCGAGGCCCATGGCGAAACCGACCGCCGGGGTAGCACGGCCGCCCAATTGCTCGACCAGGCCGTCGTAACGGCCGCCCGCGCAGACGGTGCCCTGCGCGCCCAGGCTGGTGGTTACCCACTCAAACACGGTGCGGTTGTAGTAATCCAGACCGCGCACCAGGCGCTCGTTAACGGTATATGGGATACCTGCCTGCGCCAAAAGTTCACACAGACCGGCGAAGTGAGCACGGGATTCTTCGTCCAGGTACTCGGACAGGCGCGGCGCGTCGTTCAACAGCGCCTGCACCTCAGGATTTTTGGAATCCAGCACGCGCAGCGGGTTGCTGTACATGCGGCGTTTGCAGTCTTCGTCCAGCACCTCGACGTGCTGCTCCAGGAACGCCACCAGCGCGTCGCGGTAGTTGGCGCGCGCCTCCAGCGAGCCGATGGAGTTCAGCTCCAGCTTGACGTGCTCGGCGATGCCCAGCGCTTTCCACCAGCGGGCGGTCAGCAGGATCAGCTCGGCGTCGATGTCCGGGCCTTGCAGGCCGAACACTTCCGCGCCCAGCTGATGGAACTGACGGTAGCGGCCCTTCTGCGGGCGCTCGTAGCGGAACATCGGGCCGATGTACCACAGACGCTGTTCCTGATTGTACAGCAGACCATGTTCGATGCCGGCGCGCACGCAGCCAGCCGTCCCTTCCGGACGCAGCGTCAGGCTTTCGCCGTTGCGGTCTTCGAAGGTATACATCTCTTTTTCCACGACGTCGGTCACTTCGCCGATCGCGCGTTTGAATAACGGGGTCTGCTCTACAATCGGCAACCGGATTTCGCTGTAACCGTAGCTGCCCAGCACCTGCTTGAGGGTGCCTTCAATACGCTGCCATAATGCCGTTTCTTCCGGCAGGTAGTCGTTCATGCCGCGAATGGCTTGAATGTTCTTTGCCACGTGAGTTCTCTGTCCGTTGTCTGTAAAAATGAACCTGATTATAGGGACTTTGCCGCCCGGTATTCAACGCGGATGCGGTTTTCTGCCCTTCAGGTTCATAAACAAGCGGGCCAACAGGCCCGCCGTGTAGCAATAACGCTTATTTTTCCAGCAGGTTGACCGTGATGCGGTTGCTTTCGTCCATCATCGCGGCCTTGGCGCGAATTTTCGCTTCCAGCTGGTCGATCATCTGTTCGTTGTCGAAACGCTCTTTCTGGCGCACGCCGTCTTCATAGAAGCCGCTCTTCTTGTGGCCGCCGGTCACGCCCATGGTGGACACCAGCGCTTCGCCCGGGCCGTTCACCACGCAGCCGATGATCGAAACGTCCATCGGCGTGATGATGTCTTCCAGGCGCTGCTCCAGCGCGTTCACCGTGCCGATCACGTCGAACTCCTGACGCGAACAGGTCGGGCAGGCGATGAAGTTGATGCCGCGCGCGCGGATGCGCAGCGACTTCAGGATATCGAAACCGACCTTCACTTCTTCGACCGGATCCGCCGCCAGCGAGATGCGCAGGGTGTCGCCGATGCCTTCAGACAGCAGCATGCCCAGGCCGATGGCCGATTTGACCGACCCGCTGCGTGCGCCGCCGGCTTCGGTGATGCCCAGATGCAGCGGCTGATCGATGCGCGAGGCCAGCAGGCGGTAAGATTGCACCGCCAGGAACACGTCCGACGCCTTGACGCTGACCTTGAACTGGTCGAAGTTGAGGCGATCGAGGATGTCCACGTGGCGCATGGCAGATTCCAGCAGCGCTTCCGGCGTCGGTTCGCCGTACTTTTCCTGCAGATCTTTCTCCAGCGAGCCGCCGTTGACGCCGATGCGAATCGGGATGTTCTTGTCGCGGGCGCAGTCCACCACCGAGCGAATGCGCGATTCGTTACCGATGTTGCCCGGGTTGATGCGCAGGCAGTCTACGCCGTATTCGGCAACCTGCAGCGCGATGCGATAATCGAAATGGATATCGGCGACCAGCGGCACGTTGACCTGCTGCTTGATCAGCTTGAACGCCTCGGCGGCGTCCATGGTAGGAACCGAAACGCGGACGATGTCGACGCCCACGCGCTCCAGCGCTTTGATCTGATTAACCGTTGCTTCAACATCGGTGGTACGGGTGTTGGTCATCGACTGCACGGCAATCGGCGCGCCATCACCAATAGGCACCTTGCCGACGTAAATGCGTGTAGATTTTCGACGGTTGATGGGCGCTTGGTTATGCATTACTTACTCTCCATTGCTGCTCTGACATCACGACCGGGGCCGCGCGATTACTGCGCGGCGACGGTCAGGCGAGCAACACGGTTTGACTTAACGAACCGGCTTAAATCAACCGGTTTACCCTGATACTGGATCTGTACTGCCGCCGGCGCGCCGATGGTCAGCTTATACGGCGCGGTGCCGGCCAGGTTCAGCTTGCCGCCCTTCTTCTGGGTGCCGCTGAACAGCGTTTTACCGCTCGCGTCGCTCACCTGCAGCCAGCAGTCAGCGGAGAAGTCCATTACCAGCGCGTTCGGATCGGCTGCCGGCGCAGCCACGCCCGCATCGGCGGTCGGCAGCGGCGCTTGTGCCGCCGGGGTGGTTTCCGGCAGGGTAGTCTGGCTTGGCGACACCACGGCAGGCTGCTGCTGAGCCGTGCTCGGCACCTGAGCGGTAGCCGCCGGTGCCTGAGCCGCTGCGCCGGCATCGGCCGGCGCAGCGCTGTTGTCGGTCAACGGCACGTTGGTGCCAGCGTCGGCGTTGCCGTCGGTCAGCGGCACGGACTGCCCTTCGTTATTCTGTGAAAGCTGCGCGGAGGACTGATCGGCCATGGTGGCGATCTCTTCCTGCTGGGCCTTGTGGTTTTGCCACCACCAGGCGCCGGTCAGGCCGATCACCACAAACACGATAAGCCAGGTGAAGCTCATCAGCCAGCCGTCGCGTTTCTTGCGGCGCTTGCCCAGCGAGAAGCTTTGCATCGGCGCCACTTTCGCCATCTTCAACGGCGCCTGCTTGGCCAGCATCGGCAGCAGTTCGTCTTCCGGCAAATGCACCAGCTTGGCGTAGGAACGGATGTAACCGCGCACGAAGGTGGACGCGAGGTCAGCAGACACGCTGTCTTCCTCAATATCGCGCACGGTGGACATTTTGAGACACAGGCGTTCTGCAACGGTCTGTTGGCTCAGCCCGAGTTGCTCACGGGCCTGACGCAGGCGCTGGCCCGTCGTCATGGATACGGTTTTATCTTGGGAGGCTTCAGTATTCATTAGCTAAGAACTGCTGGTACTGTTTGGATTGTGGAAAACTTCGCGCTAGCTGCTTGCCATAGCGTTGAACGCTATCCTGACGGCCGGCTAACGCGGCGAAACGAATCTGTAACCATAAGCTGCTGGCGCTGGCCGGCAGAACATGCTGATAAACATCCAATAAAAGTTGCGACTGGGCGCGCTTCCCTTCTCCAAATTGCTTTTCGGCCTCCGCCAACAGCGGAGTGCCTTTGTCCGGATCGACCTTCAGCGCGCGGCTCAACAGCGTGCGCGCCTCATCGTTTTGTCCGGCCTTGAGAAAACAGTAACCTGCGTTTTCCAGGCTGTCGGCGACCTGGCCATAATCGGGCGCCAGCGCCGCAGCGCTAAACTGCTGTTGCGCCGGTACATACTGCCCTAAACCGCAAAGAAACGCACCGTAATTATTCAATACGGTGCCATTGCCTGGCGCAAGTTTGAGCGCTTGCCGATAACGCTGTTCGGCCGCGGCATTTTCACCGATCCGCTGCTCATAGAGCGCCATGCCCAACTGCGTGCGGTAATCCTGCGGGGCCGCGTCCAGCGCCTTTTCCAGGTTCTGGCACGCGGCGTCCATGTCGCCTTGCTGCAGGTACTCCAGGCCCAGCTGCAACCGCGTCTGGCCCGCCTCAGAGACTTGTGCATCCTTTTCCGGCGCTGAACCGGAACACCCGGCCAACACCCCGGCCGCCAGCCACACACCCCACAGTTTCAGCTTCATGCCCGCATTCATTTCCTTATCGGCCGTCAGCTAACGCCCGCCAGCGACACGCTTGCGCATAACAGGCTGTTAGATAACAAAAAATGGTGCTATAGGGTTCAGACCGCCCGTACGTTGATAGGTTCCCCGGCCATTTTCTTCTTCAGGGTACGCTTGGTACGGTCGATCACTTCACCCGCCAGTTGCCCGCAGGCGGCGTCGATATCGTCACCACGGGTTTTACGAACAATAGTCGTAAAGCCGTATTCCATCAACACCTTGGAGAAACGATCCACCCGGCTGTTGGAGCTGCGGCCGTAGGGGGCGCCCGGGAACGGGTTCCACGGGATCAGGTTGATCTTGCACGGCGTGTCTTTCAGCACTTCCGCCAGCTGATGCGCATCGTCGGTGCTGTCGTTGATATGATCCAGCATCACGTACTCGACGGTCACGCGGCCCTGATTGGCGTTGGATTTTTCCAGATAGCGACGCACCGCGGACAGGAAGGTCTCGATGTTGTACTTGCGGTTGATCGGCACGATCTCATCGCGGATGGTGTCGTTCGGCGCATGCAGCGAGATCGCCAGCGCCACGTCGATCATGTCGCCCAGCTTGTCCAGCGCCGGCACCACGCCGGAGGTAGACAGGGTCACGCGGCGTTTGGACAGGCCAAAGCCGAAGTCGTCCAGCATGATTTCCATCGCCGGCACCACGTTGTTCAGGTTGAGCAGCGGCTCGCCCATGCCCATCATCACCACGTTGGTGATCGGGCGTTGGCCGGTCACCTTCAGCGCGCCGATGATCTTCGCCGCGCGCCACACCTGGCCGATGATTTCCGACACGCGCAGGTTGCGGTTGAAGCCCTGCTGCGCCGTTGAACAGAATTTACACTCCAGCGCGCAGCCTACCTGCGAGGAGACGCACAGCGTCGCGCGGTCGGCTTCCGGGATGTACACGGTTTCGACCTGCTGATCGCCGACTTTAATCGCCCACTTGATGGTGCCGTCGGCCGAACGCTGTTCTTCCGCCACTTCCGGCGCGCGGATCTCCGCCACGCGCTGCAGCTTGCCGCGCAGGACTTTGTTGATGTCGGTCATCTGCTCGAAATCGTCGCAGCAGTAGTGGTAAATCCACTTCATCACCTGATCGGCGCGGAACGGTTTCTCGCCCATTTCGGCGAAGAACTCGCGCATTTGCTGGCGGTTCAGGTCCAGCAGGTTGATTTTGGCCGCAGCCGGTTGCTCCACGTTAACGGAGGGGGTAGTCAGCGAATTATTTTCAGACACGGTGTGCTCGGACGTGATGGGTTCTAACATAATGATCTCTGGCCTCGTTATTACACGTTATGGCGCTAAAGAATGGACAGTAAGTTGTGCATTTCAGCCCGCATGATTCGGGTGGCGGCACTAAAAACACGCCCCTGACAAGTCGTCTTATCAGGGGCGCGGCATTGTACAAATTTTAGTAGCGGGTGGCTACGGCTGAAAGGCATTCAGGGCATTTTTATTGTTTCAGCCGGTGAATGCCTGGTTATCAGCCAAGAAACGGCACGATTAACGTGCGCAGATTTCGCTTTCGTTGAAGAAGTAAGCGATTTCGCGCTGTGCAGATTCAACGGAGTCGGAACCGTGCACGGCGTTAGCGGTGAAGCTGTCCGCGTAGTCGGCACGCAGGGTACCGGCCAGCGCGTTGTCCGGGTTGGTTGCGCCCATGATGTCGCGGTTGCGCTGCACGGCGTTTTCAGATTCCAGAACCTGCACCATGATTGGGCCGGAGGTCATGAACTCAACCAGACCGTCGAAGAATGGGCGGCCTTTGTGCTCAGCGTAGAAGCCTTCAGCTTGCTCGCGAGTCAGACGCAGCATTTTAGCGGCGATGATTTTGAAACCGGCGCGCTCGAAACGCGCATAGATAGCGCCGATGTCGTTGTTGGCTACAGCGTTTGGTTTAACGATGGAAAAGGTACGTTCTACGGTCATGATGGCCTCTGTATGACTTCCAAAACAGGCCGGTCTGCAATGTTGCCGGCCTTCTCAAGTGGCGCAGATTATATGTGCGCCGTTAACGCTTGCCTACGGGAAAATCAACATTTCATTAAAAAAATATGATCTTCATGGGCCATTTTCGACAACGTGGTGGCGCTACTGGGTCTTGTCGGTAGACGGGATCAAATTGCGCAGCCAGCTGCCCCAGCGGCGCTGATAAAACGGCTGCGTATGGGAGATCAGATAGTGGCTGATGCCGCGCTCTTTCTCCGACACCAGGCAGAAATCCACCGGTTCGTCGTTCGGCGCCGTTTCGCTGGCGACGCTGCCGGCCTCGTTGATCAACGCCTCGATCTCCGCCGGCTCGGCGTCCACTTCCAGCCCGATCAGCAAATTCGGCTTCTCGTCCGCCGCCTGGTCGTGCATCAGCGCCAGAAACGCGCGGCGCACCGGCTTGCGCTGGCTGAACAGCGTGGTCAACGCGTCCACCATCGCCGACGGATATTCCTCGGGCTGCCCTAGCAGGATTTGGGTCTCTTTGTCGACGTAATGCTCCACCGGTTTGACGACGCCGCCGGTCGCCAGCAGCATCGCCACCTCTTCCGGATAGAACTCCTTGCCGTACTCCGCCTTCGGGTTGAGGAACAGATCCGCGCCCTGGGTGATTTCGAACAGCACCCGCGCCGGCATGGCGATAAACGGCTGTTCGTCCTCAACGGCCTTCTGCAGCGCTTCCAGCGAGGTGAAGAACGGAATGATGCTGCCGCCGTCCTGCTTTTCCCAATGCTGGATATTGACCGGCGTATCCGCGTTCAGCGCGATGTCGCCGTCCTGCTGCACCTGCTCGCTGTCGCCGAGGATCAGCACCGTGGCGTCGAGCAGTTCACGGAAGAACGCCGGGCGGTGGGCCGGCTCCGTCACCGCCAGCTTCAGCAGGCGTTCAAGTTCGTTCTCGCTCGGGGCGGCATCGTGATGATGGGCACTCATGGCAAACTCCAGGGATCAAATAGCGAGGCCCAGCATGCTGGGCCCCGAAGATAATGCGCATTCTAGCGCCCGACGTAGCGGGCGTTCAATTATTTGGCTTTGCTCAGCAGCAGATTGGCCAGGGTACGCACGCCCAAACCGGTCGCGCCGGCCGACCACTGCTCCACCGCGCCTTTGCGGTAGGTGGCGGAACAGTCGATGTGCAGCCAGCCTTGCTGGTAATTCTTGACGAAGTGCGACAGGAAGGCCGCCGCGGTGCTGGCGCCGGCGGTGTAGGCCGGGCCGGCCACATTGTTCAGCTCGGCGAAGTTGGACGGCAGCTGGCTGCGGTGGAACTCGGCCAGCGGCAGACGCCAGAACGGCTCTTGCTCGGCGGCGGCGCTGCTCAGCAGCTCCTGCGCCAGCGCGTCGTCGAAGCTGAACAGCGCATGGTAGTCGTTGCCGACCGCGGTTTTGGCCGCGCCGGTCAGGGTGGCGCAGTCGATAATCAGCTGCGGGTTCTGCTCAGAAGCGTCGATCAGGCCGTCGGCCAGCACCAGGCGCCCTTCCGCATCGGTGTTCATCACCTCAACGGTTTTGCCGTTGCGGTAGCGAATAATGTCGCCCAGCTTGAAAGCGTTGCCGCTGACCATGTTGTCGGCGCAGCACAGGTACAGCTTCACGCGCTGCTTCAGGCCGCGCGCCGCCGCCAGCGCCAGGGCGCCGGTGATGGTGGCCGCACCGCCCATGTCAGCCTTCATCGAGTCCATAAAGGCGCTCTGCTTCAGGCTATAACCGCCGGTATCGAAGGTGATGCCCTTGCCGACCAGGCAGGCAAACACCGGCGCGTCCGGGTTACCGGTCGGGTTGAAGTCGAGCGCCAGCAGTACCGGTGGGCGCTCGGAGCCGCGGCCGACGGTGTGGATGCCGGCATAGTTCTGCTCGCGCAGATCTTCACCCTTGGTGATGCGGTAGCTGACGGCATCACAGCCGACGTCGCACATCAGATCGACGGCGCGGGTCGCCAGCTGCTCCGGCCCCAGCTCTTCCGCCGGCATATTGATGGTGTCGCGCACCCAGTCTACGATCTTCAGGCGCTTATCCAGCTCCTGACGCGCGGCTTCCGGCAGCTCGGCCCATTCGACGTTGCGCTGCCCTTTCGGCCCGCGGTAGCCCTGCCAGAACGCCCAGCTGTTTTCCAAGTCCCAACCGTCGCCGGCGAGTTTGACTTTTTTGATGCCCTGACCGTCAATTTTGCGGCCGGCACGCTGGATCGCACCCAGTTTGTCGGCGCCGGTCAGGTGGATGGTCATCCCTTCGCCGTTGGTGCTGAGCAGCGCTTTTTCACCCCAACGGGCGTCGGCAGGTTGTTGCGACAGCGTGACCTGCATGAATTCTGTTGTCATAGCCTTCTTACTCCGGATTATTCTTTTATTAATCTTGTCGGATACAAAATAAACGGGCCGCCCATGGCAGCCCGTTACGCTATTTACTCCGCTTCATCTAACCAGACCAGCAGGATCGCTTCCAGTATTTTTTCGTTGGAAGCCTGCGGATCGTCGTCGAACTCTTCCAGATCGCAGATCCACTGATGCATGTCGGTAAAACGCACGGTTTTCGGATCGGTGTCCGGGTATTGGTCGTACAGGGCTTCGCCGATTTCTCGGCTGTCGGTCCACTTCAGTCCCATTATGATCTCCGGGTTGGCGCTGCGGCTAACAATTAATGCTCACGCGCGTGGTTGACGGTGTAGCGCGGCATTTCGACCACCAGATCTTCGTCGGCGACCAGCGCCTGGCAGCTCAGACGGCTTTCCGGCTCCAGCCCCCACGCTTTGTCCAGCATGTCGTCTTCCAGCTCGCTGCTCTCTTCCAGCGAATCGAAACCTTCACGCACGATGCAGTGGCAGGTGGTGCAGGCGCAGGATTTCTCGCAGGCGTGCTCGATTTCAATGCCGTTGCGCAGCGCAACGTTGAGGATCGACTCCCCTTTTTCGGCTTCCAGAACCGCCCCTTCCGGGCAAAGATCTTGATGGGGTAGGAAAACAATTTTAGGCATGGTTAAACCTCATCCACAGAATGGCCAGCCAGCGCGCGGCGAATGGAAGCGTCCATGCGGCGCGCGGCAAAATCTTGCGTTTGTGCATCTAATGTTTTGATGGCGTCTTCGATAGCGGCGGGATCTTCCCCCTGCACCGCCTGCTGCAACGCCTGGGTGGCGGCGGCGATCGCCTGGCTTTCCGCCTCGCTCAGCAGCGCGGCGTCGGTGGCCAGCGCGCCCTGCAGGCTTTCCAGCACCCGCGCGGCTTCCACGCGTTGCTCCGCCAGCTTGCGCGCGCCCACGTCGCTTTGCGCGTTGGCCATCGAATCCTTGATCATGCCGGCGATTTCGCCGTCCGACAGGCCGTACGACGGCTTGACCTGGATCGAGGCCTCAACGCCGGTGGATTTCTCCATTGCGGTGACGCTCAGCAGACCGTCGGCATCCACCTGGAAGGTAACGCGAATGTGCGCCCCCCCGGCAGGCAGCGGCGGCAGGCCGCGCAGCGTGAAGCGCGCCAGCGAACGGCAATCCTGCACCAGCTCGCGCTCACCCTGCAGCACGTGGATCATCATCGCGCTCTGGCCGTCTTTGAAGGTGGTGAACTCCTGCGCGCGCGCCACCGGAATGGTGGTGTTGCGCGGGATCACTTTCTCCACCAGGCCGCCCATGGTTTCGAGGCCCAGCGACAGCGGGATCACGTCCAGCAGCAGCATGTCGCTGTCCGGCTTGTTGCCCACCAGAATGTCGGCCTGGATCGCGGCGCCGATGGCGACCACTTTATCCGGATCGATCGACGTCAGCGGCGTGTGGCCGAAGAAGGCCCCCACCTGCTCACGCACCAGCGGCACGCGGGTGGAACCGCCGACCATCACCGCTTCCAGCACCTCGTCCGCGGCGACGCCGGCGTCTTTCAGCGCGCGGCGGCAGGCCATCAGCGTACGTTTCACCAGCGGAGCGATCAGCGCTTCGAACTGGGCGCGGGTCACCTCGCCCTGCCAGCCGGCCACCTCGACGCGCACGCTGTCGGCATCGCTCAACGCGATTTTGGCGGCGATGGCGGCGTCCAGCAGCTGGCGCTGCACGCCATGGTCGCTGCGATCGGCCACGCCGGCCTGCTCGCGCAGCCAGTCGGCCAGCAGGTGATCGAAGTCGTCGCCGCCCAGCGCGGAATCGCCGCCGGTGGCCAGCACTTCGAACACGCCGCGGCTGAGGCGCAGAATGGAGATATCAAAGGTGCCGCCGCCCAGATCGTAAACCGCGATCACCCCTTCCTGGCCGGAATCCAGCCCGTAGGCGATCGCCGCCGCGGTCGGTTCATTCAGCAGGCGCAGGACGTGCAGGCCGGCCAGACGCGCCGCGTCTTTGGTGCCCTGGCGCTGCGCGTCGTCGAAGTAGGCAGGAACGGTGATCACCACGCCATCCAGCTCGCCTTCCAGCGCCGCTTGCGCGCGCGCGGACAGGGCCCGCAGGATATCGGCGGAGACGCCGACCGGGTTAACCGGGCCGGCGGCGGTGACGATCAGCGGCAGGCCGTTGTCGCTGGCCTGGAATTGATAAGGCAGGTTCGGGTAACGTTGCTGCACGTCCGCCAACGAGCGGCCCATCATGCGTTTGATGGAGCTGACGGTATTGGCCGGATCCTGCGCCGCCTGTTGGCGCGCCTCCCAGCCGACGCGCTGCGCGTCCGCCTGATAATGCACCACCGAAGGCAGCAAATGGCGGCCCTGTTCGTCGGCCAGCGTTTCCGCTTGCCCGCTGCGCACCGTGGCGACCAGCGAGTTGGTGGTGCCTAAGTCGATGCCGGCGGCCAGACGTCGCTGGTGCGGCGCGGCGCTGAGGCCAGGCTCACTAATTTGTAATAAGGCCATGTTGAAGCTTCCACAATCAGAATCAGAAGGTGTTACTCAAAACCCAGCAGTTTTTCTTCGAGTTGTTCAACCTGTTGCTGGAGTTTGTCCAAAAAGCGCAGCTTGCGCACGGTGTCGGCGGCATCCGCCCACTGTTCACTGTCCAACTGCTGCAGCATCAGCGCGCTGCGCTGCTTGATGGAGACGGCCAGCCGCGCGCCGAAATCGGCCAGCAGGCTTTCCGCCTCCGGCTTGCGCTCAATGGCGTCGAGCTCTTCGCGCAGTTCCAGCTGTTCCATCAGGAACGCGGTGTCGCGCATCGTATGCTGTTCGTTGCCCAGATCGAAGCCGTGCAAAGATAGCATATACTCCGCGCGTTTTAACGGGTGCTTCAGCGCCTGGTAGGCTTCGTTGATGGTCGCCGCCTGCTGCAACGCCATCAGGCGTTCGCGCTCCGGCTGGTTGGCGAAACGATCGGGGTGGAATTGGCGCTGCAGATCCTGGAAGCGGGACGCAAGCAGGCTGCCGTCCACGGTGTAGCGAACTGGCAGCCCGAATAAAGTAAAGTAATCCATAGCGTGCTCTGGGCGTTAGCGGATGAAGTTCCCCCGCCGAAACGGGGGAGCACGATGGACTGTCAGACGTTGAAACTCTCGCCGCAGCCGCATTCGCTTGAGACGTTCGGGTTGTTGAACTTGAAGCCTTCGTTCAGGCCTTCCTTAACGAAATCAAGCTCGGTGCCGTCAAGGTAGACCAGGCTCTTGCCGTCGATGATCACCTTGATGCCTTTGTCTTCAAACACGATGTCGTCATCGTTGGCTTCGTCAACAAATTCCAGCACGTACGCCATCCCGGAGCAGCCGGAAGTTCGCACTCCCAGACGCAGGCCGAGACCTTTGCCGCGGTTCGTCAAAAACGCCTGAACACGCTGCGCAGCGCTGTCGCTCATGGTAATAGACATCACAACCTCACACTTCACATCAAAGCCCGGCGCGGCCGGGCCGACTCAGACAAATTACTTGGCGCTGTGCTTGCTCTTATAGTCGGCAATCGCTGCTTTGATGGCGTCTTCAGCCAGGATCGAGCAGTGAATTTTGACCGGCGGCAATTCCAGCTCTTCGGCGATCTGGGTGTTTTTGATCGCTTCAGCCTGATCCAGCGACTTGCCTTTCATCCATTCGGTCACCAGCGAGCTGGAGGCGATGGCGGAACCGCAGCCGTAAGTTTTAAAGCGCGCGTCTTCGATGATGCCTTCATCGTTAACCTTGATCTGCAGCTTCATGACGTCGCCGCAAGCCGGCGCCCCTACCATGCCGCTGCCGACGGTAGGATCTTCGTTGTCGAAAGAACCCACGTTGCGCGGGTTTTCATAATGATCGATTACTTTTTCGCTGTAAGCCATGACCTTGCTCCTGAAACCTGAGAATTAATGATGCGCCCATTCGATGCTGTTGATGTCCACGCCCTGCTTGAACATCTCCCACAGTGGGGACAGATCGCGCAGACGGCCGATGGATTTACGCACCAGTTGAATGGTGTAGTCGATCTCTTCTTCCGTGGTGAAACGCCCCAGGGAGAAACGGATCGAGCTGTGCGCCAATTCATCGCTCATGCCCAGCGCGCGCAGCACGTAGGACGGCTCGAGGCTGGCGGAGGTACAGGCTGAACCGGAGGAAACGGCCAGGTCTTTCAGCGCCATGATCAGCGACTCGCCTTCAACGTAGTTGAAGCTGACGTTCAGGATGTTCGGTGCGCCGTGCTCCAGATCGCCGTTCAGATACACTTCTTCCATATCTTTCACGCCGTTCCACAGACGATCGCGCAGGGTGCGCAGACGCGCCATCTCTTCGGTCATCTCTTCTTTGGCGATGCGGTAAGCTTCGCCCATGCCGACGATCTGGTGGACAGGCAGGGTGCCGGAACGCATGCCGCGCTCGTGACCGCCGCCGTGTACCTGCGCTTCGATGCGGATGCGCGGCTTGCGGCGCACATACAGCGCGCCGATGCCTTTCGGGCCATAGATTTTGTGGCCGGAGAACGACATCAGGTCGACTTTCAGCTTGCTCAGATCGATAGGCAGTTTGCCCACGCTCTGGGTGGCGTCAACGTGGTAGATGATACCGCGCGCGCGGCACATTTCGCCGATCGCTTCGATGTCCTGCACCACGCCGATTTCGTTATTGACGTGCATGATGGAGACCAGAATGGTGTCATCGCGCATCGCCGCTTCGAGATCCTGCAGGCTGATGATGCCGTTGCTCTGCGGCGCCAGGTAGGTCACTTCAAACCCTTCGCGCTCCAGCTGACGGCAGGTGTCCAGCACGGCTTTGTGTTCGGTTTTGCTGGTGATGATGTGCTTGCCTTTTTTCTGGTAGAAATTGGCAGCGCCTTTGATCGCCAGGTTGTCGGATTCGGTCGCCCCGGAGGTGAAGACGATTTCGCGTGGGTCGGCGCCCACCAGTTCGGCGATTTGGTTACGGGCGATGTCTACCGCCTCTTCCGCCTGCCAACCGAAACGGTGGGAACGGGAAGCCGGGTTGCCAAAAGTGCCGTCCAGGGTCAAAAACTGCATCATCTTCTCAGCAACGCGCGGGTCAACCGGCGTCGTTGCTGAGTAATCCAGATAAATCGGTAATTTCATTGCTCTTGTGCTCCGTACATCACTTCCAAAAACTAAAATAATTTCGCCAGCTGCTTATGCGCGCAGATTAACGTTGATAGTTTCTTGCGGACGACCGTTGGCCGTGCGGCGCGTATCGTTGTTTTGACGATCCGCCACCACCAGCACTTCCTGGTTATTGACCAGTTCTGCCAGCGTAATGTTGTTCAGGAACCCGCTGATGCGCTCGCTCAGATCGCGCCACAGGGCGTGGGTCAAGCAGCGATCGCCGCCCTGACAGCCTTCTTTGCCCTGGCAACGGGTTGCATCTACCGATTCATCGACGGCAGTGATGACAGCGCCAACGGCGATCTCACCCGCGTCTTTACCCAGCAGATAACCACCGCCCGGACCACGCACGCTGGCCACCAGGCCGTTCTTGCGCAGACGGGAGAATAATTGTTCCAGATAAGAGAGCGAAATACCCTGGCGTTCGGAAATGTCCGCCAGTGGTACCGGCCCTTCCTGGGAATGCAGCGCTACGTCAAGCATAGCGGTTACGGCATAACGGCCTTTGGATGTCAGTCTCATAGCTCAATGGTTACCTGTTGGTCAAATATGGCCGAAAGTCTGACATTCCTGAGTAAAACAGTCAACTATTTAACCTAGTAATTGACTCAAGTATTAGCACGTTTTGAACTTAGCAAGAACAAAGGTATATAAAATACATGTTATAACCTTTGGATAACTAATACTATTGTCGCCCACCGTTATGCCACATCAATTAATTACCTTGATGTTTATCCTGTTTCTCGATCGACGTCAGCATGCCGCGCAGGATATTCAGCTCCTGCCCTTCCGGGCGCGCGCGGGTGAACAGCCGACGCAGGCGGCTCATCACCTGCCCCGGATGGGACGGGCGAATAAAGCCGGTGCGCTGCAGCGTCTGCTCCAGGTGCTGATAGAAACGCTCGAGGTCGTCCACCAGCGGATACGGCGTCTCTTCCAGCTGCGGCGCGCCCGCCTGTTGGCGATCGAGGTAAGCCACGCGCACTTCGTACGCCAGGATCTGCACCGCCATCGCCAGGTTCAGCGAGCTGTAGTCCGGGTTGGCCGGAATGGCGACGTGGTAGTGGCACTTCTGCAGTTCATCGTTGGTCAACCCGACGCGTTCGCGGCCGAACACCAGCGCCACCGGCGCGTGTTCGCCCTCGTGCACCGCGCGCACGCCGCATTCACGCGGCTCCAGCATCGGCCACGGCAAGGTGCGAGAACGTGCGCTGGTGCCCACCACCAGGCTACAGCCGGCGATGGCGTCATCGAGGGTATCGACGATAGTGGCGTTGCCGATCACGTCGCTGGCACCGGCGGCCAGGGCGATGGCCTGAGAATCGGGTTTGATCAGCGGATTAACCAGATAAAGGTTGGTTAAACCCATGGTTTTCATGGCTCTGGCGGTCGAGCCCATGTTGCCGGTATGTGAAGTCTCTACCAGAACAATGCGGATATTGTGCAGCATACAAACTCTGAGCGTGGCGGAAAATCGCAGCATCTTAACACAGCCATAGGCAATTTGCCGAACAGCTGCTATACTTCGCGCCGTTTCCTGTTCTTTAACATCCTAGTTGGAAGATACCCATGCATCCGATGCTGACTATCGCCGTGCGCGCTGCGCGCAAGGCCGGTAACCTGATTGCCAAAAACTACGAAACCCCGGACGCTGTAGAAGCGAGCCAGAAAGGGACCAATGACTTCGTCACCAACGTCGATCGCGATGCAGAGCATCTGATCATCGACGTCATCCGCAAGTCTTATCCGCAACACAGTATCGTGAGCGAAGAACGCGGTGAGCTGATCGGCGAAGATCGCGATGTGCAATGGGTGATCGATCCACTGGATGGCACTGCAAACTTCATCAAACGTTTCCCTCATTTCTCCGTTTCCATCGCCGTACGCATCAAAGGCCGTACTGAAGTGGCCGTGGTTTACGATCCGATGCGCAACGAACTGTTCACCGCCACTCGCGGCCAGGGCGCACAGCTCAACGGTTACCGCCTGCGCGGCACCAACGCCAAAGATCTGGATGGCACCATCCTGGCGACCGGCTTCCCGTTCAAGGTCAAGCAGCACGCAACGCCTTACATCAACATCGTCGGCAAGCTGTTCACCCAGTGCGCAGACTTCCGTCGCACCGGTTCCGCCGCGCTGGATCTGGCCTATGTGGCCGCCGGCCGCGTAGACGGGTTCTTCGAAATCGGCCTGAAGCCGTGGGATTTCGCCGCGGGCGAACTGCTGGTGCGTGAAGCCGGCGGCCTGGTGACCGACTTCGTCGGTGGCCACAACCACTTCAGCTCCGGCAACGTGGTTGCAGGCAACCCGCGCGTAGTGAAAGCCATGCTGGCCACCATGCGTGAAGAACTGAGCGAAGCGCTGAAGCGTTAATCGCCAGAAGCGAATCGAAAAAAAGCGCTGCCGATGCAGCGCTTTTTTTATGCCCGTTAGCGGGAGAAGGGCCGGATGCCGCCGCCGAATTCCGGCTGCGCGCTGACGTACAGCAACAGCCCTGCAGCCAACAGGATCAGGCCGCCGGCTAACGCCAGCGCCCCCCAGGCCACCGCGCTCCAGGCGGCGGGGGCACGCGAACGGCTGAGGCGCACCGCCAGCCGGCGGCTGTAATGCACCAGCAGCGCCAGCATCGAGATGGTCAACGAGGTGCCGAACGCCATCGCCAGCGCGGAGATCACTCCCCAGCCGAACACGCCGATCACCTTGGAGAACAGCAGCACCAAAATCGCCCCCGAACAGGGGCGCATGCCCATCGCCAGCACGATGGCGGCCTGAGTGCGCCAGTCGCTTCCCGCCTGCAGCTCGCTGTCGCTCGGCAGATGCCGGTGGCCGCAGCCGCAGTGGGCGCTGTGCACATGATCCGCCGCCAGCGGCGTCAGGCTGTTGATGCGCAGCGCCGGCGCCGGGCGCATCGCCTTGATCGCCGCAAACAGGCGTTTCAGCGCGCGCCAACTCAGCAGCACGCCAAGCAGCATCACCAGAATAAAACTGCCCTTCTCCAGCCAGAAGCTGCTTTGGTGCAGCTGGCGCGAAGAGAGCTGCAATACCACCAGCATCAGCGTGACCAGCGCGATCGCTACCCCGCCCTGTACCAGCGAGGCGGCGAAGGTCAGCTTCAGACTGCTTTTCAGCCGCGCCGGATGGGTAGCCAGGTAGGTGGCGATCACCACTTTGCCGTGCCCGGGGCCAAGCGCATGCAAGACGCCATAGCCGAGGCTGAACAGCATCAGTGCCAGCCCGGCCTGCTGCGGCGCGGCCTTCACCTGCTGCAACAATCCCGCCATCTGCTGGTGCAGCGCTTTTTGCCATACCACGCTCTGCATCAGCAGCTGCGGCCAATAGTGCCACGCCAGCAGCGCGGCGGCCGCCAACGCCAGCGTGAATGGCAGCAGCGGCCACAGGCCGAAGGCCCAGTGGCGTCGGCTCGTCGTCGGAGGTGAGAAATTTAACGACATTGCAGCGTCACCCGCTGGGCGAACTGCTGCCCCAGCGCCAGGTCTTCACCGGGCGAGTCGTTCTTGTCGAGCGACAGCGCATAGGCCTGCAGCGACGCATTCGGCTTCGGCGTCATCAGCTTGTAGCTGCACAGCTGCGCCATCTCCGGCGGCAGATGCAGCGCATTTTGGTCTTTATAGGTCATATCCACGAAATAAGTCGGATCGTAAGTAGAAAGTTCGAACGGCTTGCCCGCCAGCGGCTGTGGCTCGGCCAACGGCAGCACGAACTCCAGCACCGCCTGATTGCCCTGGCGCGACAGGTGATATTCGCTGGGCAAGTTCAGGTATTTCACCGGCTTGCCGTCGCGGTAAAGATCGGTGAAATAGTGCTGCCCCAGCACGTTGGCCATCACTTCCGCCGCCAGCTTTTTCCACACTTCCGAATCGCTCTTGGCGTTTTTCGCATCGTAGAGCAGATCCGCCGAGGTGATTTCATCCATCACCCACACCATTTTCAGGCCGACCAGCCGCTGGTCTTTGGCGACGAAGGTGGTATTCATGTCGATAAAGCTGTGCGGATGCGCGATCGCACCGGCGCTGAACACGGCGCCGAAGGCAGCCAAAAGACGACGTAACTTCATCATTATCCTGTCTTACCTGCATTTGTTATAACGTAACACAAATAAATACCGAACGGCCCGCCTCTCCCGGCGATATTTGTGACGAAAGTTGTAAGCCGAAGTAAAAGGCGCGCGGTAACCCTGCCATTACAAAGCCTTTTGCTATGCTTAGGCATAATCGCAACCTTTTATGCCGGAAGGTGATAATGAGCCTGGACACCTCTCCCGTGCCCGAGCTCTCCGGACAACAACGGCGCTGCCATCTGCTGCTGATGCTGTACACGCCGGAGCCCGAGTTACAGCTGGAGACCCTGAGCCGAATCAACGGCGTCGCCCCCCCGATAACCCGGCAAGATATAGCCGAGGTGGCCAGTGAAATCCAGCGTTTCCACCACCTGGAGATCGCCGTCGATCACGATCGTGGTTACCAACTGCGGGGCAGCACGCTCGACCAGCGCCTGTGCCTGATCCATTGGCTGCGGCGGGCCCTGCGCTGCAGCCCGCAATTCGTTGAAGGCGATTTCGCCCCGCGCCTGCGGCACGCGCTGGCGGCCGATGCCGCCCCGGCGTCTGCGCTGGCAGAGGCGATCGATGCCTGCGAGCCGCTGCTCAACCGCCGCTTCGATGCACGCGACCGCCAATTCCTGCAGCATTATCTGCTCTACTGCGCCTGGCAAAATCGCCTGCGGCAGCATCCGCGTTTCGACGCCGTTCAGCGTGACTGGCTGCGGCAAAAACCGGAGCAGCAGGCCGCCGCCTGGCTGCATCAGGCCTGCAACCGGCTGTTTAATCAGCCGCCGCAGGCAGACGAGCGCGATTTTTTGGCGCTGACGTTTACCATGTTGAAAAATCACAGCTACCACAGCAACGACTCCGCGCAGGAACAGCGGCTGATGGCGGCCATCGACAGCATGGTCGAGCGCTTCCAGCAACTTTCCGGCATGGCCTTCAGCAGCAAAACTGAGCTGGTCAGCCAGCTGTTTGCCCATCTGGCGCCGGCGCTGGAGCGCTGCCGTTTCGCCATCGGCATCGACAATATGCTGCTGGAAGAAGTGGTGCGCAAATACCCGCGGCTGATGCGCACCACGCAGGAAGCGCTGAAACCGCTGGAGCAGGAGTACGGCGTGCATTTTTCCAACGAGGAGGCGGGCCTGGTGGCCATCAGCTTCGGCGCCTGGCTGATGCAGGACAACGCGCTGCAGGAAAAACAGGTGCTGCTGCTGACGCTGGACAACCCGCAGTTGGAAGAAGAAGTGGAATACCAGATTCGCGAGCTCACGCTGCTGCCGCTGAACATCAAGTATCTGCCGCTGAACGACTATCTGCGCGGCGGCGCGCCGCAGGGCGTCATGCTGGTGATCACCCCTTATGCGGCGGTGCACAGCGATCCGCACCCGCCGCTGATCTATACCGAACTGCCGCTGGAAACCCGGCAGCGCCAGGCGATCCGCGCGCTGCTGGAAGCCCCTTAATCAGCGGCTGACGCTGACCGCCGGCGGCCGGATGAACAAGGCCGGCACCGCGACCGCCGCCATCACCCAGAATACCCCGCCCTGCCAATGTTCGAACAGGAACCCGGCAATGACCGTCATGACGGCGATGCCGCCGCCCATCGCCAGCGCCGAATACACCGCCTGCAGCCGGATCACCTCTTGCCCCTGGCGCGCGGCGATAAAGCGCATCGCCGCCAGATGGCAGACGGTGAAGGTGCCGCAGTGCAGGATCTGGATCAGCAGCAGCCAGCCCAGTTCGGTGCTGTAGGCCATCAGGCTCCAGCGCAGCACGCCGCAGCAGGCGGAGAGCAACAGCAGGTTGCGCGCATTCCAGCGGCGGAACAGCACGTTGCTGCTGGCGAAAATAATCACCTCCGCCACCACGCCCAGCGACCACAGATAGCCGATGGTCGAGGCCGAATAGCCGGCTTCCTGCCAGTAAATGGAGCCGAAGCTGTAGTAGCCGGCGTGCGCCCCCTGCAGCAGCGTGACGCACAGCAGGAAGCGCCAGACCGGCCCTTCTTTCAGCAGTGCCCACAGCGAGCGCTCGGCTCCGCTGTGCGTGCGCGCTTCGCCCTGCGGCATGACGCTCGGCTTCAGCAACATGCCCAGCAGCATCGCCAACACGCTGAAGATCAGGCTGTAAAGAATCGCGTTATGGCCCCACACCGCCACCAGCTGCCCGGTCAGCGCCGAGCCGATGACGAACGCCAGCGAGCCCCACAGCCTTACCCGGCCGTAGTCCATGCGGATCTGCTTTTGCCAGGTGCCGGCCAACGCGTCGGTCAGCGGTACCAGCGGCGAGAAGAACAGGTTGAAGCCCGCTATCACCAGCATCAGCCAGCCCCAGCCGTTGCCGAAGCAAAAGCCGACCGCGAAGGCCAAGGTCAGCAGCGCCAGCAGGCGCAGGGCGGAGACTAAATGAGAGGGATCTTTAACGCGGGGTGCAATCAGTAAACTGCCGAGGAAGCGGGCCACCAAGCCGGCGCCGAGCAACATGCCGATGGTTTCGGGTGCGATGCCCTCGCCTTTCAGCCATACGCCCCAGAACGGTAAGAAGATGCCATAGGAAAAGAAGTAGGTGAAATAACTGAGAGCGAGCCAACGCGTTGATTGCAGAACCATGATCCCTCCGGAATGAGGGCAATACTTTGACAGAGCTCACACCGCCCCGCAATCGTCATTCCACTTCAATGCGTTAGAGTGCCAGACAGTTCACAGTTTGCTGCTGGCGGGCATAAAAAAACCCGCCGCAGCGGGTTTTGTCGGGCGAAAGCGGGATTATGCGTAAACCGGCAGGCGGGCGCAGATATCCAGCACTTTCTTCTTGGTGCGTTCGATGGTGGCTTCATCGTTGATGTTGTCCAGCACATCGCAGATCCAACCGGCCAGTTCGCGCACGTCGGCCTCTTTGAAGCCGCGACGGGTCACGGCCGGGGTGCCGATACGCACGCCGGAGGTAACGAACGGGCTCTTCGGATCGTTCGGCACGCTGTTTTTGTTGACGGTGATGTTGGCGCGGCCCAGGGCAGCGTCCGCTTCTTTACCGGTCAGGTTTTTGTCGACCAGATCCAGCAGGAACAGGTGGTTATGGGTGCCGCCGGAGACCACTTTGTAGCCGCGCTGCAGGAACACGTCCACCATCGCCTTGGCGTTGACCGCCACTTGCTGCTGGTAAACCTTGAACTCAGGCTCCATCGCTTCTTTCAGCGCCACCGCCTTGCCGGCGATCACGTGCATCAGCGGGCCGCCCTGGCCGCCAGGGAACACGGCGGAGTTCAGCTTCTTGTACAGCTCTTCGTCGCCGCCCTTCGCCAGGATCAGGCCGCCGCGCGGGCCCGCCAGGGTTTTGTGGGTGGTGGTGGTGACGATGTGCGCGTGCGGTACCGGGTTCGGGTACACGCCGGCGGCGATCAGGCCGGCCACGTGCGCCATGTCGACGAACAGGTAAGCGCCGATGCTGTCGGCGATTTCGCGCATTTTGGCCCAATCAACCACGCCGGAGTAAGCGGAGAAGCCGCCGATGATCATTTTCGGCTTGTGGGTTTGCGCCTGCTTGGCCAGATCGTCATAGTCGATTTGGCCTTTGTCGTCGATGCCGTAAGGCACCACGTTATACAGTTTGCCGGACAGGTTGACCGGGGAACCGTGGGTCAGGTGGCCGCCGTGCGCCAGGTTCATGCCCAGAATGGTGTCGCCCGGCTGCAGCAGCGCGGTGTACACGGCGAAGTTAGCCTGGGAGCCGGAGTGCGGCTGCACGTTGGCGTAATCGGCGCCGAACAATTCTTTGGCGCGATCGATAGCCAGCTGCTCAACGATATCCACGTATTCGCAGCCGCCGTAGTAACGCTTGCCCGGATAGCCTTCAGCGTATTTGTTGGTCAGCTGGGAACCCTGAGCCTGCATCACGCGCGGGCTGGTGTAGTTCTCAGACGCGATCAGCTCGATGTGCTCTTCCTGACGCACCACTTCCTGCTCCATGGCACGCCACAGTTCCGCATCGTAATCGGCAATGTTCATTTCACGCTTTAACATCCGGCATCTCCTGACTTAAATCAGCTAACTAAAAAATCACCAAATAACTACCCGTTTGGGTTCTGGGCCACAGTGTAAACCGTTTCGCCCCACCGAAGATAGGTCTTGACAGAGGTTTTTACGCAAACGATTGGCATAAGGTGGCGCAAGGCTTTGATCCGCGAAACGCCGCCGTTTATCAACGGACATTTCCTCATGCGAACGATGCGCTTTTTTCATGTTCTGTGAGCGCGATCGACGCCCGAAGAACACCGCAACGAAAACAAGGGTATTTACAAGCGACGCGGAACCCAATAAGATGCATTTAAAATACATCATTACAATTATCGTCAAGATCCCAACCCAAGGAGCGCTTCCATGCTGGATAGCCAAACCATCGCCACCGTGAAATCCACCCTTCCCCTGCTGGCTGCGACCGGGCCGAAGCTGACCGCCCACTTTTACGATCGCATGTTCGCGCACAACCCGGAATTGAAAGACATTTTCAACATGAGCAACCAGCGCAACGGCGATCAGCGTCAGGCGCTGTTCGACGCCATCTGCGCCTATGCCGCCAACATCGAGAACCTGGCGGCGCTGCTGCCGGCGGTGGAGCGCATCGCGCAGAAGCACACCAGCTTCAATATCCAGCCGGAGCAGTACAACATCGTCGGCGGTCACCTGCTGGCGACGCTGGACGAAATGTTCAGCCCGGGTCAGGAAGTCCTGGACGCCTGGGGCAAAGCCTACGGCGTGCTGGCCAACGTATTTATCCAGCGTGAAGAGCAGATTTATCAGCAGAGCGAAACCGACAACGGCGGCTGGCGCGATCTGCGCGCATTCCGCATCCTGAAGAAACAGCCGCAGAGCGACGTGATCTGCAGCTTCGTGCTGGCGCCGGTGGACGGCGGCCGGGTGGCGGACTTCAAACCGGGGCAATACCTGGCGGTCTACATCAAGCACGACAGCCTGGAGCATCAGGAAATTCGCCAGTACTCGCTGACCACCTCGCCGAACGGCGAGTTCTACCGCATCGCGGTGAAGCGCGAAGATCAGGGGAAAGTGTCCAACTACCTGCACCAGCAGGCTCAGGAAGGCGACGTGATCTACATCGCCCCGCCGCACGGCGACTTCTTCCTCGACGTGGCGCCGACCACGCCGGTGGCGTTGATCTCCGCCGGCGTCGGCCAAACCCCGATGCTCGGCATGCTCAACACCCTGCACGACAACCAGCATCAGGCGCAGGTCCACTGGCTGCACGCGGCGGAAAACGGCAGCGTGCACGCCTTTGCCGATGAGGTAGCGGATATTGCCGGGCGTATGCCGAATCTGAGCCGCCATGTGTGGTACCGCGAGCCGGCTGCCGATGACGTGGAAGGCCGCGACTACCACAGCCGCGGATTGATGGATTTGAGTGCGCTGCAAGGCAGCCTGGCCGATCCGCAGATGCACTATTACTTCTGCGGCCCGGTGGCCTTCATGCAGTTCGTGGGCAAACAACTGCTGGAGATGGGCGTAGAGGCCGAACGCATCCACTACGAATGTTTCGGCCCGCATAAGGTGCTGTAATGCTTGCGGAGCGCGGCTGTCAGACCGCGCTCCCCCCTCATTTCGCCTGCAGCTGGCGCGCGTCCTGCACCTGCTGCACCGTCACCGGCGCCGCCTGGTTGCCCCAGCTTCCCCGCAGATAGCTCATCAGATCCGCCGCCTGCCGATCGTTCAACGCCCAGCCGTAAGCCGGCATGTCGAACGCCATCGCCTGCTGCGTGGCCGGAGTATGCGCCCCTTCCAGCACTACCCGCAGCGCGGTCAGCGGATTGTCCGCCGTTACCGTGGCATTGCCCGCCAGCGCCGGAATGGCAAAATCGGTGCCCTCGCCCTTGTTGCCGTGGCAGGTCGAGCAGTACATCGCGTAGGTCGCCTTGCCGCCCGGATTATTCGCCTGCACGGCAGGCGCAGCGGCTTTGGCGGCGGTTTCCGGCGCCAGGCTGCGCAGGTACACCGCGATGGCGTTCAAATCGCCGTCGCTGAGATACTGCGTACTGTGGGTCACCACCTCGCTCATCGGCCCGGCGACCGCCGCATGGCGGCTGCGGCCGGTTTTCAGCAGCGCCGTCACCTCTTCCGGCGGCAGGCCGCGCAGATTGGAGGCGTACCAGCCGTCCAGCTCGGCGCCGCTCAGGAACACCGGCTCCTTACCGTCCAGCCCCTTCTCCTGCATCGCCCAGCCGCGCGGCGTGTGGCAGCTGCCGCAATGGCCCGCGCCCTGCACCAGGTAGGCGCCGCGGTTCCACTCGGCGCTTTGCTGCGGATCTGCCTGATACGGCTGGTCGTCGTGGAACAGCTGGTTCCACACCGCCAGCGGCCAGCGCATCGACAGCGGCCAGCTGATGTCGCTGTCCCGGTTGGCGACGTTCTGCGCCGGCACCTCATTCATCAGGTAGTCATACAGCGCGCGCATGTCTTCCGCGCTCATTTTGGCGTACGAGGTATACGGCATCGCCGGGTAGAGCCGGTGACCGTCTTTGGCTATCCCCTGGCGCATGGCGCGATCGAACTCTTCGAACGAATAGGCGCCGATGCCGTGCAGCTTGTCCGGCGTGATGTTGGTGGCGTAGATAGCCCCGAGCGGCGTCGGGAACTTCATGCCGCCCGCCAGTTCAGCGCCGCCCGGCGCGGTGTGGCAGGCGGTGCAGTCGCCGGCCTTGGCGACATATTCCCCGGCCGACATCGCCTGGGCCGAGCCGCCGGCCGCCAGCAGGCTCAACAGGTACAGCGAACGCAGACTCATGCTCCCTCCTTGGCGGCAACCTTGCCGTAGGCCAGTTCGTTCACCGCGCGCCACGCCTGATCGATCGCCGAGTTGGCGTACGGGCTCCAGTCAGAATCGGAGTTGGCGATAACGATCTTGCCGATCGGCTGCCGCGCCGTTTCGATGATTTTCTTGGCTTCTTCTTCATCGTCAAACAGCCCGTTGAGGAAGTAGGAATAACCGTGCGACCAGCGGTTGACGGTGATCGCCTGAATATCGCGCTGATGGTCGAAACCCGCCTCGCCCAGCATGCCCTGCAGCTGTTCGCGGATCATCTGCTCATGCACCTCGAACGGCGTGCCCAGCAGCAGCGCGCGCCCTTTGCGCGACTGCTCGCGCGGGCTGAGGCCGCTGCCCGGCAGCGTCGGCACGTACACCATATGCAGGCCGATTGGCCGATCCGGATCGCGCGGGTGCTGATACCCGCCCATGCTCACCGGGTAGTCCAGCTTCACGCGGCTGTACGGCGCGGCCGGCGAATAAATTTCGTGCACGCCCAGCTTGATGAACGGTTGCCAGTTGCGGATCACCACTTTGCTGTACACCAACGGCGCCTTGACGTTCTGCTTGAGCGCCTCCTGCTGCTCGTGTGACATCTCCGGCACCAGGTACGGGATCATCATGTTGTAGCCGGCCATCACCACCTGCCCGGCGCGCACCTTGGTCATCTTCTCGCCGGTCATATAGGTGACTTCCACCTTGTCGCCGACGTTGGCCGCGTGCAGCCCGGTGCTGTTCAAACGCAGCTTCACCGGCGACTCCGGCCGATCGAGCTGGCTGTAGTCGAATTTGGCCAGCACCACGTCGTTCATGTCTTTGCCGGCCGGCGCCACCGCCGGGATCAGCTTGCGCACCATCAGGCGCGTCAGCGTGGCGTTGCCGTCCGGGAAGTGAAACACGTAAGGATCGTCGAGGTCCGCCTGCGACTCTTCGTCCAGCGGCGGCAGATTCATGCCGCCGAGGCCCGGCAGATCGCAGATACGCGCATCGCTGCACGACGTGCCGTCGATGCCCACCGCCTGGAAGTCGTTGGTGGTCTGCTGGAAATAACGGATCGCCAGCTCGCTCAGGCCCACTTTTTCACGCAGGAACTGGGTGTAGCTGTGGGTATCAAGCCATTCGACCTTCTGCTCCAGCGTCATCTCCGGCAGATAATCTTTCTCCACCGTATGCAGTGCGATCAGCGCCTGGCGATCGCTTTCCGGCAGCGGGAAATCACCGATGAACGCTTCATAAGAGCGGCCGTTGAGGCGATCGCGCGGAATGTCGTCCGCCACCGTGCGGCCCGGATCGCCGCTCACCACCTTGTCGACGCCGAAGTTCTTGCGATCGAAGTAAACCCCGCGGCTCAGGTTCAGATCCGGGTAGAAAGTGGTGTCAAACGCCTGCTCCAGTTGGTCGATATCGACGCCGAGCTTGCGCAGCAGCCCCATCGCCACCGGGCTGAAGTTGGAGCGCGGCGACTGCAGCGATTCGCTGCCGCCGTAGCCGAGCAGCATGCCGTCGTCGGTGTTGAATTCGTTGCGCTTGGCGTGGCCGCCGAAGTCGTCATGGTTGTCGATCAGCAAAATGCGCTGCTGCTCGCCTTTCAACTGCTGCCAGAAGCAGGCGGCCGCCAGCCCGCTGATGCCGGCGCCGACCACCACCAGATCGAACTCTTCAACGGCGGGTACGCTGCCGAAATCAAAGGTTTTACCGTCGCGCCCCAGCTGGTGCGCATGCTCGAACGAGCCCGGATGGTTACCCCGCAGCCCGGTCAGCGCCGGCGGGTAGTACAGGGTTTGATTGGCGGTTTGCGGCGACGCGCGCAAGATTTGCAGCGGCGTCAACCCGGCGGCGATGGTGATCGCCACCCCGTTGAGAAAATCGCGTCTGGTGATACCCATATAGGCTTCCTTTCAATTTTTATTATCATCGGCCGGCCGGGGCCGGCCCGAAGGCCGCGCTATTGTGCGGATAATTATTGTAAAATCAATGTTTGAACATCACATGACGAATGGCGGTGTAATCCTCCAGCCCGTACATCGACATGTCCTTGCCGTAGCCGGACAGTTTCTGGCCGCCGTGCGGCATTTCACTCACCAACATGAAGTGGGTGTTCACCCAGGTGCAGCCGTATTGCAGGCGGGCGCTTAAGCGATGCGCGCGCCCCACGTCGCGGGTCCACACGGACGACGCCAGCCCGTAGTTGGATTCGTTCGCCCAGGCCAGCACCTGCTCTTCGTCGTCGAACGGCGTCACCGTCACCACCGGGCCGAACACCTCGCGCTGCACGATCTCATCCTCCTGGCGCGCGCCGGCCAGCAGCGTCGGCTGGAAGTAGTAACCCGGCCCTTTCACCTTCTCGCCGCCGGTCACCACCTGCACGTGCGGCAACGCTTTGGCGCGCTCGACAAAACCGGCGACCCGCTCCAGATGCTGGGCGGTGATCAATGGCCCCAGCTCGGTGCTCTCGTCGTCCGGCGCACCGATCTTCAGGCTGGCCACCGCCTCGCCCAGCCGCTTCACCAGCTCGGGATAAATGCTTTTCTGCGCGTAGATGCGGCACGCGGCGGTGCAATCCTGCCCGGCGTTGTAGAAACCGAAGCCGCGAATGCCGTCCACCACCTGCTGCAGATCGGCGTCGTCAAACACCAGCACCGGCGCCTTACCGCCCAGCTCCATATGGGTGCGCTTAATGCCAGCGGCGGTGTGGGCGATGATGTGCTCGCCGGTGGCGATCGAGCCGGTCAGCGACACCATGCGCACCTTGTCATGCCCGGTCAGCCGATCGCCGACGCTTGCGCCGCGGCCGAACAGCACGTTGAGCACGCCCGGCGGGAACAGCCCGGCGGCCAGTTCGGCCAGTTTGAAAGTGGTCAGCGGCGTCTGCTCCGACGGCTTGATCACCACGCAGTTGCCCGCCGCCAACGCCGGCGCCAGTTTCCAGGCCGCCATCATCAGCGGGTAGTTCCACGGCGCGATCGAGGCCACCACGCCGAGCGGATCGCGGCGGATCATCGAGGTATGCCCGGCCAGATACTCGCCGGCCGCCATGCCGGTCAGGCAGCGGCTGGCCCCGGCGAAGAAGCGAAACACGTCGGCCACCGCCGGCAGTTCGTCGTTCAACACGCAGTGATAAGGTTTGCCGCAGTTGAGCGACTCCAGCCTGGCGAAAGTCTCGGCATGCTCGTCGATCAGATCCGCCAGCTTGAGCAGATGCTCGGCGCGCGCCTTCGGCGTGGTTTGCCCCCAGGCGGCGAACGCGGCGTCCGCCGCCAGCACCGCGCGATCGACCTGCTCCGGGCTGGCCTCCGCCACCTGCGCAATCACTTCGCCGGTCGCCGGGTTATACACCGGCTGGGTCGCGCCCTGGCCATTCACCAGTTGGCCGTCAATCAACAGTTGGCTTTGCATAGGGTTATCCTTTTATCAGAGGTCGGGTAAGGAAATTATTTGCCGCTGCCGGCGACGCTTTCCCCACCTTTGGTCAGGTAGTAAGCGCCGAGGATCGGCAGCATGGTCAACAGCATTACCGACAGCGCCACCACGTTGGTGATCGGCACGTCGCGCGGGCGACCGAGCTGGTTCAGCAGCCACAGCGGCAGCGTGCGCTCGTGGCCGGCGGTAAAGGTGGTCACGATGATTTCATCGAACGACAGCGCGAACGCCAGCATGCCCCCGGCCAGCAGCGCCGAGCCGAGGTTCGGCAAGATCACGTAACGGAAGGTTTGCCAGCCGTCGGCGCCGAGATCCATCGACGCTTCGATCAGGCTGTACGAGGTGCGGCGGAACCGGGCGATGACGTTGTTGAACACGATCACCACGCAAAACGTCGCATGGCCGACGACGATAGTCAGGATACCCGGCTCGATGTTCAGCGCCTTGAACGCCGCCAGCAGCGCCAGACCGGTGACGATCCCCGGCAGCGCGATCGGCAGCAGCAACAGCAGCGAAATGCTGTCCTTGCCGAAGAAATCGCGCCGATACAGCGCCGCCGCCGCCAGCGTGCCGAGCACCAGCGCGATGGCGGTCGCCAGGCAGGCGATCTGCGCCGACAGCAGCACCGCATCGATGATGTCCTGCCGCCCGGCGGCAACGTTGAACCAGTGCAGCGTGAAGCCCTTCGGCGGGAAGCTGAAGGCGGCATCCTCGGTGTTGAAGGCGTAGATGGCGATGATCGCCAACGGGAAATGCAGGAAGATCAGTCCGCCCCAGGCGGCCAGCTTCAGCCCTAAGGGCGCGCGTTCAGAGTGCATCGAAAGCCCCCAGACGTTTGACGATGGAAAGGTAAATGGCGATCAGGACGATCGGCACCAGCGTAAAGGCCGCGGCCATCGGCATATTGCCGATCGCACCCTGCTGGGCGTACACCATGCTGCCGATGAAATAGCCCGGCGGCCCCACCAGCTGCGGCACAATAAAGTCGCCCAGCGTCAGCGAGAAGGTGAAGATCGATCCGGCGGCGATGCCCGGTACCGCCAGCGGCAAAATGACGTGGCGGAAGGTCTGCGCCGGCCGCGCGCCCAGATCCGCCGAGGCGTGCAGCAGCGAGGGCGGCAGGCGCTCCAGCGCTGCCTGGATCGGCAGGATCATGAACGGCAGCCAGATATAGACGAACACCAGAAAACGCCCCAGCCCCGAGGTCGACAGCGTGTTGCCGCCGACGCCGGGCACCGTCAGCAGCGAAGCCAACAGCGGCTCCAGCCCCAGGTGCTGCAGGAACCACTGCGCCACGCCATCCTTCGCCAGCAGCAGGGTCCAGGCATAGGCTTTAACGATATAGCTGGCCCACATCGGCATCATCACGGCGATGTAAAAGAACGCTTTAACGCGGCCGCTGGTGTAGCGCGCCATGTAATAGGCGATCGGGAACGCCAGCGCCGCGCTGGCCAGCGACACCAGCACCGCCATGGTCAGCGTGCGCAGGATGATGTCGTAGTTGGCCGGGTTGAACAGCGCCGCCAGGTTGGCGAAGGTCAGATCCGGCGTCACCGCCATGGTGAAATCGTCGAAGGTGTAAAATCCTTGCCACAGCAGCGTCAGCAGCGAACCGAGGTACACCGCGCCGAACCACAGCAGCGGCGGCACCAGCAGCAAAAGCAGATACAGCGTCGGCCGGCGATAAAGCCAGGTCGACAGCGCGCGCACGGTACCGCCGCGCGCCGAGGGGGAATCGATGCTCATGTCCATCTCACCTCTCCTCCAGCAGCGGTACCATCGCCGCGCGCGGCCAGCAGGCGACGATCGGCTGGCCGATCTGCCGCTGTTGCCCTTCGGCGATCCACTGTGGATTGGCCTGGCTGACCAGCAGCTTTTCGCCGCCGTTCAGCGCGATTTCATACCGCGTGGCCGCGCCCTGGTAATGGATTTCCTGCAGCGTGCCCTGTACCTGGATCTCGTCCTGCGCCGCGCCGCCATGCTCCAGCAGGCGGATATGTTCCGGCCGGATCGAGAAGGTCCGGCTTTCGCCGAGCAGGCGCTGCGCCAGCTCGCTGCGCACCACGTTGGAGGTGCCGACGAACTCGGCGACGAACGGCGTCTTCGGCCGCATGTAAAGCTCGCGCGGCGTATCCACCTGTTCGATGCGGCCGTTATTGAACACCGCCACCCGATCGGACATCGACAGCGCTTCGCTTTGATCGTGGGTGACGAAGATAAAGGTGATGCCCAGCTGGCGCTGCAGCTTCTTCAGCTCGCCCTGCATCTGCTCGCGCAGCTTGAGATCCAGCGCGCCGAGCGGTTCGTCCAGCAGCAGCACCCGCGGCCGATTGACCAGAGCGCGCGCCAACGCCACGCGCTGCCGCTGGCCGCCCGACAGGTGCGCCGGCTTGCGTTCGGCAACGAAACCGAGCGCCACGCTCTCCAGCGCCTCTTGCGCCCGCGCCAGCCGCTCGCGTTTGGCGACGCCCTTCACCATCAGGCCGTAGGCGACGTTTTCCAGCACCGACATGTGCGGGAACAGTGCGTAATCCTGAAACACGGTGTTCACGTCGCGCTGATACGGCGGCAGGTTGGCGGCTTCCTGGCCGTGGATGCGAATCGAGCCGGAAGTGAGCTGTTCAAAGCCGGCGATCAGGCGCAGGCAGGTGGTTTTGCCCGAGCCGGATGGCCCGAGCATGGAGAAAAATTCCCCGTCCTGAATGTCGATGGATACCCGATCCACGGCGCGAACATCGCCGAAAGTCCGCGAAACATCGATGAATTGCACGGCAATGGTCATTTTTTGTGCTCCATACTGATGTGGTTCGGGCGCAGCGGGCTGCGCCCCGCGGCTTAGCGGCCGCCCATGATGGCGATGTAATCCTGGGTCCAGCGGCTGTACGGCACGAACTTGCCGCCCTGCGCCTGCGGCGTTTTCCAGAAGGCGATTTTGTCGAACTGGTTGAAGCCGTTGGTTTCGCAGCCCTTCTCACCCAACAGCGCGCTGGCCTTGCAGCCCGCCGGTGAAGCCGGCACCGATCCGAACCAGGCCGCCACGTCGCCCTGCACCTTCGGCTCCAGCGACCAGTTCATCCACTGGTAGGCGCAGCTCGGGTGCTTGGCGTCGGCATGCAGCATGGTGGTGTCCGCCCAGCCGGTCACGCCCTCTTTCGGGAACACGGTGGCGATCGGCTGCCCCTCGCCCTTCAGGGCGTTGGCCTGATACGGCCAGGCGCTGGAGGCCACCACGCCTTCGTTTTTAAAGTCGCTCATCTGCACCGAGGTGTCGTGCCAGTAGCGGTGGATCAGCGCGTGCTGGCTGCGCAGCAGCTTCAGCGCCGCCTGATACTGCTCTTCGTTGAGCTGATAAGGATCGCTGATGCCGAGCTGCGGCTGGGTGGCCTTCAGGAACAGCGCCGCGTCGGCGATGTAGATCGGGCCGTCGTAAGCCTGCACCCGGCCCTGGTTGCTCTTGCCGTCCGGCAGGTTCTGCTGCTGGAAGATCACCGCCCAGCTGTCCGGCGGCGTCGGGAAGGTTTTGGTGTTGTACATCAGCAGGTTCGGCCCCCACTGGTACGGCGTGCCGTAGGTTTTGCCGTCCACGGTGTACCAGGCGCCGTTCAGCAGGCGCGGATCGATGTTCTTCCAGTTCGGGATCAGCGCGGTGTTGATCGGCTGCACCCGCTTGCCGAAGATCAGGCGCAGCGAGGCGTCGCCGGAGGCGGTCACCAGATCGTAGCCGCCCTTGGCCATCAGGCTGACCATTTCATCGGAGGTGGCGGCGGTCTTCACGTTCACCGCGCAGCCGGTTTGCTTTTCAAACTGGGTGACCCAGTCGTAGTTTTTGTCGGACTGGCCGCGTTCGATGTAGCCGGGCCAGGCGATGATATCCAGCCGGCCTTCGCCTTTGCCCAGCGACTGCGGCAGATCGGCCGCCTGGGCCAGGCCGCACAGCACGGTAAGACAGAGCGCGGAGACGGTGGTGGTGACTGCGGTAGTTTTTCTCATCGTAATTACCCCTGTGTTGCGTATCTGTGTGCGGCAGGGAACGGCTGCCGCCTGATTTTGCTTTATAGAACCGCTAGAAGCTGGCTTTGAACTTCGCCATTACGTGCCTGACAACGCTGTAATCCTGTAGTGAATCGCTGGACAGATCCTTGCCGTAGCCGGAGCGTTTCAGGCCGCCGTGCGGCATCTCGCTCGCCAAGGTGAAATGGGTGTTGATCCAGGTGCTGCCGTACTGCAGATGGGCGGCGATGTGCAGCGCCCGATCGATATTTTGCGTCCACACCGACGAAGCCAGCCCGTATTCCGAGTCGTTGGCCCACTCGACCGCCTGCTCCAGGTGTTCGAAGCGCGTGATGCTGACCACCGGGCCAAACACCTCGCGCTGCACGATTTCGTCGCTTTGCAGGCAGCCCGCCAGCAGGGTCGGCTGGTAGTAGAACCCCGGCCCGGAGTGGGCCGCGGCGCCGGTGATCAATTCGATATGCGGTTGGCTGAGCGCTCGCTCGACGAAGCTGGCGACGCGATCGCGCTGGCGGCTACTTATCAACGGGCCGATCTCGTTGTCCTGATCGCGCTTGCGGGCAAAGCGCAGGCTGGCAACCGCCTCGCCCAGCGCGTCCACCAGCTTGGGATAGATGCCCGCCTGTGCATAGATGCGGCAGGCGGCGGTGCAGTCCTGGCCGGCGTTGTAATAGCCGTAGGTGCGGATGCCGTTGACCACCTCGTCGAGATCGGCGTCGTCGCAGACGATCACCGGCGCCTTGCCCCCCAGTTCCAGGTGGGTGCGCTTGACGCTTTTGGCCGCCGCCTGAAGAATTTTTTGCCCGGTGACGATATCGCCGGTGACCGACACCAGCCGCACCTGCGGGTGCCCCACCAGCAGGCTGCCGACCCCTTCCCCGCCGCCGTAGACGATATTCAGCACGCCCGGCGGCAGGATCTCCTGCAGCGCCGGCACCAGCGCCAGAATGGTCAGCGGCGTATGTTCGGAGGGTTTAAACACCACGGTATTGCCCGCCGCCAACGCTGGCGCAATCTTCCACGCCGCCATCATCAGCGGATAGTTCCAGGGGGCGATCGAGGCCACCACGCCGATCGGATCGCGGCGGATCATCGAGGTGTGGCCCGGCACATACTCGCCGGCCAGCTGCCCTTGCTGCGTGCGCACCGCGCCGGCGAAGAAGCGGAACACGTCGACCGCCGCCGGCAGATCGTCATTGAGCGCCTGATGCAGCGGTTTACCGCAGTTGAGGGCTTCCAGCTGCGCCAGCTGCGGCGCCTGCCGCTCGATGGCGTCGGCGATGCGCAGCAACAGAGCGGCGCGCTGGGCCGGCGTGGTGCGCGACCAGTGGCCAAACGCCTGCTGCGCGGCTTTCACCGCGCCGCCGACCTGCGCCGAAGAGGCTTCGGTCAGGGCGATCAGCATCTCGCCGTTAGCCGGATTGACGATGCACTCCTGCTGGCCTTCGCCGTCGACCAACTGACCGTTAATGAACTGCTGACAGGACAAACCTGAGAGAACCTGCACATCTGCCATCGCCTGACGCCCCTAAGTGACAAAAACGTTAACCAAATGTGAATAAGTTAGTTTTAATCAGCCTAAGCGAGCCTCTGGCGGGCAACAAATTCTAAATACTGAACGCCGCGTTCGATTAAATCGAATGCTTAAGCCCGGCGGCGTGTTTGCTGCCATTCTCGCGCGCGATGGTAAGGAACGGCGTCACCAGCTCCGGCCGCGCGCTGCCGCGCCGCCACGCCAGCCCGATATCCAGCGGCTCCAGCAGATCGTCCAGTTTGCGCGCTTCGATCATGTTGCCCTCGAGCGACCAGGCGCGGTACGCCATGTCCGGCTGGATGGAGACCCCCATCCCCGCCGCCACCAGGCTGCGCACCGCCTCGGTCGAGGCGGTCTTCATGGCGATCTCCGGCTTCAGCCCGGCGCGCGACCAGATGCGCCGCGCGTGCACGTCCATTTCATCGGCGTTGAGCTGGATCAGCGGCTGTTTGGCCACGTCCGCCAGGCTGATGCTCTCGTGCTCCAACAGCGGGTGCAGCGGCGGCAGCCACAGGCGATACGGCGAGTGCATCAGCACCTCAGTCTGCAGCGCGTCGCGGTCTTCGATGTTCGACAGGATCAGCACGCCGATGTCGATCTCGCCGCTGACCAGCAGATGCTCGATATACGGGCGCTCGTCTTCAACCACCTGCACGGTGACGTTGGGATAGGCCGATTTAAAGCGCGTGAGCAGCTCCACCAGGAAGTAGCCGGCCACCAGGCTGGTGACGCCGACGGTCAGCTTGCCGGTCAGGCTTTCGGTGCCGATCTGCAGGCTGCGCTTGGCGTTGTCCACCGTCGCCAGGATCAGATACGACTGGCGCAGGAACTGATGCCCCTGATGGGTCAGCGTCATGCCCTTGGCATGGCGATCGAACAGCCGCACGCCGATCTCGGTTTCCAACTGCTGGATCGCCAGCGTCAGCGAAGACTGGGAGACAAACACCGCCTGGGCGCCGGCGGAGATCGACCCGGTTTCCGCCACCGCGATAAAGTGGCGGATTTGGCGTAACGTCATCATCCCCATCGCCTTTCAAGCCGCTGCGTTGTTGTCTGCGTGCGCTTACCCCAGTCACTTACTTGAGTAAGCTCCTGGGGATGCACGCCCTTGCCGCCTAGCCGCAACTTGAAATTCATTGGGGATCACCTCAATCAAGATAGTTAGATTGATTGTAGATCCCGCGAGAAAAGCGATCGGAAAAAGTATCAAAAACGCGATAGCGTTCGCTTTTTTAGAATGCCGACGGGCAAAAAGAGGGAAACGGCGAGGCGAAGAAGCATGATGCGCGGGGAGCAGAAATGACAAGGGCGCAGCACGCTGCGCCCTGGATGGCCGATGACCCTGCGGAGGATCAGATCGCTTCTTCGTCCTGCTCGCCGGTACGGATACGCACCACGCGCGCCACGTCGAAGACGAAGATTTTGCCGTCGCCGATCTTGCCGGTCTGCGCGGTCTGCATGATGGTTTCCACGCAGGTGTCGACGATGTCGTCGGCAACCACGATCTCGATCTTCACCTTAGGCAGAAAGTCGACCATGTACTCGGCACCGCGATACAGCTCGGTGTGGCCCTTCTGGCGGCCGAAGCCTTTCACTTCGGTGACCGTCATACCGGTGATGCCCACTTCGGCCAGCGCTTCGCGGACGTCATCCAGTTTGAACGGCTTGATAATCGCGTCGATCTTTTTCATCTTCTTTCCTTTTACCAATTTTTGCGGCCAAAACCGGATGTGATGGGGTAGCGGCGGTCTTTGCCGAAGTTACGGGCGGTGATGCGCGGCCCGACGGCGGCCTGACGCCGCTTGTATTCGTTGATATCCACCAGGCGGATCACCTTGCGCACGATCGCTTCGTCGAACCCTTCGGCCACCAGATCGGCAACCGACTTGTCGCGTTCAACGTAGCCTTCCAGGATCGCGTCCAGGATATCGTACGGCGGCAGGCTGTCCTGATCGACCTGATCCGGCGCCAGCTCGGCGGACGGCGGACGATCGATCACCCGCTGCGGGATCACGTAGGACACGGTGTTACGGTATTCGGACAGCTTGAACACCAGCGTTTTCGGCACGTCCTTCAGCACGTCGAAACCGCCGGCCATATCGCCGTACAGCGTGGCGTAACCCACCGCCATTTCGCTCTTGTTGCCGGTGGTCAGCACGATGCTGCGGCGTTTGTTGGACAGCGCCATCAGCACCACCCCGCGGCAACGCGCCTGCAGGTTTTCTTCGGTGGTGTCGCGCTCGGTGCCGGCGAACATCGGCGACAGCTGGCCCATAAAGGCGTCGAACATCGGTTCGATGGAGACGATATCGAACTCCACGCCGAGGATTTCCGCCTCTTCCTTGGCGTCGGCGATGCTGATATCCGCGGTATAGCGGAACGGCATCATCAGCGCCTGCACCTTGTCTTTACCCAACGCATCCACGGCGATCGCCAGCGTCAGCGCCGAGTCGATGCCACCGGACAGGCCCAGCACCGCGCCTTTAAAGCCGTTTTTGGTCACGTAGTCGCGCACCGCCAACACCAGCGCTTGGTACACCTGCGCCAGCTGCGGCAGCTCAGCGGCCGGATCGGCCATCGGCACCACGGCCAGCTCATTGAATTCCAGACGAGTCACCTGCTCGTCGAAGGCCGCCAGACGGTGGGTCATGGTGCCGGCGGCGTCAAATACCTTGGAGCAGCCGTCGAAGATCAGCTCATCCTGGCCGCCGACCTGATTGAGGTACACCAGCGGCAGCTGGGTGCGCTGGCAGTGGCCGGCCATCAGCGTTTTGCGGATATACGGCTTTTCGCGGTTATACGGTGAGGCGTTGATCGACAGGATAATTTCCGCGCCGGCCGCCTTGGCGGCGTCGATCGGCTCAGGGAACCACAGATCTTCGCAAATCAGCAGACCCAGACGGTAGCCTTTCAGCTCCACCACGCAGGTGTCGTTGCCGGCGTGGAAATAGCGCTTCTCATCGAACACGCCGTAGTTCGGCAGCTGCTGCTTGAAGTAGCGGGTCAGCAGGCGGCCTTCGGCAAACAGCGACAGCGCGTTATACAACTTGTCACCTTCGCGCCACGGGTGGCCGACCAGGATCGCCGTCTCGGCGGAGGCTTGCTGCAGGCGCAGCAGCTGCGCGTCGCAGCGCTGATAGAAGTCATTGCGATACAGCAGATCTTCCGGCGGGTAGCCGGACAGCGCCAGTTCGCTGAACATGACCAGATCGGCTCCCGCCTTCTGCTGCTCCTGCACGATTTGCAACATGCGTTCGGTGTTGCCTTCAATGTCGCCGACCAGCAGGTTCAGCTGGGCCAGGGCGATGGAAAGTGATCTGCTCATTTGTGTACGATCCCGCTTAATACGTTCCATGGTGCTCTACGCCGGGGCGCGCCGCGGCAAAGAGAACGGAGTGTAAATCATTCCGCCGGATTTGTTGAGAACCTGCGTGGCAGGCGCCGGCGGCAAACTGTCATTCTTTAAAATCGTTGGCGTCCAGCTCGTGGCGCGACAGCAATTTGTAAAACTCGGTGCGGTTGCGGCCCGCCATGCGCGCGGCCTGGGTCACGTTGCCCTTGGTGATCTGCAGCAGCTTGCGCAGGTAGTGCAACTCGAACTGGTTGCGCGCTTCGGCGAAGGTCGGCAGCGCGGTGTTTTCCCCTTCCAGCGCCTGCTCCACCAGCGCTTCGCTGATCACCGGCGCCGAGGTCAGCGCCACGCACTGCTCGATGACGTTGACCAGCTGACGCACGTTGCCCGGCCAGCTGGCGGTCATCAGCCGCTTCATGGCGTCGGTCGAGAAGCTGCGCACGAACGGCTTGTGCCGCTGAGCCGCCTCGCGCAACAGGTGGTTGGCCAGCAGCGGGATATCTTCGGCGCGTTCGTTGAGCGCCGGGATCTTCAGGTTCACCACGTTGAGGCGGTAGTAGAGATCCTCGCGGAACTCGTTCTTCGCCATCGCCTTTTGCAGATCGCGGTGGGTGGCGGAGATGATGCGCACGTCAATGTCCAGATCGCGGTTGCTGCCCAGCGGCCGCACCTTGCGCTCTTGCAGCACGCGCAGCAACTTCACCTGCAGCGACAGCGGCATATCGCCGATCTCGTCGAGGAACAGCGTGCCGCCCGCCGCCGCCTGGAACAGCCCTTCGCGGCTGCTGACCGCGCCGGTAAAGGCGCCCTTGGCGTGGCCGAACAGTTCGGACTCCAGCAGCTGCTCCGGCAGCGCACCGCAGTTGATGGCGATAAACGCCTTGCCGGCGCGCGGGCTGGCGGCGTGGATCGCCTGCGCCACCACCTCTTTACCGGTGCCGCTCTGGCCGTTGATCAAGACGCTGACGTCGGACTGCGCCACCATTTTCACCTGCTCCAGCAGGCGCAGCATCAGCGGGCTGCGGGTGACGATGTCTTCGCGCCAGGCCTCGTCGCCTGCCGGGGTGGCCGACAGCGCGAGCGCTTCGTCGATGGCCTTATACAGCGCATCGCGATCCACCGGTTTGGTGAGGAAGCTGAACACCCCCTGCTGGGTGGCGGCCACCGCATCGGGAATCGAACCGTGCGCGGTGAGGATGATCACCGGCATGCCCGGCTGATGCTTTTGGATCTCGGCGAACAGCGCCATGCCGTCCATCTCGTCCATACGCAGATCGCTGATCACCAGATCGATCTGTTCGCGCGCCAGCAGGCGCAGCGCTTCCTGGCCGCTTTCGGCGGTGGTGACGTGAAAACCTTCGCTGGTCAGACGCATGCCCAGCAGCTTCAGCAGGCTGGGATCGTCGTCAACCAAGAGCAAATTGGCCGGTTTGCGTGCGGTCATTGCGCGTGGGACTCCTTATTGGCAGGGTGCGGCGTATAGGTGTCTTCCGGTTCAACCGGCAGCGCGGTGCCTTTTTCCGGTTCGTCCTGCGATTCAGCCCCTTTGGCGGCCGCGCCGTTTTTACCGGCGGCTTCGCCCTTTTGCGAACCTGCGCTGTTGTCCGGGATTTCCCCTTGCAGCTGCTTGCGCGAAGAGAGCTGGCGCTCGATATCGGTCAGGTTCTCCAGCTTGCGCGAGGTGTCCTGCAGCTGCGATTGCAGACGCGCCTGGCTCTGGCGCAGCGAATCGATCTGACTGTCGCTGCTCTCCTGCAGATGCTGATAGCGTGCTTTCTCATCGAACAGCGTGATCTGCAGCAATTGCTGCTGGCGCCACAGCTGCGTCAGCGGACGCAGTGAACCGGGGAATTCCATCCGGTAGCTGTTGATCCTGTCGATGATTTGGCGGCGTTCGCCGGAGGTCGGCTGCGCGCTGCCCAGCAGGATGCTCTGTTTGAAAACGCCGGACCAGCTGTCGCCAGGCACCGTTTTCGCCAGCGCACGCGCCTGGGTCGACCCGATGCGATCGGCGCAGTCCATCGCGCGCAGCCAGTAGAGCGAGTTAGCCAGCGCGTCCTTATCGTCCAACTGCCACAGGGTATCGCAAGCCGCGGTGCGGTAATCGATTACCTTGGTATCCGGGATCGCCTCTTGCTGCTGAGGGTTCAGGCCACCGCTGACGGCGCGATCGACGCAGCCCGCCAGCAACAGCGGCATAAAGAAGACGGCGCCCAACCAGCTGATCGGGCGTTTGCCGAGCGGCGCTCTGTGCGTGGCACGCGGTGAACGTTCGGTCTGTGAAAGACGAAGGCGTTTAGACCATGTGTACATTATTTATTCATTCTCGGCGGTTAACGGCAGTTCAATGCGGAAGCAGACGTCTGCACCGGCGACCGTCGCCAGTTGCAGCTCACCGCGCATGCGACGGATACAGTCCTGAGCGATGCTCAACCCCAGTCCGCTTCCTTTTACCGCCCCTTTTCGCTGGTGACTACCCTGGAAAAAAGGCTCGAAAATCATGGCTCTTTCAGCCTCGGGGATCGGCGTGCCGGTATTGGCGACGTCGATTTGCACCCGTTGTCCAACCTGACGGCTGCGGATCCAAATGTTACCGGATTCCTTGCCGTAGTGCACCGCATTGGAGTAGAGATTATCCAGCACGCGCATTAATAGCGTAGGCTCTGCCCAGCAGATTTCCGCCTCCAGCGTAATTTCGGTGGAAATCATCTTCGCCCGCGCCGGCAAACTGTGCGCGGCGACCACCAAATCGACCATTTCGCGCAGCTCGACGTTCTCGTGTTCCGCCGGGCCATCGGCCAATTTGCGGTTGTAATCCAACAGCTGTTCGATCAGCTGCTGCAGATGGCGGCTGCTGTTGTCGAGGATCGCCACCACCTCTTTCTGATCGGAAGTCAGCGGCCCCGCTACCTCGTCGGCCAGCAGTTCGGTGCCTTCACGCATGCTGGCCAACGGCGTTTTCAGCTCGTGTGAAATATGGCGCAGGAACTCGTGGCGCTGCGACTCCAGCCACGCCAGCCGCTCGCTCAGCCAGATGATGCGCTGCGCCAGCGAACGCAGCTCGCGCGGCCCTTTGAACGACGCGGTGCTGCCCAGCGCACGCCCTTCCCCCAGGCGGTTGATCATCCGCTCCACGGCCTTGACCGGCCCGATGATCATGCGGGTGAACAGCACCACCAGCAGCACGCTGACCAGGAACAGCAGCAGCGCCTGCCAGCCGAAGAACTGGCCGCGCTCGGCAATGGCCTGCTGCAGCTGCTGGCCACGCGAGAACACCACCGCGCGCGTGGCCTGCACCATTTCGGCGTTGGAACGGGAGAACGACTCGAGCAAGGCGGAAGCCTCTTGGTCCGGCCCGCTGTTATGGCATTTGATCGCCGCCAGCTGGGTCAGCAACTGGCGCAGCGTTTGGTAGTAGCGCTCGTCCGGCAGGATCGGCGCGTGGGCATCCAGCATCTGCGAATACTGCTTGCGCTGGTTCTGGTACAGCTTCTGCAGCGTAGGATCGACCAGCACGCAGTACTGACGATAGCTGCGCTCCATCTCCAGCGCCACGCTGGTCATCGCCTCGCTGCGCCGCGCGTCCACCAGCGTGGTGCGGTTGATGTCCGCCGCCTGCGCGCTGAGGTGATCCAGACTCTGGTAGGCCTGATAGGCCAGCACCAGCAGCGGCAACAGCACCAACAGGAACGCCAGCAGCACCAATTGCCGCAGCGAACGGGGGAATAAACGCCATTTTTTCAACGAAATCATCTCATTCTCTCAGCTCTGTCACGATGCTAACTGACTCGCCGGAAAGAGAAAAGCCCGGCAAGGGAGAATCCTGAACGCACAAGGAAAAAGCTGCGGGTTCGGTGAACCGCGCCCATAGGCCTGGCCTGCCGACGGCATGCGGCCTCGGTAACATCAACCGGTGTGAAAGCAAGAGTGTGGGGAGAGCGTCTGCGTTCGAGGGCATAGGCAACGAAACAGGGATAAGCGCAGCATTGAGAATTGACATCGGGGCAAGAAACTTGCCCCAACGCAAGGAAAGTGTGGATGCCCTTAAGTCTCGTCCCCAGGGTGATGTAGCGCAGCGGCTGGCATCGAACAGGACGAATAGCATCCGTAAGTATCCAGGATTGATGAACCCTTCATCACAGTTGGATACAGGCGGTGCCTCACTCCACGTGTCGCCCGATGCTTGATAAAGCCGTTTGCACGGTCTGTTATCGGTTTGGTTGGACGATAGGCACCATTTCTTTGGCATCATTCGGAGGCTTATGAGGCGATTTGCCGTCTAATTACGGCGCCGTCATAAAAAGTTGAATGAGCAACCGACGAGAATAATGCACGTTGCGTGCCAACTTTGCAATAAAAATAATAACAACATGATTTTATTAAAAAATAAAATTATACCAGTAAGTTTCTTTGCGCATCACGCCCCGATGAGCGATGAAAAAAACGCCGCGCTGTCGCCAAATGCAGACAACTAAAGCCAAACCCGATTACCACCAATAAAATCAATTAGTTAAATGTCTCCATTTAGCGACAGAGAAAATAGCGCCTGTCGCAAAATGCAGACACTGCCGCCAATCGCCGAACGCCGGCCATAAAAAAGGGCGCAATTGCTTGCGCCCTCTGTACGGTGGTGGCCGTTTTTAGCCCAGTTGCTTACGGGCGTTGCGGAACATGCGCATCCACGGGCTGTCCTCGCCCCACTCTTCCGGGTGCCAGGAGTTGCTGACCGTGCGGAACACGCGTTCCGGGTGCGGCATCATCACCGTGGCACGCCCGCTGGCGCTGGTCACGGCGGTAATGCCGTTCGGCGAACCGTTCGGGTTAGCCGGGTAAGCTTCCGTCACCTGACCGGCGTTGTTGACGAAACGCAGCGCCACCAAACCGTGGCTTTCCAGCGCCGCCAAATGCGCCGCATCGCGCACTTCGACATGCCCTTCGCCGTGGGAAACGGCGATCGGCATACGCGAACCGGTCATGCCCTGCAGGAACAGCGACGGACTGGCCGCCACTTCCACCAGGCTGAAGCGCGCCTCGAAACGATCCGACAGATTGCGCACAAAACGCGGCCAGTGTTCTGCGCCCGGGATCAGCTCGCGCAGGTTGGACATCATCTGACAACCGTTGCACACACCCAGCGCCAGCGTCTGCGGACGGTGGAAGAACGCTTCGAACTCGTCACGTACCCGCTCGTTGAACAAGATAGACTTCGCCCAACCTTCGCCGGCGCCCAGGACGTCGCCGTAAGAGAAGCCGCCGCAGGCCACCAGCGTGTGGAAGTCCTGCAGATCGCGGCGCCCTGCCAGCAGATCGCTCATGTGCACGTCCACCGCGTCAAAGCCGGCGCGGTGGAACGCCGCCGCCATTTCAACGTGGGAGTTCACCCCTTGCTCGCGCAGCACCGCCACTTTCGGGCGAGCGCCCTTGGCGATGTACGGCGCGGCGATGTCTTCCTCCGGTGCAAAGGTCAACTTCACGTTCAGGCCGGGATCTTGTTCATCCTGCTTGGCCTGATGCTCCTGATCGGCGCACGCCGGGTTGTCGCGCAGGCGCTGCATCTGCCAAGTGGTTTCCGCCCACCAGGTGCGCAGCGTATTGCGGCTTTCGCTGTACAGCGCCTTGCCGTGTTGGGTGATGACGAAACGATCGCCGGCCTGCACGCTGCCGATGTGATGCACGTTGTCGATCAGTCCGTGCTGAGCAAACGCCTGCTTCACGTCGTCGAGACGTTCGGCGCTCACCTGGATCACCGCGCCCAGCTCTTCGTTAAACAGCACCGCCAGCGCATCGTCGCCGAGGCCGTCGAGGTTGACGTCCACACCGCAGTGACCGGCGAAGGCCATCTCCGCCAGCGTCACCAGCAGGCCGCCGTCGGCGCGGTCGTGGTAAGCCAACAGCGCTTGCTCGGCCACCAGCTGCTGCATGGCGTTGAAGAAGCCCGCCAGCTGCGCAACGTTGCGCACGTCGGCCGGTTTGTCGCCCAGTTGGCGGTAAACCTGCGCCAGCGCGGTGGCACCCAGCGCGTTATGGCCATTGCCCAGGTCGATCAACAGCAGCGCGCTGTCGCCCTTATCGGTGCGCAGCTGCGGCGTCACGGTGTGGCGCACGTCCTCCACACGGGCGAAGGCGGTGATGACCAGCGACAGCGGCGACGTCATTTCGCGCTGTTCGTTGCCTTCCTGCCAGCGGGTTTTCATCGACATGGAGTCTTTACCCACCGGGATGGTGATGCCCAGCGCCGGGCACAGCTCTTCGCCCACCGCTTTCACCGCTTCGTACAGGCCGGCATCTTCGCCCGGGTGGCCGGCGGCGGCCATCCAGTTGGCGGACAGCTTCACGCGCTTCAGGCTGCCGATATCGGTGGCAGCCAGGTTGGTCAGCGCTTCCCCGACCGCCAGGCGGCCGGAAGCGGCGAAGTCCAACAGCGCCACCGGCGCACGTTCGCCGAGCGACATTGCTTCGCCGTAGTAGCTGTCCAGGCTGGCGGTGGTGACCGCGCAGTCGGCTACCGGGATCTGCCACGGGCCGACCATCTGGTCACGCGCCACCATGCCGGTAACGGTGCGATCGCCGATGGTGATCAGGAAGGTTTTCTCCGCAACGGCCGGCAGATGCAGCACGCGTTTCACCGCGTCGGCCAGCGTGATGTTCTCACGCTGCACCGCCTCGCCACTTGCCTGCAGACGGGTAACGTCGCGGGTCATTTTCGGCGTCTTGCCGAGCAGTACGTCCAGCGGCATGTCGATCGGTTGGTTGTCGAAGTGACGGTCGTTCAACGTCAGGTGCTGTTCTTCGGTCGCTTCGCCGATCACCGCATAAGGTGCGCGCTCGCGGCGGCAGATCTCGTCGAACTGCGCCATCTGCGCCGGGGCAATCGCCATCACGTAACGTTCCTGCGATTCGTTGCACCACACTTCCAGCGGGCTCATGCCCGGCTCGTCGTTGAGGATATCGCGCAGCTCGAAGCGGCCGCCGCGGCCGCCGTCGCTCACCAGCTCCGGCATGGCGTTGGACAGGCCGCCGGCACCGACGTCATGGATAAACAGGATCGGGTTCTGGTCGCCCAGCTGCCAGCAGCGGTCGATCACTTCCTGACAGCGGCGCTCCATTTCCGGGTTGTCGCGCTGCACCGAAGCGAAGTCCAGATCGGCATCGGACTGGCCTGACGCCATCGACGAGGCCGCGCCGCCGCCCAGGCCGATATTCATCGCCGGGCCGCCCAGCACCACCAGCTTGGCGCCGACGGTGATTTCCCCTTTCTGCACGTGATCGGCACGGATGTTGCCGATGCCGCCCGCCAGCATGATCGGTTTGTGGTAGCCGCGCAGTTCGACGCCGTTATGGCTGTTGACGCGCTCTTCATAGGTACGGAAGTAGCCCAGCAGCGCCGGACGACCGAATTCGTTGTTGAACGCCGCGCCGCCCAGCGGGCCTTCGGTCATGATATCCAGCGCGGTAACGATGCGTTCCGGCTTGCCGAAATCCTGCTCCCACGGCTGTTCAAAGCCGGGAATACGCAGGTTGGACACCGAGAAGCCCACCAGGCCGGCTTTCGGCTTGGCGCCGCGGCCGGTAGCCCCCTCGTCGCGGATCTCGCCGCCGGAGCCGGTCGCGGCGCCCGGCCACGGCGAGATCGCCGTCGGGTGGTTGTGGGTTTCCACCTTCATCAGGATGTGCGCTTCTTCCTGATGGTAATCGTACTTGCCGTTGTCCGGCGCGGCGAAGAAGCGGCCGACCTGCGAGCCTTCCATCACCGCGGCGTTGTCTTTATACGCCGACAGCACATAGTCCGGCGTCTGCTCATAGGTGTTCTTGATCATCTTGAACAGCGATTTAGGCTGCTGTTCGCCGTCGATGATCCAATCGGCGTTGAAAATCTTGTGGCGGCAGTGCTCGGAGTTGGCCTGCGCGAACATATAAAGTTCGATATCCGTCGGGTTGCGCCCCAAACCGGTAAAGGCATTCAGCAGGTAGTCGATCTCGTCCTGCGCCAGCGCCAGGCCGAGCCGGACGTTGGCCTGCTCCAGCGCGGTGCGCCCTGCGCCCAGCACGTCGACAGACTGATACGGCGCTGGCTGATGGTGCGCGAACAGCTGTTCGGCCTGTTGCAGCTCGCTGAAGACGGTTTCCATCATGCGATCGTGCAGCAGCGCGGCGAGCTGGCGCCACTGGGTTTCCGTCAGCTCGGGCGCCTTGACGTAGAACGCCAGGCCGCGCTCCAACCGCAGCACCTGCTGCAGACCGCAGTTGTGGGCGATGTCGGTGGCTTTGGAAGACCAGGGAGAAATGGTGCCCGGACGCGGCGTGACCAGCAGCAACCGGCCTTCGGGAGCGTGTTCGGCGAGAGAAGGACCGTACTTGAGCAGCCGCTGAAGTTTGGCGTGTTCTTCGGCACTGAGCGGTGCGCTAACATCGGCAAAGTGGACATACTCGGCGTAGATATCACTGACGGGCAGGTGGGCGTCCTGGCAGCGGGACAGCAGTTTGGTAATGCGAAAAGCCGATAAAGCGGGCGAACCACGCAGAATTTCCATAATCAAAGTTCTCTCGTCTTCGAAGCGGCGGATAAGACGCTTCATTGGGCGCAACAGGGGAAAACGCGCGCCATTATAGAGAATCCTCGCCGCCGACGAAACCGTTTGCGTAGGGATTATTGATAAAAGCGTGCCGCACCGTCGAATTGTCATAACGTGTCAATAAAGTTGCACACTGGCGTTTTGTTGCGCAAAATGCCCCCCACACTGGTGATTTAACCATGAGAAAAGTCGCGGTTGTCGTCGCCGGTGTACCTGTGCCACCACTGGATAACTATTTGAAACGTCTTAAAATAAACTACATCCTCATCGGCGTTGTCACCCTGCTTCTGGCTCTCGCGCTGTGGCCCAATATCACCTGGCGCAGCGGCCAGGGCGGGCAACTCCAGGAGATCATTTCCCGCGGCGAGTTGCGTATCAGCACGCTGAATTCACCGCTGACCTATTTCAACACCAAGCAAGGGCCGGGTGGGCTCGACTACGAACTGGCCAAGCGCTTCGCCAACTACCTCGGGGTGAAGCTGGTGGTGATCCCCCATCAGAACATCAATGACCTGTTCGACGATCTGGACGATGACGACGCTGACCTGCTGGCGGCCGGCCTGATCTACAACCAGGAGCGCCTCAGCCGCGCGCGTACCGGCCCGGCCTACTATTCCGTTTCCCAACAGCTAGTGTACCGGCTGGGCACCCCGCGGCCGAAAAACTTCGCCGACATTAAAGGCAAGCTGGCGGTCGCCTCCGGTTCCGCGCACGTCAGCACGCTAAAGCAGCTCAAGCAGGATAAATACCCGGATCTCGCCTGGGAGTCCTCCAGCGATCTCACCTCCAAAGAGCTGCTGGAGCGAGTCGCCGACGGCAAGCTGGACTACACCCTCGGCGATTCGGTAACCATCGCGCTGCTGCAGCGCATCCATCCGCAGCTGGCGGTGGCGTTCGACGTCACCGACGAAGAACCGGTCACCTGGTATCTGAAACGCGACGGCGACGACAGCCTGTACGCGGCGATGCTGGATTTCTACAGCCAGATGGTGGACGACGGCACCCTGGCGCGGCTTGAAGAGAAGTACCTCGGCCACGTCGGCAGCTTCGACTATGTGGACACCAAAACCTTCCTGTCGGCCATCGATTCGGTGCTGCCCAACTTCCGCCCGCTGTTCGAGAAGCACGCCAACGAGATCGACTGGAAGCTGCTGGCGGCCATCGCCTATCAGGAATCGCACTGGAATCCGCAGGCCACCTCGCCCACCGGCGTGCGCGGCCTGATGATGCTGACCCGCGCCACCGCCGACGGCCTGGGGGTCAACGACCGCCTCGATCCGGAAGAGAGCATTCAAGGCGGCGCCCTTTACTTGCAACGGCTGATGGCCAAGGTGCCGGACAGCGTGCCGGAAGACGAGCGCATCTGGTTCTCGCTGGCGGCTTACAACATGGGCTGGGGCCACATGCTGGACGCGCGCAAGCTGACCAAGACGCAAAAGGGCAACCCAGACAGCTGGGTCGACGTCAAGCAGCGCCTGCCGATGCTCAGCCAGAAGCGCTACTATCCGCAGCTGACCTACGGCTATGCGCGCGGGCGTGAAGCCTACAACTATGTAGAAAACATCCGCCGCTACCAGGTCAGTCTGGTGGGCTATCTGCAGGAAAAAGAGAGAAAGGCGGCGCAAGCGGCCGCCGAGCAAGAGGCGTTGGGGAAAGGCTACCCGACGGTGATGCCGGAACTGGCGCTCAACTACTGATTATTCCGGCTTATCCGCCGCCCGCTGCGCCAGCCTGAGCGCTTTTTTCTGTTCACGGCGCAGACGGAAGAAATTGCTCAGGGTGGCGGCGCATTCGTCCGCCAGCACGCCCGAGACGATCTCCACCTGATGGTTCATGCCCGGATGGCGCAGAATGTCCACCAGTGAACCGGCCGCGCCGGTTTTCTCGTCGGCGGCGCCATACACCAGCCGGCGGATACGGCTGTGCACCATCGCACCGGCGCACATCACGCAGGGCTCCAGCGTGACGTACAGCGTGGCGTTCAGCAAACGGTAGTTTTGCAGCACCGCGCCGCCCTGGCGCAGCGCCATGATCTCGGCGTGTGCGGTAGGATCGTGTCGGCCGATCGGGCGGTTCCAGCCCTCGCCGATGACCTGATTGTCCAGCACCAGCAGCGCACCCACCGGCACCTCGCCCTCTTCCTGCGCGCGCAGGGCCAGCTGCAATGCCTGACGCATCCAGTACTCATCGTTATATTCAGTCATCGCATAATTCCTCGTGCGCTTTTGCGGCGGGCATTATACACACTAGCCTCCCTTTGTCGTAGCCGCCCGCCAATGGCTATACTGGCCGAATCAGCGTGTGATTCAGGGACCAGAAGCATGAAACTCAGTAAAAAGAACGCGGTCGTGGTGCGCAAGGCGCTGGACGGTTGGGTGGGAGAAGGCGCCTTGACGCCCGAACAACGGCAGCAACTGCTGCAGCATGTGGCCGTGCAGCCTTTCGACTGGCGGCGGCTGGCGCGCTATGCGTTTCTCGCCGCGCTGGCCTCGCTGCTGATCGCCGTCACCAGCCTGTTCGCCGACAGCGAACTGCTTGCATGGCTCAGCGGCCTGTTCCGCTTCGACGCGCCGGTGCGCATGGCGATCGCCGGCGTACTGGCGGCGCTGGCCTACGTCTGGGCGCTGCGTCGCCGCCGGCGCCACCCGGAAAAACGCTATGGCAATGAGGCGGCGCTGTTTGTCGCCGTGTTGCTTACCGCCTGCGCCTTATGGCAGCTGGGGGTCTGGCTGGATAACGGCAGCGGCCGGGTTTCCGTGCTGCTGCTGTTCGCCGCGCTGCTGTACGGCGCGATCGGCTGGTTCAGCCGCTCCGGGCTGGTGTGGTGGTTCGCCCTGCTGTCGCTCGGCAACGCCTTCGGCGCCGAGACCGGCTACCTGTCCGGCTGGGGCGCCTACTGGCTCGGCATGAGCTACCCGATTCGCTTTATCGCCTTTGGTGCGGTGCTGATCGCCGCCGCGCTGCTGTTGCGGCCGCTGTTGGCGCAACGCGGCCTGCAGCGGGTGTCGCTGGCGATGGGCCTGCTGTACCTGTTTATCGCCCTGTGGCTGCTGTCTATCTTCGGCAACTACGGCGATCTCGACAGCTGGTACAGCGCGCGCCAGATCGAGCTGTTCCACTGGAGCCTGCTGTTCGGGCTGGCTGCCCTCGCCGCCATCTGGCTGGGGTTGAAGCATGACGACGCCATGCTGCGCGGCTTCGGGCTGACCTTCCTCGGCATTAACCTGTATACCCGTCTGTTCGAGTTTTTCTGGGACAGCATGCCGAAGGCGGTTTTCTTCGTGCTGCTCGGCCTGAGCCTGTGGGCGCTGGGGCATTATGCGGAGAAGATTTGGCAGCTGGGGCGCAAGCCGCACGACGTGACCGACGACTGATCGTGGTGCCGATAAAAGCAGAAAGGGCGGAATCTTCCGCCCTTGGTTTATTCCAGCTGCTGCAGCTCGCCCTGCTTGCTTACCCGCCAGCGGTGCTCGCAAAAGAACAGCAGCGGATTATCCTGCTTGCTGTCGCTGTAGCCGCTGTACAGCTTCAGCGGCGCACCGAGCCGCTGCTCCAGCTGCACCACTTTCTGCGCTCCCAGGCAGCGCAGGGTCAAGACCCAGCCGCCGCAGCGGCGCGTGATGCGGCTGCCGATCAACCGCACCCGCGGCAGAAACGCCGAATCGCGATACACCTGCTCCACCAGCCGCTCCGGCGAGCCGGTAATCAGCCACACTTCGGCATCGTGCTCCTCCAGGTACTGCCGCAGCCGCATTTGCACCACCGGAAATGCGGTCACCTTCTGGCGAAAGACCTCGATAAACTGCCGCTCCAGCGCCTTTAGCGTCGTTTCGGAACGCCCAAAAGTGATCGCCCACAGCAGCAGGCTCATCGGCCAACGCGCGGCGCGCCCCAGCAGCAGCAGCGCCAGACCGATCGGCAGCAGCAGCGGTATCACCAGCAACAGGTTCAGCGGTAAGCGGCGCAGCAGAAAACGCAAGAAACTGCCGAACATATCCTCCTGATGCAGGGTGCCGTCCAGATCGAAAAAGACCACGCGGCGCCCCTCTGCGGCCGGTTGTTGCTGCTTGTCGCTCAAACGCTACTCCTCGGGATCGTTGAACCCCATCATCCAGGTGAAGAGAAAACCGGCGATAATCGTAATCAGCATCCCCGCCAGATACAACATCACCTTACCTGAGACGATGGTCAACGCCAAAGGCAGCCCCGAAATGCCGAAGGTGATCACCGTCGCCACCTTCCAGTAGCTGATGAGCGCGCCGCCGACCGCACCGCCGAGGCAGGCGCCGATAAACGGCCGGCCCAGCGGCAGCGTCACCCCGAAGATCAGCGGCTCGCCGATGCCGAGAATGCCGACCGGCAACGCCCCTTTGATCACCTTTTTCAGCCGCGCATTGCGGGTTTTCAACAGCACCGCCAGCGCCGCCCCCACCTGCCCGACGCCGGCCATCGCCAGGATCGGCAGCAGCGGGTTGGAACCGTGCGCCTGCACCAGCTCGACGTGGATCGGCACCAGCCCCTGATGCAGACCGGAGAGCACCAGCGGCAGGAACAGCCCCGAGAGCAGCGCTCCCACCAGCAGCCCGCCCTTGTCGATCGCCAGATTGGCGCCGTGGGCGATGGCGTCGGAGATAATGCCGCCGATCGGCTGCAGAATCAGGATCGCCAGCGAGGCGGTGACCAGCGTGGTCAGCAGTGGGTTAAGGATCAGTTCGACCGATTCCGGCAGCAGCGTGCGCAGGCGTTTCTCCACCCAGCACATCAACGCCACCACCAGCAGCACGGCGATCACCCCGCCGCGCCCCGGCTGCAGCGCCTCGCCGAACAAGGTAATCTGCGCCAGCGCCGGGCTGGAGAGAATGCCGGCCATCACGCCGCCCATCGCCTGAGAGCCACCGAATACCCGCGCGGCGTTGACCCCGACCAAAATGTTCATGATGGCGAACACCGCGCTGCCGAAGATCGCCAACAGCCCCAGCACGTTCGGGTAGTCCACCGCCAGCTGGCCGGCGATGTCAGGCCGTTTCAGCAGGTTGATGATGCCGGTGATCAGGCCCGAGGCGATAAACGCCGGGATCAGCGGAATAAAGACATCGGCCAGTTTTTTCAGCGCGCCGCTCATCGGCGCAGCGTATTTTTGCTTGGCCTGCGCCTTGGTGCGGGCCGCGTCACCGACGGCGACGACGGGCTGCGCGCTTCCGCTCAGCAATTCGCGCATGGCATCCACCACTTTGGCGGCGGCGCCTGGGCCAACGATAAACTGATGCTGCTCACCCTGTTTGATATAGCCCTTCACGCCGGGCAGCTGCCTGAGGGCGGCCAGATCCAGGCGCTGTTCGTCGCTGACCTCGACGCGCACCCGCGTCATGCAGTTCTCCAGTTTGAGGATATTACCCTCGCCCCCCACGCCCGCCAGGATCTGTGTCGCCAATGCCGTTGTCTTGTCCATCGCCGCCCCCACCGTGAATTAACGCGCCAGCGCCGCGCGCAGGTAGCCGTCGTGCCGCTGCAGCCGCTGCTGCGCCTCTTCGGCGCTGACGCCGGCTAAAAGCATCAGGATCGCCGGTTTGACTTCGAAGCCGGTCTGCGCCAGCGCCGCCTCCGCCTGAGCGCGTTCGGCGCCGGTGGCCTCCACCACGATGCGGCAGGCGCGATCCACCAGTTTGACGTTGGTGGCCTTCACGTCCACCATCAGGTTCTGGTAAACCTTGCCCAGCTTGACCATCGCGCCGGTCGACAGCATGTTGAGCACCAGCTTCTGCGCAGTGCCGGATTTCAGACGCGTCGAGCCGGTCAGGGCCTCCGGCCCCACCACCGGCGAGATCGCCACCTGCGCTTCGTGCGCGATCGGCGAATCCGGGTTGCAGGAGATGGCCGCCGTCGGGCAGCCCAGCCCGCGCGCATAGCGCAGTGCGCCAATCACATAAGGCGTGCGCCCGGAGGCCGCCAACCCCACCACCATATCGACGGCGGTGAGGTTCAGCGCCCGGAGATCGGCTTCGCCCAAAGCTTCGTCGTCTTCCGCCCCTTCCACCGCTTTAAGCAACGCGCCCGGCCCGCCGGCGATCAGCCCCACCACCACGCCGTGCGGCACGCCGAAGGTCGGCGGGCACTCGGAGGCATCCAGCACGCCCAGGCGGCCGCTGGTGCCGGCGCCCAAATAAATCAGCCGCCCACCGGCCTTCAACGCCGCCGCCGCCAAATCGACCGCCTGCGCAATCGCCGGCAGCACCTTTTCGATCGCCTCCGGCACCTTGCGGTCTTCCTGGTTAAAGCAGCGGACCATCTCCAGCGTCGACATCTCATCCAGCCTCATAGTGGCCGGGTTGCGGGTTTCCGATACCAGTGCGCCTAAGTTCATCTGTTCACCTTTGAATTTTTAATTCACAAAATTAAATCAATATTTGAATATTTTATTCAACAAAGCGAGCGCTATTTGCTATTTTAACGACGAGCTCACAAAAATTTTCACCGCGCGTTTTCGCCGCCTGCGTGGCAAAATGGCCGCTGGTTTCCAGGGAAAGATCAATGAGTACCCTTCTGCGCATTCGCCAGATGTATCCGACACTGGCGCAAAACGACCGCAAGCTGGCGGATTTTTTGCTGAACAACGCCGAGCAGGCGCGCCATCTCAGCTCGCAAAAGCTGGCCCAGCTGGCCGGCATCAGCCAGTCGAGCGTGGTGAAGTTCGCCCAAAAGCTGGGCTATAAAGGTTTCCCGGCGTTGAAGCTGGCGCTGAGCGAGACGCTGGCCCAGCCGCAGGCCGAGCCGGTCGTGACCGTTCACAACCACATCCTCAGCAGCGACACGCTGAAAACCGTCGGTGAAAAGCTATTGGCGGAAAAGCAGGCGGCGCTGCGCGCGACGCTGGACATCAACAGCGAAGAGCGGCTGCATCAGGCGCTGGACATGCTGCGCCAGGCGCGCCGGGTAATGCTAATTGGCATCGGCGCTTCCGGGCTGGTGGCCAAGGATTTTTCCTTCAAGCTGCTGAAAATCGGCGTGATGGCGGTGGCCGAAGCGGACATGCACGTTCAGCTGGCGGCGGTGCAGGCGCTGGACAAACGCGATCTGCTGCTGGCTATCTCCTTCAGCGGCGAACGGCGTGAAATCAATCTGGCGGCGGAAGAAGCGCGCCAGGCCGGCGCCAGGGTGCTGGCGCTGACCAGCTTTTCTCCCAACGGCCTGCAGCAGCGCGCGGATCACTGCCTCTACACCATCGCCGAAGAGCCCCACACCCGCAGCGCGGCCATCTCTTCCAGCACGGCCCAGTACGCTCTCACCGATCTGCTGTTTATGGCGCTGATTCAACACGATCTCGATCATGCCCGCGACCGCATCAAGCACAGCGAACAGTTAATGAAAAAGTTGGTTTGAGGCGTACATACAATCACAATTGCCTTTGCAACCTCCTCAGTGACAGTACGGATGCTGAGATATTACTTTATTGAGCAAGCTTATTACTTCAACGATACCGGCAAACGCAATATTTATTGCTGACACATTATCTACTAATGTTACAATGTGGACAGTGATTAACTTGATTACGTATAGAAAAGGAATTTATTTTGAAAACCCTCTTAAAATCAACATTATGCTATTTCTTATTCTTACCATTCCTTACCATTGCCAGCGTCGGTTTCTTATCCCCAAGTGGTGTTAATAAAGATTTCGCTGACAAAGTAGATTTTGCAATGATCAATGTTTATAACGCAGACCAACTGCGAGAAAACCTCGTCATTGCCAAAGAGCATAATTTGAAAATTTTCTTGGATCTGGGACCATCCATCAATACAGCCAGAGAGACTAAAGATATTAACGTAAATTATCACGATGGAAACGGCAGTGTTCAAAAAAAAGTGTTCACTCCACAGGAGAAAAATAAACTAAGGAAATTACCTGAACCCGATGAACTAAATACGAGACTAAATCTGTACATTCCTATCATCAAAGAATACCCAGGTACCGTTGCGGCTATCTTTCTTGCTGACGAACCCTATTTAAACGGATTAAATAAAAAAGACCTCGAACTTGTCGCAGAGAAAACGCGGAAAATATTAAACGACAACAATTTAAAAAAAATAAAACTAGGCGTTATCTTTGCCAGTGCAATGTTTGATCGTGATTTTGCAAAAATGATGGATGGAAACTCGTCAAAATACGTTGTCAATATTGATAGTCATTATAAAAGCATTATGGAAAAGAAACCGACTAACGATGAGTTGCAATGGGTTGAAGCGATTAAAGCCAATCGACTGACAACTTATGACTCAGCTGGGAATCTCTATACACAAGGGGGAATTCCTAAAGGGTTCGACATTTACACCTTTGATTTTTATCTCTCGACTATACTGTTAGATAATCTTTATGAAAACGTCATCACTTGGTTGAAAAATAAAAATCTCAGCACCAGCTGTGAAATACTTCAAGAAAAAACCATCAGCCAACTTAGAAATGAACTGAGCTTCTTCAACGATGGGCCGGTTTCAACTTCTAAAAAAGAAATGGATAGCGATCAACATCTGCTAGATGCTTTATATCAATGTCGTATGGAAACGGTCACCAAACTCTTGAAGGCAGAAATAGAGAAAACATCACCTAAGGCAGAAATTATCCTTATTTCTGAATCCAGCAGCAATGGTGCAATGGAATTTGACGCACAGGGAAACATTGAGAAATATCAACCGGAAAAACTGGTGGAACTACGTGTCTTACAAGAAGTACAAAGAGCAAAGAAATTCTATCAAGATAATGCCAACAGCAATGTTTCCGGCATCATGTTTTTCCTATATGCCAATGAATATGATAAGACGATAAAGATTAACATTGGTGGCGCAGCTGGCATGCCAGCGGTATTGAGCGAAATTTACTCTATCAAACAATGATCCGCTAATAAGGGAGCTTCGGCTCCCTTTAATCATGGGGGTTTATATCTAACCAGCAACGTCAGAACACTACAAACGCTGTCACTCTTATCCGCCGACCACGACTCTCTATCCCCCATCGCATCAAATTCAGCAATAGTTGATGAAAAACCTGGTTTAACCGGTATAATCGCCGCTGCGAAAATACCCCTGTTAATAATGAGAGATACGTCATGGCCCTGCTAATCACACGCAAATGCATCAACTGCGACATGTGCGAGCCGGAATGCCCGAACCAGGCGATTTCGATGGGCGATGAGATTTATCAGATCGATACCGATCGCTGCACCGAGTGCGTCGGCCATTATGATACGCCGACCTGCCAGCAGGTTTGCCCGATCGACAATACCATCATCACCGATCCGCAGCATCGCGAGAGCAACGAACAGCTGTGGGACAAGTTCGTGGTGTTGCACCACGCCGATCGCATTTAATCCGTCGCAGGACTGACAAGGGCGCCACAGGCGCCCTTTCTCTTTTCAGCTTTCGACGATCACCGTCGCGCAGGCGTAGCGCCGTTCGTCGGCCAGCGAAACGTGGATCGCGGCGACCCCCATCTCCCCGGCCAGCTCGGCGGCGCGGCCGTGCAAACGAATATTCGGCTTGCCCAACGCATCGTTGAACACTTCGAACTGATTGAACGCCAGGCCGTTGCGAATGCCGGTGCCGAACGCCTTGGCGGCGGCCTCTTTCACGGCGAAACGTTTGGCCAGAAAGCGAATCGGCTGCTGGTGCTGCTGATACAGCGCCCACTCGGCGTCGCTCAGCACGCGGCGTGCCAGACGATCGCCGCTGCGCTCCACCACCGCTTCGATACGCGCCATCTCGACGATGTCGGTACCCAGCCCGAGCACCGCCATTACCGGCGCGCTTCCCGCATCAGCACTTTCATGTCGGCAACTGCGGCCGGCAGCCCGCACATCACCGCCTGGCCGATAATTGCATGGCCGATGTTCAGCTCGTGCATTTCCGGCAGCGCGGCAATCGGCTGCACGTTGTGGTAGGTCAGGCCGTGGCCGGCGTTGACCTTCAGCCCCTTCTCGGCCGCGTAGGCGGCGGCTACCGCGATGCGGCGCAGCTCGGCCTGTACCGCCAGCTCGCCCTGCGCTTCGGCGTAGGCACCGGTGTGGATCTCGATATAAGGAGCGCCCACCGCCACCGCCGCGTCGATCTGGCGATGATCGGGATCGATGAACAGCGAGACCAAAATGCCCGCCTGCGCCAGGCGCTCAACCGCCACGCTCATTTTGTCCAGCTGGCCGGCGACGTCCAGGCCGCCTTCGGTGGTCACTTCTTCACGCTTTTCCGGCACCAGGCAGCAGAAGTGCGGCTTCAGCTCAATGGCGATATCCAGCATCTCGTCGGTCACCGCCATCTCCAGATTCATGCGCGTCTGGATGGTCTGGCGCAGCAGGCGCACGTCGCGGTCGGTGATGTGGCGGCGGTCTTCGCGCAGATGCACGGTAATGCCGTCGGCCCCCGCCTGTTCGGCAATGAATGCCGCCTGAACCGGATCCGGGTATTGGGTTCCGCGCGCGTTACGTAACGTGGCGATGTGATCGATATTGACGCCCAGCAGCAAATCAGCCATGACAACCTCTAAATACGATTTTCAGTGCCAGCAGTTTACACGCGGGCGCAGGGCGGCAAAAGGGGAAAAGGTCAGGCGTCGTCGACCGGCGTATTCGGCTGTTTGCGCACGAACTGGCGGAACAGTTCGCGGCTCTTCAACGGCTTGCCGCCGAGGTAGGGTTTCAGCGCCATACGGGTGAAACGCTTGGCGGCGCGCAGCGTCTCGGCATCGGGAAACTGCCGCTCCGCCAGCGCGCGCAGTTCGCGCCCGGTGAAGCTGTAGTGATCCACCACCAGGCTGGCGATAAAGCCTTTCTCTTCGCGGTAACGATAGGTCATGGCATCATCCACCGGCAGGCCGCTGCCGGCGCAGTGCAGGAAATCGAGGCCGTAGCCCAGGTGATGCAGCAAGGCCAGTTCGAACTGACGCAGCGCCTGTTCCGGCGAGCTGTCTTCCGCCGCCAGCGCCTGCAGGCATTGCAGATAGTCGAAGAACAATACCGAATAGTTGGTTTCCTGCTCCAGCACGCGCGCCAGCAGTTCGTTCACGTACAGGCCGCTGTAAAGCATCATGCCGCTGAGGGGTAAACCGAGGGAGACCGCTTCGGCGTTGCGCAGCGTTTTCACTTCGCCGCGGCCGCCCCAGCGCACTAACAGGGGGGTAAAGGGTTGCAGGCAACCCTTCAGATTGGAGCGGCGGCTGCGCGCGCCTTTCGCCAGCAAGCGCACCCGCCCATGACCTTCGGTAAACAGATCCAGCATCATACTGGTTTCACTGTACGGCCGCCCATGCAGGACGAAAGCGCGCTCCCAGCCGTCCACGGATCGTTACTTCAGATCGTCAACATAGCCCAGGCTGCGCAGCGCACGTTCGTCGTCCGCCCAACCGGATTTCACTTTCACCCACAGCTCGAGATGCACTTTGGCGTCGAACATCTGTTCCATGTCCTGGCGCGCTTCGATGCCGATGGTTTTGATCTTGGCGCCTTTGTTGCCGATGACCATTTTCTTCTGGCCTTCGCGCTCGACCAGGATCAGGCCGTGCACATCGTAGCCGCCGCGATCGTTAGCCACGAACTGTTCGATTTCCACCGTCACCGAATACGGCAGCTCTTCGCCCAGGAAACGCATCAGCTTCTCGCGGATGATCTCGGACGCCATAAAGCGCTGCGAGCGATCGGTGATGTAGTCTTCCGGGAAGTGGTGTTCCGCTTCCGGCAGCAGCTTGCGCACGATGCCGGCGATGGTGTCGACGTTCATCCCTTTCTCGGCGGAGATAGGCACCACGTCGAGGAAGTTCATCTGCTGGCTGAGGAACGCGATGTGCGGCAACAGCTTGGATTTGTCGGTGACGTTATCGACCTTGTTGATCGCCAGCAATACCGGGCAGCGCAGGCTGCGCAGCTTGTTGACCACCATTTCGTCGTCGGCGGTCCAGTTGGTGCCTTCGACCACGAAGATCACCAGTTCGACGTCGCCGATCGAGCTGCTGGCCGCGCGGTTCATCAAGCGGTTGATGGCGCGTTTTTCTTCGATGTGCAGCCCTGGGGTGTCGACGTAGATCGCCTGATAGGCGCCATCGGTGTCGATGCCCATGATGCGGTGACGGGTCGTCTGCGGCTTACGCGACGTAATGGAAACCTTCTGCCCCAGCAGTTGGTTCAGCAACGTCGATTTGCCCACGTTCGGGCGGCCGACGATGGCGATAAACCCGCAGTGTTGTTTTACTTCGCTCATTCAAGCTCCAGCTTTTTCAGCGCTTGTTCCGCTGCCGCCTGCTCGGCTTTACGGCGGCTCGAGCCGGTGCCTACCACGGGCTCGCTCAAACCACTCACCTGGCAGTGGATGGTAAACTCTTGGTCGTGCGCTTCACCGCGAACCTGCACCACCAAATAAGAAGGCAACGGCAGATGACGCCCCTGCAAAAACTCCTGCAAACGGGTTTTCGGGTCTTTCTGCTTATCACCGGGGCTGATTTCGTCCAACCGGCTGCGATACCAGTCCAAAATCAGACGCTCGACGGTCTGGATGTCGCTGTCCAGGAACACGCCGCCGATCAATGCCTCCACCGTATCCGCCAGGATTGACTCGCGGCGGAACCCACCACTTTTCAATTCACCCGGCCCCAGCCGCAGACATTCGCCCAGGTCAAACTCGCGCGCCATCTCCGCCAGCGTGTTGCCGCGCACCAGCGTGGCACGCATGCGGCTCATATCGCCCTCGTCTACGCGAGGAAAGCGGTGATAGAGCGCATTGGCGATGACAAAGCTCAGAATCGAGTCACCCAGAAACTCAAGACGTTCATTGTGTTTACTGCTGGCGCTGCGGTGAGTCAAAGCCTGCAGTAAAAGCTCCTGCTGTTGAAAAGTGTAGCCCAGCTTCCGCTGCAGCCTGTTTATTACGATGGGGTTCATGAGTTACCAATAGATCAAGAATGCGTCAAAAACTTGCAGCATACGGAACAGGCCTGCTTCGCCGAAAGCCGATCCAAAGCTGTTTCGTTTGCAGTGGCTCCCAGCAGGAGCCAACTTTTTATCGCTCGAGAAAGTATTCTACAACGAGTGGAAACATAATGCTGTGTTTATATCCCCTTAATCTTTCACGCCGCAGTAGGCTGCGGCGTGAAATAGACAGAGAATAAGTCAGCGATTAATGAATGCCGCCGATCCGGCTGAAACGCACGCCGGTAGGCCACTCACCTTCCTGCTTTTCAAAGCTCATCCAGATGGCCGTGGCTTTACCCACCAGATTTTTCTCCGGCACAAAGCCCCAGTAGCGGCTGTCCGCGCTGTTGTCGCGGTTGTCGCCCATCATGAAGTAATGCCCGGCCGGCACCACCCACTCCGCCAGCGGTTTGCCCGGCTGTTGGTAGTAAGCGCCCACCTGATCCTGCGTGCCCGGCACGGTCAGGATGCGGTGGGTCACGTTGCCCAGGCTCTCCTGACGCTCGCGCAGACGAATGCCGCCCTGCGGCACGTTGTCGTTCAGCGGGATTTGGTAGAAGCCGTTGCTGGCCTCGCCCATGCCGCTGCGGCTGAACAGCTGCACGAAGTCGCTCGGCTGGGCGTCCGCGTAGGTCACCGCCAGCGCGGTATCGCAGGACTGCCCGCTGTTGCAGGACGGCTGCACCGTAACGCGCTTATTCACCGGATCGTAAGTAATACGATCGCCCGGCAGGCCAATTACGCGCTTGATATAATCGAGCTTCGGATCCAGCGGATATTTAAATACCGCAATATCGCCGCGCTTCGGATGGCCGGTTTCAATGAGCGTGGTCTGGGTAATCGGATCTTTAATGCCGTAGGCATATTTCTCCACCAGAATGAAATCGCCAATCAACAGCGTCGGCATCATTGAGCCGGACGGGATCTGGAACGGTTCGTAAATAAACGAACGCACCACAAAGACCAGCAACAGCACCGGGAACACCGATGCGCCAGTCTCTACCCAACCGGGCTGCTTCGCCACTTTCGCCAGCGTTTTATCGTCTACGGCGCCCGCGGTCTGCTCGTTGACCGCCGCGATCTTCGCGCGGCGGGCCGGCGCCCATTTAAAGCGCTCGAAGCACCAGATGATCCCGGTGACCAGGGTGGCCAACGCCAGGATCAGGGCAAACATATTCGCCATGCAAACTCCCTCGTTTCGCGAACTCGTCGCGGTTACTTGCCGTCTTTACCGACGTGCAGAATGGCCAGGAACGCTTCCTGCGGCAGCTCGACGTTACCGACCTGCTTCATGCGTTTCTTACCGTCTTTCTGTTTCTGCAGCAGCTTTTTCTTACGGCTGACGTCACCGCCGTAGCATTTCGCCAGCACGTTTTTACGCAACTGCTTCACGGTGGAACGCGCGATGATGTGCGTGCCGATCGCCGCCTGAATCGCGATGTCGAACTGCTGACGCGGGATCAGATCTTTCATCTTCTCCACCAGTTCACGGCCGCGATACTGCGAGTTGTCGCGGTGGGTGATCAGCGCCAGCGCATCCACGCGCTCGTTGTTGATCAGCACGTCCACGCGCACCATGTCGGAAGCCTGGAAGCGCTTGAAGTTGTAATCCAGCGACGCATAACCGCGCGACGTGGACTTCAGGCGGTCGAAGAAGTCGAGCACCACTTCCGCCATCGGGATTTCATAGGTCAACGCCACCTGGTTGCCGTGGTAGACCATGTTGGTCTGCACGCCGCGCTTCTCAACGCACAGGGTGATGACGTTGCCCAGGTATTCCTGCGGCATCAGCATGTGGCATTCGGCGATCGGCTCGCGCAGTTCCTGGATATTGTTCAACGGCGGCAGCTTGGACGGGCTGTCGACGTAGATCACTTCTTTGCCGGTGGTTTCCACTTCGTAGACGACCGTCGGCGCGGTGGTGATCAGATCCAGATCGTATTCACGCTCCAGACGCTCCTGAATGATCTCCATGTGCAGCAGGCCGAGGAAGCCGCAGCGGAAGCCGAAGCCCAGCGCGGTGGAGCTTTCCGGCTCGTAGAACAGGGAGGCGTCGTTGAGGCTCAGTTTGCCCAGCGCATCGCGGAAGGATTCATAGTCGTCGGAGCTGATCGGGAACAGACCGGCGTACACCTGCGGCTTCACTTTCTTGAAGCCCGGCAGCGCTTTATCCGCCGGCTGACGCGCCTGCGTCAGGGTATCGCCCACCGGCGCGCCGAGGATGTCTTTGATCGCGCAGACCAGCCAGCCCACTTCGCCGCAGTTCAGCACGTCGCGATCGACCTGCTTCGGCGTGAAGATGCCCAGGCGATCGGCGTTGTACACCTGGCCGGTGCTCATGACCTTGATCTTGTCGCCCTTGCGCAGCGTGCCGTTCTTGACGCGCACCAGAGACACGACGCCCAGGTAGTTATCGAACCAGGAGTCGATGATCAGCGCCTGCAGCGGCGCATCCGGATCGCCCTGCGGCGGCGGGATGTCGCGCACCAGGCGCTCCAGCACCTCGGGCACGCCGACGCCGGTTTTGGCCGAGCAGCGCACCGCATCGGTAGCGTCGATACCGACGATGTCTTCGATTTCCTGTGCGGCGCGATCCGGATCGGCGGCCGGCAGGTCAATCTTGTTCAGTACCGGCACCACTTCCAGATCCATTTCGATCGCGGTGTAGCAGTTGGCCAGCGTCTGGGCTTCTACGCCCTGACCGGCATCCACCACCAACAGCGCGCCTTCGCAGGCCGCCAGCGAGCGGGAAACTTCATAGGAGAAGTCAACGTGGCCGGGGGTGTCGATAAAGTTGAGTTGATAGGTCTGCCCATCCAGCGCCTTATAATCCAGCGTCACGCTCTGCGCTTTGATGGTGATGCCGCGCTCGCGCTCCAGATCCATAGAATCGAGCACCTGCGCGGCCATTTCACGGTCGGACAAGCCACCGCAGATTTGGATAATGCGGTCAGACAGCGTCGACTTACCGTGGTCAATATGGGCAATAATGGAGAAATTTCGTATATGCTTCATTATAAAAGTTTTTCTGCCTTGGTATTTCTGAATTACTCGCCTATAGAAACCCGCATGGACCTAAAGCGACAGTGAATGGGTTAGGCCGTCTTGCACCTGAATCGCTGCATTCTACATGCCACACCACTGAAAACCTAGCGATCGGTGCAGTGAAGGCATTCTATTATGCGCAGCTAAATGTTACAGGGCACCCCGGCGGGTGAAAACAGATGTTAACGCGGACGATACGGCCTGAACCCAAGGCTTGCAGGTGATCCGTGGCCGTCAAACTCCGGCGCTAATACATAACCGGCCGCAGCGCAATAAACCCTCTCCGAAATTATAAGAAAAGAATATTTGGATCAACCTCTTAGAATTCCATTTCGCCCCTCTTCCTTTAGGAAAAACCCCATATACGCCACCACCGCCCCTCGGATAGAAAGGGCATGAACTCCGCGACAAAACATTATTCCGGGCACTACATCGGCAGCCCACCGGGGTTCAGCAGCATATCTGCGTACGTTGATTGGAAGGTGCATATGATCGATAAAGGGCAAATGCTGAGCCGGCACGATTTTTCGAAGGTCAACTGGGGCATTCTGGCGGCGGCGGCGCTGCTGTTTAGCGTGGGAGCCGCGCTGTTGGTGCTGCCGCTGCTGAGCAGCATTGATGAGAGTGAAGTCATCACGCTGTTGCAGGCCGGCGCGGGCACGGTTTTACTCGGCTGTACGCTGCTGGCGCTGCGGCACTATCTGCGCCCGACGCTGACCTATCGCCTGTACGAGCACGGCGTGCGGGTCTTTGACGGCCACCATCACAAAGAGCGCTTCATCCCGTTTGAGAAGATCGGCGACATCTATCGCTTTCGCGGCGGCAAAGCTTTTGGCGGGCTGTTTGACGTCACGGCGTTCCGCGCCGGCGCGGATCAGCCCTGGTGTACGGTTTTCAGCAACGTCGCCCATTCGTGGCGGCTGGCGGACGTGATCGTTGACCAACAGCTGCAGCAGCGCGGGCCGCTGGCATTGAATGCGCTCTATCAGGGGGAAGTGGTGCCGTTTCACACCGTTGAGGGCGACGCACGCTGGCTGTGGCAGCTGCTGCTGGGCAAACGGCAAGGTACGCCGACTGAAACGCTGCGGCTAAGCGCCACCTTGCTGGCCACGGAACGGGGAAACGTGCCGCTCGAGCAGATCCGCGCGGTGGAAAACCATCCGCAGCTCGGCATCCGTTTGCTCGACGGCCAGGGAAATGTGCTGTTCGCGATTAACTACGATTCGCTGCTCAGCGCCGATCTGTTTATCGCGCTGTTGGAGCATATGATCCACAACCGCATCCCCGCCTATCACAACCCGGCGATGACGCGGCCGTCGATTTAAATCAGCGGGGAGTTTTCCGCCTGCATGCGCATCGCGGTAGGCGGCAGCCCAATCTGCAGCACCACCGGCTGGTAATCGGCCTGCTCGCCCAGACGCCGGGCCAACCGGCGCGCCAGCATAAAGGCCGCCCCGCCGCCCAGCACGGCGCCGACTGCCGCCGAGGCGTCGCTGCCGAAACAATATTGCAGCAAGGTGCCGCCCAGCATCATGCCCAGCAGCGGCGTCAGGTAAACCAGCATAGCGGAGCGCAGCAGGCTGCCTTCCGCAATGCCAACTTCGACACGCTGCCCCGGTTCGAGCGGCTGATCGATATGCACCTGCAGCTGATGCTCGGTTTCCGGCACCAGCTCGTTCAACGCGCGCGCGCCGCAGCCGGAGCGCGCGGTACAGCTGCCGCAGCCGGCCTTGGGTTCACAGCGCAGCAGCGCTACGCCCTGTTGCCACGAAACCACCGTGGCCCACTCTTTCATCATTACGGCGATACCTTGAAAGAAATGCTGTCGGCGATGCGTTTGGCCGTAGCCGGCGGCAATTCGCCCACGATAGTGATTTCGTTACCCGCGCGCACTTCGGTCTGAATGGTACGGCGCCCCTGACGGTAGTATTGCTGCCCGGCTCCGCTGCCCGCCGGGCTGACGTTGACCGAGAAGCTGAACAGACCGTCGCTGTAAAGCCGGGATTCGACCGGCACGGCAACGTTCGGCAATTTGCGACGATTGCGCGCCACCTCGTCCACTCCGGCCGGCAGCCAGCCGGTGCTCCAGCTGAGCTGGACGTTTTCCACCGCCGGTAGCGACAGCAGCGGCGGCAGGTTGGCTTTGAGCAGCCCCTGCATCGCGCCCTGCACGTCGGCGCCGACCGCGAAGGAGATCACCCGATATTGCTCCAGCGTTTCGCCGTCGCGATCGAGCAGATCCACCCGCAGCGGCAGCTTGGTGTCCTCGTCCATCCAGACGATGTAGCTGTAGCGGGAACCGTCGCGCGCCACCACGCGCAGCACTTCACACGGCCGATCGGCGATGCGGGTGCTGCCCACGGAGATGAAGTCGTAGTACTTGGCCAGACGGGTGAAATCGGCATAGACGATCGCCGGCAGCGCATCGACGATGTGATCGCCGGTGAGCGTGAACGGCTCCAGGCCAGGCTCGAAGTAGCTGATCCCGCCGCCGCGCTGCAACACCTCGCGGCGCGGGCCGTCCATATGCAACAGCTGGCCGAGCGGCACGTTGCCGATCACCGCATGGCGATAGCGCAACGACTCGATTCCCTGCTTGCTGATGCTGATGTAGGCGAGCTCGTAATTGAGAGAACGGCTGGCGCTGCTCATCTGTTGCAATAACGCCCCGGACGCAGTTGGCTGCGCCGGGGCGATGCTGGAATAGAGCAGGCTGCCCGTCAATAAACAAACGGAGAACCAGATTTGCTTCATTACTGCTGTTGCATTCCTAAAGACTGAGTTCCGGGAACTTGAATGGCAGCCTGTTGCGGGTTGCTTTGTTCAAGCTGCAGCTGATCCGAATGCAGGCGACGTTGCAGTTCATAGTCCTGCAGCATGGCGTTGATACGCTTGCGCTGTTCCTGCACCTGCTGCTGTTGGCCGCTGCCGGTGGAGAAGCTGTCGGCCGGGACGCCCAGGCTGACCGGTGAGGCCTGGCCCATGATCGGCAGCGTGGTGAAGGCCGGCGATTCGGACGCGTTCGATGTCGCAGCAGGTTGGTTATAGTGCTGTACGCCGACGATCACCGCCAGCGACACGCAGGCCGCCATACCGATTTGCGTAATCTGGCTCGCCCAAGGACGCACTTTGTCCCAGAACGGCATTTTCTGCCAGGTGTGAGGCTGCGGCTGAGATTCCTGAACGGCGGAAGGCACCAGCCGGGCGGGTTCTTTCTCAAGTGCAGCGGCTACGCGATCGGCGATGTCGAGATGCATCACTTGCCCGACATCACCTCGCAGTGTGTCACGTATCAGGTGATAGCTCTGCCAGCTTTGTTGAAGCGTTCGATCTTGCGACAGAGAACTCAACAGCTCGCTGTCGAACGATTCACCATCCATCAGAGCGGAAAGCTTTTCTTTCTGCATGCCTAAGTACCCTTCCTGTGCCCGCCATTGCTAACGCTGGATCAGCGGTTGAACTTTATTATCGATAGCTTCCCGGGCGCGGAAAATACGCGAACGTACGGTTCCGACCGGGCAATCCATGATGGCAGCTATCTCTTCGTAGCTTAGACCATCCAACTCCCGCAGGGTAATCGCCATGCGAAGATCCTCAGGGAGCGACTCAATGGTACGGAAAACTATCTGTCTCAGCTCTTCTGACAACATTAAGTTCTCAGGGTTCGAAATTTCTTTCAGTGCGCCCGCACTTTCGTAATTTTCCGCATCGTTAGCGTCCACATCACTGGATGGCGGACGGCGCCCCTGAGCAACCAGATAATTCTTTGCCGTGTTCACGGCGATTCGATACAACCAGGTATAAAAAGCGCTGTCGCCACGGAACGATTCCAGTGCGCGATAGGCCTTGATAAACGACTCCTGCACCACATCGGGCACATCGCCCTGCGGCACATAGCGGGAAACGAGACTCGCCACCTTATGCTGATAGCGCACTACCAGTAGGTTAAACGATTTCTGATCGCCCTTTTGGACCCGCTCGACCAGAACTTGATCCGTTAACTGCTCGCTCATCCGAGGTAAACTCTCCCCAAATCCGTCTCCACGCGTAAAATTGTACTGCCAGCCATACATTATTTTCCTGAGCAAGCACTCGCTTGGAGTTCATATAGAACACGAAGTTCCATATCGCCATTGTTTTTTCTGTTGATGTCGCCCTATCCGTGGCTTTTGCCCGGACAGTTAGGCTAACATGAAATTCACTCTTCTTCTGCACACATCATACGTTATGCAACCATCATCTGAACATGTTAGCGATGTACTGATCGTCGGCAGCGGCGCTGCGGGCCTGTCACTGGCGCTGCGCCTGGCGCAGCATTGCAAGGTTACCGTTCTCAGCAAGGGGCCGCTCAGCGAGGGCGCCACCTTTTACGCCCAGGGCGGGATCGCCGCGGTGTTCGATGAGACGGACAGCATTGCCTCACACGTTGATGACACTTTGATTGCCGGCGCCGGCCTGTGCGACAAAGAGGCCGTCGAATTCATCGCCGGCAACGCGCGCCACTGCGTGCAGTGGCTGATCGATCAGGGCGTGCTGTTCGACACCGAGGTCAACGCGCAGGGCGAGGAGCATTATCACCTCACGCGCGAAGGCGGCCACAGCCATCGCCGCATCCTGCACGCCGCGGATGCTACCGGTAAGGAAGTAGAGACCACGCTGGTGGGGAAAGCAAGCGCTCACCCCAATATTTGCGTGATGGAGCGCCGCAACGCGGTTGACCTTATCACCTCGAACAAAATCGGCCTGCCGGGCACCCGCCGAGTGGTGGGCGCTTACGTCTGGAACCGCGAGCTGGAGCGGGTGGAAACCTACCGCGCCAAAACGGTGGTGTTGGCCACCGGCGGCGCAGCCAAGGTATACCAATACACCACTAACCCGGACATCTCCTCCGGCGACGGCATCGCCATGGCCTGGCGCGCCGGCTGCCGGGTCGCCAACCTGGAGTTCAACCAGTTCCACCCGACCTGCCTGTTCCATCCTCAGGCACGCAACTTCCTGCTGACCGAAGCGCTGCGCGGTGAAGGGGCTTACCTGAAGCGCCCGGACGGCAGCCGCTTTATGCCCGATTTTGACCCGCGCGGCGAACTGGCCCCGCGTGATATCGTCGCCCGCGCCATCGACCATGAAATGAAGCGCCTGGGCGCCGACTGCATGTACCTGGACATCAGCCACAAGCCGGCGGAGTTCATCACCCAGCACTTCCCGATGATCCACGAGAAGCTGCTGACGCTGGGCTTCGATCTGACCCGGCAACCGATCCCGATCGTCCCGGCGGCGCACTACACCTGCGGCGGCGTGATGGTCGATCAGCACGGCCGCACCGATCTCGACGGGCTGTACGCCATCGGCGAGGTCAGCTATACCGGCCTGCACGGCGCCAACCGCATGGCGTCGAATTCGCTGCTGGAGTGCCTGGTGTACGGTTGGTCGGCGGCGGAAGACATTCTGCAGCGCCTGCCGTTCATTCAGCAGGCCAAACAGGTGCCGCACTGGGATGAAAGCCGGGTGGACGATGCGGACGAACGGGTGGTGATTCAGCACAACTGGCACGAGTTGCGGCTGTTCATGTGGGATTACGTCGGCATCGTGCGCACCACCAAGCGGTTGGAACGCGCCCTGCGCCGCATCAACACGCTGCAGGCGGAAATCGACGAGTACTACGCTCACTTCCGCATCTCCAACAACCTGCTGGAGCTGCGCAATCTGGTGCAGGTGGCCGAGCTTATCGTGCGCAGCGCCATGGCGCGCAAAGAGAGCCGCGGCCTGCACTACACGCTGGACTATCCGGATCTGCTGCCGGAAGCGCTGCCGACCATTTTGCAGCCTTAAACTCTGCGACAGGGCGCCTAATCGGCGCCCTTTTCTTTTCAGTAGAACAGGTAGAAGTCGGCGATCAACCGGCGGAAATCGTCGGTATAGCTGCCATCGGCCTGCTTGATCGCCAGCGCCTGCTCCCGCAGCGGCGTTTCCCGCCGCGTCAGCGCCAGCAGCACCCGGTGCAGCGGCGTATCGGCCCGATCGCTGACGTTCACTTTCGCCGCCGTCTGCCAGCCGTTTTGCTGCGCCAGACGTTCGAATTCGGCGCCGATGTCATGCGGCAGCACCACGCAGAACGTTCCCTGTTCCACCAGCAGCTGTGCCGCACAGGCCAACAGCGCATCGTGCGTCAGGGTTTCGGTGTAGCGCGCGTTGTGGCGCGCCTGGTCGCGGCAGGCCACCGCCGGCTCGAAATAAGGCGGATTACTGACGATCAGATCATACTCAGCGGCATGCTGCTGCGCATAATGGTGAATATCCTGCGCATGCACGCGGATGCGCTGCGGCCACGGCGACTCCGCCGCATTTTCGCGCGCCTGGCCGGCGGCGGCTTCATCCAGCTCCACCGCGTCAATGGTCACTTCGTCGCCGCTGCGCTGCGCCAGCATCAGCGCGATCAGCCCGCTGCCGCTGCCGATGTCCAGCACCCGGCGCGCCTGCCCCAGCGGCGCCCAGGCGCCGAGCAGCACCCCGTCGGTGCCCACTTTCATGGCGCAACGATCGTGGGCGACAAAGAATTGTTTAAAGGTAAAACCCCCGCGGCGCGGGGTAAAATCGGCTTTCGATCGCTTGCTCACACTCACCACCTGGCTATAAAACTGGCGTAGCATAAGGCAATCTGATCGACGGGAAAAGAGCGGCTTTCCGCTTAAATAGGTGAAGATCGCGGCCAACCCGTCTATAATCGGCGCCCCAAGTAGAGGTAGACCATGACAGCAACCACTTTTTCCGAACTCGAACTCGATGATCGCCTGATCGACGCGCTGCGCGACAAAGGCTACGATCGCCCCACCGCCATTCAGGCCGCTGCGATCCCGCCGGCGATGGACGGGCGCGACGTCTTAGGTTCGGCTCCGACCGGCACCGGCAAAACCGCCGCCTTCCTGCTGCCCGTGTTGCAGCACCTGCTGGACTTTCCACGCAAAAAATCCGGCCCGCCGCGCGTACTGATCCTGACGCCAACGCGTGAACTGGCGATGCAGGTCGCCGATCAGGCGCGTGAATTGGCTGCTCATACCTCGCTGGATATCGCCACCATCACCGGCGGCGTCGCTTATATGAACCACGCGGAAGTGTTCAGCGAAAACCAGGACGTGGTGGTCGCCACCACCGGCCGTTTGCTGCAATACATTAAAGAAGAGAACTTCGACTGCCGCGCGGTGGAAACCCTGATCCTCGACGAAGCCGACCGCATGCTCGATATGGGCTTCGCGCAGGACATCGAAACCATCTCCGCCGAAACCCGCTGGCGCAACCAGACGCTGCTGTTCTCCGCCACGCTGGAAGGCGAAGCGATCCGCGAATTCGCCGAGCGCATCCTGAAAGAGCCGGTGGAAGTGGAAGCCGATCCGTCGCGCCGCGAACGCAAAAAGATCCTGCAGTGGTACTACCGCGCTGATGACGTGCAGCACAAAACCGCGCTGCTGATCCACCTGCTGAAGCAGCCGGACGTGCAGAAATCGGTGATCTTCGTGCGCAAACGCGAGCGCGTGCACGAGCTGGCCACCTGGCTGCGCGAAGCGGGCATCAACACCTGCTATCTCGAAGGCGAAATGGTGCAGGCCAAACGCAACGAAGCGGTCAAACGCATGATGGATGGCCGGGTTAACGTGCTGGTCGCCACCGACGTTGCCGCACGCGGTCTGGATATCCTCGATATCACCCACGTGTTCAACTTCGACATGCCGCGCACGGCGGACACCTACCTGCACCGCATCGGCCGTACCGGCCGCGCCGGGCGCAAAGGCACCGCCATTTCGCTGGTGGAAGCGCACGACCATCTGCTGCTGGGCAAAGTGGGCCGTTACCTGAATGAGCCGCTGAAAGCGCGCGTGATCGATGAGCTGCGGCCGAAAACCAAGGTGCCGAACGAGAAGAGCAACGGCAAGCCATCGAAGAAAGTGCTGGCCAAACGCGCGGAAGATAAAGCGAAGAACAAAGAAAAGGCCAAGGTGAAAGTGCGCCACCGTGACGCCAAAAACGTCGGCAAACGCCGTCAGGCGAAGGCCAAACCGGCCGGCGACGCGGAATAACCCCCGCTGCCTAAGAAAAAACCGCCTGTACAGGCGGTTTTTTTATGGGCGTTTACTGCTGCGCGTAGTGCGTGGCCAGGCGGTGCCCCTGCAGCCATTTATCCAGTTCGCGGAACTGCGCCTTCAGTTCGTCATTCTGCAAATGCGCCGGCGTTTGCGAGAAATAAAACTGGAACGCGACGCCCTGCTGGTTGCGCGCCCGGGCATCGGCTCCGGCCTGCAACAGCAGCAGCGCCAGGTGCGGCGCGTTAATCTTCGCCGCCAGATGCAGCGGGGTATCCCCCAGCCGGTCGCTCAAGGTGGTGTCCGCCCCGGCCGCCAGCAGCAGCCGCAGTTGCTCTTCACGCCCGGCCAGCACCGCCACCGCAAGCGGCGTGGCGCCGGTAACGGCATTACGCACGTTCACCTGCGCCCCTTTGGCCAGCAACAGCCGCAGGTACTGCGCGTCTTGCAGCATCGCCGCGGTGTGCAGCGCGCTGTTGCCGTCCAGCCCCGCCGCCGCCGGGTCGGCGCCGAGATCCAGCAACGCCTGCACGCTATCCGGCTGCTGCGAAAGCACCGCCCACTGCAACAGCGTGACCTGCCGATCGCCCCGTTCGCGCAAGCGATCCTGCGTGGCCTGCGCATGGATACCCTGCGTATCGCCACGCGCCACCGCCTGAGCCAGCGCCAGATTGCTGTGGCCGTCAAACGGCGAAATCTCCTGCCCCATCTGTTGCTCCTTAGCCATCATCAGTAAACCGGTCACCGCGACCAGCGCCAGTAAGGCTATCGCCAGCGCCCGCCGCAAGCGACGCCCTTCAGGCATTGGCCTTCGCCTCCCACGGCTTTTGTTCCGCCATCGAGCTTATCACCTTGTCGATGCCGTGCGCCGTCAGGCTGCGATCCAGATGCTTGCTCGGCCGCCAGTCATCGATGCCGGTCAGGGTATCGTTGTTGGCCAGGGTGATGTTGTGGCCGATGGCGTCCGGGATCAGCGAGGTCGACTCCTGGGTGCTGGTCAGCATGTCATATTGTTCGCTGTAACGGCGAATACCGCCGGCTTCGGCATCTTTCTTCGCCGCCGCCGGATCGATGCCCAGGCGATTCAGGGTGTAATCCGAGACCCCGGCCGCGTTGAAGGTGACCGCGACGGTGCCGGTCGCCAGCGCCGCCGTGGCCGCCAGGCCGCCGCCGAGCGAATGGCCGGCGATCACCAGCGCATCGCCGAAGGCCGCCTTGGCGCTTTTGGCAGCGGCAACCGCCTGATTGTACTGCACATCGTCATAGCCCGTCGCCTGCCGCACGTTGCTCAGCCAATCGCGCCAGTCGTTGGTGCCGGCGAACGCCAACACATACTGCTTGTCGTTGCTGTAAATCCCGGCCTGGAAACCGCTGCCCGCGTCGTGCAGGCTGGCGGGATCGATGCCGAAACCGAGCAGCGCGCTGTCGCTCAGGCGGTTGAACCCGGCGGCACCCTGGCCAGTGAGTGAGTAAACGTCCTTGGCCAACAACGCCAACGCATAATCCCCCTCCTGCGATTGCTGCCCCCGCGTCACGCCCGGCGCTGCCGCCGCCGTCGGTGCCGCCGCTGAGATATCGCCGACCAGCGTATTCAACAGATTCTGCGCGTTCAGCGTGTTCTGAGAGGGAGAGGCCACCGGCGCCGGATTTGCCGGCGCTGCCGCAGGCTGCGCCGCCGTCGCCGTCTCGGCAGCGGCGCGAGGCGTAGGGATCGCGGCCACCGGGGATACTGCAGAGGTAAAACTTAAAGGCATACTCATGCCGACTCCTTGTCGATAGACTTTTTATTGAGCACCTGAATAGGTGCTGATTTAGCTATCGGCAGGTCGGATGAGTTCTGTATTAGAAATGCTTATCTTTGTACAGAATGTGATCCACGTTCGGTTTTCGGCCGCCAAACGCCAGAAAGGGAGCCGAAGCTCCCTGATTGACTGCGCCGCAAATTACAGGCTTTCGGTAAAGGTGCGGGCGATAACGTCGCGCTGCTGTTCCGGCGTCAGGGAGTTGAAGCGCACCGCATAGCCGGACACGCGGATGGTCAGCTGCGGGTATTTTTCCGGGTGCTTGACCGCGTCTTCCAGGGTTTCGCGACGCAGCACGTTGACGTTCAGGTGCTGACCGCCTTCCACGCGCACGGTCGGCTGCATTTCCAGCGGCACTTCACGGTATTCGATCTGGCCCAGGTCGCTCACCGCGACAACCTGATCTTCCGCGTAGTTGGCCTTGGCGCACACGCAGCGAGCTTCCGCTTTTTCATCGTCCAGCAGCCAGAAAGAATTCACCAGCGCCTGGTCATTCGCTTTGGTAATTTGAATACCGGTAATCATTATGTTGCCTCCGTACAAGGGCGTAAAAATTCACGTCGTGAGAAAACCCAATTCTGGTTTCGGCCATTTGGTAAAACCATTGTTGTCTTGTTGTTCTGTATACCAGCCTGACCGGGCCAGTTCCTTGATTAAAGTCAATTTTTACCGGGTAGGCACGGGGCGTGAAGGGGCAAATTTATGTTTTATATCAATTTTCCCACTGCGGCAAAAACCAATTATTTTTGTAAATTTTCAAAAATAATTGCATGAGACACGGCGGCGAGAAATGAAAAGCGGGTTTCGCTGCGCGTGCCGAAACGGTAAGCTATAGCCCATGAATTGCTAAAGAAAACAAAGGAGAGCGTTTATGGCCACCTCCCTCACCTGGCATGACGTGATCGGCAAAGAGAAAGAGCAGCCCTATTTTGTTGAAACGCTCGCCTTTGTTGCCGCTGAACGCCAGGCCGGTAAGACCATTTATCCACCGCAGAAGGACGTGTTCAACGCTTTCCGCTATACCGAGCTGGCGGACGTCAAGGTCGTCATCCTCGGCCAGGATCCGTATCACGGCCCCAATCAGGCGCACGGCCTCTCTTTCTCGGTGCGCCCCGGCGTGCCGGCGCCGCCGTCGCTGGTGAACATGTATAAAGAGCTGGCGACCGACATTCCCGGCTTCGAACGCCCGGATCACGGCTACCTGCAAAGCTGGGCTGAACAGGGGGTGCTGCTGCTCAACACCGTGCTAACGGTGGAAGGCGGCCGCGCGCACTCGCACGCCAACCTGGGCTGGGAAACCTTTACCGATAAGGTGATCGCCGCCCTGAACGAGAACCGTGAAGGCGTGGTGTTCCTGCTGTGGGGCTCGCACGCACAGAAGAAAGGCAACTTTATCGACCGCAACCGCCACCATGTGCTGAAGGCGCCGCACCCGTCGCCGCTCTCCGCCCACCGCGGTTTCCTCGGCTGCCGTCATTTCTCGCAGGCCAATCAGCTGCTGGAGCAGCAGGGGCTCACGCCGATCGACTGGATGCCGCGCCTGCCGCAGGCGTAGTACAGAGACAAAAAAGGCACCCTAGGGTGCCTTTCTTTATGCCGTTGCCGGGGCGATTACGCCTTGGCTTTGGAGACTGCAACCATCGCCGGACGCAGCAGGCGGCCGTTCAGCGTATAGCCTTTCTGCATCACCATCATCACGTGGTTCGGTTGGTGATCGGCGGATTCCATCATGCTCATCGCCTGATGCACTTCCGGGTTGAACGGCACGTTGACGTCGCCGACGATTTCGATGCCGTACTTGCGCACCACGTCCAGCAGCGATTTCAGCGTCAGCTCGATGCCTTCGATCATCGCGGCCAGTTCCGGGTTGTTTTTATCCGCCAGATCCAGCGCGCGCTCCAGGTTGTCGATCACCGGCAGCAGATCGCCGGAGAATTTCTCCAGGGCGAACTTGTGCGCTTTCTCGACGTCCAGTTCGGCGCGGCGGCGGATGTTTTCCGCTTCCGCTTTGGCGCGCAGCAGGCTGTCGCGCTCGTGCTGCTGAGCTTCCGCCAGTTGGGCTTCCAGTTCGGCGATACGCGCATCGCGCAGATCGACGCCTTCCGCCGCTTCCGGCAGCGTATCATCGTGATGAGCGTGTTGTTCCATTTCTTCCGAGACTTGCTCGTTTGGCGTCTTCTGTTCTTTACTACTCATGAATATCTCCGCGTTTTAGCATTAATCTCGCAACTTGGCTTATTATGGGGATCAAAACCGGGGTTTCAAGTCAACCGGTCACAATGTGGGGCATAAACGGGTCCCGGTGAGGAAAATCACAACAAATGAATAAAAAATTCGCCTGTATTGGCATTGTTGGCCACCCGCGTCACCCTTCAGCGCTGGCAACCCACGAGATGCTGTTCCACTGGCTGGTCGCCCGCGGCTATTTGGTGATGGTCGAACGCCAGATCGCCCATGATTTGGGGCTGAAAGACGCCGTGACCGGCAGCCTGGCGGATATCGGCCAGCGCGCCGATCTGGCGGTGGTGGTCGGCGGCGACGGCAACATGCTCGGCGCCGCGCGCGTGCTGGCGCGTTACGACATCAAGGTGATCGGGGTCAACCGCGGCAACCTCGGCTTCCTCACCGATCTCGATCCCGACAACGCCCTGCAGCAGCTGGCGGACGTGCTGGAAGGCGAATACATCGACGAACAGCGTTTCCTGCTGGAAACCATCGTGCATAAAGAGCACCAGCAGTGCCGCATCAGCACCGCCATCAACGAAGTGGTGCTGCACCCCGGCAAAGTGGCGCACATGATCGAATTCGAAGTGTACATCGACGATCGCTTCGCCTTCTCGCAGCGCTCCGACGGCCTGATCATCGCCACGCCGACCGGCTCCACCGCCTACTCGCTCTCCGCCGGCGGGCCGATCCTCACCCCGTCGCTGGAGGCGATCGCGCTGGTGCCGATGTTCCCACACACTCTCTCCGCCCGGCCGCTGGTGATCAACGGCGACAGCACCATCCGCCTGAAGTTTTCGCAGATCGGCAGCGATCTGGAGATCAGCTGCGACAGCCAGATCGCGCTGCCTATCCAGGAAGGCGAAGAAGTGCTGATCCGCCGCAGCGATTTCCACCTGAATCTGATTCACCCGAAGGACTACAGCTATTTCAACACGTTAAGCACCAAGCTGGGCTGGTCGAAAAAATTGTTCTAAAATCTGCGCCGGCCACTTTACTGTATATAAAACCAGTTTATACTGTATGAAACTACAGTTATGTGTTTATACACAGGAAGGTTCCCATGCTGGCGCAATTAACCATCAGCAACTTTGCTATCGTTCGTGAGTTGGAAATCGATTTTCAACCGGGTATGACGGCGATCACCGGTGAAACCGGCGCCGGCAAATCCATCGCCATCGATGCGCTGGGGCTGTGCCTCGGCAACCGCGCCGACGGCAACGTGGTGCGCCTGGGAGCCGCCCGCGCCGACATCTGCGCCCGCTTCTCGCTGGCGGACACCCCGTCCGCGCGCGAATGGCTGGAACAGAACCAGCTGGACGACAGCAACGAATGCCTGCTGCGCCGGGTGATCAACGCCGACGGCCGTTCGCGCGGCTTTATCAACGGCACCGCCGTGCCGCTGTCGCAGCTGCGCGAGCTGGGGCAACGCCTGATCCAAATCCACGGCCAACACGCCCATCAGCTGCTGCTCAAACCGGAGCACCAAAAAGCGCTGCTCGACGCCTACGCCGACGAACCCGCCCTGCTGGCGGCGATGAGCCAGGCCTACCAACGCTGGCACCAGAGCTGCCGCGAGCTGGCGCACCATCAGCAGCAGTCCATCGAGCGCGAAGCGCGCAAGCAGCTGCTGCAATACCAATTGAAAGAGCTGAACGAATTCGCGCCGCAGGCCGGCGAGTTCGAACAGACCGACGCCGAGTACAAGCGCCTGGCCAACAGCGGCCAGCTGCTGACCCTCAGCCAGCAGACGCTGCAGCTGCTCGCCGACAGCGACGAGAACAACATGCTCAGCCAGCTCTACAGCGCCAAGCACCTGCTGCTCGAGCTGGCCGGGCTGGACGACAAACTCGGCGGCCTGCTGGACATGCTGGAAGAGGCCTCTATCCAGATCAGCGAAGCCAGCGACGAGCTGCGCCACTACGCCGATCGCATGGATCTCGATCCCAATCGCCTGCACGAGCTGGAACAGCGCCTGTCGCGCCAAATCAGCCTGGCGCGCAAACACCAGGTTGCGCCGGAAGAGCTGCCGCAGCTGCATCAGCAGTTGCTGGATGAACAACAGCTGCTTTCGCAGCAGGAAAGCGACCATGAGCACCTGAACGAGGCGGTCACCCTGCATCACCAGCAGGCGCTGGCGCTGGCGGAGCAGCTGCACCAAAAACGTCTGCATTACGCCGCCGAGCTGACCACGCTCATCACCGACAGCATGCAGGCGCTCTCCATGCCGCACGGCAAGTTCAACATCGATGTGCGCTTCGAGCCGCAGCATCTGAGCGCCGAAGGGGCCAGCCGCACCGAGTTCTGCGTCTCCACCAACCCGGGGCAGCCGCTGCAGCCGCTGGCGAAGGTCGCCTCCGGCGGTGAGCTGTCGCGCATCGCGCTGGCCATTCAGGTGATCACCGCCCGCAAGATGGAAACCCCGGCGCTGATCTTCGATGAGGTGGACGTGGGCATCAGCGGCCCGACCGCCGCCATCGTCGGCCGCCTGCTGCGCCAGCTCGGCGAATCCACCCAGGTGATGTGCGTGACTCACCTGCCGCAGGTGGCCGGATGCGGGCATCAGCACCTGTTCGTCAGCAAGCAGACCGACGGCACGGTCACCGAAACCCAGATGGCGCCGCTGGATAAGCGCGCCCGGCTGCAGGAGCTGGCGCGCCTGCTCGGCGGCAGCGAAGTCACCCGCAATACGCTGGCGAACGCCAAAGAACTGCTGGCGGCATAAAAAAGCTCAACTTTTTCACTTTCCTGCGGTCTGACAGTGACGCTGTTGACCCGAAAGATATCTAAAGTGCGGCGCGGCGGTGATCTTAAGCTTCCTCAACGGCCTGAAACAGGCCAAGCGCTTGAGGTGCTGAAAGAAAGCCAACGCGTCGCAACTTGAAAGATGAAGGGTATAAAGGTTTCCAACTGCCGCAAGGTCTATTATCATCGGCATCCTATGCCCTAAAGGAATGTGATTACTATGCGCTGTAAAACGCTGACTGCCGCCGCTGTAGTTCTTGTGATGCTGACTGCAGGCTGTTCTACTTTTGAAAAGGTGGTTTATCGTCCTGACATCAACCAGGGGAACTACCTGACGTCGACCGACGTGGCGAAAATTCAGAAAGGGATGACCCAGCAACAGGTCGCTTACACATTGGGCACCCCAATGCTGCAAGACCCGTTCGGGACTCAGACGTGGTTCTATGTGTTCCGTCAGCAGCCTGGCCATGAAGACATCACCCAGCAGACGCTGACGCTGACCTTCGACAGCGCAGGCGTGTTGACCGATATCCAAAACAAACCGGCGCTGACCAAGTAATCGGCGCCGCCCGCTCTTCCGGCCCATGAGGGGGCATGATGTTCCTCATGACAGTCGCAGGCTGCAACGCGGAAGAGAAAATCAGTTTCAGATAAAAAATAAGGCGCTATAAGCGCCTTATTTTTTTGCCTTTTCTGCCCGTTGCCGGCGCAGCTCTTTCGGATCGGCTATCAGCGGCCGGTAGATCTCCACCCGGTCGCCGTCGTTCAGCGTATCGCCCAGCTTGGCCGGGCGGCTGTAGATGCCGATTTTGTTGCTCTTGAGATCGATATCCTGGCGCAGCTCCAGCAGGCCCGAAGCCTGGATCGCCTGCTCGACGCTGCTGCCCTCGGCCAGTTTCACCTTGCGCAGGTACTGACGCTCCGGCAAGGCGTACACCACCTCGACCTGGATGTCAGACACTGTAGACCTCTTTCGCCCGCTGGGTAAATGCCTGCACCATGCTGCCCGCCAGCTCTTTGAACACCTTGCCGAACGCCAGCTCTATCAGTTTGTTGGTGAATTCGAAATCCAGGTGCAGCTCCACCTTGCAGGCCTCTTCGCTCAGCGGCGTGAACTGCCAGCCGCCCATCAGCTTGCGGAACGGACCATCGACCAGTTGCATATTGATGCTCTGGTTATCCAGCAGCGTATTGCGCGTGGTAAAAGTCTTGCTGATACCGGCCTTGGCGACGTCCACCGCGGCGGTCATTTCGTTGGAGGTAGCGTTAAGCACCCGGCTGCCGGTGCAGCCTGGCAGAAAATCGGGATAAGAATGAACATCGTTAACCAACTGATACATCTGCTCGGCGCTGAACGGCACTAATGCAGACCGACTGATCTGGGGCATATCATTTCCTGTGAGACATAAAACGTACAGATAATACCATTTATCTGGCGGCAAACAAAAAATCTGCTAAGGGATGGGGGCGCCAAAAATGCGAGAAATTGCGCAGGTGCTGAACGGGAAAGGATTTCTTTCGCTGAAGCATCCAGTATAATGAACGCACTATGACAAAGAAAAAAGCACACAAACCCGGTTCCGCCACCATTGCTCAAAACAAGCGCGCGCGTTTCGAATACTTCATTGAAGAAGAGTTCGAGGCGGGCCTGTCGCTGCAAGGGTGGGAAGTTAAATCGCTGCGTGCAGGCAAAGCCAACCTCAGCGACAGCTACGTGACGTTCCGTGACGGTGAAGCCTATCTGTTTGGCGCCACCATCACTCCGCTCAACGTGGCTTCGTCGCATGTGGTGTGCGATCCGACGCGTACCCGTAAACTGCTGCTGAACCGACGCGAGCTGGATACCCTGCTCGGCCGCGTCAACCGCGATGGCTACACCGTGGTGGCCTTGTCCCTGTATTGGAAAAATGCCTGGAGCAAGATCAAGATCGGCGTAGCCAAAGGTAAGAAAGAGCACGACAAACGCGATGACATCAAAGATCGCGAATGGCAGACGGCGAAAGCCCGTATCATGAAGCACGCCAATCGTTAAGCCGCTGGCTTATCGAGGTAAACTTCTGGTATACTGCATAAAGTTACTTGGGGCTGATTCTGGATTCGACGGGATTTGCGAAGCCCTAGGAGCATGCCGAGGGGCGGTTGGCCTCGTAAAAAGCCGCAAAAAAATAGTCGCAAACGACGAAAACTACGCTTTAGCAGCTTAATACCCTGCTTAGAGCCCTCTCTCCCTAGCCTCCGCTCTTAGGACGGGGATCAAGAGAGGTCAAACCCAAAAGAGATCGCGTGGATGTCCTGCCTGGGGCTGAAGCGTTAAACTCAATCAGGCTAGTCTGTCAGTAGCGTGTCCATCCGCAGCTGGCCGGCGAATGTAAAGATTGGACTAAGCATGTAGTGCCGACGGTGTAGTAATTTCGGACGCGGGTTCAACTCCCGCCAGCTCCACCAAATACGTCGCCAGTGAACCAGATAGACCCGGCGATAATAGCGAAAAAGCCCACAACTTCGGTTGCGGGCTTTTTTGTATCCGTAATCGTTCGAGTTTATCCGGCTAAATCTGGAGACTGTTGGTATGCGGTTTGATATACGCTAAATTGATACCAATTACGTACAACCAATAGATGGAAGACTCCGTGCATAGCGTGGACTACATAAGTATAAAAACCAGAGCCCAGCAAATGGCAGAATAGCAGCAAATTGCCTTAGAGAGCATTTTCGCAGCCGTCGAGGCCAATTGGTTTGCCCTTAAGCGAACAAGGATAACTGCGGACTAGCCAAGGATATCTGGCGATCTTAAGAAAGTTGTTTTCCGAGGTCTGTAGTTATCCTAATTCAGGAAATTAAGGCAAGAATGGTGATTGAAGCATTAGTATGGCAATAGTAGAGTGCATTCCAGTTTCAGTTAGTTGACGGATCAACGCACCCCAGTTTGGGTAGCTCGCAAGAAACTACTGTTTACAGTTAACCAAGGGAGTTCCAACCGTTTAGCTATACGCTTCTGAGGCAGACAACCTTGATTATGGAGAATAAATACCTCGATAAACCATACCCTTTTACTTATAAAAAAATACCCATTAAGCAGATGACGATCATTATTTTCGAAAAAAAGCCACCCTAACAGACGTTTAGAATGTAATTTCTACAGCTGCGCCGTGATTAGGTAAACATATCACTTCTGTTCAGATGGACGAATTCAGTAAGCCACTCTACTACCTAAGGTTACAACATAAAAGGTTGGTTAGAGCTAGTTTCAATTGGAAGATATCGTTCCTTATCGCCTCGCAAGATATGCCCGTCCAGAAAAAGGCTACGTAGCTGAGCTGTCGACGATATGCGCATTTTTATCATGGCGTTCCGTTTGTGCGTGCTTATAGTTTTATATGCAACATTAAATTTCTTGGCCAAACACTTGATACTATCCCCTTCAATGATACCTGTAATTATAGCTATTTCACTAGGTGTGAGGTTTGACATGGGAGGACCTATGTAAAACTGGGAATTATATGAGGCAAAATTCTCTCCATCAAAAAATCGTGTCAAAAAACTAACAAAGCAACTTATGTCAATTTTTTTTGGTATCTGCCAGCCAGCCTCCCCCCGCTCAAAATTATTGAATTTATTTATAAACATGGTCGGTTTTGAAGACCAGAGCAGACACTTTACTGACGGATGATAAGTGGCCATGAAGTGAGTGAACTCTCCCCAGTTATTATAACTCTCATTCTGACCGAAGGCCTCCATCAAATAGACATCGGCAGGCCCTTTCCTCAGCGCCAAACACATTAGTGCGGATAGACTGGATACCACATCGGTAACATTTATTCTTTCAACAAAATATTTACTTAATACCTGAACCATACTCTCCCGATAAAAAACCACCGGATCCATCACTACAATATTTATCTTTCTGTTGTTTTTCTTCAAGATTGCGATGCCCATGTAATAACCATATACTTATGACCCCGAGCGCAAGTAGTTTCGAGATTAAACGAGCCCTACATGATAATCATGTCGCGAGTTTTTATCTGCTAAAGCGTTTTATCGAGGTATAAGATATAGATAATGCTACTCGTAAACGAACGTCACGCCAATAATGGACTGAACATTGCCTGCTACCACTTGCCCATTGATTCGTGCATAGGAAGCCGTTAGTCCCAAACTTTGGGGGCTGGTACCGACCGTACCGAGAGAGACATTCTTATTGGTAGCTACAATGCCATTACGGTTAGACAGTTGTACGCCAACGCCAGTAGCCGGATTTGAAGATGACGTATTGGTAAATATGGTGCTTGCCGTATCAGCAGTTGTGCCGGTCAGATAATAAGCCAGCTGTTGGTTTTGTCCGCAATGGACAGTCAGCGGTACAGCAGCCGTGCCGGGGTAATCCGGCAAGGTAACCGTCACATTGCGCGATGACACGTCGCAACCACCAGTGGGAACCACCACTGTGTTATTAGCATAAATATTCCATGTGAAACGGTCTATTGTGCCATTTTGTTGACCGGTTTGAGGGTTTGTTGAATATTTATACATATTTAATCTGGCAATCAAACTACCCTTATTAATTAATACTCCTGACGCCGCTGAAATAGGCTTCAGAAATAGCATAACATTCCATGGCTGATATGAACTGGTTGTAAATGCGGTCTCTTTGGTTCTATTAGTAACTGGCAGTGGATAGCTTGAATTATAATACTTCACCGTTCCTGTGAAATTTTCCAGCGCCCCACCATAGGCGCTGCCGTCATTTAAAGCCACCCAGTCAATATAGGATTGTGGAAGTTCATTTCGACAACTTATGCTTGAGTTTAGGTCTACAACGAGGTTCTGACCAGCCTGTACGCTAGGCGTTAAGTTAGCATAAACAGTGAAAGTTCCTGCCCCTCCTCCAGAGCTAGAATTAATTACATTTCCTGTAGCATCCTTACAAGCAAAAGCATTAGCGCCGGATGAATATGCCATTAGGCATACAGAAGCCACGAGGGCAGCAACTTCTTTTTTCTTCAACACTTTATTTAGTTTTGAAACCAGTGTCATGACGTGACTCCTCAATTTAGGCGTAAGTGTATGTGACATTAATTACGGCCTGAATACTGCCTTGCTTGGCGTTGCCATTAACTGATAACGCACGAACCTGTAATGGCAGACTCGCTGACTGTGTGGAATCATCAACCTGAACCGCCTTGGTTTTTCCGTTGTTTAGGTTATTGCCACTGGTGTCCTGCAGTTCCAATTGAAGATTGGTTGCCCCACCTTGATTTTTGTAATATCCCGTGCTGTCCGTTGTCCCCGTGAATGTTGCCGTGACTCTCGAAGTGCCTATTGGACAATTGGTCAAATTCAGCGTTACCGGATGCCAGGCTGAACCCGAGCCGGCCTGTATATAATTAAATGTAAACAAGTCGCCCAAGTCTACCGTCGCCGATGGCGTTGATACGGTGCAGGGCTTGGCCACTACGCGTCCGTTGACCGTAATGGTCACGTCAGCTGCATGCGCGGCGAATGTTGTAGTAAAAAGCAACGCCCCCGCCAGCATAATGTTCTTGATAATGATCATCTTCAGACTTCCTTACTGAAACTCTAAGGTGAAATTGGCCGTCGCTGTCACTGTTCCTGCCATCACGGGAGCGCGCGTTGCCATTAAGCGTGCATAAAAGCCCAACGTATTGGGCTGGCCCGCCGTCAATGTCGTCCACTTCAGGGAGTCCTGAGCCGCATTTAATGGAATCGGAGTCTTGTCGCGATCCAGTATTTGCACTCCAATACCGCTTGCGGCGTTTGTTCCAGCATCAATCTTTAACAGGGTAGTGTTGTCGTTGTCAGAGGTTCCGACATACCCCACGCGAACTGCCGTCGCGGAACTGCCGCACTTGTCGAAGACAATCTTGAAAGGTATGGATGGCGTGACGGCCCCAACCCGGTTGAATTGCTTGGCCGCATTGCTCAACAAATCCACCGTAAAATCCTGAGAGTCAACAGAGACCGAGCAGGCATTGTCTTTTAGATAACCTGTGATGGTGATAGTACTGTCCGCCGCATGGGCATATCCCGCAACCAACGGCAACAAACACAGGATTGGAAGGTATTTTCTCATTGCGTCATCATCTCCTGCTTATCACCGGCAAATGGCAGAGGCATAGCTCAAAGCCTGGTTTTGACTGTCAGCCGGCAAACTGTACGTCGCCGTGCAGCGTTCATTTTCGCTATTGCCCCACCTCACGTTGACGGTACCTTTTGGCGCAAGGCCGGTAAGGTAAACTTGCCCGCCATCTGCCACGATGCTGCCTGACTGACCATCTCCGTAAGAGGCTACAGAGCCGAACGGGACTGGCTTGCCGTTGTTTGTCAATGTCATAAGAACCTTCAGCCCGACTTTGGCCTTGAAGTCCGCACGCACGACAGCTCCCCGTGTAGGAACGACGCTTAATACCGGTTCCTCCAGTTCGACGTTGTTCGCCAGTGTATTCGTGTTCAAGGATATCCGATTCTCGCGGTAGTCCATCGCATAAGGGAGCACGGCATAACCACGCCAATCTGTACGCACCCCTGTTTGATTCTCGACAGAAACGTGTTTCGCCCCCGGCGCCTTGATAAGCACCATGGTGTCATTGAGTGGCTGGCTGAAGGTGATGCCATTTTCGTGGGCAAGTACGCCACCACTGGCACCATAGTAAATCTGCTTATAGTCACCGCTGTGGCTATAACCGACGTTGGCGTTGCCGTAAGCGCCGCGGTAATTCAGCGCGGCGTTACCCGTTGCGCCGCTGTTACCATTACCGCCGCTGTTATAGCCCGATTGCACGCTATAACTCAGGTTGTTATCTTCCAGCAGCGTCCCGTAAAGGCCGGCCGTATTTGTCGTACGTCCCTTGAAGTCTGTCGACGTGTTGTAACTGGCATTGGCATTTCGGAATACTGACCGGGTATCCGAGCGCATCCAGTGGCTGAACGGAATATTAATGTTGAAAGCAAGCAGTTGGTCTTTATCGTCGGACCAGGCATTTTTGGACAGACTATAACTCAGGCTCCAGCTGATATCCTGAATGGTGCTGTTATAACCAATCTGCAGCTGTTCATCTGAACGGCTGGTATTCCAGTAGCTTTGATGACTGCCAGTCAGGTATATCGTCGATGTCCGTCCAACCTGTTGCGTCACCGTCGCCTGCAAACGACCGCGCTTGCTGTAGTTCAGATTGTAATAATCCGTCAGCTTTGGTTTGATATTCACGATCCCGTCTTCACTAATCACGGAGTAACCGCTCATGCGTCGCCACGCGGTGTCGGCCAGAGAATAGAAGCCCCGAGTAGAATAACGGTATCCGACCAGTTGGAAATTGGTCCCTAACTCATTGAGCGATTTGTTATAGAGAAAACGCAGAGATTGTCCCTGATGCTTGCTGCCGTCAGGCAAGGTGGCATTCGCCTGCGTAATATCTGAAGATACCGCCCCGAGGTAGCCCAGGTTTTTTCCCACCCCGAGGTTAAAGGCACGATAGTCGTTTGAGGCACGTGTGCCGCCATAGACCGTCCAGCCATCGGGTAATCCCCAAAGCGCCGTTCCCTGGAAAAACTTCGGCTTGTCTTGTTGTTCATTACCACTGCGGAACTGCCCTGCAGTCACCGCGTACTTCACCTGTCCTTCACGCTGCAACATCGGGACGGATGAGAAGGGAACGGTAAAGACCTGAACGGAGCCATCCGCCTCTTTCACCGTCACCTGCAGATCGCCACTGTTTCCTGCCGCATACAGATCACCGATAGTGAATGCGCCGGCGGGTACCGTGGTCTGATATATTTCATATCCGTTCTGCTTGACCGATACGCGTGCGGTACCACGTGCTATTCCATGTATAACAGGAGCAAAGCCGCGTTGACTGTCGGGCAGCATATTATCGTCTGTGGCAACCTGAAGGCCGCGGAAGTTGATACCTTCAAAGATATCACCCGCAGTATAGCCATCACCCATCGTCAGCCGGCTGCGCCAGGATACAATGTCACGTTCAAGCCAGGTATTGACATGTTGCCAGCGATTTTCGTTATATCCCGTGCCGCTGCTGTAACTCCAGGTTGAGTTATCCCGCAGGCGCCATGCCCCCAGGTTGAGACCCGTTTGCAGATTGAGATAGGCGTAATTGCGGGTGCCGCCATTGTGACTGCGCACTTCACTGCCGGTATAGTTGTAATTGAGCAAACCGGCCGTAATACCATTATCCCAAAGCTCGGGAGCTATGTACCCTCTCGCCTGATTTCCCATGAAAGCCTGAGGAATGCTGATGGAAAGACGCTGGCGACCGACATCGAATGAGCTTGCAGCATCAGCAATAAGCCGTGTGAAAGGCACGCAGGCCGTGCTCTTCATTACGGCAATATCTGGAATAGTCAAGGTATTGACGCCAAGTGAAGCCAGCTGAGAGCGAGTGAGACACGGTTCCAGCTTGCTACCGTCATCACTTTTATCAAAGGTGATGTCTCGCGTCGTCACGTAACCCTCGTTCATGTAAATGTCGACACGATAGGTACCCGGCGGCGCATCAAGCCCCTTTTCGAAACTGGAGAGATCGGCAACCGATGCCGGGTCGTCAGCCAGGAACCGGGGATTGAAGTAGTTGTCTGCGCGCGCGGAAAATGTCAAAGCCACCAAGAGCAATGCCAGCGGCGTAAGCATTGCTTTGTTTAGCGCCCGTTCCCGGATGTGGTATTTTTTCATGTTATCCGTGCCTGCTCCATAAACCAGGTGACTTGTCGCTACCGCACGCCGTCATCAATGCCGGTGCTGCGTTACCTGCGTTATTGAATCCATTGTTTTAGTGAATGACTCAGATCGTTACTGCAAGGTGCCTTTCATCACAGACGTGAGCGCACCGTAATCATTAATCGTGCGATATGTAATTGCACTGCCGGCATCGCCCGGCAGTTTCACCGTTGCCTCCCCCATAGGCGGGACCATGACATTGGCTAATGAACGTGTGCCGGCATTCAATTCCGTGACGGTCAGAAAATAGGGTGTTGGATTATTCAGTACCAGTGTGTTCGCATCGCGTTTAAACGTCAGTTTTCCGGGGGCCTGATCAGGCGCCATACTGAGATTTTGTGGGCGATACAACAATTTGATTCGGCTCGTTATCGCCAGTTGAAGCGTATTTTCTTTCTGTTTTGCCTTGTCCAGAGAGGGAATGGCTTTGACGTTGACCCAGAAAAGACTTTCGCGGTCTTTAGGCAAGGCGTTATTGGTTGCATCAATAATACGCAGCGTATTTTCTTTTTTCCCCTGCATGAGGAACAACGGCGGAGTAATAACGAACCGGCCTTCTTTTTGACCATCATCGTTCTCGACCCAGGATTGAATAAGAAAGGTGTCTTTATCATTATTGTTGCTCACACCCAGAGTGACCTGTTTCTGTTCTGCCGGATAAATAACGCGTGTTGCCCCAAGAGCCACGCCCGCTTCAGCATGCGGAGTACAAAATACGACTGCCAAAGCCAGCAGTGAACCCATGACGTTTCCGGTCGCTTTCATTTTAATCACGTTAACCTCTTGGGCGGATAACCGCCGTTTTAACCTTTTGCGCGCGCTTATCTCATCCGAGATAAAAGTTTCATACGCGAAAACGAATGTTTTATTGGTATGTCAAAGAGAACCAAGCCTGGGCATTTGCAGCACCACCGATAACCGTATTGCCGGTTGCCCGATATTTGGCAACAAATTGCAAGATACGCGTTCCTTTAGTCAGCGGTTTCCAAGACTGAGGTTCTGAATTAATGGGTATGAGTTGCCCCTGTTCATCGAACAGGGCGATGCCGACGCCAGACGCAATTCCCTCGCCTTCGCCAACCGACAGAACATCAGGGTTTTTGCCATCGGTTACGCCGTGAAAGACGATACCGACGCGATCGCTGACATTGGGATTACAATCCTGGAGATGCAAACTGAACGGCACCGGATCGGCGTCATCCCCTGCATCCTTGAAACGGTTACTGCTAACCTGTCCCATGCGAACAACCAGTTGCCTGTCACCCGCCTCAACCGTACAGGCTTCAGCGATGAGCTCCCCCTGAAAGCGCATCTGTCCTCCAGGAAGCGTGACGTTCCACTTGTTGCCGGCGATAGACAGAGGAGCAATGAAAAGCAGGCAGAGTCCCAGTCTGGTTTTGAGCATCGCTTATTCCCTCTTCGATAGCTGAAAACAGGCCGTCCTGGCCTGATTAAGCATCCTTGCAGACCGGTATTACTGGTACTGAACTTTAAAGTTGGCGTTCGCGTTGGCAGTACCAGGAGTGGCAGCACCGGTGGCGATGTAACGCGCCTGGAATGGCAGAGTGTTGGTACCGTCAGTCAGAGTGGCAGCAGTACTGAAGGTTGCACCGTCGAATGCCAGCGCTTTGCCTGCACTGTCCAGCACCTGCACACCCACGTTGGTAGCACCACCCGCAGAGGAGCTTTCCAGTGCCAGAGCAGTTGGGTTCTCAGCATTGACAGCAACACCAGAGAATGCAATGGCCGCTTTGGTAGCAACGGTGGTATCGCAATCGTTCAGCTGAATGTTGAAGCCTACAGCAGAGCTGGTTTTACCCGCCTCGCTCAGCGTGGCAGTTTTGACCTGGCCCAGCTGGACGGTTTGGTCTACAGAACCGGCATCAACGGCGCAAGCAGCGTTAACTACTTCACCTTTAAAGTGAACGGTACCACCGTTAACGGTAGTAGTTGCTGCATGAGCCAGGCCAGCAGTCATCAGAGAGGCGGCAATCAAGGTGTTGATAAGACGGATCTTACGCATAAGTTCAAAACTCCATGTCTTGGTAAAAGGCCAATAATTGGCATAACAACTTGATTCAAATGAGCATTTTTTCTGTTTGTCTCGCGCCAAATCGAACACGGAAAGACAAAAAAAGTAGTCAAAATGAACCAAATTGTATCATTTGGAGTTAAATATTGTTTTTTGCATAATTCCAGTTAAATGTTTCGAAATAAATATGCATTGTAGTCAAACAAGCTGTAGAGGCGATTGATGGGATAATATAAGAATGGATAAAGTATGGATTGCGACTGCAAAGAATTTTGCACTCTCAGATGTTTCTGCTGCGGTTGGCTAGTTAGGTAACTAATAAAAGCGGATATTCTGTTAAAAAAAAGAATCCAAGAAGAATTGACTTGGCGCAAATTATAGACGAAACTAATTACAATTTGGTTCATTTTGACTAATTCCTCTACAATTCCTTTTGCCAAACCTCTGCAAACCGACGATGATTGCTCGAGGTATATAACACTGTGTGTTGAATGTTTCTATGTCCCAAATAGTCCTGTATCAGCCGCGTATCTGTCCCCCTGTTAGCCAAAGCATATCCGCATGAATGCCTCAACATATGTGGATTAAGAGAGACGGCGATACTTGCCAAGGAACCGAACTTCTTCATCATGTTATAAACTTGTTGGCGAGAAAGAGGACCGCCTTTTTGCGAGAGAAATATCCAAGGTGATTCGCAGCCACGCCATGTTACTCTTTCCTCTAGCCAAGCTTTTAGAAGCTTTATCTCTGAAGCCAAAAGTGGATGCGTTGTTTTTAAGCCGCTTTTTAGCCTGTTTACGTGCACGACTTTATCAATGAGATTGATATCCGAAAATTTTAAGTGGCAGAGCTCACTAACCCTGAAACCATGAATAAAACACATTTGAATAAAACACTCATCTCGCTTAGGGAAACTTCCTTTACGAGATGCCTCAAGCAAGCGATCTATTTCATTTTGTGTAAGATATTTTCTTTTCTTCACAGAAACACCTCCATATTTTAGGCCGTGTGAAAAATTACCGTCGATTTTCAAGCTTCTTGATATCAATAGTATTATCTCAAGTGAAACATAGTTAGGCAATATAATTAAGGTATAAATCAAGATGGTTTAATCCGTGTATTAATATCACAGCCTATTTATTGAACGACATAACTTAATTGCGGACACCATCTATTTTTCAAGCTATCTTTTCCATGCATAATAACTTTTAAATAAAAAACGAATCACATTCCAATATGGAAACATCTGATTTCATCATGTCAATAAAAATGACTATACATACTACTTATCACTCTCCCGTCTATTAAACCCGACTAAGAATGCATTTCACATCAGCATTGACCTGTTCGCGTCGTTGGCTAATACACTGCGACCTGGGTGATCCACTAATACGTTCTTCTATTTATCTCATATACTGAGCACAAAAAGATTGTGTGGTGTGGAAGTGGCTGAAGTGAAAATTTCAAAGCTCCTGTGCAAGTGTAAGCATCCAGTAAATCGAATTATTCAATTTTAGAGATCTTTCGGCATATAGAATGTGTCCTTTAAAGAGATCATCATGCGCAAAGCCCATTTTACTGAGCATCAGATCATCCTCGTACTGAACTCCGTCGAAGCAGATTGGACCGTCAAAAATGTTTGCCGCGAAGCAGGAATATCTGAGGCCTCGTACTACAACTGAAAAGCAAAGCGCGGCGGGAATTCACCCTATGATATTAAATAAATAAAATATTTTAAGGAGGAAATAAAACGAGTATGCTTACATTTTCTGGTATTAGGTTTCTTTGTTGTGCAATTTCCTCGCGGTTATCGCTTTGTCCCTTCGTTATTCAAACGTCATCGTTCGCTTCCTTTCAGTGGCGATTACCCTTTGGTGAGCTGATACGTGCTTAAGCCACATTCCCAAATATCCGGCATGCCCGCAGGCATGCCGGACGCCCCTCACCGCCCCTCTTTCTCCCCCAGGAAGAAATACCACAGCGGTATGGAAAGCAGCAGGGTGAACACCAGCGTATACAGCAGCACCATCAGGCTCTGCATGATCACCATCTGGGCACTCCAGGCGCCGATCGGCAGTTGGAATTGCTCGACGGTGCCGCCAAGGATCGCTCGGCCCATCACGCAGCCGACCGCCAGCGCCACGGTCGCCACCGCCGCGCGGAACTTACGCACCTCGGCGCGGCGGGCGGCCGCTTCCGGCGTTTCGTCCCGGTGGCTTTGCCGTTGGCCGCGCCAGCGCCACACGTCCACCAGTAGCAATGCCACGAGGCTCACGCCCATCACCGGCAGGCAATACCCCAGTACGGAAGCCACCAGCAGCGTGACGGCACGCGCCGGCAAGGAAAGTGCCAGCCAGGCGGCGACCAGCGTATGCACCGGATGCTGCGCCCCCGCCGCCGGGCGGCGACTCCACCACATGCGGTAACCCAACGCAATCATCAAGCACAGCCCAAGGCCGAACGCCGCCAGCAGCAGCTGATTCGGCAAGCCGAACAGAATGCCCATGTGGGCGTCGATGCCCCAGCGGGTCAGCTTGGCGATGAGCGGGAAGGTGTCGAACCGCACCTGATCGATGACGGCGAAGCTTTGCGGTGCGATGGCAACCGCGTCCACCTGCGTTGGCCAGCTGCGATCCACTTCGGTTACCGTCCAGGCTTTGCCCTCGCCTTTCGGCTGGCGCAGCTCGACCTTGGCGGCGCCTATTCCAGCGGCGCGCGCAGCGTGCAGCGCCCGATCCCAGTCGCCGTTTAGCGCATTGCTCTGCGCGGCAGGCCCCATCTTCATGCCCGGCATCATCCCGCGGTGCTCGGCGTGCGGATCGGCCGGCGTCTGCGGAGCATCGGCCTGCAAGCTGGTGTTGACCTGCGGCGTCAGCCAGCCCAGGTTGGCCCGCAGCGCGTCGATGTTGCCGCCGGCCCACTGCGACCAGGTCAGCCCGGTAGCCGAGAAGAACAGCAGCCCGGCCAGCAACGCCACGCCCAGCGTGATATGCCAATGGCGGCTGGCGGCGAAGCCCCCTTTCGCCCTTTTCAGCTTGCGCTTCGGCCGCGTCGCCAGCCACAGCGCCACGCCGCCCAGCGCGGCCACCCACAGCCAGGAGGCCGCCAGCTCGCTGTAGTTGCGCCCCAGATCGCCGAGCAGCAGGCTGCTGTGCAACTTATCCAGCCAGGTGCGCAGCGGCAGCACGCCGGAGGTGCCGTACACCGTCATATCGCCCTTGATCGCCAGGGTATAAGGATCGACAAACAGCGCGCGCGACTCGGAAGCGCCCAGATCGGCGCCCGCGACCTGTACGCGCGTGGTGTCCATTGCGCCGGGTGCCGGGCGCACGGCGTAAATGCGCGCCTCGTCACCCACCGCGCGGCGGGCGGCGGCGATCTGGTCAGCCAGCGATCTCGCCTGCCCGTGCGGTTCGGTGAAAAGCGCATCGCGATACAGCGCCTCTTCAAGCTGCGGCGTCAACACATACAGCGTGCCGGTCAATGCAGCGACCAGAATAAAAGGAGCGACCAGCAGGCCGATATAAAAATGCAGCCGTCTGATCAGGTTCAGCATCGCGCCACGCGGCGATGCGGCAGGTGGAGTTTTGGTTATTGAAGACATGGCCTTTCTCGTTTTTCAAACTGTGCGCGCAGGCAAACCGTCCGCAGCGATACGGACGGCGTTACCCATGATCAAGCAATAGGGAAAAACGGTTGGCCGGGCGGCCCGCGCGGGCTCGGCCGCAGAATAAGGCGCCGAATGGGCGGAGAAACGATGCGCGGCGCGCAAGGCAGGCGCGCGATGCGCGCCATCAGCCACAGCAGCGGGACGAATGTCCACAGCAGCAGCGGCACGTGGATCAGCAGCTCGCAATAGCCGCAGAAAATCATCTCCGCAGGATCCATGCCGTGGTGGCCGGCATGCTCGGCAGCGGGCATCGCCATCGCGTGCATGTCGTGCGGCATGGCGGCGTCCGTTTGCATCATGCCGCCCATCATCGGGTGGTGCATCAGCGATTTCGACACCACCGGCGCCACAAACAGCAACAGCACCGCCATAATGGCGATGCAGGCGGTAAAGCGTTGCTGTAGCTGACGTGGCACTCTCATCGCGGCGGCGAATTAACCCGGTCGGTGGCGAACAAGCGGCCAGTGTAACCCGCGATGCGCGATGAGGTGAAAAAAAAGTCAGGTTTGTCTTACGCGCCCCCGGCGGCGGCGATCACAGCACCCGCGAATAGACCCGCGAGGCTTCGCCCCAGGGGTGATACCCGAGCCCGTTATAAACGAAGCCGCTACGCTCGTAGTACCCTTCCAGATCGGTGCACAGGTGCAGCTGCGGGAAGCCCAACCGGCGGGTTTCCGCCGCCACATGCTCAATCAGTTTGGCGCCGTAGCCACGGCCGCGCTGCACTTCCTCTACATAGAGCGCGCACAGCCAGGGATACAACTCCCCACGGCTGATAAAGTCGTTGGTGATGAGCCCCGCGCAGCCGAGGATCTGGTCATTTTCCATCAGCAGGTACCACTGCGGCAGTGGGTTGGCGGCGCCGAGGCTGCGGTTGATGGCGTCTTCATACATCATCAGCGTCTCTGCCGTGGCCCAGTGCCGCTGAAAATACGCAATGGCGCGCGGCGCCAGCTCGGGCGCTTGCCGCACCGAAATCATGTCCATCGTCATTCCCGTTATTCATGTTGTCAGCGTAGAATTATGCAGCAATATGCACGGTTTGGCAGCGGCATTCCGCCGCCGTCATTCACTAAGGAGTCATCATGACGCAAAACATCTATGACAATCAGGCCTTCTTCGACGGCTATGCGCAGCTCAGCCGCTCGCAGCACGGCCTGGACGGCGCGCCGGAATGGCCCGCCATCCGCCGCATCCTGCCGGATTTGCAGGGCAAAAGCGTGGTCGATCTCGGCTGCGGCTACGGCTGGTTCTGCCGCAGCGCGCGCGAACAGGGCGCAGCCAGCGTGCTGGGGCTGGACGTTTCGGAAAAAATGCTGGCCAAGGCGCGGGAGATGACCGCCGACGCGGGCATCGAGTACCGTCGGCAGGATTTGGCGCAGCTGCAGCTGCCGCCGGAAAGTTACGATCTGGTCTACAGCTCGCTGACGCTGCACTACCTCGAGGATCTGGCCGCGTTGTTCGCCACGGTTTACGCCGCGTTGAAACCCGGCGGGCAGTTCATCTTCACCGCCGAGCACCCGATTTACACCGCCCCGGCGCAGCAGGGCTGGCTGACCGACGGCAACAGGCAGAAATCCTGGCCGGTGAACGGCTACCAGCGAGAAGGCCAGCGCGTTTCCAACTGGCTGGCGGAAGGTGTCATCAAGCAACACCGCACGCTCGGCGGCTATATCAACCCGCTGGCGCAGCAAGGGTTTATCATCCTGCATTTGAACGAATGGGGCCCCAGCGCGCAGCAAATCGCCGCTAATCCGGCGCTGGACGAAGAGCAGGAGCGCCCGATGATCTTCATTCTCGCCGCCCGCAAACCCGCCTGATTGATCCGCAGTAAACCGTTCACATCACCACAGTTGGGGAGGCTGCCTCCCCCAACGGCTATTATGCCGGCAGCGCCGCCCCGTGCGCCGCGAAGTGCGTCAGCGCCTCGCCTTCCATACGATAGCGCACCCACTCGCCCTGCGGCTGCGCGCCGATGCTGAGGTAGAAATCGATGGCCGGTTGGTTCCAGTCCAGCACGCTCCACTCCAGGCGGCCGCACTGCCGTTCGCACGCCAACTGGGCGATGTGCCGCAGCAGCTTTTTACCGGCGCCCGCGCCGCGATGCTTCGGCGCCACGTACAGATCTTCCAGATAGATGCCGTTTTTACCTAGCCATGTGGAGTAACTCATAAAGAACACCGCATAACCCGCCGGCTCGCCGTTCACCGTACAAATCAGCGCTTCGGAACAAGCGCCCGGCCCAAACAGGCTGCGTTCGATATCTTCCACGCTGGCCAGCACCTGCTCGCGCGCCTTTTCGTACACTGCCAGCTCGATAATCATATCCAGAATCAGTTTGGCGTCGCTTTTTTGCGCCGGGTAAATCTCGATGGTCATGGCAAATCCTGAGTGTGTTGATGACTGTGCTTGCCAGCATATCGCGCCTCAAATACTGTATGAACTGCATTTTCATCAACAGGTAATGAATATTATGCATCTGGATTTGAAGCGTCTCGATCTCAACCTGCTGCTGGTGTTTGAAGCGGTCTATCGGCTGCGATCGGTGACGCGCGCCGCAGCAGAGCTGGCCCTCAGCGCGTCGGCGCTGAGCCACGCGCTGATCCGGCTGCGCAAGGCGCTGGCGGACGAACTGTTCTACCGGGTCGGCAACGACATGCACCCGACGGTGTATGCCGACAGCCTGGCCCCGACCGTCAGCGAAAGCCTGGCGCTGCTGGCCAAAGGGCTGCATCCGCGCCCGCGCTTCGTCCCCGCCGAAAGCCGGGAGAGCTTCACCTTCGCCATTACCGATTACACCGCCTTCGCGGTGTTTCCCGCGCTGATGGCGCAGATGCAACGCCTGGCGCCGGGGCTGTCGTTCCAGCTGCGCTATTCCGAGCGTAAGGTAGCATTGAACGATCTGTTGGCGGGGCGCATCGACTTCGCGCTGGGCTTTACCGAAACCGACGGCGAAAGCTACCCGGAGATCGACGAGGTGAACTGGCTGGAGGATGAGTATGTGGCGATTTGTTCACCCGCCTTCAGCGTAAAATACGGCGAACTGACGCTGGAAAACTACCTGCGGGCGCGCCATCTGGTGGTGACACCGTGGAACGAACAGCGCGGCGTCATTGACTACCAGCTCGATAAGCTGGGGCTGCAGCGCGATATCGCCATCCGCACGCCTTCGCTGTTGGGAGCGCCGTTCATCGTCGCCGACAGCGAACTGGTGATGAGCATGCCGCGCTACGCCGCGCAAAAATTGCGGCAGGCGGCGGCGCTGGATATCCACCCCCTGCCGTTTCCGGTGCCGCCGTATCAGATCAAAATCTACCTGCACCGCAAGAACGGCCGGCCAGAGGCCTGCCGCTGGTTGCGGCAACAGCTGCAGGCGTTGGCGGCGTTATAGCGCGGGTTCGCCGATCGGCAGATACCCCTGCCACAGCGGCCGGGCCGGTTTGCCGTGCGGGTTGGCCCGCAGATGCACGTGGTAGCCCTGCAGCGCCTGCAACAGCAGGCAGTCGTCCACCTCGGCCAGGTCATCCTTGTGCTGCTGCGCGCTGTCCGTCAGCAGCACCCGTTTGGCTTTGTCCTTCGCCTCGTCGACGGAACGCGCCACAAACAGGCCGAACTGGTGCAATTCCGCCAGCTCATCGCTGCGGTAGCCGCCCACGTTGACGAAAAACAGCTTCTCTTCACCGGCGAACGGCGCAGGCTCCAGGCTCACGTCGTAACCGTCCGCCCAGTCGATGCGCGCATAGCCGTCGACATGCACCTTGCGCTTATCGCCGAACCACTTTTCACGCAGCAACGGATACGCCTCTTCCGGCCGATCCGCCGCCGCGAACTGCACGTCGTGCAGCTCAATATTGGCGCCCGGCGCCGTACCGCCCACATAAAACATCAATAATCCCGGCATGTTATTCTGCTCTCCTTGGTGATAATCGCTATATAAAATAATACATAACGAAACTCGTGCCAACGGCAGCGCCATTCTGTGTTATCAATAGGTGAGGTTTAATCTGTTGTGGAGGAACGCATGGCATTCAATATCGGTGATTTTGTTCAACGCACCACCGGCGGCCCAAAGATGACCGTGGTGGCGATCGACGGTGAAACCCTGGTTTGCAGCTGGAATGAACTGGGCAAAGAGCAGCGCACGGAGGTGCAGGCCAGCGACGTGGCGCTGTACCACGAAGACGGCGATTTCGGCGTCTGCTGAATGACCGGGGCGCACCGCGCCCCGTTATCGCCTCAGGCGCGAATGTCCTGATAGGCCGGCGTGGTATCAAACTCATGCTTGGCGAACGGGCAGAGCGGAATGATTTTACGCCGCTCCGCGCGCATCTTCTCCACCACCAGCGCCACCAGCTTTTTGCCGACGCCCTGCCCCTTCAATGACTCATCCACCCAGGTGTGATCGATAATGGTCAGCTTGTCACCGCTCGGCACGAAAGAGATCTCGGCGATCAGCTTGCCCTGCTCGTCATTGATATAAAAACGCTTGTCGTCTGCCAGTATTTTATGTTCCATATTATTTCTCCCTATATTTAAGTGCGCCGCTGGGGCAGGTGTCGATAACGCGTTTCACCTCCGCCGCGTCGGCATTGTCCGGCATAATCCACGGGCGGCGGTTCAGGGTAAAAATAGCCGCGTTGCCACGCACACAGTTGGCGGAATGGCGGCATGTCGCGCTGTTAAAATAAACGTCAATCTTGTCGCCGGAATAACGGCGGTAACCGGCGGCGGTCAATTCCTCGTCCATTTTGGCCTCACATTGCCTGTTTTATTGTTTTTGCTCCAGGCTCAAGTATAGGCAATGCCGCCGGCTTCACCACGCGTCTCGCTCACCGAAAAAGTGGCGCAACCGCCCGCCGCCGCTAGAAAAAAACGTAAATTGTTCTAATCTTTATTCAGTAAGACAACATCATTCCGACAGTGGCTAAGGAGTTCGAAATGGGTGATAGCTCAAAAGACGGCGTAATTCTGCTGTCCCGCATATTACTGATGGTTCTGTTTATCATTTTCGGCTGGATGAAACTGGTCAACTTCGGTGCGACCGTCACGGCGATGGAAGGCTACGGCACGCCGATGCCTTATTTAGCGGCGATCGTTGCCGTGGTGGTGGAGTTTATTTTCGGCATCGCGCTTATTCTCGGTCTGTTTACTCGCCCTATCGCGGTCATTTTCGCCCTGTATGTGTTGGGCACCGCGTTTATTGGCCATCCGTTCTGGAAAATGACCGGCATGGAAATGATGGGCAATGAAATCAACTTCTTTAAAAACATCAGCATCATTGGCGGCTTGCTGTTGCTGGCGGTAACCGGCGCCGGCCGTTATTCGCTGGACTATAAAATATTTAATAAATAATTCATCGATGGCCGGCGATATTCGCCGGCCATTTTATTTCGGCTATCCCTTCAACGGCTGCGCTTGGCGTGGCGCTCAAAGTTTTCCGCCTTGGCCTGCGCCGATTTACGCAGCGTGACATAGCAGGCGCCCTCGCCGCCGTCGCGCGGTAAGGCACGGCAAAACGCCTGAACCTGTTCAAACTGCGCCAGCCATTTGGCGACGTAACTGCGCACGATATTCGGATGGCTTTCGTTCTGCCGTCCGCGGCCGTGCACGATCAGCAGCGAACGCAGGTTTTGCGCCTCCGCCTGCACGATGAAGCGAAACAGCGCCTGCCGGCTGGCTTCGACCGACTGACGCAGCAGGTTCAGCGACGCCTGCGGCGGATAACGCCCGTTGCGCAGCTTGTCCAGCACGCCCTGTTGAATGCCTTCCCCTTTGAACTCCAGCGGCTGTTCGCAGGGGATCACCTCGAGAAAATCGGTACTGAGGAAGTTTTCCTGCATCAGCCGCTGCGCTTCGCGCCGCGCGCTTTTGTCCATCGCCTCCTGCGGCTTGAGGTACAGCGTCTGCCGTCCGCTCGCCAGCGGCACCACGTCCGCCATCGCCTGTTCAAAAAAGTCTTTTTCCTGCTCGCTCATCTTCCACCTCTCTTGAACGGCAGCCTTTACGGCCGGGAATGGGGTCGATTGTAAGACGCCTTGGCGCGGTTGCAAGCCGGGAATTGTCAGCGGCATTTGTCTCATTTGTCGTCAACGGGTGAGCTTGCGAACAGTTTTCGCTATACTGCTAAGCCATCATTGAGTGCCGCAAAGGATCGAGCCCATGACAATGCGCGAGCTGGAAATCCAGTTTCAAAATGCGATGAATGAGTTGCAGAGCAGCTTCGAACGGCAACACCGCGAATGGCAGCAGAGCTACCAGGCGCTGCAGCAACTGCTGGAAGAAGCCAAACAGCGCGAAGCCGCACTGCGGGCGCAGAATGAACAACTGGCGCGCAAGCTGAGCACCGCCAGTTCGGTACCGGAACAGCATGCGCTGGTGAAGCAGATCAAAATGCTCGGCGCTCATCTGGACGCGCTGGCCAAAGACGCGGCCACCTTCAATCACCACCTGCGCCAACAGAGCGCGGTCGGTAATTTCAGCGGCGAACAGCATTGATAGCGGGCGCTGTCGCACAGCGCCTCCCGCCCCTCTTCTGGCGTATTGAGAGTGTAATAAAGCCTAAATGACCTGGATCATCCTCGCCGCCCTGATCGTCGTATTCATTATCGGTTACCGCATCCTGACGTCCGACACCCGCAAAGCCATCGATTCGCTGGCCCATCTGCTGAGGGTCAAACCAATGCTGATCGAATCGATGATCCAGGAAATGGGCGGCCGCCAAAGCCAGACCTTTATTCGCATGCTGAACAACGGCTACACCGAAGAGATGCACCAGGCGGCTTATCTGCTGTTCATCTACCTGACGTTCATCAAACAGGCGGACGACGAACAGATTGCCCTGTGGCGCGACGTGCTGCTGCGCGCCGGGCTATCGCCGGAGCTGCACGCCGAGCACACCGAAGCGGCGCTGTTTTACTTCGCCGAACTGGATATCGATGCGTTTGAACTGGCGCAGTTCCGTCGCGCCTACAACGAGCGTTTCAACCGCGAAGCGTTGGCCCACGGCTGATCGCGTCCCCCGAAACGGGGGACCGATTACAGGAACATGCTGAAGAGGTAGCGCGACAGCGCTTCGCGCGAGCTGAAGCCGTGTGCGATGCCGTAACGCAGGTTCGGGGCGTCGCCGCTTAAATCCAGGGGAAATTCCAGATACTGCTCGCTGGTGCGCACCGGGGAGGTTGGCGTGGCGAAATGCACGCTTCTCTCTTTCAACGCCGGGTGGATCACCAACGCGGTTCTGCCCATCCGCGCTTCGCGGTTCACATACACGTAGTGTGCACCCTTGCGGTAGCCATAGGCCTGATCGGTGACATAATCACGCTCAAAGCCGGTATTCTCCAACACTTTAGCCACTTCATCCGGCCGTAAATACATCGATTCCTCCTCTCATTCTGGACCGCTGAGCGACCTTACCGTAATCATTCACCGAAACAATGATTTTCTGGGGAGGAATCCGGGTTTCGGACTATTCCTGAATCAAGCCCGGCTGCGCTGCAGCAGGCGCAGAGTGAGCATAACCCCGAGCGCCACCAGCAGCGCCGCCGCCAGATAGATCGACGGCACGCCCGCTTGCCCAATCAGCAGCCCGGCCAGCGGGCCGGTGATGCCCAGCGCCAGGTCGAGGAACGCCGAATAGGTGCCGAGCGCCGTGCCCTGATTCTGCGGCGGCACCTGTTTCACCGCCTCGACGCCCAGCGCCGGGAACACCAGCGAGAAACCGGCGCCGGCCAGCAACGCGCCGGTTTGCACCATCCAGGGCTCACCGGCCAGCCAGATCAACAGCAGCCCGACGATCTCGACCAGAAACGACGCCAGCGTCACCTTCAGACCGCCGTGGCGGTTGATGACGTTGCTGAAGATCAGGCGGATGCCGACGAAGGCGCAGCTGAACAGCGTCAGCGAAAACGCCGCGCCGCTCCAACCTTTGTCGGCATAGTAAAGCGTGATGAACGTGGCGATCACGCCGAAGCCGACGGTGCCCATCGCCAGCCCGAGGCCATAGGCCCAAATGCGACCGAACACCGCGCGAAAGGCGATGCGCTGCCCGGCGGCGATCGAGACGTCCGGCTTGCCGCTCGCCAACAGCAGCGCCACCGCGACCGCCAGCACGATCAGCGCCGCCACCCCGGCCAATCCCCACTGCTGATTCAGGTATACGCCGAGCGGCGCCCCGGCCGCCATCGCCCCGTAGGTGGCAACGCCGTTCCAGGAAATCACCCGCGCGGTGTGCATCGCTCCGACCCGGCCGATGCCCCACAGCGTGGAACCGGTGCTGGCGAAGCTTTCGCCGACGCCGAGAAACACCCGCCCCACGCACAGCAACAGCAGGCTGAGCCACGGGTAACCGTCAACGCCGAATGCCAGCGCGTAAAACAGGCCGCTGGCGCCGCAGCACGCCAGGCCGAACAGCACCACCTTCTTCGGCCCCAGCTGATCGGCATAGCGCCCGGCGTGCGGGCGGCTGAACAGCGTGGCGAAGTACTGCGCGCTGATGATAAGGCCCGCCAGCACCGAGTTGTAGCCCAGATGCTCATGCACAAATCCCGGCAGCACCGCCAGCGGCAGGCCGATGGTCAGGTAGCAGACGAAGGTGAACATCACCACGGACAGAATGCGTCGGTTCAGCTGGAGGTTATTTTCTGCGGTCATCGAAGGTGGCTCGCATCGGACGGGGTAGACAGAGATTGCCAGCATACCCCGATGGGATCTGATGATAAATGAGAGAGTTATAACGAATTATTATTTCGCTAACGATTTTGCCGCCACCCGCGCGCGCAGAAAATCGATAAACGCCCGTACCTTTTCCGGCACATGGCGGGTGTTCGGGTAGAGCGCATAGATGCTCTGCTCGGGGAAACGGTGATCCGGCAGCAACCGCTGCAGCCGGCCGGCGTCGATTTCGGGCTGTGCCAGCCACGCCGGCAGCAGCGCCACCCCGGCGCCATGCAGGGCGAACGCCAGCAATGCCGCGGCGCTGTCGCCAGTGAGCGTGGCAGCGTCCGCGACCTTGAACAGCACCGCTTCGCGCTGCGGCGTGGCCACCTGCCAGCTGAGCGGTGAACTGAGCCGGCTGTGGGCGATCCACTGCGCCTGCGCCAGATCCGTCAGCGAATGAATCGGTCGGTCGGCCAGATAACCCGGCGACGCCACCGGAAAAATGGCGAAGCTGTCGATCAGCGCCGCGCGGTGGCTGGAGTCCGCCAGCTGGCCCAGGCGGATCGCCACGTCAAAGCGCTCCGAGATCAGATCGGCATGATAAGAAGAAGAGACATGCTGGATGCGCAGCCGCGGATGCTGCCGCGAAAAAGCCGCCAGCGCCGGCACCACCACCTGCGCGCCGTACTCCGGCGTGCTGGTGATGCGCAGCACGCCGCTCAGCCCGTGATGATCGCGGCGCACGTCGTCCAGCACGTTTTCCGCCTCCTGCAGCAGCTGCAGGCTGCGCTGGTAAAAGCGTTCGCCGGCGTCGGTCAGCGACAGCCGCCGGGTGCTGCGCGCCAGCAGTGACACCCCCAGCTCGTTTTCCAGCTGTTTGACGTTAAAACTCACCACCGCCTTGGTTTGCCCCAGCGCCGCCGCTGCCGCGGTAAAGCTGCCCGCTTCCACCACCGCCGCAAAGATCGCCAGGCGCTGCAAATTCAGCATTTCGCCGCCCTTATTGTCAAAATCATTTTGACAGTGTAATCGCCCGCCGCCGATTTATCCGCACTTTTCCCCCCGATACACTGCTCGCCTTCAACCGGAGGCACCATGTCTTATCGCAGCAAAGTGGCAATCGTCTATCTGCTCGGCTTTTTCGTCGATCTGATCAATATGTTTATCGCCAACGTCGCCTACCCCGCCATCGGCCAGGCGATGCGGGCGTCGGTCAGCCAACTGGCGTGGGTCAGCAACGGCTATATTCTCGGCCTGACGCTGGTGATCCCCCTCAGCGCCTGGCTGGCGCAGCGCATCGGCGGGCGGCGGGTGTTCCTGCTGTCGCTGGCGCTGTTCATGCTGGCCACCCTCGGCGCGGGCAACGCCGACAGCATCGGCGCGCTGATCGGCTGGCGCACCCTGCAAGGCATGGGCGGCGGCTTACTGATCCCCATCGGCCAAACGCTGACCTACCAGCTGTACCGCAGCCATGAACGCGCCGGGCTGTCGGCGGCCATCATGTTGGTGGGGCTGCTGGCGCCGGCGCTGTCACCGGCGCTGGGCGGCTGGCTCGTCGATCGGCTGGACTGGCGCTGGGTGTTTTTCGCCAACCTGCCGCTGGCGGCCCTGGCCCTGGCGCTGGCGGCGCTGTGGCTGCGCGCGGAAACGTCGGCGGCGGTGCGTAAACCGCTCGACGGCAAAGGGCTGCTGAGCGCCAGCGCGGCGTTGACGCTGCTGCTGCTCGGCCTGACCCGGCTGAGCGAGGCCGGTCATCAGGCTTCCGGCGCGGCGCTGCTGGCCGCCGGCCTGCTGGTGCTGGCCTATTATCTGCGCCATAGCCTGCGCACCCCGCAGCCGCTGCTGAACCTGCGGCTGGTCGCCGATCCGCTGCTGCGCAACGCCATGGCGGTTTATTTGTGCATTCCCGGCCTGTTCATCGGCGTCAGCCTGGTGGCGATGCTGTATCTGCAAAACCTGCTGGGGATGCCCGCCGCCCAGGTCGGCGGCCTGATGCTGCCCTGGGCGCTGGCGTCGTTCCTGGCCATCACGCTGACCGGCAAAACCTTTAATCGCCTTGGCCCGCGGCCGCTGCTGATCGCCGGCTGCCTGTTACAAGGCGCCGGCATGCTGACGCTGGCGCAGATCGATCTGGCCGGCCAGCACGCATTGCAGATCGCCGCCTTCGCCCTGATGGGGTTTGGCGGCAGCCTGTGCAGCAGCACCGCGCAGAGCAGCGCGTTCCTGCAGATCCCCGACGCTCAGCTGGCGGACGCCAGCGCGCTGTGGAACATCAATCGCCAGCTCAGTTTTTGCCTCGGCGTGGCGCTGCTCAGCCTGCTGCTGAATTTGCTGCTGACCGGGCTGCCGCCCGCGGCGGCCTACCGCACCTGCTTCATTCTGGCGGGCACCAGCGTATTTATCCCGCTGCTGCTGTGCCTGCGCCTCGCCAACCGCGCCATCGTGCGCCAACTCAACGCTCAACAGGATGCTTTATGAACCCGTACTTTACCGAAGTGATCGACGCCCACATCGCCATTGAACGCTGGCTGGGCAAAGGGGCTGGAGAAGAACAGGCGCTGCTGGCGCGCTTTACGCCGGATTTCAGCATGATCGCGCTGAGCGGCGCTCCGCTGGATTTTGCCGCGCTGTGCGCCTTTTTCCGCGCGCATCGCGCCGCCAAACCGGGATTGGAAATCGAGATAGAAGAGATGAAGCTGGTGGCCGAATGGCCGACGGGCGCAGTAGTCAGCTACCGGGAAAAACAGAGCCTGCCGGGGCAAAGCGCCACGCTGCGCTATTCCACGGTGGTCTTTGAACGTCAGCCCAACGTACTCGGCTGGCGGCATTTGCACGAAACCGCCGCGGCGCAATAATTACAAAAAGCTGCCGGCCAAAAACAGTTCCCAACCGACGATCACCCCGCACAGGGTTACCGCACTGAAAATGACTTCAAACAGATAGCGATTGATCATCGTTCGTCGCCTCAAAAGAAGACACCCGGAAGAACCGGGTGTCTGGAGTACGGGCTGGAGAGTGCGGAACCTTTCGGTTCCGCAAACATCACTTAATTAAGCTTTTTTACCGGCTTTTTTGTGGTGTTTTTTAGCGGCCTGAGCTTTCTGCACTGGCGCTTTTTTGTGGTGTTTTTTAGCAGCCTGGGCTTTCTGAGCTGGCGCTTTTTTGTGGTGCTTTTTAGCGGCCTGAGCTTTCTGGGCTGGCGCTTTTTTGTGGTGCTTAGCTTTCTTGTGGTGCGTTGCTTTAGCTGGTGCTTTTTCAGCAGCAGCCGCTGGCGCAGCGGTAGTGGTGGTCGCAGCTGGCGCGGTGGTGGTAGCCGGAGCAGTAGCTGCAGTATCAGCAGCGAAAGCAACAGAAGACAGACCCATAGTGGCAGCAACGATCAGCGCTAATACTTTTTTCATCTTTAAATCCTCAGAGTGTTGTTTCGGTAAGCTCCGGTGGAGCCGTTGAAACAGATACTAGTGGAATCAAACTGCCGTTTCCGTGAGTGATTGGTTTCGCCGAGTAACCAAATGTACAACGTTTGTGAACGGCGCTTGTGAACCGCATCGGCGGGTATATGCTGAAGGAAGATGCCCCTCGTACAGGCTCGCTCACGCTATGAAAACCGTCTCGCTGAAACACGCGCCGGGCCGCTACGCCGGTCTGGCCCTCGCCGGTCTGCTGCTGCTGACGCTGCTCTACCTGTTCGTGCGGCACTGGGCCGAGTTTGTGCAGTATTGCATCAACTTCCAGATTTACATGCACCGCTATCTGGTGCTCTATCTGCTGCAGCAGCGTAACCAGCAATACAGCGGCGGGCTAATGCTGACGCTGGCCAGTTTCGCTTACGGCTTCCTGCACTCCATCGGCCCCGGCCACGGCAAGTTCGTCATCACCACTTATCTGGCCACCCACCGCGAACGGCTGAACGCCAGCCGGGCGATCACCCTGCTGGGCAGCCTGATGCAAGGCGTGGTCGCCATTGTGTTCGTGGTGGTGCTGGCGGTGGCGCTCAACCTGTCGATGGGCGATCTCAGCCTCAGCCGTTATTGGGTGGAAAAAGGCAGCGCGGTCTTCATCGCCGCCTTCGGCCTGATGGTGATCCTGCGCGCCAGCGGCTGGCGCTGGCGTCGGCGCCGCGCGCCGGTCATTCAGGCGCTGCACCCGGCGGACCACGCGCATAGCGCGGCGTGCGAGTGCGGCCACCGGCATCAACCCAGCGCGGCCGAACTGACCGGCGGCTGGCGCAACGCGCTGTGGCTGATCGTCTCCATCGGTATTCGTCCGTGCAGCGGCGCCATCCTGATTCTGGTGTTCGCCAACGCCATCGGCATGTTCACCTGGGGGGTGATCTCCGCCATGAGCATGGCACTGGGTACCGGGCTGTCGATCATGATCCTCGCCACGCTGGTGCACCACGCGCGCGAGCGCTTTCTGGCCCATCAACCCGGCCTGACAGGCTACTATCTGGCACAGGCGTCGCGTATCGCCGTGATGCTCGGCGGCGTGATCCTGATCCTGTTCGCGCTGGTGTTGTTCAATTCGGTGATCCCGGTCAGCGCCAACGGCGATTTTATCGCCGCCGGCTGCTAACGCCGGTAAATCGTCGTTTTTTTGCGTGATCGGCCACACAAATCTCGGCATGGTCTACACTTAAAAGACATGTGTCGAAATGGAGAGCTGAATGTTTAAGAAAGCGGAAAGAACAGAACGCGATATCGATCAGGACGTCACTCTGTTGGCCGATACGCTGGATGAAGTGTTGCGCGAGTCCGGTGACAAGACCAAAGAGGAACTGAAAGAGCTGCACAGTAAGGCGAAAGGCGTGCTGCGCGACGCCCGGGCGCGGTTCAATGGCTCCACCAGTCTGACACAGCATGCGCGCGACGCGGTCGATCAAGCAGACAGCTATGTGCGTGACAAACCTTGGCAGGGCGTAGGGATCGGTGCCGCCGTCGGCATCGTGCTCGGCGTGCTGCTGGCCCGGCGTTAACACCCCTGCAGTCATAAAGATAAAACAGATGTGCGTCTGGCCCGCGGAAATCGCGGGCCGTTTAATTGAGGCGTTTGAACAGCTGCGCCAGCCCCTGCACCGCCCGCTCCGTCTCCTCTTGCCGAGTGAAATTGGCGAACCCCAGCAGTAACCCCTGCCCCGCCGGATGATCGATTCGCCAGTCCGATAACGCCTGCACCGCCAACCCCTGTTGCCAGGCTTGCGCCGCCAACGGCGTATCCGCCACCCCGTCACGCAGCCGGGCCAACAGCTGAATGCCGCCCTGTTGCGGCACCGCCGTCAGCCACGTCCCCAGCTGCCGTTCCAGCGCCTGCGTCAGCCACTCACGCCGCTGGCGGTACAGCGGCCGCATGCGTTTCAGGTGGCGGTAGAAATGCCCTTGCCGGATAAAATTCGCCACGCCGGCCTGCAGCAGCGGCGGGCAGCCGCAGCCACGTAGCCGGCTGCTGCGCGCAAAGGCCTCCGTCAGGCCGGCGGGCACCACCAGGTAAGCCATGCGCAGCGCCGGGAACAGCGTTTTGCTGAAGGTGCCGGCGTACAGCACCCGCCCCTGAACATCGAGGCTTTTCAGCGGCGGCAATGGCCGCCCGTGATAGCGAAACTCGCTGTCGTAGTCATCTTCCAGGATCCAGGCCCTGCGCTGCTGCGCCCAGTCGAGCAGCGCCATGCGCCGCGCCAGGCTGAGCGTGACGCCGAGCGGGCTTTGATGGGTTGGCGTCACCACCGCCAGCCGCGCCTCAGGCGCCGTCAGCCTACCGGCGGCCACGTCCATGCCTTGTTCATCCACCGGCACGGCGATCGGCCTGACGCCGGCGGCCCGCAGCAGCGGGCGCGTGACCGGATAGCCGGGATCTTCGATCCATACCGCGTCGCCGGCGTGCAACAGCGTCTCCACCACCCAGTCCAACAGCGCCGGATAGCCAGCGCAGAGGAAAACCTGCTCCGGCCTGCAGCTGATGCCGCGCGACAAATGCAGATAATGGGCGATCGCCTCACGCAGCTCAGGCAGGCCGCCGGCCGGCGGCAGCGCCAGGGAAGACACCGTGGAACCGCGCAGCTGGCGGGCGACAATGCGCTGCCATAACGCCCGGGGAAACGCGTCCAACGCCGGCACGCCCAGTTGGAAAGGCTGCAGCATGCCCTGCGGCTGCAGCGGATCGGGCGCCATCGCCGCCAGCGGCGGCGCAGCGGATACCCTGCCCGGCGGCACGTGCGGCAGCTGCGGCGAGACATAGGTGCCCGCCTGCCCGCGGCTCTGCAAGAAACCTTCGGCAATAAGTTGCGCGTAGGCGCTTTCCACCGTGGCGCGCGCCACGCCCAGATCGCTCGCCAACCCGCGCACTGAGGGTAATCGGCTGCCCGCCGCCAGGCTGCCCTGGGCGATGGCGTCTTTAATCCGCAGGTAAATCTGCCGGTACAGCGGTTCCGCGAGCCGGTTGTCCAGCCGCAGCGAGGTCAGGAAAGATGGCATCATGGCCCGGTTAAATAATCATTTTATGGCTCTATAGCATAGACCATAAGGCCGCTAAAGTAGCGGCATGATTTCGTTACTACCGATTGAGGTTGACCATGATTAAGCAACGTTTGAACTATGCCGAGCTGGCGCCCGCCCCGTACAAAAATATGGTAAGCGCGCTGATGGCGCTGGAGAAAGGTGCCCTGGACAAGGCGACCATCGAGTTGATGTTTATGCGCGTTTCGCAGATCAACGGCTGCGCCTACTGCCTGGATATGCACGGCAAAGCGCTGCGCGAAAGCGGCTTCAGCCATGCCAAGCTGGATACGCTGGCGGGCTGGCGCGTCAGCCATGAGTTCAGCGAGCGCGAACGCGCCGCGCTGGAATGGGCCGAGTCGGTGACGCTGATCGCCGCCACCGGCGCACCGGACAGCGCTTTCGAGGCGCTGAAGGCGCACTTCAGCGATACCGAGATCGCCGATCTGACCTTCGCCATCAGCATCATGAACGCCTTCAACCGGCTGGCCGTCAGCATGCGCCAGTAATGCGCTCGCCTCCCCCTCTTCACTGAGAGGGGGAATTTCACACCCGCAAAAATTTTTTCCCTCGCCTTTTCCAGCCCCGGCGCGGCCTGCACCTCCAATCCGACAAAACACCATATATAGCGTGGTTGATAAAACAAATATCAACATATAGTATTTTATGGGTCAGCCGCAGGGAGTGTCGTTCGGTTGATAACGCCGTCAGAAACGCCAGGAACGATGCTCCGTTATCTGACTTGTCCGCCTTTCCTTCAGCCTAAAGGTAAATGCGAATCATGAGCATTATTATTTACAGTAAGCCGGACTGTGTCCAGTGCAACGCCACCTATCGCGCATTTGATAAACAGGGGATTGATTATCAGGTGATCGATCTCACCCAGGATCAGCAGGCGCTGAACCACGTTAAATCCTTAGGTTATCAGCAAGTTCCGGTGATTATCGCCGGTGACGATCACTGGTCCGGGTTCCGGCCGGACAAGATCGGCGCGCTGGCGCTCACCTGCTGAGGCCCGCCGATGAATCCGCTGGTCTATTTCTCCAGCAGCTCGGAGAACACCCATCGGTTCGTTGAGAAACTGGGCCTGCCGGCGATCCGCATTCCGATCGCCGGTGCCCGCAGCAAATTGCTGATGGAACAACCCTATATCTTGATCGTGCCCAGCTATGGCGGCGGCAGCGCCGTCGGCGCGGTGCCGATCCAGGTCATCCGCTTTCTCAACGTTCCGCAAAACCGTTCACACCTGCGCGGCGTCATCGCCGCCGGGAACACCAACTTCGGCGCAGCATACGGCATCGCCGGCGACATCATCGCCAAAAAATGCCAGGTGCCTTTTTTGTACCGCTTCGAGCTGCTCGGCACCGCGCAAGACGTTGAAAACGTTCGACAGGGAGTAACCGCATTTTGGCAACGACAGAACTGACCAGGCCCGAGACGGGCGCGCTGGATTACCATTCGCTCAACGCGATGCTCAATCTCTACGATGCGGAAGGCCGGATCCAGTTCGATAAAGATCGGCTGGCGGCGCGGCACTACTTCCTGCAGCACGTCAACCAAAACACCGTGTTCTTCCATAACCTGGAGGAAAAGCTGCGCTATCTGGTGGAGGAAGGCTACTACGAGCCGCAGGTGCTGGCGCAGTACGAATTCCCGTTTATCAAGCAGCTATTCCAGCAGGCCTACGCCAAAAAATTCCGCTTCGAGACCTTCCTCGGCGCCTTTAAGTATTACACCAGCTATACGCTCAAAACCTTCGACGGCAAACGCTATCTGGAGCGCTACGAAGATCGGGTATGCATGGTGGCGCTGACGCTGGCGGCGGGCGACACCGGGCTGGCGCAGGATCTGGTGGAAGAGATGATTTCCGGCCGCTTCCAACCGGCCACCCCAACCTTCCTCAACTGCGGCAAACGCCAGCGCGGCGAGCTGGTCTCCTGCTTCCTGCTGCGTATCGAAGACAATATGGAATCGATCGGGCGAGCGGTGAACTCCGCGCTGCAGCTGTCGAAACGCGGCGGCGGCGTGGCCTTCCTGCTGAGCAATATTCGCGAGGTGGGCGCGCCAATCAAGCGCATCGAGAACCAGTCCTCCGGCGTCATTCCGATCATGAAAATGCTCGAAGACGCCTTCTCCTACGCCAACCAGCTCGGCGCGCGCCAGGGGGCCGGCGCGGTGTATCTCAATGCCCACCACCCGGACATTCTGCGTTTCCTCGACACCAAACGGGAAAACGCCGACGAGAAGATCCGCATCAAAACGCTGTCGCTGGGGGTGGTGATCCCGGATATTACCTTCGAGCTGGCGAAGAACAACGAAGAGATGTACCTGTTCTCACCCTACGACGTCGAACGGGTGTACGGCGTGCCGTTTTCGGAGATTGCCGTCAGCGAGAAATATCGCGAGATGGTGGACGACAAGCGCATCCGCAAGTCGCGCATCAACGCGCGCGAGTTCTTCCAGGTGCTGGCGGAGATCCAGTTCGAATCCGGCTACCCGTACGTGATGTTCGAGGACACCGTCAACCGGGAAAATCCGATCGCCGGGCGCATCAACATGAGCAACCTGTGTTCGGAGATCCTGCAGGTCAACCGCGCCAGCACGTATCACGAGGATCTGAGCTACGATCGCATCGGCAAGGACATCTCCTGCAACCTCGGCTCGCTGAACATCGCCAAAACCATGGACGCGCCGGACTTCGGCAAGGCGATCGAGACCGCGATCCGCGCGCTGACTGCGGTGGCCGACATGAGCGATATCCGCTCGGTGCCGTCGATCGCCGAGGGCAACCGCAGCGCCCGCGCCATCGGGCTGGGCCAGATGAACCTGCACGGTTACCTGGCGCGCGAGCGCATTTTCTACGGCTCGGAAGAAGGCATCGACTTCACCAACCTCTATTTCTATACCGTGGCCTATCACGCCATTCGCGCCTCGAACCGGCTGGCGATCGAGCGCGGCGGCGCCTTCGACGGTTTTGAACACTCCCGCTATGCCAGCGGCGAGTACTTCGACAAGTACACCGAACGCGACTGGCTGCCGCAAACCGAGCGGGTACGCGAGCTGTTCGCCGCCGCCGGCATCGCCATTCCGGGCCGCGACGACTGGCGCGCGCTGCGCCAGTCGGTGATGCTGCACGGGCTGTACAATCAGAACCTGCAGGCGGTGCCGCCGACCGGTTCCATCTCGTACATCAACAACGCCACCTCCAGCATCCACCCGATCGTCTCGCGCATCGAGATCCGCAAGGAAGGCAAGATCGGCCGCGTTTACTACCCGGCGCCCTACATGACCAACGACAACCTGGCGTATTACCAGGATGCCTACGAGATTGGCCCGGAAAAGATCATCGATACCTACGCCGCCGCCACGCAGCACGTCGATCAGGGGCTGTCGCTGACGCTGTTCTTCCGCGATACCGCCACCACCCGCGATATCAACCGCGCGCAGATCTACGCCTGGCGCAAAGGCATCAAGACCATTTACTACATCCGCCTGCGCCAGATGGCGCTGGAAGGCACCGAGGTGCAGGGCTGTGTGTCCTGCTCGCTGTGAGGCAACTTATGACGACCCTAACATCGGCGCCGCTGGTGCGCGCCATCAACTGGAACATCATCGAAGACGACAAGGATCTGGAGGTATGGAACCGCCTGACCTCCAACTTCTGGCTGCCGGAGAAGGTGCCGCTGTCTAACGATATCCCCTCCTGGGCCACGCTGACGCCGAAGGAGCAGCAGCTGACCATTCGGGTGTTTACCGGGCTGACGCTGCTGGACACCATCCAGAACACCGTCGGCGCGCCGGCCCTGATCGCCGATGCGCTGACGCCGCACGAAGAGGCGGTGTACTCCAACATCAGCTTTATGGAGGCGGTACACGCCCGCTCGTACAGCTCAATCTTCTCCACCCTGTGCCAAACGCCGGACGTGGACGATGCCTACCGCTGGAGCGAGGAAAACCGCGCGCTGCAGAAAAAGGCCGGCATCATTCTGGCCCACTACCGCAGCGACGATCCGCTGTTGAAGAAGGTTGCCAGCGTGTTCCTCGAGTCGTTCCTGTTCTATTCGGGCTTTTATCTGCCGATGTACTGGTCGAGCCGCGCCAAGCTGACCAACACCGCCGATCTGATCCGCCTGATCATTCGCGACGAGGCGGTGCACGGCTACTACATAGGCTATAAGTTCCAGAAAGGGCTGGAGAAAGTGGACGCCGCGCGGCGCCGGCAGGTGAAAAACTTCGCCTTCGACCTGATGCAGGATTTGTACGACAACGAGGTGCGCTACACCGAGGAGCTGTACGACGGCGTCGGCTGGACGGAAGACGTGAAAACCTTCCTGCACTACAACGCCAACAAGGCGCTGATGAATCTGGGATATGAAGCGCTGTTCCCACCGGCGATGGCGGAGGTCAACCCGGCTATCCTGTCGGCATTGTCGCCGAACGCCGATGAAAACCACGACTTCTTCTCCGGCTCCGGTTCGTCTTACGTCATCGGCAAGGCGGTCAACACCGAGGATGAGGATTGGGATTTCTGAGGGTTGGCTGGCCGTATCAGGAAAAGGCTTTCGCGGGAGTGCGACGTGTCGTGCTCCCGCGACTATGTGTTTTGCTTGAAGGCCGCACGCAGCTCAAGCCGCCGCCAAATAGCGCGTTTCTCCGCGTCGCTGGCGGTCGGCCAGGCGGCGATCTCCGCCCGCGTGCGCCGACATCCCCGGCACCGCTGGGTTTCGTCGTCGATGCGGCACAGGCTGACGCAGGGCGATCTCACGCCGTGCTGGAATTGCTGATTGTCGCCCGCCATAAACCGCCCTTGATGTGATGTGTGCCGCCACAGGATACCCGATCCTGCGGCGGCGCGTCGTCAATCAGATGATGCCGCCGTTGGCGCGCAGGGTTTGGCCGTTGATCCAGCCGCCGTCGTTCCCGGCGAGGAAGGCCACCGCCGCGGCGATATCTTCCGGCGTGCCCAGGCGCTCCAGCGGCGCCATCTTCGCCAGCCGCTCGATAAGCTCCGGGGTTTTACCGTCGAGGAACAGCCCGGTCGCGGTCGGCCCCGGCGCAACGGCGTTCACCGTGATATTGCGGCCGCGCAGCTCTTTTGCCAGCACGCTGGTCAGCGCCTCGATCGCCGCCTTGCTGGCGGCATACATGCCGTACCCCGGCTGCAGCAGCCCCACCACGCTGGAGGAGAAGTTGATGATGCGGCCGTTGTCGCGCAGGCGCTTCGCCGCCTCGCGCATCGTGTTGAAACTGCCTTTCAGGTTGATGTCGATCAGGCGATCCGCGTCTTCATCGCGCATGTCCGCCACCGGTGCCAGCGCCATCACCCCGGCGTTGTTGACCAGCACGTCGACGCCGCCAAACGCCTGTTCGGCGCTGTCGAACAATCGGGAAACCGCTGCCGCATCGCTGACGTCGGCTTTGGCGCCGAGCGCGCGGCCGCCCGCCTGTTCTATCTTGCGCACCAGTTCATCGGCCGGCGCCGGGTTGCCTGAATAGTTGATGATGACGGTAAAACCGTCGGCGGCCAGACGCTCGGCAATGGCGGCGCCGATGCCGCGAGATGCGCCGGTGACGATGGTGACGCGTTGAGTGGCGTTCTGCATAAGTCTCTCCTCCTGGGTCAGTGAGTTGTCATCATGCACCTTTCGGCACGGTGAATAATCCCCTATTCTTCGTTATCACTATCCGAAATAAACGAACAATTATGGACAGAATCGACGCTATGCGCCTGTTCACCCGCGTGGTAGAACAACGCAGCTTTACCCAGGCGGCGCAGGATCTGAACCTGCCGCGCTCCACCGTGACCGACGCCATCAAACAGCTCGAAGCCCGGCTGCAGGTCAGGCTGCTGCAGCGCACCACCCGCCACGTCAGCCCGACGCTGGACGGCGAAGCCTACTATCAGCGCTGCCTGAGCATTCTGGCGGACATCGAAGAGGCGGAGATGGCGTTCGCCGGCGCCAAACCGCGCGGGCTGCTGCGCATCGAGGTGCACGGCACGCTGGCGCGCCATTTTCTGTTGCCCGACTTGCCTGATTTTTTGGCGCAATACCCGGATATCGAGCTCTATATGAGCGAAGGTGATCGGCTGGTGGACGCGCTGCGGGAAGGCATCGACTGCGTGGTGCGCGTCGGCAAACTGCGGGACAGCGACATGGTGGCGCGCCGCCTGGGCGAGCTGGAAGAGGTGACCTGTGCCGCCCCGGCCTACCTGCAGCGCTTCGGCACGCCGCAAAGCCTGGACGACCTGCGCCATCACCGCATGGTGGGTTTTCGCTCTTCGGCGACCGGCGCGCTGATGCCGCTGGCGTTCACGGTGGCGGGGCAAGCGCAGCCCATCACGCTGCCGGCGACGGTGTCGGTCAGCGCGGCGGAGAGCCTGGTCGCCGCCGCCCGCGCCGGGTTGGGCATCATTCAGGTGCCGCGTTATCACCTGCGCGGCGATCTGGCCGACGGCAGCCTGTTGCCGCTGCTGCCGGATTGGCCTTCTCCGCCGATGCCGGTCTCGCTGCTTTATCCGCGCAACCGCCAGCTCTCGCCGCGAGTGCGCGTGTTTCTCGATTGGTTCAGCCGGGTGTTCGCCGAGCGCAACCGGTAGCGACCGAGTGCGTTACAGCGCGCCGTAATTCAGCGGCACCCAGTTGTACCCTTCGCCCTGGCGGTTCAGGTAGCCCAACCCTGGGAACGACAGGTGCGCGCCGCCCACCAGCTCGCTCTGCCGCGCGCTGTCGCCGAACACCCGCAGCCGTTGAGCGACCGCCGCCTTAGCGTCGCTGTCAAAGCTGATAGCCACCTTCGGATGCGGCATCTGCACCGCCGCTACGTGGATCAAATCCCCCAGCAACAGCAGCTTTTTGCCCTGGCTCGTCACCTGATAGACGCTGTGGCCCGGCGTATGCCCATGGGCGGCATAGGCGGCGATGCCCGGCGAAAGCTCGCCGTCGCCGTTGAATGGCTTAAAGTGCCCGGCCGCCTGATAAGGCTTGATCGCCGCCTGGGCTCTTTCGAAGTTGCTTTTATTTTCCGCGTTGGCCCGTTTCAGCTGGTCGGCGCTCAGCCAGAAGTCCGCGTCCTGGCTGGCGGCGCGCACCACCGCATTGGGGAATACCGCCTTGCCGTCGTGCGTCAGTCCGCCGAGGTGATCCGGGTGCATGTGGGTCAGGTAGATCTCATCCACCTGCTCCGGTTGGTAGCCCGCCGCGCGCAGGTTATCCACCAGCTTGCCCAGGCCGTCGCCCAGCAGCTGGCCGGCGCCGCTGTCGATCATCACCAGCTTGTCGCCGGTATTGATCAGATAGGCATTGACCGAGGTGACCACCGGCAGGCTTTGATGCCGCTCGGCCAACCCGGCGGCGATCTGCTGCGGCGTGGTGTTCAGCAACAGCTTGTCCGCCGGCAAGCGAATGACGCCGTCGGACAACGCGGTCACTTCAAAGCTGCCCAGCATGATGCGGTAAAATCCCGGCGTCGGGGTTTTGGCCTGCGGCGCGGCGGCCCCGGCCTGTAATGACATAACGGCCAGCGCCGCGCCCAGCAGACAACGTTTCCAGAACATGATGACTCCTTGCGATAATTGGACAGCGCTAAGTATTGACGCAAAAGGTCCGATGCGCCTGTTTAATAAATGCCTTTGATAAATATATAAATAATATATTTATTATGAATAATTTTGTTTGCCGAGCCACACAACCCCAATCCATATTTTCTCGCTCGCCACTTGGTTATTTTTCTTACTCCCTAAACCAAGAGTGAGGAAATATCATGAACTATCAATTCGAAAATCTGGTCTTTGAAGGCGGCGGCGTAAAAGGCATCGCCTATGGCGGCGCGCTGGAATTGCTGGAAGCCAAAGGCATCATGCCGCAGATCAAGCAAACCTCCGGCGCCTCGGCGGGCGCCATCGCCGCGCTGCTGGTCGGCCTGGGCTGCAGCTCGGCGGACGTCACTAAAATTCTGTCGGCGATGGATTTTAAAAAATTCCTCGATTATAACGGCGGCTTTTTCGGTACGCTCCAGGACGCCTACCGCCTGTTCAATCAATACGGCATCGCGCCCGGCGATTATTTCTATCAATGGTCGCGCGATATTATCAAGCAATATACCGGCAAGCCGGATATTACCTTCGAGCAGTTCGAAGCGATGAAGGCGGCGAAAGGGTTCAAGTCGATTTACTTTATCGGCGCCAACCTCAACAGCGGCCAGCGCGAGGTCTATTCGCATCGCACCACGCCGCGCATGAAAGTGGCGGACGGCCTGCGCATTTCGATGTCGTTCCCGTTCGCCTTCGTGGCGAAGAACAATACCCTGGGCGATCTGTGCATCGACGGCGGCATGATCGACAACTACCCGGTGCGGCTGTTCGACTATGACTTTTCCGCCACGCCGCCTTATATCGACAGTTCCAGCCAGCGCATCAACACCCGCACCCTGGGCCTTCGCCTGGACTCCGCCGGCGAAATCGCCCAGGCCGCCGGACAGGCCGGCCCGCGCACGCCGGTCAACAACCTGTTTGATTTCACCCTGGCGGTGGCCAACGTGATGCTGGACATCCAAACCAAGGTGCACCTGGACAGCGACGACTGGAAGCGCACCGTGTATGTCGATACGCTCGACGTCGGCACGCTGGAGTTCGGCATCAGCGAGGAGAAGAAACGCGCGCTGATCGAATCCGGCCGCCGCGGCGTAGAGCGCTACTTCGCCTGGTACGACGCCGCCATGAAACAGGCCGCGTAACCGGTATTATCCCTGCCCGCGCGTACGGCCGGCGCGCGGGCAAAAAAAATCCCCGCGGGGGCGGGGAAAGGCAAAGTAACGCTAAGGATTTATAGGAGTTATACGAAGAACTTGGCCAACACCAGCAGCGACAGCGAGACGTTGATAGCGCCCCCGATACGCGTCGCGATTTGGGCGAACGGCATCAGCGACATGCGGTTGCCGGCGGTGAGGATAGCGACGTCGCCGGTACCGCCCTGCCCACTCTGGCAGCAGGAGACGATCGCCACGTCGATAGGGTGCATGCCGATTTTCTTGCCGACGAAGAAACCGGTCGCCACCAGCGCGCTGACGGTTGTGACGATCACGATCAGATTCTGTACGGTGAACGCGTCCACCAGCTCCTGCCACGGCGTGATGGCCACGCCGACCGCGAACAGGATCGGATAAGTCACGGCGGTGCGGAAGAATTTGTACACCACCTGCGAGCCTTCCTGAATGCGCGGCGACACCCCGTGCGCCAGCTTCACCGCCACGGCGGCGAACAGCATGCCCACCGGCGCCGGCAGACCGATCAGGCGGTGCAGCAGCATGCCTACCATATACAGCAGGATGGCCAGCAGCGCGCCGCAGGCGATGGTGCTGACGTCCACCTTGCCGCTGATTTTTTCCACCGCGTTCATGTCGCTGTCGCCCTGCTTGCTCGGCATCAGGCTGCCTTCGCCGGTCAGGTGCGGATAACGCTTGCCCAGTTGGTTGAGCAGGCCGGCGATGACGATGGCAGTCAGGCTGCCGAGCATCACGATCGGCAGAATGCGCCCCAACGCCACGCCCTGCTCCATGTGCAGGATCGCCGCGTAGCCCATCGACAGCGGGATCGCCCCTTCACCCACGCCGCCGGCCATGATCGGCAGGATCAGGAAGAAGAAGATCTGGAACGGCTCCAGGCCCAGCGCCATGCCGACGCCCATCCCCACCAGCATGCCGACGATCTCGCCGCACAGCATCGGAATGAAGATGCGCAGGAAGCCCTGGATCAGCACCTGGCGGTTCATGCTCATGATGCTGCCGACGATGATGCAGCAGATGTAGAGATAAAGAATGTTGGTCGATTTGTAGAACTTGGTGGTCGACTCCACCACCACGTCCGGCAGCAGGCCGTAGTGCACCAGCGCAGAAGGAATGAAGGTGGCGCAGATCGCCGCCGCGCCCATTTTGCCGATCAGCGGCAGGCGCTTGCCGAATTCGCCGCAGGCGAAACCGAAGAACGCCAGGGTGGCCACCATCACCACGATATCGCTCGGCAATTTGCCTTCCAGGCAGTCGAGCAGAATCAATACGCCGGCCAGAATAAAGAACGGTAACGGAATAATCCCTACTTTATAATTGTCCAGTATCCGCCACCATTTCTCACGCAGAGGAATATCGGCGGCCTTGTCTTTGGCTACGAGGTAAGAATCATCTGTTGTGCTCATAATCTGGCCTCTTATTAGTTTGTTCAGCCATCATAGAGAAGCGCACGGATTATCTGCTGTGATTATGTTCAAAGTTAAAAAGGGTTTTTAATGGTGGTTATGGTTTCTATGGGGTTAATTAAGATTATGTAAAAACCGGCGTGGTTTTAATGGTGTTAATACCGTTTTTATTTTAAAGCTTATCAACTTTATCGCAGACGAACAATTCTCGTCCGGTTCACTCTAATCCCGTGTGAGGGATCACAAGTTGATCGGGCGCAATATTACAGACCCCGCTTCTCGTGATAGGGTAAGGCTTCAGGATCTCTTTACGGTGAAGCACCGCCATGCGCCTCAAACTCTCATTTCAAATCAAGCTGTTTCTGTGCCTGGTGGCCTTCTCCTGCCTGCTGCTGACCTGTATCGGCGCCTATACCTATTACCAGCTGGATGCGCAGCTGCACCGCGATCTCGGCGCCCGCGCCCAGGTACAGGCGCGGGAAATCGCCCTCATTCCTTCGCTGGTGGACGCAGTGGAGAACAACGACGACGCCCGGATCGCCGCGCTGATGAAAAAAATCCGCGCCAGCAGCGACGCCAGTTATATCGTCATCGGCGATAATCATGCCCGCCACCTTTATCATTCCGAATATGAAGGCCGCCTGGGCACGCCGATGATCGGCGGCGATAATAAAGAGGTGCTGGAAGGAAAAAGCATTATTTCCATTCGCAAGGGCGGCATTGGCGTTTCATTGCGCAGCAAGGCGCCGATCGTGGATGAAAATAATCGCGTGATCGGCATCGTTTCGGTCGGCTATTTGAAATCGCATATCGATAATTTAAATGCCAGGACGTTGACGCAAATTATCGGCTCCATCGTCCTGCTACTGATCGCCCTGTTCGTCTTTTCCTGGCTGCTGTCGAAAAACCTCAAGCGCCAGATGTTCTGGCTGGAGCCGAAAGAGATCGCGCTATTGGTGCGCCAACAAAAAGCGCTGCTGGAAGCCATCTATGAAGGGGTGATCGCCATCGATCCGCAGTTGCGGATCATCACCATCAACCATGCGGCGCGCGAGCTGCTGGATCTGCACCAGCCCGCCGCCGGCTTGCTGGGCCGGCCGCTCGGCGACGTGATCCAGGCGCAGCCGAACTTCTTCGCCGCCGCGCAGCTGGGCCAGGATACGCACGACGAGGTGTGCCGCTTCAACCACGTGCGGGTGATCGCCAGCCGAGTGCGCATCATGCAGGAACAGGAGCTGCAAGGCTGGGTGATCAGCTTCCGCGACAAGAACGATATCAATACCCTGAGCAGCCAGCTCAGCCAGGTGAAACGCTATGCCGACAACCTGCGCATCATGCGCCACGAGCAGCTGAACTGGACCGCCACGCTGGCCGGGCTGCTGCATATGCAGCGCTACGACGAGGCCATCCGCTACGTGGAGGCCCAGTCGGAGGGCGCGCAGGAAATCCTCGATTTCATCTCGCAGCGCTTCAGCTCGGCGGCGCTGTGCGGCCTGCTGCTGGGCAAATACTCCAGCGCCAGAGAAAAAGGCATCGAGCTGCGCTTCGATCCGGCCTGCCAGCTGCGGCAGATCCCGGCGGCGCTGAATGAGACCGAACTGATGTCGATCGTCGGCAACCTGTTGGATAATGCCGTGGAGGCGACGCTGCACTACCCGGCCCCGCACGAAGCGATCGAGCTTTATATCAGCGACGGCAGCGACGAGCTGGTGATCGAGGTGGCGGATCGCGGCACCGGCATCGCCGAGGAGATTCGTGATACGCTGTTTGAACAGGGCGTCACCACCAAAGCGGATAAAAGCGACCACGGCATCGGCCTGCATCTGGTCGCCAGCCACGTGGCGCAGGCGCACGGCAGCATAGAAGTGTCGGACAACGAGCCGCACGGCGCGATATTCTCTATATTTATCCCTAAATAAAACCCATAACCCGATTTTTTGAGCACCCGATTATGTCACACCAAGCACTGGACGTTCTGATCGTGGAAGACGAGCCGCAACTGGCGACGCTGCACGCGGAGTTCATCGAGAAAAATTTCAACCTGCGGGTGGTGGCTTACGCCGCCACGCTGGCCGAAGCGCGGGCCAAAGCCAATGCGCATCAGCCGCGGCTGATCCTGCTGGATAACTTTCTGCCGGACGGCCAGGGCATCGAGCTGATGGAAGAACCGGCGGTGAAGAACCCCGCCTGCTCGGTGATCTTCATCACCGCCGCCAGCGACATGCATACCTGCAGCCAGGCGATCCGCAACGGCGCCTTCGACTACATCATCAAGCCGGTGTCTTACAAGCGGCTGCGCAATTCGCTCGAACGCTTCATGCAGTTTGTGCAGACCCAGCGCACCTTCAAGATTATCGATCAGGACAACGTCGATGCGCTGTACAACCTGCAGTCGAAGCAGTTCTCCAGCGAGCCGAGCGCCAAAGGCATCGAAACCAATACCCTCGAGCTGGTGCAGGCGCTGTTTATCGCCCAGCCGGCGGTGGCGCATGCGGTGGAAGACGTGGTGGAGCAGGTCGGCATCAGCAAGACCACCGCCCGCCGTTATCTGGAATATTGCGTCGCCACCCAGTTCGTGCGGGTGGAGATGCTGTACGGCAATATCGGCCATCCGCGGCGGCTGTATCGCAAGGCCTGAGGCTGCCATCTGGCTGTCATATTACGGCGATAACATAGCGCCCGACGATATCCCCCTCGATATCGGCACCTGTCGTTAAAACTGATGAAATACTGATGACTTTTGCCCGGCCTCTGGTCGGGTTTTTTATTATCCGAACGGCAGACGCAGAAGCGAAATATCCCATTGCTTCACGCCGCGTTATTTTCCCCAAAACCAATCCATTATGGCGAATAACGGCCGTCAATTTTGAGTCGCGGGCCAAATTACCATAACTAATTAAAACCTTGATGTAAACCACTAATATCCCATTTAAACGACATTCAGGGTTGTCTCAGATATTCACTGTGTTAGGGTAAAAAGCTCTTTTATTTTGCTAAGGACAGCTCATATCGCTTTAATTAAACCAGAGGAAACAGCAAATTGCATGGCAATTAAACTTGAAGTAAAGAACCTGTATAAGATATTTGGCGAACACCCGGAACGCGCATTCAAACTGCTGGATAAAGGTCTGACAAAAGATCGGCTGTTTGAAAAAACCGGCTTATCGCTCGGCGTAAAAGACGCCACTCTGGCCATTGAAGAAGGCGAGATATTTGTCATCATGGGGCTCTCCGGTTCCGGCAAGTCCACCCTGGTACGCCTTCTCAATCGTCTGATAGAACCCACCCGCGGTCAGGTACTGATCGACGGTGAGGACATCGCCAAAATATCCGACACCGCGCTGCGCACCGTGCGGCGAAATAAGATCAGCATGGTATTTCAGTCATTCGCGTTAATGCCGCACATGAATGTCCTGAATAATACCGCCTTCGGTATGGAATTAGCCGGCATACCGCTGCAGGAGCGCCAGGAAAAAGCGCTGGATGCCCTGCGCCAGGTCGGGCTGGAGAATTATGCGCTGTCTTATCCGGATGAATTATCCGGCGGTATGCGCCAGCGCGTGGGATTAGCCCGCGCCCTGGCCAATAACCCGGATATATTATTGATGGACGAAGCCTTCTCGGCGCTCGATCCGTTAATTCGTACCGAAATGCAGGATGAGCTGGTGAAATTACAGGCCCAGCATCAACGCACCATCGTGTTTATTTCCCACGATCTGGACGAAGCGATGCGCATCGGCGATCGCATCGCCATCATGCAGGGCGGTGAGGTGATCCAGGTCGGTACGCCGGACGAGATCCTGAATAACCCGGCCAACGACTATGTGCGCACCTTCTTCCGCGGCGTGGACATCAGTCATGTGTTCAGCGCCAAGGATATCGCCCAACGGCGCCCGGTGACGCTGATCCGCAAAACCCCCGGTTTTGGCCCCCGTTCGGCGCTGCAGCTGCTGCGCGATGAGGACCGAGATTATGGTTATGTGGTTGAACGCGGGAAGAAATTTATCGGCGTAGTGTCGATAGAGTCGCTGAAAAAGGCGCTGTCCGCCAATCAAACGCTGGACGATGCCCTGCTCGAGGCCCCCGCCGCCGTGCCGGCCGACACGCCGCTCAGCGATCTGATCTCCCTGGTCGCCCAGGCGCCGTGCGCGGTGCCGGTGGTGTGCGAAGAACATAACTATCTCGGCATCATCTCCAAGGCCATGCTGCTGCAGGCGTTGGACAAGGAGGGCTCCGCCAATGAGTGATACCACGCAAACCCAAGATCCCTGGGCTACCGCACCGGTCGATGCCGGTGCCGCACCCACAAACGATGCCGCCGCCAACGCCGGCGACGCCTGGTCCAGCACGCCAGCGCCGGCCGCCCATGACGCCGCCGCGTCAGGCACCGATTGGCTCAGCGGCGCCCCGGCGCAGCCGGAGCACTTCAGCCTGCTCGATCCGTTCCACAAAGCCTGGGTGCCGTTCGACGCCTGGGTCACGCAAGGCATCGACTGGCTGGTGCTGCACTTCCGCCCGCTGTTCCAGGGCATCCGCGTGCCGGTCGACATGATCCTGAGCGGCTTCCAGCAGCTTCTGCTGGGCATGCCGGCGCCGATCGCCATTCTGGTGTTTTCGCTGCTCGCTTGGCAGGTCTCAGGCCTCGGCATGGGCGCCGCCACGCTGCTCTCCCTGGTCGCCATCGGCGCCATCGGTGCCTGGTCGCAGGCGATGGTCACGCTGGCGCTGGTGCTGACCGCGCTGTTCTTCTGCATTCTTATCGGCCTGCCGCTCGGCATCTGGCTGGCGCGCAGCAAGCATGCCGCCAAGGTGATTAGACCGCTGCTCGACGCCATGCAGACCACCCCGGCCTTCGTCTACCTGGTGCCGATCGTCATGCTGTTCGGCATCGGCAACGTGCCGGGCGTGGTGGTGACCATCATCTTCGCGCTGCCGCCGATCGTGCGCCTGACCATTCTGGGCATCAAGCAGGTGCCGGAGGATCTGATCGAGGCCGCCGAATCCTTCGGCGCCAGCCCGCGTCAGCTGCTGTTCAAGGTGCAGCTGCCGCTGGCGATGCCGACCATCATGGCCGGCGTTAACCAGACGCTGATGTTGGCGCTGTCGATGGTCGTCATTGCCTCGATGATCGCCGTCGGCGGTCTGGGCCAGATGGTGCTGCGCGGCATCGGCCGGCTGGACATGGGCCTGGCCGCCGTCGGCGGCGTCGGCATCGTGATCCTGGCGATCATTCTCGATCGCCTCACCCAATCGCTGGGGCGCGATCGCCGCAGCAAAGGCATCGGTCGCTGGTATCGCCGCGGCCCCATCGGGCTGCTGACTCGCCCGTTCATCAAACAAGCCTGACGCTTTTCCCGCCGGCGGCTGCGGCCCCGGCGGGCTATGACACCACCACATCGAAAAAAAGGGGAAACACTATGCGCACTACGGGCATCTGGGCTCTCGCCCTGACGACGCTGATCGGCTCACAGAGCGTGAGCGCGGCAGATTTACCCGGCAAGGGGATCGCGGTACAGCCGGTGCAAAGCACCATTTCCGAAGAGACGTTCCAGACGCTGCTGGTCAGCAAGGCGCTGGAAAAATTGGGTTACGACGTGAAGGAACCGCGTGAAGTGGATTACAACGTCGCCTACACCTCGATCGCCTCCGGCGACGCGACCTTTATCGCGGTCAACTGGGATCCGCTGCACGCCGATCAGTACAAGGCCGCCGGCGGCGACGCCAAGTTCTACCGCGAAGGCGTCTACGTCAACGGCGCCGCGCAGGGCTACCTGATCGACAAGAAAACCGCCGAACAGTACCACATCACCAACGTCGAACAGCTCAAGGATCCCAAGATCGCCAAGCTGTTCGACACCAACGGCGACGGCAAGGCCGATCTGACCGGCTGCACACCGGGCTGGGGCTGCGAAGCGGTGATTAACCACCACATCAAGGCCTATGGCCTGAGCAATACCGTCGAACACAACCAGGGCAACTACGCGGCGATGATCGCCGACACCATCACCCGCTACAAAGAGGGCAAACCGGTGCTGTATTACACCTGGACGCCGTACTGGGTCAGCGATGTGATGGTGCCGGGGCGCGACGTGGTCTGGCTGCAGGTGCCGTTCTCCTCCCTGCCGGGCGAGCAGAAGAACGTCGACACCAAGCTGCCTAACGGCGCCAACTACGGCTTCCCGGTCAACACCATGCGCATCGCCGCCAATAAGCAGTGGGCCGAAGCCAATCCGGCGGCCGCCAAGCTGTTCGCCATCATGAAGCTGCCGATCGCCGACATCAACGCGCAAAACCTGCGCATGCATGAAGGCCAGGCTTCGGAAGCCGACATCCAGAACCACGTCAACGGTTGGATCAAGGCGCACCAGGCCACCTTCGACGGCTGGGTGAAAACCGCCGCCGAAGCGGCGAAGCCGTAACCGTTCAGGGGCGCCGCCAGTGCCGCGCCCCTACCCCGCCATATCGATGCCGCTGAAATGCAAAAAGCGCTCGGCGATAGTCGACATGGGCTGCGGCCAAATGCAATACACCTGGCGCCGCGGCCCGTCTTCAATCGGAATCGACACCAGCGCGCTTAAGCGTTGCGCGGTCGAAATCGGTACGATGCCCGCCGCCAGCCCGCGCCGCACCAAATTCTCCAGCCATTCGATATGATCGATTTCAAAACTGACGTGCCGACGAATGCCCGCCGCCTGAAAGGCGCGATCGGTTTGGCGCCGCGCGCCGGTGCCGCTGTAGAAATCCACCAGCGGCACTTCCGCCAGCGCCTGCAGGTTCACCCGCTCGCGGCCGGCCAGCGGATGCTGCGGCGCCACCAGCGCCACCAGCGGCTCATCGGCCAACTGCCGGTGCGACATCGGCAGCAGATCGGCATCGCCCGGCCAGATGCCGACGAACGCCATATCGCATTTTTGCTGGCGCACGTCTTCCAGCAACGCTTCGCTCATGCCGACGTACAGGCGGATATTCACCGCCGGATAGTGGCGATGAAACTTGTCGAGCCTTTCGGTCAGAGCCATCACGTTTATCGTTGAAATAGTGCCGATGGTCAGGGTGCCGGACACCGCGCCGTCGGCCGCCGTCACCTCCTCCACCAGCGCCTGCTGCGCCGCCAACAGGCGCTGCGCTGGGGCCACGAAAGCCTGGCCGGCCGGGGTCAACCGCACCCGACGCGAAGTGCGTTCAAACAGCGTGCAGCCCAGCTCCTCTTCCAGTTTGGCGATCTGGTGGCTCAGCGCCGACTGCACCGTATGGCAGCGCTGCGCCGCCCGGGTAAAGTTCAGCTCTTCCGCCACCGCCAGCGCATAGCGGATCTGTTTCAGGTTCATGGCATCTATCTTGAAATGAGATAAATAAAATGAAAATTATACATTGGTTTCCCGGCGTGCGTTGCCGGATACTGCGCGCCATCTTCTTCCCGTGATGAAAAAACCATGAGCCAACAAAACGCCCACCCGGGCCTCAGCCCGGCGCTGACCGTGCTGATCGCCATCGCTACCGGCCTGGCGGTCGCCAGCAACTATTACGCGCAGCCGCTGCTGGAAACCATCGCCACCGGCTTCAACCTGTCGGTCAATCAGGCCGGCTTTATCGTGACCGCCGCGCAGCTCGGTTACGCCACCGGGCTGCTGCTGCTGGTGCCGCTCGGCGATATGTTCGAGCGCCGCGGGCTGATCGTGTTCATGACGCTGCTGGCCGCCGGGGGCATGCTGATCACCGCCACCTCCGCCACCCTGCCGATGATGATCCTCGGCACCGCGCTCACCGGGCTGTTCTCGGTGGTGGCGCAGATTCTGGTGCCGCTGGCCGCCACGCTGGCCCACCCGGAAAAGCGCGGCAAGACCGTCGGCATCATCATGAGCGGCCTGCTGCTCGGCATCCTGCTGGCGCGTACCGTCGCGGGGGCACTGGCGTCGTTCGGCGGCTGGCGCACCATCTACTGGGTCGCCAGCGTGCTGATGATCCTGATGGCGCTGATCCTGTGGCGCGCGCTGCCGCGCTATAAGCAACACTCCGGGCTGAACTACCCGCAGCTGCTGGCCTCGATCTTCAGCCTGTTCTGCCGCACGCCGCTGCTGCGCACCCGCGCCATCCTCGGCGCCCTGTCGTTCGCCAACTTCAGCGTGCTCTGGACCTCCATGGCCTTTCTGCTCGCCGCGCCGCCGTTCAACTATTCCGAGGGGGTGATCGGGCTGTTCGGCCTGGTGGGCGCCGCCGGGGCGCTGGCCGCTTCACGCGCCGGGCATCTGGCGGACAAGGGCAAAGCCGGATTGACCACCACCGTCGGCCTGGTGCTACTGCTGCTGTCCTGGATACCTATCGCGTTCGCCAAACAATCGCTGTGGGCGCTGATCGCCGGCATCCTGATCCTCGATCTGGCGGTGCAGGCGGTACACGTCACCAACCAGAGCGTGATGTACCGCATCATGCCGGACGCGCGCAACCGCCTGACCGCCGGCTATATGACCAGCTACTTTATCGGCGGTGCCCTCGGTTCACTGCTCTCCGCCTCGGCCTATCAGCATGCCGGCTGGTACGGCGTGGCCGCCGCCGGCGGGGTGTTATGCCTGCTCAACCTGCTGACCTGGTGGCTCGGCAAGCACCACGATCCGCAGGGGCCGGCGACAATCTGATTATCGTGCAAATAGTCACTTAAGAAATTTATTAGCAGTGCAGGGTATAAACATTACTTACTCTCTGGTAATGTTCTGGGCATAAACTATTGAAGTCCTATCTACCCTGCGACCCACAACCATGCAAAGCCAAGCTGCAGACAGCCTCAATCCGCCCGCCGTCAGCGCCACCTTCGCCAACGGCGTCGTCGACAGTTTGCCGATCGTCATCGGGTATGTCCCGGTGGCGTTCGCCTTTGGCCTCAGTGCCGTCAAACTGGGCTTTTCCCCGCTGGAAAGCATTTTCTTCTCCTGCATTATCTACGCCGGTGCCAGCCAGTTCGTGATCACCGCCCTGTTGAGCGCCGGGATGTCGCTGTGGGTCTCCGCGTTGACGGTGATGGCGATGGATGTGCGCCACCTGCTCTACGGCCCGGCGCTGCGCCACCGCATCGTCTCGCGCATGTCGCCCGGTAAAACGGCGATGTGGGCCTTTGGCCTGACCGATGAAGTCTTCGCCGCCGCTACCGCCAGGCTGATGCGCAATAACCGCAGCTGGAGCGAAAACTGGATGCTGGGCATCGCGCTCTGTTCCTGGCTTTCCTGGGTGGCCGGCACCGCGCTCGGCGCGCTGTTCGGCAACGGCCCGCTGGAGCAGTTCCCGGTGATCGAAGCCTCGCTGGCCTTCATGCTGCCGGCGCTGTTTCTCAGTTTCCTGCTGGCCGCCTTCCGGCGCCCGCAGAGCCTGACCATTGCTGCCGCATTGGCCGGCGCGCTGCTCGGCGTGGTGCTGTTCTCCATTCCGGTCGCCATTTTGGCCGGCATCGGCGCCGGCTGCGTCGCCGCCCTGTTCCAGCCCGCCCCTGCGGAGGCCAACCATGAACACTGATGTGCTGGTGATCGGCCTGGTGGTGGGCTGCGCCAATTACCTGTTCCGTTATCTGCCGCTGCGGCTGGCGCCGGCGCGCGCCCAGCCCGGCCTCAAACGCGGTAAAGCCGCCCTGCTGCTCGACAGCATCGGCATCGCCTCGATCTGCGCCCTGCTGGTGGTCTCCAGCACGCCGGTCGTCATGCGCGAACCGGACAAGCTGCTGCCGACGTTGGCGGGGTTCGCCGCGCTGGCGCTGTGCTTCTACCGCAGCAAAAGCATCATTCTGTCGACGCTGCTCGGCGCGACGGCCTTTGGCGTCACATTAAAGCTGTTAATGCTTTTCGGTCCGGGCTGACGCCGCTCCCGATCGTTTGGCTTCACTTTGGCGTTTTCATGCGTCACATCTTTACAAACACTGACAAATGACACGAATTGCTAAATTATCCGCACGGCTGAACATTTACATTATTAGTCACCGTCGTTACTATCTCGAACGAAATTAATGAGGCCCTAAATTATGGAAAGCTCGTTTGCCCCCATAGAACAAATGCTGAATTTCCGCGCCACCCGGCAGAAAGATTTCCCTTATCAGGAAATCCTGCTGACCCGCCTGTGCATGCACATGCAAGGCAAGCTGCTGGAAAACCGCAATAAGATGCTGAAGGCGCAGGGGATTAACGAAACACTGTTTATGGCGCTGATCACCCTGGATGCGCAGGAAAGCCACAGCATCCAACCTTCTGAGCTAAGCTCTGCCTTAGGCTCCTCGCGCACCAATGCGACCCGCATCGCCGACGAGCTGGAGAAACGCGGCTGGATCGAGCGCCGGGAAAGCGACAACGATCGCCGCTGCCTGCATCTGCATCTGACGCCGCAGGGGGAAGAATTTCTCAGTCAACTGCTGCCGCCGCAGCATCAATGTCTGCATTTCCTGTGGTCCACGCTGACCGACGATGAGCAAAAACAGCTGGAACAGCTGACGCGCAAATTGCTGGCACGTCTGGATCAAATGGAAATCACAGAACAGTTATCCTAATTCACAATTTCTGTTCAGGTACCTACTTATGCGATCCCCATTTAACTGGAGATTCACCCCGCTGTTCGCCGTGTTGCTGCTGGCCGGGTGTGCTTCGACCGATAATATTGCCCCGCAATCCACGCTGATGGATCCGCAGAGCCTGCAGTTGGCTCAGCCGAAAGTCAGTTCGCTGGCCGTCAGCCCGCAGTGGTGGCGCGCCCTCAAGGATCCGCAGCTGGACGCCTTGATGACGCAGACGCTGCAAAGCTCGCCGACCCTGCGGCAGGCCGCCGCCCGCGTGCGCGAAGCGCAGAGCGTGGTGGGTGAAGCCAGCGCCGCCAACGGGCCGAACCTGGATCTGAACGCCAGCACCCAACGCCAGCGCGTGCCGCAAAACGTCAATATGGGGCTGGGGTATCCGCATAAGCCGATCTACGAAAGCTCCAATTCGCTGGGGCTGAACCTGGCGTACGAGTTCGACTGGTGGGGCAAATACCGCAACCAGGTGAACGCCGCCAAGGCGCAGGTCAACGCCGCGCGGGCCGAGCAGGAACAGGCGGCGCTGACGCTGACCAGTTCGGTGGCGTCCGCCTACTATCAGCTGCAGAGCAACCTGGCGCTCGAGAAGCTGCTGCAGCAGGAAGTGAACAACAATGAGCGCCTGACCGCGCTGCGCCAACAGCGCTATCAGGCCGGCCTGACCGGCGTCGACGTGCCGCAACAAACCCAGGCGCAGTCCGACGTCGCCAAGCAGCAGATCCTGCAGCTGCAATCGCAGATCGAGCAGCTCAGACACCAGCTCGCCGCGCTGGCCGGCCAGGGGCCGAACGCCATGCAGCACCTGCGTCAGGTGCCGTTGCCCGCAGACAACCTAATGGCGCCGCAGGGCGAGCTGACGGCGGATCTGCTGGGCAAACGCCCGGACATCGCCGCGCAACGCCAGCTGGTAGAGTCTTACAGCCAGCGCGTCAGCGCCGCGCGTAAAGAGTTTTACCCCAGCCTGACCATTTCAGCCTTCGCCGGCCTGATGACCACCAATACCAGTGGCACCAGCCCGAACCTGTTTGAAGCGGCCAGCCAGGCCTGGAACGTGATGCCGGCGATTTCGCTGCCAATCTTCCACGCCGGGGCGCTGCGCAGCAAGCTGGGCGAGGAATCCGCGCTGTATGACGAAGCGGTGGAATCCTACAACCAAACCATCCTGAATGCGGTACAGGAAACCGCCGACGCCATCACCATCCAGCAGAGCTCTGCGCAACAGCAGCTGCAGGCGGCGTCCGCGGCCCAGTCGATGCAACAGGTGTATCAGGTCGCCAACGCCCGTTACCAGGCAGGGATTATCGGGCGCGACGATCTGTTGACCAGCCAGACGCAGCTATTACAGCAGCAACAGGCGGAGTTGAATGCCAGCAGCAATTTACTGCAGGCGAAGATAGGACTGATCCGCGCGCTGGGCGGTGGCTATCAGGCCCCGGCCGCAGCGGATTCGAAAGCATAATAATATAAGGCTTGGAGAACACCATGAGCGCAAGCGCGGAAATCCAAAACCCGCAGCAGCCGAACGGCAAAAAGAAGCAGCGTAAATTTTGGCTGCTGTTGCTGACGGTTATTTTCATTGTTATAGGGGTGGCTTACTTAGTGTATTGGTTCCTGGTGCTGCGTCATCACCAGGAAACCGACGACGCCTACGTCTCCGGCAACCAGGTGCAGATCATGGCCCAGGTGTCCGGCAGCGTGAACAGCGTCAATTTCGACAACACCGACTACGTCAAGCAGGGCGACGTATTGCTGACGCTCGATCCGACCGATGCCGAGCAGGCGTTTGAACGCGCCAAGACCGGCCTGGCCAACAGCGTGCGTCAGACCCACCAGCTGATCATCAACAGCAAGCAATATCAGGCCAACATCGCCCTGCGCAAGACCGATCTGAGCAAGGCCGAGAACGATCTGAAGCGCCGCGTGGTGCTGGGCAGCGTTGACGCCATCGGCCGCGAAGAGCTGCAACACGCTCGCGATGCGGTCGACAGTGCCAAGGCCGCGCTGGAAGTGGCGGTGCAGCAATACAACGCCAATCAGGCGATGGTGCTGAACACCCCGCTGGAACAGCAGCCGGCGATCCAACAGGCCGCCGCGCAGATGCGCGATGCCTGGCTGGCGCTGCAGCGTACCAAAGTGATCAGCCCGATCACCGGCTATGTCTCGCGCCGCAGCGTGCAGGTCGGCGCGCAGATCGCCGCCGGTTCGCCGCTGATGGCGGTGGTGCCGGCCGATCACATTTGGGTTGACGCCAACTTCAAGGAAACCCAGATCGCCAACATGCGCATCGGCCAGCCGGCGACAGTGGTCAGCGACGTCTACGGCGACGACGTGGTGTATCAGGGCAAAGTGGCCGGTATCGACATGGGCACCGGTAGCGCCTTCTCCCTGCTGCCGGCGCAAAACGCCACCGGCAACTGGATCAAGGTAGTGCAACGTCTGCCGGTACGTATTGAGCTCGACGCCAAGCAGGTGGCCGATCATCCGCTGCGCATCGGTCTTTCTACGCTGGTGACCGTCGACACCGCCAACCTGGACGGCCGCGTGCTGGCCGACGTGGTGCGCGACAAACCGCTGTACCAGAGCGACGCGCTGGCGTTGAATCTGGCGCCGGTTAACCAGCTGATCGCCGACGTGATCCATGCGAACGCCGGCTAAGCGCGCGGGAGGCCATCTTGCCACAGAAACCGCTTGAAGGCGCCCAGCTTGCCTGGATGACGGTCGCGCTCGCCATGGCGACCTTCATGCAGGTGCTGGACTCCACCATCGCCAACGTGGCGATCCCCACCATTTCCGGTAACCTCGGGTCTTCCAACTCGCAGGGCACCTGGGTGATCACCTCGTTTGGCGTGGCGAACGCCATCTCGATTCCGATCACCGGCTGGCTGGCGAAGCGCTTCGGCGAAGTGCGGCTGTTCCTCTGGTCCACCGCGCTGTTCGCCCTCGCCTCCTGGCTGTGCGGCATCTCCAACAGCCTCGGCATGCTGATCTTCTTCCGCGTGATCCAGGGCGTGGTGGCCGGGCCGCTGATCCCGCTGTCGCAGAGCCTGTTGCTGAACAACTATCCGCCCGCCAAGCGAGCGATGGCCCTGGCGCTTTGGTCGATGACCGTTATCGTCGCGCCGATCTTTGGGCCAATCCTTGGCGGCTACATCAGCGACAACTACCATTGGGGCTGGATCTTCTTCATCAACATCCCGATCGGCGTCTTCGTGATCGTGGCGGCGATGGCGACGTTGAAGGGGCGGGAAACCAAAACCGAGATCAAACCGATCGACACCGTCGGCCTGGTATTGCTGATCGTCGGCATCGGTTCGCTGCAGATCATGCTCGATCAGGGCAAGGAGCTGGACTGGTTCAACTCGACCGAGATCATCACGCTCACCGTCGTCGCGGTGGTGGCGCTGCTGTTCCTGGTGGTGTGGGAGCTGACGGACGACCATCCGGTGGTGGATCTGTCGCTGTTCAAGTCGCGCAACTTCACCATCGGCTGCCTGTGTATCAGCCTGGCCTACATGCTGTACTTCGGCGCCATCGTGCTGTTGCCGCAGCTGCTGCAAGAGGTGTACGGCTATACCGCCACCTGGGCGGGGCTGGCATCGGCGCCGGTTGGGCTGATCCCGGTGCTGCTGTCGCCGATCATCGGCAAGTTCGGCAACCGGCTCGACATGCGCCGGCTGGTCACCTTCAGCTTCATCATGTATGCCGTGTGCTTCTACTGGCGCGCCTATACGTTTGAACCGGGCATGGACTTCGGCGCTTCCGCCTGGCCGCAGTTTGTCCAGGGCTTCGCCATCGCCTGCTTCTTCATGCCGTTGACCACCATCACGCTGTCCGGCCTGCCGCCGGAACGCATGGCGGCGGCGTCGAGCCTGTCGAACTTTACGCGAACGCTGGCGGGGTCGATCGGTACCTCGATCACCACCACCCTGTGGACGCAGCGCGAATCGCAGCACCATTCGCAGCTGACGGAGTTCGTCAACCCGTACAACCCGCAGTCGCAGGAGATGTACCGGCAGCTGGAGCAGCTCGGCATGAGCAAACAACAAGCGTCGGCGTATATCGCCAACGAGATCACCGCGCAGGGCCTGATCATCTCCGCCAACGAGATCTTCTGGCTGTCGGCCGGGGTATTCCTGGTGCTGCTGGTGCTGGTGTGGGTGGCGAAACCGCCGTTCAGCTCCGGCGGCGGTGGGGGCGGCGGCGCTCACTAAGCTTCAATAAACGAAACGGGCGCCCTGGGGCGCCCGTTTTTTTATCCGACGTAGAACAGATTACGCCTGATTCTGACGCCACCAGTCCGCCAGCAGAATGCCGGTCGCTACGGAAACGTTCAGGCTTTCCACCTTGCCGGTGCCGCCGATAGACACGTTCATGTCGCCCTGCTGCCAGGCGCTGTCGCTCAGACCGTCACGTTCCTGGCCCAGCACCAGCACCATCTTGGCCGGCAGCTTGGCCTGCGCCAGCGCGGTGCCTTTGTGGCTGGAGGTGGTAACGATGGTGTAACCCGCCTTGCGGAAGGTGTCCAGCACCGACAGGAAATCGTCGGCGTTGATCGCCTTGATGTGCTCCGCGCCGCCTTCTGCGGTACGCACCGCCGCGCCGGATTCCAGCAGCGCCGGATCCTGCAGCAGCACGCCGTTGACGCCGAAGTGAGCGCAAGAACGGACGATAGCGCCCAGGTTATGCGGGTTACCCACTTCTTCCAGCGCCAGCACGCAGTCGGTCGCCGGTGCGCTTTTCAGGTAGGTCTGCGCATCCAGGCCCTGACGCTTTTTGATCAGGAAGCAGACGCCGCCGTGGTGCTCGGTGCCGGAAGCCTTGGCCAGCTCTTCCTCATCCACCACGTGGTAAGCCTTGCGGTTAGCCGCCATCCAGCGCAGCGCTTCGCGGAAACGCGGGGTGACCGACTGCACGAACCAAGCGCGCACGATCGCTTCCGGGCGGCTGGCGAACAGCGCCTGACAGGCGTTTTCACCGTAAACGCGGGTTTCTTCCGCGCGCTGGCGGCGCAGCTGTTCCGGATCGATAAAGCTTTTGCCGCTGATACCGCCGTGATCGAACGCCGGCTCTTCATTCGGCGCGCGAGAAACGGTTCTCCACGGCGACTCGTTGCCACCGCGATCTTCAGTGCGCGCCGGACGGCGAGGAAGATCGCTTTCACTGCGGCGGGAGTCGGCACCGCGGCGATCGTTGCCGCCGCGCGCCTTGTCTTGACCGGTGCGGCCGGAGCGCGCACCGTCAGCCGGACGGCCTTTGCCGGCCGGACGTTTATTCTTGTTGCGGTCGTCGCCGTTGTCGTCGTCACTGCGGACGTACATCACTTTGACCTTACCGTTCTTGCCACTAAATGAATCGTTCATTGTCTTCTCCACCAACGCGCAGGGCGCGAAGATTACCTGATGTTGGTGCATGAAGCCACCAACTTGCGCTAAAAGCTCCCAACTATCACATCCATTGAACAAACCTCATTGTTCATGCGCCGGGTTTTGCCGATAATTGTCAGCATTAAAGAAACATCTCTGCAACTGCGTTGCGGGGACCATGCTTTCTCTGTACCCGAGGTCAACATGAATACAGTTTGTGCAGCTTGCAATGCCACCAACCGCGTGCCGGAAGAACGTCTGGCGGACAACGCGAAATGCGGCCGCTGCGGCCATGAGCTCTTCGACGGTGAAGTGATCAACGCCACCGCCGCCACGCTGGACCAGCTGCTGCAGGACGATCTGCCGGTCGTGGTCGATTTCTGGGCGCCATGGTGCGGCCCGTGCCGCAGCTTTGCGCCGATCTTTGAAGACGTGGCCGAAGAGCGCGCCGGCAAAGTGCGCTTCGTGAAAGTGAACACCGAAGCCGAGCCGGAACTGAGCGCCCGTTTCCGCATCCGCAGCATCCCGACCATCATGGTGTTCCGTCAGGGTAAGATGGTCGATATGCTCAACGGCGCGATGCCAAAAGCGCCGTTTGACAACTGGCTCAACGAGTTAGTGTGATTCGGCAAGTATAGGCCGTATCCCGCCATCGCGCGCGAACGCGCCTCGATCGAGCCCGCCCCTCCCGGCGGGCTTTTTTCTGCGTTACAATGGCGGTTTTTCCCCAGGATCGTTATGACCGACAACGCCGTACTTCGCCTGCGCCAATTCCGTTTAGACCGCGCCACCCGCCCTTTTCTGGCGCGCGGTTGCCGGGTGGCGCGTTGTCAGGGTTGCCTGCTGCCGCATAAAAACTGCCTGTGCGACACCATTCGCCCGCAGCAGGCCGGCAGCCGTTTCTGCCTGATCATGTTCGGCGCCGAGCCGCTCAAGCCCAGCAACACCGGCCGCCTGATCGCCGATATCCTGCCGGACACCCAGGCGTTCCTCTGGTCGCGCACCGAAGTCGATCCGGCCCTGCTGGCGGCCATCAACGATCCGGCGCGGCAGCCTTATGTGGTGTTCCCCGCTTCCTACGCCGACGCCGAACGGCCGGTGTTCAGCGAGCTGCCCGCCGGTGGCAAACCGCCGCTGTTCATCATGCTGGACGGCACCTGGGCGGAAGCGCGCAAAATGTTCCGTAAAAGCCCGTACCTCAATCAATTCCCGGTGTTTTCCCTCAACGTCGACGCGGCATCGGACTACCAGCTGCGCGAAGCCAGCCGCGCCGAGCAACACTGCACGGCGGAAGTGGCCGCCGCCCTGCTGCAACAGGCGGGCGATCTGCCGGCCGCCGACGGATTGAATCAGCATTTCCGCTATTTCCGTCAACAATATCTGGCGGGAAAACCGACCCGGCCGGAGGCACCGGTCACAGCAATGTAGCCAGAAAGCGCCTAAAATCAGGCGTAACGTTGCCAAAAGGAGCCGTGCATGAGCCAGCGAGGGTTAGAAGCGCTACTACGTCCCAAATCGATCGCCGTGCTGGGCGCTTCGCAGCAGCCCGGCCGCGCCGGCAACCTGATGATGAGCAACCTGCTGGCCGGCGGTTTCGGCGGGCCCATCTTGCCGGTCACGCCGCGCTACAAGGCGGTCTGCGGCGTGATGGCCTACCCCGACGTCGCCAGCCTGCCGCTGACGCCGGATCTGGCGATCATCTGCACCCACGCCAAACGCAATCTGGCGCTGATTGAAGCGCTGGGCCAACGCGGCTGTAAAACCGCCATCGTACTCTCTTCGCCGCCGGAACAGTTTGCCGAGCTGAAGGCCTGCGCGCAGCGCTACGCCATGCGGCTGTTGGGCCCCAACAGCCTGGGGCTGCTGGCGCCGTGGCAGGGCATCAACGCCAGCTTCTCGCCGGTGCCGATCCAAAAGGGCAAGCTGGCGTTTATTTCGCAGTCCGCCGCCGTGGCCAACACCATTCTCGACTGGGCGCAGCAGCGCGAAGTCGGCTTCTCTTACTTTATCGCACTGGGCGACAGCCTGGACATCGACGTCGACGACCTGCTCGACTTTTTGGCGCGCGACAGCAAGACCAGCGCCATTCTGCTGTATCTGGAAAACATCAGCGATGCGCGGCGCTTTCTCTCCGCCTCGCGCAGCGCCTCGCGCAACAAGCCCATTCTGGTGATCAAAAGCGGCCGCAGCCAACAGGCGCAGCTGTTGCTCAACAGCCAGCTGGGGCTGGACGCCGCCTATGACGCCGCCATCCAGCGCGCCGGCCTGCTGCGCGTGCAGGATACCCATGAGCTGTTCTCGGCGGTGGAAACCCTCAGCCATATGCATCCGCTGCGCGGCGAGCGGCTGATGATCGTCAGCAACGGGGCGGCGCCGGCGGCGATGGCACTGGACGAACTGCTCGGACGCAACGGCAAGCTGGCCATGCTGAGCGATGAGAGCCTGGCGACATTGAGCGACGCGCTACCGGATTTCATCCGCGCCGGCAATCCCCTCGACCTGCGCGACGATGCCACGCCGCAGCGCTTCCTGGCGGCAATCGAAGCGCTGCTCGACAGCCACGACTATGACGCGCTGCTGTTAATCCACGCGCCGAGCGCGGCGGCGCCGGGCACCGCCACGGCAGAACGGCTGATCGAGGCGCTGCACCGCCATCCGCGCGGCAAACGCATCACGCTGCTGACCAACTGGTGCGGCGAATACTCTTCGCAAGAGGCGCGCCGGTTATTTACCGAGGCCGCCATTCCCACCTACCGCACGCCGGAAGGCGCGGTGACCGCCTTTATGCATATGGTGGAATATCGCCGCAACCAGAAGCAGTTGAAAGAGACGCCAGCGCTGCCGGTCGGCCTCACCGCCAACACCGCCGATGCCCACCGCCTTATCCATCAGGCGCTGGCCGAAGGCGCCACCCAGCTGGATACCCACGAGGTGCAATCCATCCTGCAGGCCTACGATCTGAGCACCCTGCCGACCTGGATTGCCGAGGACAGCGCCGAAGCGGTACACATTGCCGAACAGATCGGCTACCCGGTAGCGCTGAAGCTGCGTTCGCCGGATATCCCGCATAAATCGGAAGTTCAGGGCGTCATGCTCTACCTGCGCACAGCGACCGAAGTGCAGCGCGCGGCGGAGGCGATCCTCGACCGCGTGAAGCGCACCTACCCCCAGGCGCGCATCCATGGCCTGCTGGTGCAGAGCATGGCCAACCGCGCCGGCGCCCAGGAGCTGCGCATCGCGGTAGAGCAGGATGCGATTTTCGGCCCGTTGATCATGCTGGGCGAAGGCGGCGTAGAGTGGCGCCAGGAAAATCAGGTGGCGGTCGCGCTGCCGCCGCTGAACATGGCGCTGGCGCGTTATCTGGTGCTGCAGGCGGTGAAAGGCGGCAAGATCCGCGGGCGCAGCGCGCTACGGCCTTTGGATATCCCCGGGCTGAGCCGCCTGCTGGTGCAGGTCTCCAACCTGATCCTCGACTGCCCGGAGATCGCCCGGCTGGATATTCACCCGGTGCTGGCCTCCGGCAGCGAGTTCACCCTGCTGGACGTTTCGATGCAGCTCGCGCCGTTCAGCGGCGATCCGCAGGCGCGGCTGGCGATCCGCCCTTATCCGCAGGAACTGGAAGAGACCATCGCGCTGAAAGACGGCAGCCAGTGCCTGTTCCGCCCAATCCTGCCGGAAGACGAACCGGCGCTGAAGCATTTCATCGATAGAGTGACCAAGGAAGATCTCTATTATCGCTACTTCAGCGAGATCAACGAGTTTACCCATGACGATTTGGCCAACATGACGCAGATCGACTACGATCGAGAAATGGCCTTTGTAGCGGTGCGCGCAGACGAGATCATCGGCGTGACCCGCGCGCTGTCCGATCCGGACAACACCGACGCCGAATTCGCCGTGCTGGTGCGTTCCGATCTGAAAGGCGTGGGCCTGGGCCGTCAGCTGCTGGAGAAAATGATCGCCTATGCGCGCGCTCATGGCCTGACTCGCCTGAGCGGCATCACCATGCCGAATAACCGCGGCATGATCGCACTGGCGCAGCGGCTGGGCTTTGGCATCGAGGTGCAGCTTGAGGACGGCATCGTCAATCTGACGCTGCCGCTGCAGGCCGCCGACGCGCAGTGACCTGCGTCGCAATGCGCTACGAATCCACCACTTAACGCCAAAACATACGCACAATCGAGGCAACTAATGGTATTATCGCCCGATTATTCGGTTTATTGTTTTTAAGCCTGTGGCGTTCCGGCCATCAATCATGAGAGAAGAAACGCACTGTGATGTTGTCAAAATTTAAACGTAGCAAACATCAACAACACCTTGCACAACTGCCCAAACTCCCCCAGACGGTTGCTGATGTTCGTACCCTGTACGCGCCGTCCGACTTTCGCACCACGCTGCTGGACGCCATCGCCAACGCCACCCAACGTATCTATCTGGTGGCCCTGTATCTGGAGCATGACGACGCCGGGCGCGAGATCCTCAACGCGCTGTATCAAGCCAAGCAGCAGCGGCCCGAGCTGGAAATCTGCGTGCTGGTCGACTGGCACCGCGCACAGCGCGGGCGCATCGGCGCCGCCGCCGCCAATACCAACGCCGACTGGTACTGCGCCATGGCCAGCCAACATCCAGAGCAATCGGTGCCTATCTACGGCGTGCCGGTCAATACCCGCGAAGCGCTGGGCGTCCTGCACCTGAAGGGCTTCGTGGTCGACGATACCGTGATCTACAGCGGCGCCAGCATCAATGACGTCTATCTGCATCAGCATGAGAAATACCGTTACGATCGCTACCAGCTGATCACCAACGAGGCGTTGGCCGATACCCTGATCGATTACATCAAGCAGCATCTGCTCACCGCCGGCGCCGTACAGCGCCTCGATCGCAGCGATCGGCCGAAAAGCCCGGAGATCAAAAACGAGACCCGTCTGTTCCGTTTCGCCCTGCGCCGCGCCGGTTACCACTTCCGCGGTAAAGCCGGTAACGATGAGCTGGCGGTGACGCCGCTGGTTGGGCTTGGCAAGCAAAGCGTGCTGAATAAAACCATTCATCACCTGATGTCGTGCGCCGACCAGAAACTGACGCTGTGTACCCCTTATTTCAACCTGCCGGCGCTGCTGGTGCGCAACATCATTTATCTGCTGCGCCAGGGCAAACAGGTGGAGATCATCGTCGGCGACAAAACCGCCAACGACTTCTATATTCCGGAAGACCAGCCGTTCAAAATCATCGGCGCGCTGCCCTACCTGTACGAGATCAACCTGCGCCGCTTCCTGAGCCGCTTGCAGCGTTACGTCGACACCGGTCAGCTGATCGTGCGCCTGTGGAAAGATGGCGATAACAGTTATCACCTGAAAGGCATGTGGGTAGACGAAGAGTGGCAGCTGGTCACCGGCAATAACCTCAACCCACGCGCCTGGCGGTTGGATCTGGAAAACGCCATTCTGATCCACGATCCCAAGCAGGAAATGCGCGAGCAGCGGCAAAAAGAGCTGGAATGCATCCGCACTCACACCACCGTGGTCGGCCACTATCAGGAGCTGCAAAGCATTCAGCAGTATCCGATCAAGGTGCGTAAGCTGATTCGCCGTCTGCGGCGTATCCGCATCGACCGGCTGATTAGCCGTATCCTGTAAGATGCACTCTGACCCCGGCCAAGGCCGGGGTTTTTATTACAGCTGTATCTCCTTGCCTTTGCGATGCAACCGGAGCGAGACCAGCAACGCCAGCAGGCACATGCCGGAAACGTACCAGAAGAAAGCGTTTTCCACGCCAAACGATTTAAGCGACAACGCGACATATTCCGCCGAACCGCCGAACATGGCATTCGCTACCGCATAAGACAAACCCACCCCTAGCGCACGCACCTCCGGCGGGAACATCTCGGCTTTAAGCAGCCCGCTGATCGCGGTATAAAAGCTGACGACGAACAACGCCAGCACGATCAGGCCGAACGCCATAAAGGGGTTGGTCACCTCTTTCAGGGCGAACAGGATCGGCACCGTCAGCACGGTGGCCAATGCCGAGAAGATCAGCATCGAGCTGCGACGGCCGATTTTATCCGAGAACGCGCCGACCGCCGGCTGCAGCAGCATGAAGACGAACAGCGCGACGGTCATGATGGCGCTGGCCAGCTTGGCGTCCATACCGGCGGTGTTCACCAGATATTTCTGCATGTAGGTGGTGAAGGTGTAGAAGGTCAGCGAACCGGCGGCGGTAAAGCCCAGCACCATCAGGAACGCTTTGCGGTTCTTCCACAGCCCCGTCAGCGAACCGGCATCTTTGTGGTTACGCGTCTTCGCATCGGAGGTTTCATTCAGCGAACGGCGCAGGTACAGCGCCACCACCGCCAACACCGCCCCCAAGGCAAACGGAATACGCCATCCCCAGGCCTTCAGTTCTTCGCCGGACAATATTTGCTGCAGGATCACCAATACCAGCAGCGCCAGCAGTTGCCCGCCGATCAGCGTCACGTACTGGAACGAGGCATAAAAGCCACGTCGGCCCTTGATCGCTACCTCGCTCATGTAGGTAGCACTGGTGCCGTACTCGCCGCCCACCGACAGCCCCTGGAACAGGCGCGCGATCAACAGCAGCGCCGGTGCCCAGCTGCCGATCGATTCATATGTCGGCAGGCAGGCGATCACCAGCGATCCGGCGCACATCATGCAGACCGAAAGCAGCATTGAGTTTTTTCGGCCATGTTTGTCGGCAATATAGCCGAACAGCCAGCCGCCGATAGGCCGCATAAAGAAGCCGGCGGCGAATACCCCGGCGGTTTGCAGCAGCTGCGTGGTGCTGTTGCCCGCCGGAAAAAATGAGGCGGCAAAGTAGATTGAGCAGAAGGAGTAAACGTAAAAATCAAACCACTCCACCAGATTGCCTGACGAAGCCCCAACGATAGCGAAAATGCGTTTTTTGTTATCCAGCGCCCCCTGTTCGACGCCGCGTTCACCCTCAAGAGCCGAGGTTGTTTCTGTCATGATATGTTCTCCGAGCCATAGCAATGATGAAATTCGGCTTCCTGCCGCCCTGGTTGTTACTTTATTGTTATTTATAAGTTAACAGCCAAACTTAATAGCGGACGAAGAATATCTGGAGTTCATTCAAAAAATGAATTGGTTTTGTGATGAATATAGAATCGTGAGATGAAAGATGAAGCGGGTTACAACGGGGATTTTCCATTTTATGCATAGCAAAAAGCCCTGAACATCAGTTCAGGGCTTTCGGCTTGGTTTGATGCCTGGCAGTTTATGGCGGGCGTCCTGCCCGCCCCCCTTCGGGCCGTTGCTTCGCAACGTTCAAATCCGCTCCCGGCGGATTTGTCCTACACAATTCGTCTCATCCTGAGACTCTCCCCTCCGGGGCCGCCGCACGCGGCGTTAAGGCCCGTTCCCGACGGGCCTTTCGCATGCCCATGCTCATGCAGAACGCCAGATAACAGACAAAACAAAAAGCCCCATGCTTTCGCATGAGGCTTGTTGTTTTATTTGATGCCTGGCAGTGTCC